>SCNI01000070.1 GCA_005502775.1 Microbacteriaceae bacterium 3FA27C10
CCCCGGGCGACTGACGGGTGTCCGGCTCGCCGGCGCTCGCCATCCGCACCACCGGGCTCACCAAGCGCTTCGGCAAGCAGACGGTGGTGAACGGCATCGACCTCGCGGTTCCGCGCGGCTCGGTGTTCGGGTTCCTCGGGCCGAACGGATCGGGCAAGACCACCACCATCCGCATGCTGCTGGGCCTCGCCTCGGCGAGTGACGGCGAGATCGCTCTGCTCGACCAGGCGATGCCCGCGGGGCTCGCGCGCGTGCTGCCGCAGGTGGGCGCGCTCATCGAGGGTCCGGGCTTCTCGCCCTTCCTCTCGGGCGCCGCGAACCTGCGACGACTGGATGCCGCCGACGGCTTCGCGCCCGCGGCCACCCGCACGGCCCGCGTGCAGCACGCGCTCGAGCGGGTGGGGCTCACGCACGCGGCCGGCAAGAAGGTGCGCGCGTACTCGCTCGGCATGAAGCAACGGCTCGGCATCGCGAACGCGCTGCTCGCCCCGCGCGAGCACGATCAGCTCGCGCGGCGGAGGCGCCGGAAGGCGAGCGTGACCGGATGCTCGAGGCGCCGCTGCCGGAGGGCCTCGCCCCCGAGGCGGTCGTGTCGGCACTCGTGGCCGGCGGCGTGCGCGTGCGCGGCTTCAGTGTGGAGCAGGCCTCGCTCGAAGACCTCTTCGTGGCGCTCACGGGGGAGGGGTTCGACGTTGTCCAGTGACCTGCTCGCCCGGCGCGAGCGGCGGGCTCTCGGCTGGGGCTTCTTCGCCTCCGAGCTCTCGGTGCTGTTCCGCCGCCGCCGCACCTGGGCGATGCTCGCGGCGCTCGCCGCCGTTCCCGTGCTCATCGCCGTGGCCATCCGTCTCACCGACGGCGGCAGCGGGCGCGGCCCGGCCTTCCTCGACCGCATCACGCAGAACGGCCTGTTCGTGGCCATGACGGCGCTGGTGGTGGCCATCCCGCTCTTCCTGCCGCTCACGGTGGGGGTGGTGGCGGGCGACTCGATCGCCGGCGAGGCGAGCTCGGGAACCCTGCGCTACCTGCTCGTGGCGCCGGTGGGGCGCATCCGGCTGCTCGTCGTGAAGTACGCGGCCGCGGCGGTGTTCTGCCTAGCGGCGACCCTGACGGTGTCGCTCGCGGGCATCCTGATCGGGGTCGCGCTCTTCCCGGTCGGTCCGGTGACCCTGCTCTCGGGAGACACCATCGGGGTGGGGGAGTCGCTGCTGCGCTCCCTGCTCATCGCCCTCTACGTGACCGTGGGACTGCTCGGCCTCAGTGCCATCGGCCTCTTCATCTCGACGCTCACCGATGCGCCGGTGGGCGCCATGGCCGCCACCGTGGTGATCTCGATCGTGTCCCAGGTGCTCGACAGTCTCTCGCAGACCGAGTGGCTGCATCCGTGGCTCTTCTCGCACTACTGGCTCGGCTTCGCCGATCTGCTGCGCCAGCCCCTCGACTGGTCGTCGTTCGGTTCGAACGCGCTGCTGCAGCTGGGCTACGTGGTGGTGTTCGGCGCCCTCGCCTACGGGCGGTTCGCCTCGAAAGACGTGCTCTCGTAGCTGCGAGCCGCGCAAGCTTTCCCTCAGGATTCGATCAAGACCAGCTTTAGAAGCTCGGCGGATGCCGGCAGCCGGAGCTCGGCAAGTGCCGGCGAAATGCCTGATCGAAACTATGTTTTCCGATTCTCGGGTCGAGAATCGACCGCCCGCAGGGGCCTCCTGGGAGGCGTGTCGCGCCCCTCGCGTGCGGTGGCCCCGCGGGAGTAGTCTCGCCATCGGTAACCCGAACCAGGAACGCCGCAGCCACCCACTGCGGCCGACCACGGCGTCTGAGACGCCGCCACCGTGGTGCGCTACAGCAACCCTGAGTTTCCCCCGACTCGCTGAGCGCACCACGGTTTTCCGTTTTAAGGGGTCACCGAGGCGTCATTCCCTCGGGCTCACTTGCCGCCGGCGGGCTTGCGGTTCTCGGCGCTCACCATCCAGGCGAACTGCTCGAGCCGTTCGATGATGGCGTGCAGGATGTCGGCGCTCGTCGGGTCGGCGTCGTCGACCTCGTCGTGCACCTCGCGGATGGTGCCCACCGTGGCTTCGAGCCGGGCGGTGATCAGGTCGACGGTCTGAGCGGTGTCGACCTCCCCGGCCGGATACTCGGGCAGCGTGGTGGTGGCCGCGACCGTGTCGCTGCGGCCGTCGGCGGTCGCGTGCAGGGCACGCAGGCGCTCGGCCACGGTGTCGCTGAACTCGCGGGCCGCGTCGATGATCTCGTCGAGCTGCAGGTGCAGGTCGCGGAAGTTCTTGCCCACGACGTTCCAGTGCGCCTGCTTGCCCTGGAGGTGCAGCTCGATCAGGTCGACGAGCACCTTCTGCAGGTCGTCGGTGAGCTGCTTGGAGGCCGTGAAGCCGCGCTCGGCGTTCTGCCGGCGGGTGGTCTTCGCGCCCGCGTCGGCGGGAGCGTGGGTGGTGCGTTCGGCGGTGGTGGTCATGATTCTTCCCTTCGCTGTGCAGCCCCGGCGGTCTCCGCCCGGCGCACGTGTCGGCGTCGACGCTACGCCCGCAGATCCGCACTGCCGAGGGCTTGACAGCCCTAATCACAGGGGGTTCGGAGGCTTCCGCCCAATGTGTGGCCGGGCGCGGGCGACCGTCCTACGGTGAGGCCATGAGCACCCGCACGATGTACACCCCGCAGAACCCCCTCGACCAATATCCGCGCCCGCCGTTCCCGCCGCAGCAGCAGGACGGCCCGGGCGACATCCATGAGATGACGCCCGAGCCCGACCACGGCGAGCACAGCTACATCGGCTCCGGACGCCTCGCCGGACGCAAGGCCATCGTGACCGGCGCCGACTCCGGCATCGGCCGGGCCGTCGCCATCGCCTACGCGCGGGAGGGAGCGGATGTCGCGCTCTCCTACCTCCCCGAGGAGCAGCGGCAGGCCGAGGAGGTGGCCCAGCTCGTCGAGAAGGCCGGGCAGAGCGCGCTGCTCTTCCCCGGCGACCTGCAGGACGAGGCCACGAACGGCGCCCTCGTCGACGCGGCCGTCGCAGCCTTCGGGGGTGTCGACATCCTCACCATCATCGCGGGCACGATGCCGACGGTCGACAGCATCGACGACTTCGAGACCACGACACTCGACCACGTTCTGAAGGCCAACATCTACCCGCTGTTCTGGCTGACCAAGGCGGCCTCGCCGCATCTGAAGCCGGGAGCATCGATCGTGACCTGCTCGAGCATCCAGGGCTTCCAGCCCTCGCCGCAGCTCGCGGAATACGCGGTGTCGAAGGCGGGCATCGCGAACTGGACCCGGGCGATGGCGCAGCAGCTCGCCGAGCGCGGCATCCGGGTGAACGGGGTGGCCCCCGGCCCCGTCTGGACCCCGCTGCAGCCGGCGTTCGTGCCGAACGAGAAGATCGAGTCGTTCGGCAGCGAGGCCGCCTACGGCCGCCCCGGCCAGCCCGCGGAGCTCGCGCCGCCGTTCGTGCTGCTCGCCTCGCAGGAGGCCAGCTACATCAGCGGCGAGACGATCGCGGTGACCGGCGGGACGCCCGTGCACTGAGACCCGGTCGCTCGGCGCCGGCGCCGGGGCAGGCCCGGCCGGCCGCAGGCCCCGCCGAACCACTCACGAAACGACAACCGAAAGGAACCAACGATCATGACCGACAAGACCACCCCCGAGTCCGGCAAGCCCGCCACCGACCCCGACGAGTTGCCGGACGGCTCCTCCTCCGACGGCAGCTCCTCGAGCGATGGCGAAGACACCGCCTCGGGCGGCGGAGCCGACGACGACTGAGCCGACCACGACGGAGCCCGCCGTGCCGGGTGCGGTCGTGCCTCGGCTCTGGCGCGACACCCGCGCGATCCTCGTCGAGAGCCTCTGGTGGGATGCGGAGCGGCGAGCGATGCGCTGGACCGACATCAGCGCCGGCGCCCTCCACACGAGCCCGCTCGACGGCGCGGCTGACGGCTCCGGCGACGAGGTGGTGAGGCTCCCGCCGCCCCTCGCCTCGTTCCAGCCTGCCCGTGCCGGGGGATTCGTGGCCGCTCTCGGTGACCGGGTGGTGCGCGTGGATGCCGGCGGCCGCATCCGGAGCACCCTCGCGACCGTGCCGCACCGCCACGCCGAGCTGCGGCTGAACGAGGGCAAGTGCGACCCCTTCGGCGCCTTCGTGGTGGGGTCGATGAACCTGCGTGACGAGTCGCCCGACGGGGCGCTCTACCGCGTGCAGCCGCCCGGCCGCGGGCATCCCGACGGCCGGCTCGAGACGCTGCTCGGCGGCCTCTCGGTGGCGAACGGCTTCGAGTGGAGCGACGACGGCCGCACCTTCTTCTTCACCGACACCCCCGTGAACACGGTGTACATGGCGCCCTACTCGGCCGGAGGGCCGCTCGGCGAGCCGGTGCCCGTGCTCACGGGGCTGCCCTCCGACGGCCTCGCGCGCGATCGCGACGGCGGCTTCTGGAGCGGGCTCTACGGTGCCGGGGCGGTGGTGCGGCGCACGGAGGACGGACGCGTCACCGACCGCATCGAGCTGCCGGCTCCGAACATCACCTCGGTCGCCTTCGGCGGCCCGGAACTCTCGACCCTGTTCGTGGGATCGGCCCGCGAGCAGCTGACCGAGCAGGAGCTGGCCGCGCATCCGGCCAGCGGCGGCATCTTCGCCCTCGACGTCGGCCGGCAGGGCTTCCCTGTGAACATCTTCGGCTGAGCTCCCGGCCCGGCCCACCCCTGCAGAACCTCGAAAGGAACGACACCCATGGATCTCGGAATCACCGGCAAGAAGGCCCTCATCACCGGAGGCGACTCCGGCATCGGCTGGCACACCGCCCGCCTCCTGCTCGCGGAGGGCGCGACGGTGGTCATCTCCGACCAGGACCAGCGCGAGCTCGACAAGGCCGCCGCGAAGCTCGACGCGCCCGCGAAGCGCCTGCACGCCTTCGCCGCCGACATCACGAGCGTCGACTCCCTCGCGGCTCTGCACGCGAGCGTGGCGGAGGTGGTGGGCGAGATCGACATCCTCGTGCAGGCCGCCGGAGTCACGGGCGCGCAAGGGCTCTTCCACGAGGTCACCGACGAGGGCTGGACGAAGACCATCGAGACCGACCTCATCGGCCCGGTGCGCCTGACCCGCGAGTTCCTGCCCGACCTCCGCACGGGCGGCTGGGGCCGGCTGGTGTACCTCGCCTCGGAGGATGCGGTGCAGCCCTACGACGACGAGCTGCCCTACTGCGCGGCCAAGGCGGGCATCCTCGCGCTCGCCAAGGGCCTTTCGCGCTCGTACGCCCTCGAGGGGCTGCTCGTGAACGCGGTCTCGCCGGCTTTCATCCACACGCCCATGACCGACGCGATGATGCAGAAGCGCGGCGCCGAGCTCGGCGTGCCCACGAAGGAGGCGATCGAGTCGTTCCTCGACGAGGAGCGGCCCTACATGGAGCTCAAGCGCCGGGGAGAGCCCGACGAGGTGGCGAACGTGGTGGCGTTCCTCTGCTCGGAGGCGGCCTCCTTCGTGAACGGGTCGAACTACCGCGTGGATTCGGGCTCCGTTGCCACGATCTGAGCCGGCCAGCGCTGCGTCGGCGGGGCGGCTCGAGCGCAGCCGCGGCTATGCCGAGCTCCGCGGATACGCGGTCATCGGCGACGGCCGCACCGTCGCGGCCATCGCCCGCGACGGCCGCATCGACTGGTTCCCCGTGCCGGCGCTCGACACCTCGCCGGTGTTCGCGGCACTCGTCGACGCCGAACGCGGCGGCTTCTTCGCGCTGCGCCCGGTCGGCGACTTCACCGCCACGCGCGAGTACCTCCCCGGCACGAACGTGCTGCGCACGACCTTCGTGACCGAGTCGGGCGAAGCGGCCGTGACGGATGCGCTGGTCACCGGGGTCGCCGGCCGCCTGCCCTGGACCGAGCTCGCGCGCCGCATCGAAGGCGTGCGCGGTTCGGTGGCGTTCGAGTGGGCTGTCGCGCCCGGCGGCGTCTTCACCGGCGAAACCGTGCGGCGCATCGACACCGTGCACGGGCCGGTGCTCAAGGTGGGCACGGTCGACCTCGTGCTGGTGGGCTTCGAGCACGGGCGCGGCGACCCGCACGAGGCGGTGGGCGAGGACGGCGCCGAGGTGCAGGCCTCGCCCGAGGCGGACGCGCGCAACCGGGTCGGCGCATCCGGGTCGCCGGCCCGCGCATCCGTCTCGATCGCCAGGTCGCCCGCGGCTCCGAACCCGGGGCCGCCCCGCTTCGAGGGCGCCTTCGTGACCGCACCCGGGTCGCGGCACCTCGTGGCGCTGTGCGGCACCGACGACGAGCCCATCCACCTGCCCGACCCGCACGTCGTCGACCAGGGCATCGACCGCACCATCGACAACTGGGCGCACTGGTCACGCGTGTTCGACGACGAGGGGCCGTGGTCGGAGGCCGTGCAGCGCAGCGCCCTCGCGCTGAAGCTGCTCATCTACTCGCCCACGGGTGCGATCGCCGCGGCCGCCACCACCGGGCTGCCCGAGAGCGACGAGGGCGGCAAGAACTACGACTACCGCTTCGCCTGGGTGCGCGACCTGGCCTACACGGTCGGCGCGCTCACGCACTTCGGGCTGCGTGAGGAGACGCACGCGGCGGTGTCCTGGGTGCTCGACTCCCTGAAGGCCAACGACGAGGAGCTCGCCATCCTCTTCGCCCTCGACGGCGGCACGCCCGGTGGGATGCGGCGCACGGATGCCGAGGGCTGGCGGGGCATCGGCCCGGTCGACACGGGCAACCAGGCTACGGGCCAGCGGCAGCTCGGCGTCTACGCCGACGTGCTCGGCATCATGCGGCAGTACGTGGAGGCGGGCAACATCCTCGACGGCAACACCGGCGGACTGCTCGTGCGCTTCGCCGACAAGGCATGCCGGATGTGGCCGAAGAAGGACTCCGGCATGTGGGAGCTGCCGAAGAAGCGGCACTACACCACGAGCAAGATCGGCTGCTGGCGCGCCCTCGACGACGCCCTGCGTCTGGCGGAGCTCGGCGAGATCCTGCCGAGCCCGGAGTCGCTCGAACGGTGGAAAAAGAACCGTGCGCTCCTGTCCGACTGGATCGCCGAGCACGGCTGGTCCGCTTCCCGGAACAGCTATGTGGCCTACCCGGGCACCGACGCGCTCGACGCCTCGGTGCTGCTGCACGTCTCGGCCGGGTTCGGGCCCAAGGAGCGGATGCGCGCCACCGTCGACCGCATCCGCGCCGAGCTCGCCGACGGCCCGCACGTGTACCGCTACACGGGAGTCGCCGAGGAGGAGGCCGCGTTCGTGGCGTGCGGGTTCTGGCTCGCGCAGGCGCTCGCCGAGCTCGGCTCGCTCGAGGAGGCGCGGTCGCGGATGGACGCGCTCGTCGCGGCCGCCAACGACGTGGGGCTCTACGCCGAGATGATCTCGCCCGAGACCGGTGAGTTCCGGGGCAATCTGCCGCAGGCGCTCAGCCACCTCGCCCTCGTGAACGCGGCCACGGCCATCCGGCGGGCGTCGCGAGGCTAGGGGGTGTCTCGCCTGCGCCCGGGTCTCTCGTGCGGCTGGGGGTGCTCTCAGGCGTCCTCGGGCCGCAGCGAGCGCAGATAGCCGGCGAAGCCGCCCGGCGTACGCCCGAGCAGCCGACCCGAGGTGGTGACCACGGAGTCGGGCAGGATGGCGACGGGCCGGCCGAGGGCGTGCACCGCCCGCACGAGCGCCACATCCTCGTGCTCGGCGAGCGGCGCGAAACCGCCGGCGGCGCGGTACACGTCGGCGCGCACGCCGAGGTTGGCGCCGTGCACCGGTCGTTCCTCGCTGAGGTACGAGGTGCGCCAGGCATGGAATTCGGGCTCGGGGAGGTCGCTCTGCTCGGGCTGCACCCGGCCGAGCGCGAGCACGGCGCCGGTGCTCGCGACCGTGAGGTGGGAGCCGAGCCACGACTCGGGAACGGTGGAGTCGGCGTCGGTGCTGCAGACCCAGTGGTGCCGTGCGGCGGCGGTGCCGATGCCCTGCAGCAGATGGGCGACTCCCCGCAGGCGCGCACCACCGACAGAGGCCTCGGCCACGGTGATCACCTCGACGGGAGCGCCGAATCCCCGGGCGATGGCGGGCGAGCGGTCCGTGCAGGAGTCGAGCACGACCACCAGCCGCACGAGGGGGAGCGGCGTCGCCGGCGCGCAGCTCAGCCGGAGGTGGGCGGCACTCCGCAGCACCGACTCGATGCAGGCGCCGAGGCACGCTTCCTCGTCGCGCACCGGGATCACCACGTCGAGCACATCGATGCGCACGGAGGCGCGCTCGTGCACGGTCATGAGCCCAGCATCCCCTCGGTCTGCGCCACCGAGGGGACCGGCGGGTGGCCGAGTACGACGAGCACGAAATTCTTCTCCTCGTGGCGCGCGAGCGCTTCGAGACCCGGGTGCCCGTCGAAGGCTGCCGTCACGCGGTCTCCCGGATGCTCGTCGCCGTCGAGCGCATGCCTCCAGTGGCATATGACGAGCGCACCGTGTTCCTCCAGGGCGTCGGAGCATCGCCGGACGAGTTCGTCGAGCTCGCTGCCGTGCAGGTAGTAGGCGAGCTCGGAGACCACGATGAGGTCGAAGCGGCCCGTCGGCCAGGCCCCGGGGAGCTCGGCCACCTCGAACCGCGCGTGCGCCAGCGCCCGGCAGCGACGACGGGCGGCATCGACGGCACGCGCCGAGAAGTCGAGCCCGAGGAACCGGTCACTGCGGAGCGCCAGCTCGTGCGAGAGCACCCCGGTCGAGCAGCCGAGCTCGAGCGCGGAGCGGGTGCGCTCGGCGGGGAGCGACGCCAGCAGCACCGCCCGTTTGCGTCGCTCGTACCAGCTCGACTCGACCCGCCAGGGGTCGGGGTCGTGCTCGAGCATCCGATCGAAATGGGCGGGGGCGGGGCCGGTGGCGTCGGGACGCTCGGCATGAGCCCTGTCGGTGGGGTCGGCCAGCGCACTGCCGGCCCGGGCGCCGTCGGCCTGATCGGACCGAGCACCCCCGGCAGGGTCCGGCTGCTCGGCCTCTGCTCCGCCTGCCCGTTCGGCCCCTGGTGATGACACCGCTTGCACGAAGAGCTCCAGCGGACGGTCGAAGTGCTCGAGGAATCCGGCGTGCAGCAGCACCTCGTCGCCCGGGCGGTCGCTCAAGGGCTGCACCTGGCTGCGATGCCGGGCGAGCGCCTCGCGCTTGGCGGCGGCGCCGGCCGGGCCGACGGGCGAAGCGGCGATGAGCGACCAGGGCACATCGTCGGCCTGTCCCCAGTGCCAGAGCCAGATCGGGTACTCCAGCAACCGCGCGCCCGTCGCCGAGGCTGCGGTCTCGGCCGCGAATGCTGCCGCCTGGTGATCGGGATGGCGGTCGCCGCGCCACGGCGCGACCACGAGCGTGTCGGCGTCGAGCGTCCCGGCGAGGTGGTCGGCGAGCTCGATCCGGCGCTGGTCGAGGCCGCCGTCGGGCAGGCCGAGGAAGTCGAGCCGCGCGCCCGGATGGAGGAGGGCGGCAGCCTCGGCGGACTCGCGCCGCCGCAGCTGCGCGAGCGTCGCTCGCGAGTGCGTCAGCGAGTCGGGGTGCGACGCCTCGCCCAGGCTCGCCACCACGATCGTCGCCGGGAGTCCGAGCTGCGCGGCCCGGTGCAGCAGTCCACCGGCGCCGAGGGTCTCGTCGTCCGGATGCGCGGCCACGAGCACCAGGCGCGTCACGCCCTCGAGGTCGAGGGCCGGCAGATCGCGCGCGGCGAGCATCCCGCGCCATTCGGCCTCGGGCGTTCCAGTGTCCGAATGCGCGAAGCTCATGCGCGGGCCCCGGTGGCGCGGTTCGATGTGCTCGAGGTGCTCGAGGTGCTCGAGGTGCTCGGGGCGCTTGGCGTGCTCGAGTCGCTCAACCGCCCGAGCCGGGCGAGGTCGCGGTCGCCGTGGTCCTGCAGCAGGTAGAGCGCGAGGTCGCTCGTCTGCGCCGCGAACCACGGGTCGAGGGCCGCGGGTGCCGGGCCCAGCGCGTGCGCGGCCTCACGCAGAACGCTCTCGCACGCCTCACGCACCACGCTCCGGGTCAGCTGGGCGAGCTGCGCCGGCGTGCGCCGCGGCGCAAACGGTCCACCCGGCTCCACCTGAGATGCAACGCCGCCCCGCCGTCCGGCATCCGCGCCGTTCTCCCGACGGGGCGCGTCGATCGTCGCCGCCGCGGCGTCGAGGGCGAGCTCCGCGGTGTAGAGCGCCGCCTCCGCGCGGCCCGCGTGCAGCCACAGGAGATCCGCGTCGCGGTGTGCCGCGGCATCCTGAACCCGTCGAGCGATGCCCCGCGCCGCCCCCGTCCAGCACGCGGCCACCCGGATGCCGCCCCACTCGAACCCGGCGCGCTCGAGATACCACCCCGCCTCGCCGACCGGCAGCGCCGGAACCCGCGCGAAGTCGGCTGGCCCGCTCGTGACGCCCGGCAGCCCCCGCGCCGCCCAGGCCTCCGGATGCGCGGTCACGCCCGCGCTCAGATCGACGGCGAACAAGCGCCGGCCCTCGGGGGTGTGCGCGGTGACGAGCGCGTGGCTCAGGCGGTCGGCGAGGGAGCACCAGGGCTTGCGGCCGTCGAGCGTCCAGCGCCCGTTCTGCTCGCGCGCGTCGAGGCGCATGTCACCGCTCTCCGCGGCGAACACGCCCCACGTGCTGTGCGCATCCGCGCCCACCGCGTCGAGATCGACCGGCTCGGGACACTCGGCCAGGATCATGAGGGCGTCGACCTGCGGCTCCACCACCCGCGCCGCCATCGTGCTGCCCTCGGCGACGGCCGCCAGGATGCTGTGGAGCGTGGACTGCGACGCGTGCGGGAATCCCTCGCCGGCCGACAGCCGCCCGGCGAGGCGCAGGGCGGCGCCCACATCGTCCGCGACGGCCTCGGCCTCAGCCCGGAGGGCTTCGATGTCGTGCGCGCGCGGACCGGCTACGGAGGAGAGGGACATGCCTCCTGCCTACTCCGGGCCGGCCGTCCGCACAGGGGCTTGACAGGCGCCGCGTGCGCCGATGCAGCCCCTCGCCTGGTCGCCCGCCGGCTCGCGCCCCCGCCGGCTCGCGCCCCTGCCCGGTTGCGGCCCGCCGGAGTGCGCCCGGGCCTGCGGGTGCTTGACTTCGATCGCGCCGCCGGTCTCCCAAGGTGCCGCCGGCCCGCGCCCGGCGGGCGGGTGCTCAGACCTCGATCGCGCCGCCGGTCTCGGCGAGGTGCTGCCGGAGCGTGATGCTCGGGTCGACGGCCTGGCGTGCCCGGTAGCCCGCGAAGTCGAGCTGGCTGCGCAGGGAGCGTCCGGCGCGCATCCGCTCGGCCTGGGCCGACTCGGTAGCCTGGATGGCGCGCGCCGCGTCGAGCACCTCCTCGATGCGCTCGGGGCCGAGGAACAGGATGCCGTCGTCGTCGGCGAACACCAGGTCGCCCGGAACCACGGAGGCGCCCTCGAGGTAGGCGCTGGACATGGGGGTGCCCGCCGGCGGCACCCGGCGCGGGCCGAACGGGAAGGCGCCGAGGCTGTGCAGCGGCAGCCCGATCTCGTGCAACTGCGCGGTGTCGCGGTGGCGGCCCCACACGATCATGCCGGAGAGGCCCGCGCTCTGCGCCTCGAGCACCATGAGATCGCCCACGCAGGCCTCGTCGTGGCGCCCGGCGTTGTCGACCACGAGCACGCTTCCGGGTTCCGCGTCGTCGATGGCCTGCAGGATGACGTCGACGCTCCCGAGGTGGGTCACGGGCACCGCACGGCCGGCGAAGCGGGCGCCCGGTGCGAGCGGCCGCAGGCTCGCGGGGCCCGTCCGCACGGGCACCCCCACCCGCAGCGAGGCGTCGGCGACGGTGGCGGTGGGCAGCGCGGGAAGTGGGGACTGGGGGATGCTCATCGGCCCATCCAAGCCGCTCGCCCCGCCCACCTCAAGGTGCCACGGCCGCCCCCGTGGCTCCGTGCTCGACAGAGCGGAGGAGAATCGGGGGGCTCGTCGACGTAGTGCACTCGTACCTGCCTTTTCTCTTCCGTTGTGACACGCGCCCCCGACCCGAAGGCACGAGTGGGGAACGCGGGCCGGGCGAACGCGAACTACGCTGAGGCGGTGACCCGCGCATCCGATCGTCTCCGCCGGCTGGCCTGGGGGCAGGGGGCGGGGCTGCCGCGCGACGTGGTCGTGCTCGGCGTCGTGGCGTTCTTCGTGATGCTCGGCTTCGGGGTGGTCATCCCGGTGCTCCCGGTCTACGTGCGGAGCTTCGGCGTCGGATACTTCGAGGTGGGCGCGGTGGTCTCGGCGTTCGCCGTGATGCGGCTCGTGGCGAACCCCTTCGTGGGCAAGCTGATCGACCTCGGTGGCGAGCGCGTCATCCTGGCCGTGGGCATCGGCATCGTCGCACTGTCGAGCGCCCTCGTCGGTTTCGCCGACAGCTACCTGCAGGTGCTGCTGCTGCGCGGAGCCGGCGGCATCGGCTCGGCCATGTTCTCGGTGGCGGCGATGACGCTGCTGCTCGCCTCCGCCGACCCGGCCGTGCGCGGGCGATCGGTGGGCTTCTACCAGGGCGGATTCCTCATCGGCGGCATGGCGGGTCCCGCGGTGGGCGGGCTGCTCGCCGGCATCTCGCTGCACGCCCCCTTCTTCTTCTACGCCGGCACCCTCGTGGTGGCCGGCACCGTCGGCCTGCTGCTGCTCGGCAAGCACCACCGCGATCCGGCGGCGGTGCCCGAGCCCGCGCGCCCGTTCCGCGAGGTGCTGCGCGACACCCGATACCAGGCCGCGCTGCTCGCGAACCTCGCGCAGGGCTGGTCGGCGATGGGGGTGCGGAGCGCTCTCATCCCGGTGCTCGTGGTGGAGTCGCTGCACGGCGAACCCGCGTGGACCGGCATCGCCTTCGCGATCGCCGCCGTCGCCCAGACGATCGCGCTCCTTCCCGCCGGCCGCTTCGTCGACACCGTGGGGCGCCGGCCGGCCATCATCGCCTCCTTCGCGGTGGGCGCGGTCATCATGCTCGCCATCCCGTTCGTCACCGAGTTCTGGCTGCTCGTCGTGCTGCTCGTGGTCTACGGCGTGGCCGCCGCGTTCATGGGCACCGCCCCGGCCGCCTCGGTGGGGGATGCGGCGGGGGCGGTGCCCATGAACGC
>SCNI01000071.1 GCA_005502775.1 Microbacteriaceae bacterium 3FA27C10
GACGGCCCCCGCCGCCATGAGCGCGAGCACCACGACGAGCGTCACCAGCGTCGACAGGATGCCATCGATCAGGAAGGCCACGACCCTCCACCCGTAGTACGCGGGCCGCACCGCCGACGCGAGCAAGGGCTCCACGACGGGCGTCGGCCGCCACGCGCTTCCCGCTCCCCCCAGGTCGCCCGTCGGGCCGCCAGGGGACGATGCGCCGATGAAGCCGGAGGCTGCGCCGGAGCCGCCCCCCGCATCCGCACCGCTCGCACCCACGCCGAACGCCGCCGCCTGCGTGCGCGACGACACCGGGGTGCCGCAGGCCAGGCAGAACTGCGCCGAGCGCGGCACGGCGGAGCCGCAGCGCACGCAGGGGATCGTGGCGGAATCAGTCATCGGATGCGCTCCCAGCAGAATCGGAACGGGGCGGCTCCATCGCGCGCGGCGGCTCAGAACCGGCCGGACGGGGGTCGGCGGCCGGCGGCGTCGAGCCGCTCGGTGTCGGCGCGCCGGAGCCCGGCCGGCTGGAGCCCGGGACACCGGCGGCATCCGGTCGCGCAGTGCCGTGATCGTGCGATCGCCCCGGCCCCCGGCCCCGCCGCAGCAGCGACCGCAATGACAGCCGCGCCCGCAGGCGCTGCCAGGGGGTGCGGGCCTCGCCCATGCCCGCGACGATGCCGTCGACCTCGGTCCAGAAGGCCTCCACTTCGGCCGGGCTCGGCTCGCCGGGCCCGAACACGCCCGTGTCGGCGGCGCTCGCCGCAGCGATCACGGGCGTCTGCGGAAATGCGGTCGCGAGCACCACGGCCGTCTCCCGCCGCGTGACGCCCGGTGTCGTGGGGGTGCCGAGGTCGCGAGCACGGTCGACGATCTCGTCCCAGCCCCCGCTCAAGCGGTCGGCCGGCACAGGCGCCGAGCGTCGCCGCCGCCGGCGCCGGGCCTTCAGCAGCGAGATCACGAGCACGGGTACGAGCAGCACCACGAGCAGCGTCAGGATGCCCCCGCCCACCAGCAGAATCAGTCCGAGCATCGAGTTGTCGTCGACCACGGCCTGCTGGTCGGTGTCGTCGGTGCGGATGTCCGGGGGCAGTTCCGCGGGCTCCTGCGGCGGGGGCGGTGGCTGCAGCACCTGCGCCTTGGGGTCGGCCTTCGGCTTCGGCGCCTGCTCCTCGGGAACCTGGTCCTTCGGGGGCGTCGGGTCGAACGGCATCCAGCCCACGCCGTCGAAGGGCACCTCCACCCAGGCGTGCACGTCGTCGCCCGTGATCTGCTGCGTCGCATCCGGCCCCGCGCTCTCGGCGGGGTAGAAGCCCATCACGACACGGGCCGGGATGCCGAGCGAGCGCACCATGAGCGCCATCGCCACCGAGTACTGCTCGTCGTCGCCCACCATCTGGTCGGCCGACACGAGCGAGGCGATCCGCTCGGCGCCGTGCCCCGCCCGTGAGGTGGCCTCGCCCTCGAGCCCGTGGCTGAAGAAGCCGCCCTGGCTGAGCGAGGAGGCGATGTTGCGCACCTGATCGAGCGGCACACTGGTGTCGCCCGCGTACGTGGTGGCGAGGCTGGTCAGCGCATCCGGAACCCCGGTCGAGCGCGGCATCGACAGGTTCTCGATGCCGCGGGTCGAGAGCTGCTCGTCGTTGTAGCTCGGCGGGATGGTCACGTCCATCGTGTAGCTGTCGCCGGCGGTGAGCCCGTCGGTGGTGAGCGCGACTCCGGTGACGCTGTTGTAGTGCAGCGAGCCCGCGAGCTCCGAAGCGCGGCCGCCGGTGAAGCGGAAGGTGTCGAGGTAGCCGGCATCCGGGATCCACACCCCGGTGAGCTGATCGATCGTCACGTCGAGCGTGGCCTTGTCGCCCGCGGTGTCGGAGGGGATGTCGGCGCTCACGCGCGTGAAGGTGCCCGAGCCGCTCGAGCCGTCGCCGGCGACGTTGTAGACGAGCCCGTCGTAGCTGTCGAGGGTGGCCAGCCGGATGCGCGCCCCGGTCGGCAGGCCGTGCACGGTGAAGAGCGTCTGGTCCTTCTCGTCGCGCACGAAGGAGCGGAAGCCCACGAGCGGGCTCGCGTAGTCGTGCAGGTCGAGCGGCGGCTCGATCTGGTCGCGCAGAACGTCGCGCGAGGCGGCGGGAGCGGCGGCGGCCGCGCCGAGGCCGACGGCCATCGCCACCACCACGAGGCCCGCACCGGTGGCGAGCCGGGTGGTGCGCAGGCGCCGGGCGGATGCGGGGTCGGGTCCGGACGCGCCCACCGCGGTCGCGCGCGCGGACTCGGCCCGGTTCTCCTGCCGCCGCCAGGCCCACCAGCCGAGCGCGACGGCCGAGAACACGAGGCCCTGCAGCACGGGAGCCGCGGCCTCGCGGGTGCCGAACACGATGCCCGTCACCAGCAGGGCGGCGGCGGGCAGCAGCGCCCAGGCGGCGGCGCGGCGCAGCCGCAGGGCGAAGCCGAAGGCGAGCACGCCCGCCACGAGCGTGGAGAGGAAAGGCACGACGAGGGTCGAGGGGAAGCCGCCCAGCGGCGTCTCGAGCGTGAGCACGTCCTTCCACGAGAACACGATGCCGAGAACGAGTGTGCGCACCGTCTCGAGCGTGGGAAGCACGCCGAACAGGGTGGTCGACGGCGCCGCGAGCGCTCCGCCGAAGAGGAGGTAGGCCAGCATCGTCGCGGCCGTGACGATCAGGATGTTCCACGAGAAGCGCACCGCGAGCAGGGTGATGGCGAGCGCGAGCACGATGGCCCCGCCCGCGGCCACGAGGTAGCCGCTGCCGCCGAACGCGGGCCCGAAGCCGAGGGCCGCCACGACGAGCAGCAGTGCGACGGCGGCACTGTCGAGCGCCACGGCCCAGACCGGCCGGGCGGGCGCCGGGCCGCGGTCTGCCGCGCGGCCCGCCCCGCGCATCCGCTCGCGACGGGCGCTGTCGCGGTCCGTGCCGGCCGGGCGTCCGGCGGCGCCTGCACCGCGCGTTGCGGCCCCGCCGTCGACGCGGCGGGCATTCCCGGTGCGCCCCGCGCGATCCGGCTCGCTCATCCCGTTCTCCCTGCTCACGCCCGGCTCACCCGCCGCAGCGCCGCCGGCAGCTCGGCCAGCTGGCCGATGGTGAGCACGGCGAGGTCGCCGATCTGTCGCCGTCGCACCTCGGCGCCCGGAACGCAGCTCACCGCGATCACGCGCACCCCGAGAGGCAGCTGCACCGACGCGGCCTGCAGCTCGGCGGGCGACACGTGGCCGCCGAACACGAGCACGGCGACGGATGCTCCCGGCACGGCCTGCCCGGTGGCCTTCGCCAGCTGCACGATGGTGTCGCGCTTCGCGTCGGCCTCGACGCCCGAGAGGTCGTCGAGCAGCCGGCGCCCCGTCTCGGAGTGCAGGGTGGCGCCCTGCACGAGCACGGTCACGTCGCGCTCCTCGCGCAGGGCCTGCAGCCCGAGCGAGCCGCAGGAGGAGACGGCGAGTTCGAACTCCTCCTCGTCGAGGTAGTCGCTGAGGCTCGTGGAGAGTGCGATGGCGAGGTGGGAGCGCCGGGTCTCCTCGAACTGGCGCACCATGAGGGTGCCGGTGCGGGCCGAGGTCTTCCAGTGGATGTAGCGGCGGTCGTCACCGGGCACGTACTCGCGCAGGGCGTGGAACGACACGTCGTTGTTCGAGAGGTCGGTGCTCGGCAGTCCCTCGAGGTCTTTGAGGAAGCCCGACGACGAGCCCTCGAGCGAGACGGTTCGCGGATGCACGTAGAGCTCGACGGGGTCGGTCCACCGCACCTCGCGGCGCAACAGGCCCAGCGGGTCGCCGCGCACCGAGCGCACCGGGCCCACGACGATCACCGAGCGGCGGCTCGTGGGCACGCCGAAGAGGTCGTCGTGCTCGGCGCCGGGGGCGAGCCGGGGCAGGTGGAACGAGGCGAAGGAGTTGCCCACCGGAAGCTCGATGCGGGCCGGCAGCGTCGATCGCGTGCCGGCGTTGCCGACCGTGATGCGGCCCACGGCCTGCTCGCCCACCACCACGCGGTTGGCCGCGAGGTCGAGGCCGATGCGGAAGGAGGAGCGGCCGAGCGCGAAACCCACGGCCACGAGCAGGGCGGCGAGGCACACGGCCGCCACGACCACGAGCTCGAGCCAGCCGAAGGCGAGGCCCGAGATGCCGGCGGCCACGCCCGCGAGCAGCACGCCCCAGCCGAAGCCCGAGACCGTGCCGAGCACGGGCGCCGCTGCGCCGTGCGCCGTCTTCGCGCGCGCGGAGACCCACGGCCGCCCGGTGCCGGTCCACCAGGCCGAGGCCCGGCTCCGCCGCATCCGGGTCAGCGCGTCGGTGACTCCGCTCGCGACGGCGCTCATGCGGCGGGCTGCCTCGATTGCGGCGCGGCCACGTCGGCCACGACCCTGGCGAGCACGGTCGAGGCGGTGATGCCCGAGAACTCGGCCTCGGGGTCCATCACGAAGCGGTGGGTCCAGACCGGGGCCACGAGGTCCTTGATGTCGTCGGGCAGCACGAAGTGGCGGCCCTGGGCGGCGGCCCACACCTTCGCGGCCCGCACGAGCGCCATCGTGCCGCGCACCGAGACGCCCACGCGGGTCTCCGGTGCGAGCCGGGTCTCCTCGGCGAGCTGGGCGGTGTAGCACAGCACGGCGCCGTCGATGTGCACCGTGGAGGCGAGGTCGGCCATGTCGGCCACCGCCGCCGTGGTGATGACGGGGCTGAGCGAGGCCGAGGGGTTGCGGTTGGCCGAGCCGGCCAGGATCTGCTCCACCGAGGCCAGGTCGGGGTAGCCGATCGAGGTCTTGATCAGGAAACGGTCGAGCTGTGCCTCGGGCAGGCGGTAGGTTCCGGCCTGCTCGATCGGGTTCTGGGTGGCGATCACGAGGAACGGCCGGCCCACCTCGTGCACCACGCCGTCGACGGTCACCCGCGACTCCTCCATCACCTCGAGCAGTGCCGACTGCGTCTTCGGCGAGGCACGGTTGATCTCGTCGGCCAGCACGATCGACGCGAAGATCGGCCCGCGGTGGAAGTCGAATTTGTGCGTGTTCTGGTCGTAGATCGTGACGCCCGTGACATCCGAGGGCAGCAGGTCGGGCGTGAACTGGATGCGCTGGTGCGTGCCCTGCACCGTGGCGGCGATGGCCTTCGCGAGGCTGGTCTTGCCGGTGCCCGGGGCATCCTCGAGCAGGATGTGCCCCTCGGCGATGAGCGCCATCAACGTGAGCCTGATCACCTCGGTCTTGCCGAGCACCGCGATGCCCACGTTCTGCACGAGGCGGTCGAAGGTGCCGGCGAACCAGGTCGCCTGCTCGGGGGTCATCGTCATCGGTGTGTGCCTCTCATGTGTTCTGCCTCTCGCTACCAGTTGATGTGGTTCGACTCGATGCCGTTGCCGGCGCCCGGGCCGGTGATGGTGATCCACACCTGGGTGCCGTTGTAGCCGTAGAACGACTCGTTGTCGCGGGTGTGCGTCGTTCCGCTCGCCGTGAAGGTGACGGTGTTCCATTCGCCGTCGCGCGCGGACATGTAGTGCAGGGTGTAGCCCGCACCGGGGGTCAGCCCGCTGAAGGTTCCGTTCACATAGGCGCAGCCTGAGGAAATGCACTGAGGCGGCTTGTAGACCGACGCGCCCTTCGAGGCCGAGGCCGAGACGCTCGGGGGCTCCGCGCCGGAACTCGCCGACGCGGAGTTCGAGGACTGCTGACCCTCGGAGTCCTGCACGCGCACGCTGATCGAGTGCGTCTGCGAGTAGCCGTTGCCGACCTCCTGCGAACCCGATCCCGTGACCACCTGCTCGCCGCCGCCGTCGATCGAGATCCACATCGTGTACGGGCGGCCGTTCTCGGCCGGCGCCGACCAGCTCACGGTGACGCTCTTGGCGTTGCCGCTGGCCGAGGCGCCGGGCTGGTTCGGCTTGCCGAACGGTGTCACCGGAGGACTGGAGGTCGTGGCGGCACCCGGGCTGACGCCCTCGACCGTCGAGACGGCCCACACGTCGAAGGTGTACTGGGTTCCGTTGGTCAGCCCGCCGATGGTTCCGCCGCCGGAGGGCAGGGTTCCCGTCGCCCCGGTCTGGTTGACCCGGTACTGGTAGCTGATCTCGCTCTCGCGGCTTCCGTTGGTCGCTCCCGGAGTGAAGGTCACCGCCGCCGAACGATCGCCGGGCGAGGCCGACACGTTCGTGGGAGCCGCCGGCGGCGTCGCGCCGCGTCGTGGGCTCGACGCAGCGCTGAACTCCGAGTCGCCCGCCTTGTTGTGGGCGGACACCTGGAAGGTGTAGTCGTCCTGCGACACCGTCACGACCGCGTTCGCGGAGGTTCCGGTGATGTTCCCGATCGAGTTCACGACCCGGCCGTTCTGCAAGGTCTGGAGCGTGTACGACGAGATCGCGTCTCCGTTGGCGGCGGGAGCGGTCCACGAGACCGTGATCTGCGCCTGCGACCCCACCGGCTGCGACGGCGTCGTGGTGGGCGCGGCCGGCGCATCCGGTTTGCCCGCCGGGATCATGGTGGCCGACCAGCCGCTGAAGTCGGAGGGGTCGGGGGCCCGGTTCACGGCCTGCACCCGCACCTGGTAGGCGGTGCCGTTGGCGAGGCCCTCCCAGACGAGGCTGTTGCCCGTGACGTTGTAGCGCTGCGCCGCGCCGCGGTCGGGCGCGGGCGAGATCTCGAGGTTGTAGCTCTCGACCGGGGAGCCGTGCGTGGGCGGGGTCACCCAGTTCACGGTGAGGCTCTTGTCGCCGAACACGAGGGTCGGCGGCTGCGGCTGGTCGGGCCGCGCATCCGGGCGGGCGGGGCCCGAGGCCGGCGAGGGGTCGGAGGTGCCGACCGAGTTCGTCGCCGTCACGGTGAAGGTGTACTCCACGTTGTTCGTGAGCCCTGAGAGCGTGCAGGTGGTCGACTGGCACTGCTGCGAGAAGCCCTGCGGGCTCGACACGGTGTAGGAGGTGATCTCGGCGCCGTTGTTGATGGGCGGCGACCACGACAGCACCACGGTCTGGTCCTGGATGCTCGTGACGTAGGGCGTGCCCACCGTGTCGGGGCGTCCCTGCACGGTGAGGCGGATGCGCCCGTCGGCCTGGCGGGCCGGATCGCCGGTGGCGTCGGCGATGCGGTAGCGCACCACCATCGTTCCCACGAAGTCGGCCGCGGGGGTGACGGCCACCTGGTCGCCGCGCACCTCGGCCGAGCCGGTGCCGGTCTCCACGTCGGCGCTCAGGATGGTGAGCGGCGTCTCAGGGTAGGGGTTGTAGTCGTTAGCGAGCACGCTGACGTCCACGGTGGCGCCCTGGTTCGCCTGGCCGACCGTGTCGTCGGTGGCGGAGGGCAACGGGCGCGTGGAGTCGAGCACGTTCACGGTGATGGTGCCCGAACCGGGCTCGCTCTGGCCGTCGGTCACCTCGATCTGCACCAGGTTGGCGCCCTTCTGGGCGTTGCCGGCCGCCGAGATCGTGATGTTCTGGCCGTCGATGTCGGCCGAGATGCCCTGCGGCAGCGAGCCCTTCACCGAGTACTGCAGCTTCTCGAGGTCGCCCTCGTCGGGGTCGCGCGACACCGTGCGCAGGTTGAGCTGCTTCGAGCCGTCCCCGGGCGCCACATCGACACTGGCGCCGAGGAAGGTGGGCGAGATGTTGGTGGTCGACACCACCGTGATCGGGATGACGAGGGTCGCCTTCTCGCCCAGTGGGTCGTCGGGGCCGGTGCCGTCGGTGACCTCGAAGCTCAGCGCATCCGGGCCGTAGTAGCCGTCGGCCGAGGTGTAGCTCATGGTCGACGCGTCGGCGACGAGCGAGGCGCCGTTGGAGTGCGCGGCGCTCACCTTGCCGGCCTCGGTGATGCGCGGGGTCTTGCCCTCGGCCACCAGCACGTAGTCGCTGAGCGGCACCGCGATGGTCTCGCCGCTGTTCACCCGGATGGGCTGCACTCCCGGCTTGAGCGTCGGGTGCAGCGAGTCGAGCCCGGGCACGAACACGAAGGCCGAGGCCTTCTGGCCGTCCTGATCTGTCACCGTGTACGTCACGATCTGCGACTCGGGCAGCAGCCCCACCCGCAGCAGCTGGCTGCCCAGCACGCTGGCCGTGGTGTCGGCCGACGAGACCTTCAGCTCGTCGATGGTGCCGTCGGGGTCGTCGTCGTTCGCCCGAACGTCGACGTCGGTGAAGGTGCGGTCGACCACGTCGGCGGTGGGCACGATGTCGTCGCGGGCGATCGGCGCCATCAGCGGCGCCGTCGGGCTCACCGTCACGAGCAGGGCGCCCACGCTGGTGGCGCCGTACTGGTCGACGATCGTGTACTGGATCGTGTACTCGCCGGCCTCGGCGGGCGCCTTCACCACGACGCGGCCCCCGGCCACGGTCGCGTCGAGGCCGGAGGGCAGCTCGAGGCCGTTCTCGCGGATGGCGATCGGGTCGCCGTCGGGGTCGGAGTCGTTCGCCAGGACGTCGACGGCCACGGTGCGCCCGGGCCGCACGCTCACGGTGTCCTTCACGGCGTAGGGGCGCTGGTTCGCGCTGCCCGAGGGCACGATGCCGACCAGTACGGTGGCGCTCGCCTCGGCGCCCAGCCGGTCGCGCACCGTGTAGGTGAAGGTGTCGGTGCCCGTGGCATCCGGGTAGGCCTCGTAGACCAGCCAGCTCTCGCCGACCTCGGTGATGCGGCCCTTCGAGGGCGCCTTCGCCTGGCCGACGAGCTGCACGGAGTCGCCGTCGGGGTCGATGCCGTCCAGCGGGATCGGGATGCGCACGGTGGTGCCCTGCAGCGCCCGGATCGTGACGTCCTTCGGCCGGGGCGGCGAGTTCGTCTGGGTGGCGGGCTGGATGCGGATGGTGACGTAGCCGGCGTCCTTCTGCCCCTGGCTGTCGACGACCTCGTAGGTCGCGTAGACGGTCTTGGCGACGCCGTCGGCGATGGGGGCGGCCTTGAAGCGGAGCTTGTCCTGCGCCACGAAGACGTCGCCGTCGGCCGGGTCGATCAGCGGGTCGACGAGAGTGGGCGAGAGCGTGATGGTGTCGCCGTCGGGGTGGTAGTCGTTGGCGAGCACGTCGATCGTGGCCACGTCGCCCGCCCGCACGGTGACGGAGTCGTCGACCGCCACCGGCGGCCGCAGCCGGTCGGGCGCCGGGATCGGGATGACGAACACCTCGCCGACCGCCGTGCGCGCTCCGTTCGTGACCGTGTAGGTGACGGTCACGGGTGCGGTGATGCCGGGCCGGTCGCTCACGCGCAGGGTCTCGTGCTCGAGCACCTCCACCGAGACGCCGAGCCCGTCGGGAACGCTCACCGACTGCACGGCGAGGATGTCGCCGTTCACGTCGGAGTCGTTGGCGAGCACGTTCACGAGGGTGTCCCGGCCCTTCGGCAGCAGGGCGACGTCGCGCACGGCCACCGGCGCCACGTCGGTCTGCGTGTCGGGGTAGACGATGATGCGCACGATGCCGGCCGCCGACTTGGGCCCGTCGGTGACCAGGTACTCGGCCTGGTAGTCGCCGGGCGCCGCCGCGCTGAAGGTGAAGGTGCCCGTGGTGTAGTCGGGGGTGACGGTGGCGCCCGTGATCTCGTTGACCTTCGCCAGGCGCAGCGGGGCGCCGCTCGGCGCGTAGTCGTTGAGCAGCGGCGACACCGTCACCTGCTTGCCGGCGCGCGTCACCACGAGGTCGCCGTTGGTGACCGGGGCGGTGCTGCCCACGTCGCGCACCTCGAAGTGCACGGTGCCCTCGGTGTCGGCGGTGCCGTCGGAGACCACCACCGTCACGTCCTTGCGGCCCGTGTCGGGGTCGAGCGCGGTGAAGGTGAGCTTGCCGTCGGCGGTGAACTGCACCTGGTTGGCTCCGGAAGCCGTCGCCGAGCGCACGAAGAGGTCGTCGCCGTCGGGGTCGCTCCAGTCGGGAAGCAGGTTGTAGCTCACGGTGGCGCCGAGCTCGACCTGGATCGTCGGCACCGTGCGCTGTTTCGGCGCCTCGTCGGTGCCGGGAGCCTTCACGGTGAGGGTGACGGTGGCCTGGTCGGTGCCGCCGCGGCCGTCGTCGACCGTGTAGCTGAAGGTCGAGGTGCCGCTGGCATCCGCATCCACCACGATCTGCAGCGCCGCCCCGTTCAGGATGCGCTGCACGGCTCCGATGGAGGTCGCCGGGTCATCGGGGGTGGCGGTGAGCAGGTCGCCGTCGGGGTCGGTGTCGTTGTCGAGCACGGGCAGGATCACGGTTCGGCCGGCGCGCACGCCGAACTGGTCGTCCACCGCGGTGGGCGGGGTGTTCTGCTCCGAACGGTCGGGCAAGGTCACCTCGAGCTGCTGCTCGGTGGTGTCGTCCTCGTTCTCGGTCTGCGTCTCGTCGGGCGGCGGCACCACGTCGTCCCAGTTGTCGACCTTCTTCATGTCCTGGTTCACGAGCCAGACGGCGCCCGTGGTGAGGTCGTTGAGCACCACGACGTCGCGGTTCACCCGGAACACGAGCTTCGCCGACTCCGCGAGGCCGTCGATGGTGGTCGACACGTCGTCGGCGGTGCCGGCGCAGTCGCGCAGGTAGGTGCTCGATCCCGACCAGGCTGCGTAGGCGCATCCGTTCAGGTACACCGGAGCGGCCGGGGTGCCGGGCTTGCCCGCCGGCGTGCGGGTGGCCCCGCCGCCGTCCAGCGGCTGCGCGATGAGCTCGGTGCCGGTGGCGATGAGCACGCTCGACGCGGCGGGACCGGGAGTCTGCACGACGCCGCCGGCTGCCCCCTCGACGGTGACCTTCTTGCCGCCCGGCAGCACCACGGAACCGTCGGTGGCGTCGAACAGCACGGCCTCGTCGCCCACGGTGGTGAGGTTCAGTTGGGCGTTCGCCTCGAGCTCGGGCAGGCCGGTCGTGCTGATGCCCTCCTCGGCGGTGGCCCCGGCCGGGATGGTGACGAGCTCCGACTTGCTGAGCGAGAGGGCGTGCACCGTACCGTCGACGTCGACGGTCGCGGCGGCTCCGGCGCCGAGCTCGTAGAGCGGGCTCTCGGGGTCGGGCTGGAAGTTCGCCACCGTGGCGGCCGGTGAGCTCCACAGCGCGCCGGTCTCCCGGTCGAGGATCGAGACGGTGCCGCCGCCGAGCGCCACCGACGACTGCGCCGGCAGCGTCACCGGGTTGCCGAGGGTCACCGTGACGGGGTCGATGGTGGTGAGCGTCGAGGTGGCGGTGTCGACCGTGAGCACCGTCTCGCCGTTCTGCAGGATGTCGAAGTCGCTCGACGAGGTGGTGAGGCCGCCGTCGAGAACCTGCGCGGGGTAGTTGAGGTGACCCACGAGCAGGCCCGAGGGCTTCGTCACCCAGACGCCGCCGTCGTTCAGCTGCACGTCGGCGGTGGTGACGCCCTCGTAGACGAAGGCCATGGTGGTGATCGCCACGGCGAGCGCGGAGATCCCGGCGACGGAGGCCACGGTGGCCTTGCGTCGTCGCATCGCCTCGAACAGCCGCACAGGGTCTCCAGATCGTCGCAGGGAGCATCGGGTCCGGGTAAGGCTGTGCGGGGTCGGCGGATGGTCGTGTCCGTCGGCCGCAGGCGCATCATTCGGGTGGATGTGCCCCGCACTGGGGGCAATTCAAGCACGATTGCCGACACGCACCAATTCCACAGCTGGGGGAGAACTCCCCATTGACCGCGCAGGGCATTCCCGGCAGCCGCCGTTAAGCTGAGGCGGTGTCGACAACCCCTGCCCGTTCGCATGAGCGGCTCCGGCGCCGGCGGGCCCGGCGCACGCGGGCCATCCTGCTCGCCGTCGCCACAGTCGTGGTGGCGGGTCTCGTCGCCACCGGAACCCTCTTCGCCACCGGAGTGTGGAGCCTTCCCGCAGGAGCGCCGTCCATGACCGCCGCCTCGGCCTCGGCGTCACCCGGCACCACCCCGGGCGCGTCTGCTAGCGTGCCGGGCATCCCCGCCCCCGACT
>SCNI01000072.1 GCA_005502775.1 Microbacteriaceae bacterium 3FA27C10
TAGTGCACGAAGGCGTCGCGGCCGATGGCGACGGAGGGGCCGAAGCCGGGGAGCGCATCCTGCAGCCAGTCGCGGAACGCGGCGAGCGCCTGCCCCGCGATCGCGGCGGCCACGGGGTCGTCGCCGAGGGGCGGACCGAAGGAGAGGTGGCGGGCGCCGAGCGCGAGCAGGCCCTCACAGCGGGCGACGACCGCGGCCGGGTCTCCCGCGATGCCGAGGGCGAGCATGGGGCGGGTCACCGCATCCGCCGCCGCCTCGGGGTCGCCTCGGCGCAGGGCGGCGTCGACCTCGGCGAAGTCCGCGCGGGAGAGGCCCGCGCGCTCGAGCAGATAGGGCGAGAAGGCCGAGCCGTAGTAGGCGAGTTTGTGGGCGAGCGCGCGCTCGGCGCGCTCCTGGTCGTGATCGACCGAGAGCCACACGCAGGCCGGCAGATCGAACCCGGATGCGAGCAACGCGTCGAGTCCCGCGCTCCCGCCCGTGCCGAGGCGGCCGGCCGCGAGCGCGCCGGCGGCGGCGTGCTCCGCGACGGTCGTGAAGTGCTCGGGCGGAAACAGCAGCGCCAGGATGCCATCGGCCTCGGCGCCCGCGAACTCGATCATGCGCGGGCTCATCGCCCCCACGTAGATCGGGGTCGGCTGGGGCGGGACACGCAGGTAGGCCTGCTCCGTCCATCCGCTGCCCGAGCCCGGAACCGAGACGGGCCTGCCCCCTTCGAGCAGCGAGCGCAGGGCCCTCAGCGCTTCCCGCGTGGCCGTGAGGGGCTTCGGCTGCTCGATGCCGACCCAGCCGAGGAAGTCGGCCGCGCCCGCCGCGAGACCGAGGTGGAAGCGCCCGCCCGAGAGCTCCTGCATGGTCGACGCGAACATCGCGATCTCGGCCGGATGCATCGTGTACGGGTTCACGATGCCGACGCCGAGCCCGATCCGGCTCGTCGAGGCGGCGAGCGCGCCGAGCAGCACGGGCGCCGAGCGCAGCATGAGGTCGTGCGACACCCAGAGCTGGTCGAAGCCGGCGCGCTCGGCCGCCTGGGCCAGCTCGATCAGCTGACCGGGCTCGAGATCGTTGTTGAGCCGCAGGCTGAAGCGCAGGGCCGCACCGGCGCCGTCGACCGCCACGATCAGGCCTCCAGCAGGGCCAGCTCGCGAGCCGGTCCGCCGGCGGGCTGCAGCCAGCAGGCCGCCGAGCGCGCACCCTCCACGGCCACGAGCGCTGGGTCGTCGGTGCGGCAGCGGTCGAAGGCGAGCGGGCAGCGCGGGTGGAACCGGCAGCCGGCCGGGGGCGACGCCGGGTCGGGCACCTCGCCTCTCGGGGCGACAGGGGCCGCGGCGTCGAGGCCGAGCTTCGGGATGGCCTTGACCAGCGCATCCGAGTAGGGGTGCAGCGGCTCCGACCAGAGCGGTTCGGTCGGCGAGGTCTCCACGATGCGGCCGAGGTACATCACGGCCACGCGGTCGGCCATGTGCCGGACGCCCGAGAGGTCGTGCGAGATGAACAGCACGCCCATGCCGCGTTCGCGCGCGATCTGCACGATGAGGTTCGACACCTGCGCGCGGGTCGACGCGTCGAGGGCCGACACCGGCTCGTCGGCCACGATCACCGAGGGCCGCGCGGCGAGCGCCCGGGCGATCGCGATGCGCTGCCGCTGGCCGCCCGAGAACTCGTGCGGGTAGCGGTCGCCGGCCGCCGCGGGAAGGCCGACGGCGTCGAGCAGCTCGTTCACGGCGGCACGCCGCGCACTGCGCCCGGCCGTGGCCACCGGCGACCCGTCGCCCTCCGACGGCAGCCCGTCGGCGATCTGCCGCCAGATCCGCCGCCGCGGGTTGAGCGAGGAGTACGGGTCCTGGAAGATCATCTGCAGCCCGCGGTCGCGCACCGGCCGGGCTCCGCGGCCGAGCGAGGCCACCGGATGCCCGTCGAGCGTCACACTGCCGCTCGCGAGCTTCTCCAGGCCCACGATCGCCTTGCCGAGCGACGACTTGCCGCAGCCCGACTCCCCCACGAGGCCCACGATCTCGCCGGCGCCCACCTGCAGGCTCACGCCGGCGACGGCGTGCACCGTGGGCCGCCCGCTGACCTTGTAGTCGACGACCACGTCCTTCACGTCGAGCACGGTCACGATCCGATCCTTCCGTCGAGCAGCACACCGGTCGCCGAGCCGTCGGCCGGGGCGAACGGGTCGACATGGCACGCCAGCACCCGCCCCGCACCGATCGGCAGCAGCTCCGGCACCTCGGTGCGGCAGCGGTCTTCGGCGAAGGCGCAGCGCGGGTGGAACGCGCATCCGGCCGGCCTCCGCTCGGGAGTGGCGGCCTCGCCCGGGATGGCGACGAGCGGATGCCCGAGGTTCTGCGCATCCGGCAGCGCGTCGACGAGCGCCCGCGTGTAGGGGTGCCGCGGCGCGGCGAGCACCTGTCGCGTTCCGCCGCGTTCGGCGACCCGGCCCGAGTACATCACATAGAGCTCGTCGGTGGTGACGTTCATCACGCCGAGGTCGTGGGTGATGAACACCACGGCCATGCCGAGCTCCCGGCGCAACTGCTCGAGCAGGCCCAGGATGCCGGCCTGCACGGTCACGTCGAGCGCGGTGGTGACCTCGTCGGCGATGAGGAGCTTCGGCTCGCAGGCCAGCGCCCCGGCGATGGCGATGCGCTGCCGCATGCCGCCGGAGAAGTGGTGCGGGTAGGCCGAGAGCGCCTTCGACGGATTCGGGATGCGCACGAGCTCGAGCATCTCGATCGCCCGGGCCTTGGCGGCCCGCCTCGACAGCGAGCGGTGCACCCGCAGCTGCTCGGTGAGCTGCGTCTCGACCGAGAGCATGGGGTGCAACGAGGTCATCGGGTCTTGGAAGACCATCGCCACCGTCGTGCCGCGCACCTCGCGCAGGCGCTTCTTGCTCATCGTGAGCACGTCTTCGCCGTCGAGCCGCACGGCGCCGGTGGCGGTCGCGCCGTCGGGCACGAAGCCGAGGGCGGTGAGGGCGGTGACGGTCTTGCCGCTGCCGCTCTCACCCGCGAGGCCGACCATCTGGCCGCTGTCGACCGTGAGCGAGACGCCGTCGACGAGAACGCGGGGGGCGCCCGTCGTGGCGAGGCTGATGGTGAGGTCGTCGATTTCGAGAAGGCTCATGGTGCTCCTAGATCTCGGCATCCGACAGCGACTTCGACGAGCGTGGGTCGAGACCGTCGCGCAGGGCGTCGCCGAGGAAGTTGAAGGCCAGCACGATCGAGAAGATCGCGAGGCCCGGGAACACGGCCACCCACCAGTTGGAGAAGGTGCGGGCGCCGTCGGAGACCATGGCGCCCCACTCGGGCGTCGGCGGCACGGCTCCGAGGCCGAGGTACGACAGGCCCGAGAGCAGCAGCACGGCGGCGCCGAGCTCGAGGGTGGCGAGCACCAGCACGGGGCCGGCGATGTTCGGCACCACCTCGCGCACGAGGGCACGCGCCGAGGAGGTGCCGAGCAGACGCGAGGCGGCGATGTAGTTGCTCGAGCGCAGGCTCAGCACGAGCGAGCGCGTGACGCGGGCGTACGAGGGCCAGGAGACCACCACGATCGCGACCACCGCGTTGGTGAGCGAGGGGCCGAGGGCGGCGGCGATCGCCATCGCGAGGATGATGCTCGGGAAGGCGAAGAACAGGTCGACCACGCGCATCAGGATGCTGTCGACCACGCCACCGGCATAACCCGCGATCGCGCCGATCACGCCGCCGACGATCACCGAGAGCACCACGAGCACCACGGCGATCGGCAGGCTGATCTGCGCGCCGTACATCACGCGCGACAGCACGTCGCGGCCCACGCCGTCGGTGCCCATCCAGTGCTCGGGCGAGGGCGGGAGGAAGCGCGGCGAGTCCTGCGCGAGCGGGCCGTAGGGGGCGATGAGCGGCGCGAGCAGGGCGATGAGCACCCAGAACGCGATGATGGACACGCCCGCGATGCCGAGCGGCCGTCGCCAGGCGCGGGGCACCCGCACGCGGATGCTCCAGCGGTTCGGCGCCGTCGGCAGGCCGTCGGGCTCGATCTTGGGGTCGATGATCGGGGCACTGGTCATGAGGTCCTGATCCTCGGGTCGATGAGGCCGTACAGAATGTCGACGAGGAAGTTCACCAGGATGAACACGATGGCCACGAAGAGCGTGACTCCCACGATGGCCGGCAGGTCGAGGTTCGAGGCGCTGCGGTAGGCGTAGGAGCCGATGCCCGGCCAGGCGAAGATCTGCTCCACGAGCACGGTTCCGGCCAGCAGCGAGGCGAAGGCCGAGCCGAGCACCGTGATCACGGGCACGAGCGCGCCGCGCAGGATGTGCCGGCGCACCACCAGCCCGGCGGGCAGGCCCTTCGCGTTGGCCGAGCGCACGTAGTCGTTGCCGATCACCTCGAGCATCGACGAGCGGGTGAAGCGCAGCAGCAGTCCGACCATCGGCGCCGCGAGCACGAGCGCGGGCAGGATGAGGTGCGCGACCGAGGAGCCGAGCGTGGCCCAGTTCGCCGTGATGACCGAGTCGAGCACGTAGAGCCCCGTGATGTGGTTCGGCGGAGTCTCGCCGGGGTTCAACCGCCCCGAGGAGGGGAACAGGCGCAGCTGCGTCGAGAACAGGAACACCGCGATGAGCGAGAGCCAGAAGATCGGGATGGAGACGCCGCCCAGGCTCACCACGCGCAGCGTGTGGTCGAGCGGTCCGTTGGCGCGCAGCGCGGCGAGGATGCCGAGGCCCACGCCCACGATCACCGCGATCGCGGTGGCCGTGACGGCGAGCTCGAACGAGGCGGGGCCGAACTGCGCGAGGTCGCTCAGCACCGGGTTGCGGCTCTGCAGCGAGGTGCCGAGGTCGCCCTGCACGAGGTGCACGAGGTAGAGCACGAACTGGGTCCAGAGCGGCTGGTCGAGACCGTGCGCCTTGCGGTAGGCCTCGACGATCGCCGGGTCTCCGGATGCGCGGTCTCCGAGCTGGGCGGCTGCCGGGTCTCCGGGCAGCAGGGCGGTGAGTGCGAACGTCACCACCACGATGCCGAAGACGAGCAGCACGGCGGCGCCGACTCTCTTCAGCACGAATCGGGCGAACACGGTGCTCCTCGTCAGGACTGGGGGGATGACCGGGGCGCCCCTCGGAGGGAGGAGCGCCCCGATGGTGGGGACTTCGGGTGGTGCGGGCGGGCCGGCTTCGGGTACCGGCCCGCCGGGGGTACTACTGACCGATGGCCGCGATGTCGAGGCCGAAGGCGGGGCTGAACAGCACCTTACCGACGCTCGACGACGAGACCACGGAGGCGGCCGGCTGGAACAGCGGGTTGAACACGCCCGCCTCGTTCAGCTTCGTCTGGAACTCCTGGTACAGCGTGGCACGGGTGGCGTCATCCACCGTCACCGCGGCCTTGGAGGCGATGCTCTCGATGTCGGGAGCGGAGCCGGCGGCCCAGCCGGCACGGAGGCCGACGGTCGCGCCCGGGCCGAACACCAGGTAGTCCGACGGGTCCGGGAAGTCCGGGTTCCAGAGCCAGAGGCCCATCTGCTCGGTCCCCGCGCGGTAGTTCGCGAGCGCCGTGGCAACGGGAGAGGGCGTCAGGTTGACCGTGATGCCCACCTCGGCGAGGTTCGCCTGGATGCGCTCGGCGATCGGGCCGAAGTCCAGACCGTTGCTCGAGATGTCGCTCGGGTACTCCAGGCTCACCGTGGGGGTGCCGCCGAGGGTCGCGACCGCGGCCTTCGCGCGGGTCACGTCGCGGGCGATCGCCTGGTCGGCCTTGAGCGCTCCGAGGAACGAGTCGGGCACCACGCCGGCGGCGCGCACGGCGCCGTTTCCGGCGAGCTCGAGCAGACCGGAGTAGTCGAGACCGTAGGTGACCGCTTCACGGAACTTCGGGTTCGAGGTGGTGGCCGAGACCGCCGGGTTCGCGTTCGAGAACAGGAAGAACAGCGTGGGCGAGGAGGTGGTGCTGACGATCACGCTGGAGTTGCCCGAGAGCGAGGCGATCTGGTCGCTGCCGAGGTCGAGCGCCACCTGAGCGGTTCCCGAGGTGATGTCGGAGTTCTGCGTCTCCGCCGTCGAGTTGCGCAGCACGACCTTGTCGTACTTGGGCTTGTTGCCCCAGTAGTCGGGGTTCGCCGTGATGACGGTCTCGGTGGTGGTGTCGAAGGTGCTCAGCTCGTAAGGACCGGAGCCCGCCGAGGTCTTGTTCAGGTAGGTCTCGGCGGTGTCGGCCGTGTCGGCGCCCACCGCATCCGAGCCGCCGTTCGCGATGACCGTCTTGGAGTCGAGGATGCCGAGGGTCGGGCTCGTCATGATGGCCGGGATGGCCGTGTTCGGCGCCTCCGACTTGATGAGCACGGTGGTCGGGTCGATCGCGGAGGCCGTGAGGCCGGCCATCAGGAACGAGCCGTTGCCCTTGATGTTCGCCACGCGCTCGAGCGAGAACACGACGTCGTCGGCGGTGAGCTTGTTGCCGCTCGGGAAGGTGATGTCGTCGCGGAGCGTGAAGGTGTACTCCGTCGCATCCGAGTTGCCCGCCCACTTGGTGGCCACCATCGGGATGGGGGTCGAGCTGTCGCCGTTGGCGAAGGTCACCAGGGTGTCGTAGAGCGCGCGGCCCAGGATGTTGCCGGTGGTCTCGAAGTTGCGAGCCGGGTCGGCGGTCTTCAGGTCGAACGACTTGTCGATGACCAGGGTTCCGCCGGCCGATGACGTGCTCGCCGGCGTGCCGGCGCTGCTGCACGCGCTGAGCAGCAGCGCGGCTCCGAGGAGTCCGCCGAGGAGCGCGGAGCCACGTGAGAATCGTTTCACTGGTGGGTCCTTTCGTGTGGTGTTCGGAATGCGAGGAGGGATTGCGGTGTGTTCGTCTTGCGTGGTGATGCTGTGCGGTGTGGTTCTGTCGGGTCGTGCTGCAGCCTGCCGGCTCAGCCGGGCAGGACGTCTTCGTGGTTGTGCACGTTGAGCCAGGCTCCGTCGATGCGGCGCCAGACCCCGGTGTTGCGGATGCGCTCGGGCGCCTGCACGCCGCCCTCGAACAGCACGGTGAGCAGATGCCGGCTCACGGCGGTGTCGCCCCACACGGTGATGACGGGGTCGTGGGCGTCGAGATCGGCGACCTTCACCGCATCCGGGCCGGTGGGGCGCAGGTCGCGCACCACCTGGAGTCCGTCGAGGCCGCGGATGAGCGGTTCGTACTCCGAGTCCCACATGGTGCCGTCGGGGTGGATGTGGCTGTCCGTGCGGGCCCGGTCGCCCGTGAGGAACCCCTGGTAGAGGTCGAGCTGCACGGCCCAGATGTCAGCTGCGTCTCCGGTGAGGTCTGCAGCGCTGGTGGCGGGTTTCTCCATGACACCATGTAACAGCATCCGTGTCACATGAAAGGTCAATTTGTGTTACGACAATGTAACTGACCAGAAATTTGTGACAATTTGGCATCATTTGAAAGCCGAGTGTCGATTACTCGTCGTCGGCGGCGCTGTCGACGGCGCTGCGGAGCATCCGCTCGCTGTAGTCGTCGGTGATGAGGTTGCCGAGACCGAGCATCGTCTCGATACGCGCCACGTTGGGGATCTGCCACACCCGGTCGAGCAGCAGCTCGCGCAGGTGCCGCTGATCGCTCAGCCGGAAGCGCGCCAGAAGATCGTACCGCCCGGCGACCACCGTGAGCTCCTCGAGCTCGGGGATCTCGCGGAACGCCGAGAGCGTGGGCTCGATGTCACCGCCGGACTCGAGCGTGATGGGCATGAACACCACCACGTCGTAGCCGAGCCTGTCCCAGTCGATGTCGATGGAGTACTTGCGGAGCACCCCGTTGCGCTCGAAGCGCGCGATGCGCTCGGCCACGGCCGGAGCCGACATGTTGATCTGCCGGCCCAGGGCGCGCTGCGACTGCCGCGAGTCGCGGCTGAGCTCGCGCAGCAGGGCGAGATCGACGTCGTCGAGCTGCACGTGCTCCTGCGGGCGCTCGATCGCGCCGGCGAGGATGGCGGTGTGGCTCTTCTTGGCCATGGGAACCTCCGGCTCGCGTTCGGGGAACGGATGGGATCGTTGCTAAGAGAGTAGTGGCAGGGCCTCAGTCGTTTGCGACCAGCGTCGTCGGATGCTCGTTCAGGCTCACCGTCTCGCTCTCGGTCACGACGAACACGTCCTCCACCCGCACGCCCACGCGGCCCGGCCAGAACACCGAGGGCTCGATCGTGAAGGTCATGCCGGGCTCGAGCACGGTCTCGTCCTCCTCGGAGATGTAGGGCAGCTCGTGCACGTCCATGCCGATGCAGTGCCCGGTGCGGTGGCGGAACCATTCGCCGTAGCCGCCCTCCACGATCACGGCACGGGTGGCGCGGTGCACGTCGCCGGCGGTCGCACCGGGGCGCGCGGCCTGCCGCCCCGCCTCCTGCGCCGCCATCACGAGGCCGTGCACGGTCACGTACTCCTCGCTCGGCTCGCCGATGTGCACCGTGCGGCCGAAGTCGGAGCAGTAGCCCTCGACGATCGAGCCGAAGTCGAAGCTCACGCCGACGCCCGGGCCGAGCACCTCGTTCGAGAGCCGCACCGAGGCATCCCGCTGCGTGCCGGTGCCCATCGACCAGACCCCGGTGTCGAACGAGGCCCCGCGCGAGCCGAGGCGGCGCATCCGCAGGTCGATCTCGGAGGCCAGGTCGAGTTCGGCGACGCCCGCCACCACGAGCGGCTCGATGCCGGCGAGGACGCCGTCGACGAGATGCGCGGCGCGGCGCATGAGGGCGAGCTCGCTGTCGTCCTTGATGCGCCGGATGCCGTTGGTGACGGCACCGGCGTCGGCCAGCTGCACGCCGGGCCGCGCCTCGAGGATGTGCAGGGCGGTGCGGGCCCAGGCGCGCGGGCCGATGCCGATGCGCGAGGCCTTCGGAGCCGCCTCGTCGAGGGCCCGGCGGAACAGCGCGGCACCGTCGTCGAGCTCGGAGACCTCCACCACCTCTCCGTCGACGCCGGCGGGCAGGTCGAACTCGCGGATCATGCGCGGCAGCACGAACACCGGGGCGTTGCCCGGAACGATGACGGCGCCGGCCACCCAGTGGTGCGCGTAGCCGATCTCGCCGAAGGAGGGCAGGCGGCGTTCGAGGCCGGTGAAGTACTCGAGGTCGGCCTGCGGCGGGAGGAAGAGGGCGTCGAGGCCGGCGGCGTCGAGGGCCTGCCAGAGGCGCTCCTGGCGGGCCCGGCGGGCCGCGCCGTCGATGCGGGCGGGCGCGCTGTCGGTCATGCTCCAACTCCTTCGGTCAGCGTGCGGCCGCCGTCGGTGCGGGCGTACCAGTCGAGCAGGCGGTCGATTCCTCGCTCGAGCTCGGCGGGGCTCGCGGCGAGCGAGAGCCGGATCTGATCGGCGGCCACCACGCCGAACGCCGTGCCCGGCGCCACGGCGAGACCGGCCGAGGTCACGAGGTCGAGGGCCGCGGCCCGGGCGTCGACTCCGGGGGCGAGCGGCACCATCACGTAGAAGGCGCCGGCCGGCGTGTCGAGCTCGATGCCGGCGGCGCGGAGCCGGCCCACCACGTAGTCGCGGGCCGCGCGGTATTCCTCGCGCATCCGGTCGACGTCGTCCTGCGGGCCGCGGAGGGCCGCGAGTGCCGCACGCTGCGACACCGTCGAGACGCAGGAGATGAGGCTCTCCTGCACGTGCCCCACGATCTCGGCGAGACCCGCCGGGAGCACGAGGTAACCCACCCGCCAGCCGGTCATCGCGTAGGTCTTCGAGAAGCTGAACACCGACACGACGTGCTCGGGGGCGAGCCCGGCGGCGAAGGTGGGCTCGCCGTCGAAGATGAGCTCGTCGTAGACCTCGTCGGAGATGACGACCACGTCGTGGCGGGCGGCGAGGTCGACGATCTGCTGCACGAGCGCGCGGGGCATCACGGCGCCCGTGGGGTTTCCGGGCGAGTTGATGACCAGGATCTTGGTGGCCGGCGTGAGGAGCCGCTCGATCTCCGCCGGGTCGGGGAGGTAGCCGCGCTCTCGGGGCAGTCCGTAGGCGACCGGGGTGGCCCCGTGCATCCGGGTCAGGGCGAGATAGTTGGGCCAGGCGGGGTCGGGGAGGATCACCTCGTCGCCCGGCCGCACGAGCGCGTCGAACACCGCGGCGATGCCCTGTGCCCCGCCCTGGCTGACGATGATGCGCGCGGGGTCGATGTGCTCGCCGTAGCGCCGTTCGAGAGCGGCGGATGCCTCGGCGCGCAGCTCGAGCAGACCGGCGCTCTGGGTGTACCGCACCTCCCCGGTCGCCGCCTGCGCTCCGGCGGCCGCGATGTGGGCGGGCGTCGGCTGGCCGGGCTCGCCGAGCTCGAGGCGCACGATGTCGCCGCCCTGCGCGAAGGCCACGTCGAGGATCTCGCGGATGCCCGACGGGGTGTGCGTGCCCGTCCACCGGGGGGTCGCGAGCACCTCGCGTTCGGTCTTCATGCGGACTTCCCCTTCTTCACGGGCGCGCGTCGGCCCGTTCTGCCATGATCGCTGTGCTTCAATTCCGGAAAGTAAATTCAGGTAAATGCCGTGTAACAACATGTGATCTGACGCATTTACTTTGCAATTGCCAACTCTAGGCTGAAGTGTTCTGTCATATGTGTGAGAATTTCGCGAGCGCCGAAGGAGAACGGGATGCCTGCTGAGACCGCCGCCGAAGGGGCGCCCGCCGGGGTCGGCGCCGAAGGGACGGCGCGGCCGGCTGCGGGCTCCCCCGCCAGGCCGGATGCGGGACCGCCTGCCGCCCTCTCGGTCGGGCTCTGGTCGATGCTCGGCGAGACCCGCACGGTGGCGGCGCTCGCCGGCAGCGGCTTCGACTGGCTCTGCCTGGATGCGCAGCACGGCCACTATGACGATGCCGCGATGCGCAGCGGCCTGGACGCGGTCACGGCGGTCTCCCCCGCCACGCAGCGGTGGGTGCGGGTGCGCTCGGCCGACCCCGGCCTCATCGGGCGGGCGCTCGACGCGGGCGCCGACGGCGTGATCGTTCCTCTCGTCGACTCGGCGGCGCAGGCGGCCGCCGCCGTGCGCGCGAGCTACTACCCGCCGCTCGGGGCGCGCAGCACGGGACCGACCCTGAGCGCGCCTCGCGCCGTGGCCGCGCCGGCGCAGACCGCCGCACCGGCGGAGCGCGTCGGCGCACCTGGCGCGGGCGCCGCAGCCGCCCCCGACGGAGCCGCAGCCCGGGACGGCGACCGAGCCGCCCCGGCGTACACGGGGCCGCGCACGCCCGGCGAGGTGAACGCATCCGTTCGCCTGGCGATCATGATCGAGACGCCGCAGGCCCTCGAGGAGCTCGAGGCGATCGCCTCGACGCCCGGCGTGAGCTGCCTCTTCGTGGGACCGTTCGACCTCGCGCTCTCGCTCGGCACCACCGTGCCGGCGCTGCTCGCCGACGAGTCGGCGGCCTCACCGCTCACGCGCGTGGTCGCCGCTGCTCGCGCCACCGGTGTCGCGGCCGGCGCCTTCGGCGGCGACCCGGCGACCGCCCGCGCCCTCGCGGCGCGCGGCTTCACCTTCGTGGCCGCCGCCACCGACACCGCCGCCCTCGCCGCCGGCGCCACCACCCTCCGCGCAGCCCTCGACTGACCCC
>SCNI01000073.1 GCA_005502775.1 Microbacteriaceae bacterium 3FA27C10
CCCCTACAAGTACTCCCCCACCGCCCGCACGCTGAGCTACTTCATCTTCGCCAGCCGCTGGCTGCAGGCGCCGCTCTACCTCGGCCTCATCATCGCGCAGATCATCTACGTGATCGTGTTCATGGTCGACCTGTGGCACATCATCGAGGATCAGGTGCTGCACAACTGGGCCACCATCGACGAGACCGTCGTGATGCTCGCGGTGCTCGGCCTGATCGACGTCGTGATGATCGCGAACCTGCTGATCATGGTCATCATCGGCGGCTACGAGACCTTCGTGTCGAAGCTGCACGTCAACGGGCATCCGGACGAGCCGGAGTGGCTCTCGCACGTCAACACCAACCTGCTCAAGGTCAAGCTGGCGGTCTCGATCATCTCGATCTCGTCGATCCACCTGCTGCGCACCTTCATCGAGGTGGGCGACCTGGGTTCGCCCGGTGCCCTGTCCGTCACCGGCGACGGCGAGGAGGAGGTGCGCTACACCGAGGCCGGCGTGTTCTGGCAGGTGATGATCCATCTGTCGTTCGTGGTGTCGGCGCTCGCGCTCGCCCTCATCGACCGGATGTCGCACAAGGGCGGCGCCCGCAAGCTCAAGGGGCGGCCTCAGCTCGACCCGACGGAGCCGACCTTCACCCCGCCGACGGCCGGCGGCTCGGCCTTCGCCGGTCACGGCGCCCAGGCTCCGGATGGGCGCGAGTCGAGCCCCGTACCGGCCGGTGCGGTGCCGGTGACGGCCGTGCGCGGTTACCTCATCGACGGCAAGTTCGTCGAGGCGTAGCCCGCAGCAGCCGGTCGGCATCGGTCGGCACCGCACTGCACCCGCCGGCACCCCTCAGCGGGCGGCCCGCGCCCGGGTCAGGTCGTCGCGGAATTCGTGCCGCACCTCGGTGAGGCGCTGTTTGAGCCGCGCCACCGCATCCGCGTCGAGCCCCTCCGCGGTCGCGGCCTTGCGCAGGTCGAGTCGCAGCTGCTGCCGGAACTCGTTCACCGCGGCCTCGGCCTCCCGCGCGAGGAGCGCCGAGTCGGCCCGCGTGGGCGCCGGACGGCTGCCGCCGGAGGTACCCGCACCGTTCGGGCCCCCGGCCGCCGCGCCCGCCGAAGCGCCGGCGCCCGCGAATCCCGCGGCCGCGGCCTTCGCTCCGGCTCGCGCATCCCGGGCCGCGGAGGCCAGGTCGGCCTTGAGGCTCTTCATGGCCTGGTCGACGCCCGAGCGCACCTCGTCGGCGAGACGCCGCACCGAGTCGGAGAGCTCCGCCTCGATGTCGTCGAGCTCCCCTCGGCGCGCGGCGAGCTCGGCACGGCCCGCGTCGGTGATGGCGTAGACGGTCTTGCGCCCGTCGGCGGTCTTGGTGACGAGACCCTCCTCCTCGAGCTTCGCCAGGCGCGGGTAGATGGTGCCCGCGCTCGGGCTGTAGGTGCCCCCGAAGCGGTCGCTGAGCGCCTGGATGAGCTCGTAGCCGTGCTTGGGCGACTCGTCGAGCAGGCTCAGCAGATAGAGCCGCAGGTGGCCGTGGCCGAAGACGGGACTCATGCCGGGGCCTGCTCGTTCTGGTTCGCCGGGGCCTCCGCGGTGGCGTCGTGCGCAGCGGCGTCCGCCGCCGACCCGGCCGCCGCATCCGGTTCTCGGAACATCACGGTGATGTTGCCCGACACGGAGTTGGCGCGGAACTCGGTCCAGTGGCCGTCGAGCACGCCGGTGTGGCCGTTATAGCCGCCGCCGCGCAGTCCCTTGATGGTGCTCGGGCCGAGCTGGAGCACCCCGGAGACCGAGTTCACGTTGTAGCGCGCGGCCACGTCGCCGTCCAGGCGCACGGTGAGGTCGCCCGAGACGGTGTTGTTCTGGATCTCGTCGGGCGTGCCCGTGGTGTCGATGAACACCTCCGCGGAGACGCCGTCGACCGAGAAGCGCCGGAAGGCGCCGGCCGCGGTGATGTCGCCTGAGACCGTGTGGGCGCTCACGAGGCCGGTGTGGTCTCGGATGGAGATCTCGCCGTTGACGCTGTTGAGGTCGAGGTCGCCGGTGACCGCGTCGATCACGACGTCGCCCGAGACCGTGCTGATGCGCGCATCCGCGTTGAGGCCCGAGATGAGACCGGATGCGGAGATCACCCCGAACTTCAGGGCCACGTCTCTCGGCACCATCAAGCTGATGTCGGCGCGCGCGTTGCCGCGCCACGACTTGAAGACCTCGATGAAGTTGTCCCACCGCAGCTGCGGGTGGTCGATCTCCAGAGCGTCGCCGTCGATCGAGATCTTGAGGTCTTTGCCCGAGACCGAGTGCACCTCGATGCGGGCGCCGGGCTCGTCGTGACCGATGATGTCGATCTGACCGCCGATGAGGCCGACCTTGAGCGAGCGCACGAGCTCGATGTCGATGATCTTGGGACCGTCGACGATCCATTTCTCCAGTACCACGGTGTTCTCCTTGCTTTTCGCGATATATCGCGTCTCTCGGTGAACACACGATATATCGCGACTTGCCTCGAAGTCAAGCTATATCGCGAGTGACTGAAAGCTGCAGGCCGCGCTCGACGACCCAAGGTGAGCGCGCGGCCGCGACAGCGACAGCGACAGCGACAGCGACAGCGACCGCACGGGACCATGTCGCGGAGCGCCGGGCGGGGACCGGCGCGACCAGAAAAATCACCCGATGCCGTGCGCGGCGAGGAAGGGCATGGGGTCGAAGCGCACGCCGTCGGCGCCGTAGAGCTCGAAATGCGTGTGCTCGGTGGTGGCGTTGCCGGTGCGGCCGGTGAGTCCGATGACCTGGCCGGCCACCACGAGCGAGCCCACTCCCACGGTGAGCGAGCCGTCGAGGAAGTGCATGTACATGCTGCAGAGCGGCTGCCCGCCCACCTTGTGGGCGATGGAGAGGTAGACGCCGCCGGTTCCTCCGTTGCCGGAGGCGGCGATGACCACGCCGTCGGCGATGGCGTGCACCGGAACACCGGGGCCGTTCAGCATGTCGACACCCTTGTGGAAGCCCTCGGCGCGCGGCCCGAAGCCGTCGGACAGCTTGTACCCGTCTGGGTAGACCGGGGAGAAGGCCGCCGACTCCGGCACCGAGTCCGACCCGGCCTGGCACTGCGCTCCCCCGTAGCCGCCCTCGCTCGCCCCGGAGCTCACCGGCACGGGCTTCGGCGTGGGGGTCGGCGTGTGCACCGCGAAGCCGTCACGCGTGACGGTGGGATCGGAGCCGCCCTCGGCCGAGTAGGACTGATCCGCCCCCACCGCCCCGGCGATCTGCACCGCGTCGAAGGACCCCGGGGTCGCCAGCGAGGCCGCGGGCACCGAGGTGGCGATCGCGACACCGAAGGCGAACGTCATGGCGACGACGCCGAGGAGCGGGCCTTGGTACTTCATCCGCCCCATTCTGTAGGGCCCCCGGTCTCAGCACAACCGCAGCGCCCGGCTCCGCCGCCGCGCCTGCGGGCGGATCTGCGGCGCAGTTGACAGAATCACCCCATGGCTCTTCCCATCGAGGACTACGCGATCATCGGCGATTGCCACACGGCAGCACTCGTGGGGCGCGACGGTAGCATCGACTGGCTCTGTCTGCCCCGTTTCGACTCCGCCTCCACCTTCGGCGCCTTGCTCGGCACCCGGGAGCACGGCCGCTGGCTCCTGGCGCCGAGCGACGAGAACTCCACCTCCACCCGCTCGTACGTCGACGACACCTTCCTGCTCTCGACGATCTGGCAGACACCCACCGGTTCGGTCGAGGTGCTCGACGCGATGCCGCACGGCGACCGGCGCGCCGACGTGATCCGGCGCATCCGGGGCATCTCGGGCACGGTGGAGATGCGGCAGGAGCTCGCGATCCGCTTCGGCTACGCGGATGCGCTGCCCTGGATGCGCCAGACGCCCGAGCACGGCGACCACTCGGTCGTCGGGGTGGCCGGCCCCGACGCGGTGATCGTCCGCGGTCCGCGGCTGCACGCCCGCGCCGACATCCATGCCCACGAATCGGTGTTCACCGTGGCCGAGGGCGAGCAGGTCGACATCGTGATGACCTGGTTCCCCTCGCACCGCAACCCGCCCGAGGCCGTCGACGTCGACGAGCAGCTCGAGGCCACCGCCGCCTGGTGGCGCACCTGGGCGCACTCCACCGAGCTGCCGCCCGACTACGAGGCCGCGGTGCGCCGCTCGCTGCTCGTGCTGCGCGCCCTCACGCACGAAGACACGGGGGGCATCGTCGCAGCCGCCACCACGAGCCTGCCCGAGCAGTTCGGGGGCTCGCGCAACTGGGACTACCGCTACGTCTGGATCCGCGACGCGGCCCTCACCCTCTCGGCGCTGATGCTGCACGGCTACGAGGAGGAGGCGGGCCACTGGCGCCGCTGGCTGCTGCGGGCGATCGCGGGAGACCCCGCCGACATCCAGATCATGTACGGACTCTCCGGCGAGCGGCGCCTGCCCGAGTACGAGCTCGACAGTCTGCCGGGCTACAACGGCGCCTCGCCCGTGCGCGTCGGCAACGGCGCCTCGGGGCAGTACCAGGGCGACATCTTCGGCGAGCTCATGATCGCCCTGCGCGAGGCCCGGCGCATCGGCGTCGACGAGGACCGCTTCTCGTGGCCCCTGCAGCGGGCCCTGCTGGGATTCCTCGAAGCGAACTGGATGCGCCCCGACAACGGCATCTGGGAGATCCGCGGCCCGCAGGTGGCGTTCACGCACTCCCGGGCCATGATCTGGGCGGCGTTCGCCTGCGGGGTCGAGGCCGTGCGCGAGTACGGCCTGCCGGGCGACGCCGACCGCTGGGCCTCCCTCCGCGACGGCATCCGCGCCGAGATCGAGGCCAACGGGTACGACGCCGAGCGCAACACCTTCGTGCAGCACTACGGGTCGACCGAGGTCGACGCCTCCCTGCTGCTGCTCTCGCAGATCGGCTTCGTCGAGGCCGACGACCCGCGGATGCTCGGCACCGTCGCCGCCATCGAGAACGACCTGCTGCGCGACGGCCTGCTGCTGCGCTACCGCACGGAGTCGGGGGTCGACGGACTGCCCGGCGGCGAGCATCCGTTTCTCGCGTGCTCCTTCTGGCTCGTGCAGCAGTACGCCCATTCGGGACGGCTGGCCGATGCGACCGCGCTGATGGACCGCCTGGTGGCGCTCGCCAACGACGTGGGCCTGCTCTCGGAGGAGTACGACGTGGTGGGTGAGCGGCAGGTGGGCAACACCCCGCAGGCCTTCTCCCACCTCGCGCTCGTGCGGGCCGCGGATGCCATCGCGCATGCGAAGGCCGCCGCGAGCGATTAAGCTCGAAGGGATGCAGCCTCTCACCGAGTCGGAGATCCGCGGATCGTTCGCCAACACCGGCGGTCACGACCTCGAACACATGACCTTCCCCGGGTTGCACGAGATCGTCTGGGAAGACCGCGAGTTCCTCGGCTGGCGCGACGCGCACGCCATCCAGCGCGGGTACATCGTGTACTGGCGCGCCGGGCGGCCCGTCGGCATCCTGCTCAAGGCGGCCGGCTCACACACCCGGCCCGGCATCTCGGCCATGTGCTCGCTCTGCCGCACGCCCCTGCCCGGCGGCCAGGTGACCCTGTTCACGGCTCCACGGGCCGGCCAGGCGGGCATCGACGGCAGCACGGTGGGGTACTACATCTGCTCCGATCTGACCTGCTCGATGCTCATCCGCAAGCTGCCGCCGCCATCGGAGATGCAGCCCGACCCGGCCGAGATCATCGCGAGCCGGGCCTCGGGACTGAGCTCCCGGCTGGAGTCGTTCACCGACGACGTGCTGCGCGCGGGCTGAGTCCGGTGCCGCGCTGTGCTCGGCGCCCAGCGGGGTCCTCGGCCGATCGGCCTACCAGGTCAGCGCACGGCGATCGCCGGCGGGGTCGCGCGTCGCTCGGCGGCCGGGCGCCGTGACATCGCGGGCCTCGTCCATGATGACGGCGCCCACGAGGGCCTCGAGGCTGGCCGTGGCCGCCTCGCCGCTCGACGCCGCGGCGCCGTACCACCGGCCGCAGGTGATCACCACCACCCCGTCGAGGGTCATGTACCAGCCGCGGCTGCCGGGGCGCGGGCCCACGACCGGGGTCACGACGAGCTTCTCGACCTGCTCGCGCAGATGGAGCACGTGGGCGCGCGCCGAGGCGAAGGTGGGGTAGACGTGGGCCGAGCGGCAGAGCTCGCGGTTGTTCGTGGCGAGGATGCGCCACACGCCGCTGCGATCCTGCGCGCCGGCCGAGCCGGCCGACACCCCGGAGCGGCTGGCACGCGGCCGCTCGACGGTCGAGGCCGGCGCCACGGCGTCGCGGAAGCGCGTCCACGAGTCGAGCATGGGGTCACCCCCCGACCGGAACGACGAGAAGACGACGCGCGGCGAATCCGCCATCAATTCCCCCTGAAAGTCCCGTGTATGTCCTGGGAAACCATCGAGGTCGTCGATGACGGGATGCCGCTCAGCAGATGAAGGGGAGGTGGACGGCAGATGATGAAACATCAGCTTCACAGGGGCTAACGACCGGCGTGACCCGTGGCGGGAGATCGGCGCCGGCGCGGCGCTCGGCGAGGTCAGCCGTCGTTCTCGACCAGGGTGTCGTGGTCGGTCGAGACCTCGCGGCCGTCGGTGTCGGGCTCGGGTTCGTCGGCGAGCGTGGCGTCGACGCCCGAGGGCGGCGCATCCGTGGTCGGGCCGTTGCCCACGATGCCCTGGCCGTCGGGGTAACCGGCCCCGTCGGGGTATTCGATGTCGCTGAGGTCGACGGGTTCGTTCTGGTCGGTCATGGCGTGTGCTCCTCGTCGTCGTCGTCGCCGGCCGACGCCGACGTTAAGACAAGAATGCCCGGTTTCCGCGCTGATGCGAGGAAACCGGGCTGTTGTGACCCCAGCGGGATTCGAACCCGCGTTACCGCCGTGAGAGGGCGACGTCCTAGGCCGCTAAACGATGGGGCCGTTCAGACAACTCATCGAGTATGCCACACGCCACGAGCCTTCTCAAATCCGGCCGTGCAGGCCGGGCGCGCCGCGGCCACGTGGCCTCAGACCAGCACCGACAACGAGCCCGGAACGAGCTCCACCGTGAGCGGCAGCGGGCCGAATCGCTCGCCGTCGGCGTAGCCGACGATGCCGGGCGACGCGATGGACACGACACGGCCCCGGCGGAACTCCACGACGTCGAGGCTCTTGTGCGTGCCCGAGAACACTTTCGGGAACAGCCGGATGAAGCGCAGCCGCGACACGGGCTTCACGATGAACACGTCGAGCAGTCCGTCGTCGAGCAGCGCATCGGGCGCGACCTTCATGCCGCCGCCGATCGTGGTGTTGTTGGCGATGGAGAGCAGACACGAGTCGACGGAATACGGCTCGCCGTCGATCTCGAGCGCGTAGCGCCGCGACTTCAGCATCGCGAGCTCGGCCATGAGGGCGATGACGTAGCGCGAGGCGCCCTTCGGCCGGCGCATGCCGTTCGCCCGCTCGTTGACGGCGGCGTCGAAGCCGGCCGAGAGCACGCCGGCGAACCAGCGCTCGCCTTCCGGCAGGCCGGACACCCGGGCCGCGTCGATCACGCGGGGCGCGCGCTCGAGGGCCTCCTCGAGAACCCGGATGGCGGCATCCGTGTCGCCCGTCGGCAGCCCGATTCCCGCCGCGAAGTCGTTGCCCGTGCCGGTGGGGACGATGCCGAGCGGGATGCCGGTGCCGGCCACGAGGTTCACCCCGAGGTTCACCATGCCGTCGCCTCCGACGACGACCAGCGCATCCGGGGCCGCGGGCTCGGCGAGGGCCTGGCGCACCACTCGCACGAGACCGTCGAAGTCGGGGGCGCTGAGCGCGACGACCTCATGGCCACGGCGTTTGAGCGCGGCGACCACGGTGGGGCCCACGGCGCGGGTCTTGCCGAAGGAGGCGTTCGGGTTGATCGCCACGACGATCCGCTTCGGTGAGGAGTGCATGGTGACCGATTATTCCCCAACTTGCGTCCGTCACCGTGCGGGTGTTGAGTCGGAAATCATGAGACTCACCAAATTCGAACACGCTGCCCTGCTCCTGGAACTCTCCGGCAAGAAGCTCTTCGTCGACCCGGGCTCCTTCACCACCCCGATCACGGACGCGGCGAACACCGTGGCCGTGGTGATCACCCACGAGCACGCCGACCACTGGACGTCCGATCAGCTGAACCGCGTCCTGGAGCAGTCTCCGGATGCGGTGCTCTACGGCCCCGAAGGAGTCGCGGCCGCGGCATCCGGTTTCTCCATCGTCACGGTGGCGCCGGGCGAGACGGTCGAGATCGGGCCGTTCACGCTGCGCTTCTTCGGCGGCCGGCACGCCGTCATCCACTCCTCGATCCCGGTGATCGACAACGTGGGCGTGCTCGTCAACGAGGTGCTCTACTACCCGGGCGACTCGTTCGCCGTGCCGGAGGGCGTGGAGGTCGACCTGCTCGCCGTTCCCGCCGGGGCGCCGTGGCTCAAGATCGGCGAGGCGATCGACTACGTGCTCGAGGTGAAGCCCAAGCGTGCTTTCGGAACGCACGAGATGGTGCTCTCGGTGGCCGGAAAGAACATGGCCGCCGATCGCCTCGCGTGGGCCACCGCGCAGGGCGGGGGCGAGTACGTCAACCTGCAGCCCGGGGACTCGCTCGACCTCTAGCGCGCATCCGCGGACTCGTCGCTTTCGGCTCGAACCCGTCGGGTTTTCGAGCCGAAAGCGACGAGTCCGGACGGGGGCACGGGTTGAAGAGTGCTCTCAGGGCAGGGGGCCCGGGGCCAGGGAGGGAGGGCTGGTGATGCCGAAGACGTCGCGCAGGGCGCGGCGGGCGGCGTGCCAGCCCGCCATGCCGTGCACGCCGGGGCCGGGCGCGGTCGAGGCGGAACAGAGGTAGACGCCGTCGAGCGGGGTGCTCCAGGGCGACGACGAGAGCAGCGGGCGCGAGAGGAGCTGACCGAAGCTCGTGGCGCCGCTCGCGATGTCGCCGTCGATGTAGTTGGCGTTGTAGTGCTGCAGCTCCGAGGCCGGGATGGCGGCGGAAGCCAGGATGCGGTCGCGGAAGCCCGGGGCGAACTCCTCGATGCGGGCGGCCACCGGCTCGGTCATGTCGCGCCCCGAGCCGCGCGGCACATGCGTGTAGGCCCAGAGCGTCTGGTGGCCGGCCGGGGCACGGCTCGGATCGAACAGACTCGGCTGCGAGACGAGCACGAACGGGGATTCCGGATGCCGGCCGCGCGCGACCTCGCGCTCCCCGGCATCCACCTCGCCCGCCGGGCCGCCGAGGTGCACGGTGCCGGCGCGTGCGAGTTCCGTATTGCTCCACGGCACGGGACCGTCGAGCACGAAGTCGACCTTCGAGGCCGCGTCGCCGTAGCGGAACTGGCGCAGCGCGCTGCGGTAGCCGGTGGGCAGGAGCTCGCCGCCGATGTCGGCGAGCGCCCGGGGCGTGACGTCGAGCAGCACGGCGTGAGCGGAGGGCAGGGCGCGCAGGTCGTCGACGCGGGTTTCGGTGACGACCTCGCCGCCGCAGGCGCGGAGTTCCGCCACGAGGGCGTCGACGATGGCCTGCGAGCCGCCGACGGGGATCGGCCAGCCGCCGGGCGCGTGACCGAGCATGCCGAGCAGAACGCCGGCACCCCGGGAGCCGAGCGACGCCACGCGGCCGATCGAGTGCGCGCTCAGCCCGGCGAGCAGCGCACCGGCCGCCTCGCCGGGGAAGCCGGCGCCCGCCGTGCGGGCGGAGGCGAGCACACGCGCCCCGAACGCCGCCGCCGCGAGCGGATGCCGGGGCAGGCGCACGAGCGGGGACATCGCGAAGTCGACCACGGCATCCTGGGCGTCGAGGAGCGGGCCGAAGAGGCGTCGCCAGGCGTCGCCGCCCGAGGCGAGGCCCTCGACGGTGCGATCGAGGTCGCGGTAGGCGACGGCGGCGCGGCCGCCGCCGAGAGCCTGGGCGTAGGAGATCTCGGGGGTGACGAACTCGACGCGGTCGGCGAGCGCGAATGCGCGGAAGAACGGCGAGGCGAGGGCCATCGGATGCACGGCGGAGCACACGTCGTGCCGGTGCCCGGGCAGGGTGAGCTCGGCGGTGCGGGCGCCTCCGCCCGGCGAACCGGCGGCCTCGAACACGCGCACCGAGAGGCCGGCGCGCGCCATGGTGACGGCCGCCGCCAGACCGTTGGGCCCGCTGCCGACCACGACGACGTCGACCGCAGCGGAACTCATGCGGCCATGCTACGCGGCGGGGCGTTGCGCAGGCGGGCAGGTGCGAGCCGTTGGGGATGCGCGGCTGAGGAAACGACGGAGTTCCCGCACGAATGCCGGAAACTACGGTGCCGCAGGCGGCGTGTCGTGCAAGAACTCCGTCGTTTCGTCAGCGCTTCGGGGTGGGAG
>SCNI01000074.1 GCA_005502775.1 Microbacteriaceae bacterium 3FA27C10
GGGGTCGGCGGCGGAGACACCCGACGCGACGCCCGTCGCGGCCGCGAGCCGGGCATCCGTCGCCGATTGCGCATCCGGGGTCTCGTCCTGCTCGTTCAGCCACTCGATCAGCAGCTCGATCGTCGTGATCGGCAGTCCTTCGCGCGACGCCGTGGCGTGCAGCTCGTCCAGGCGCATGGCGGAGCCGTCGTCGGCGATCATCTCACCGATCACGCCCACCGGCGAGAGCCCGGCGGCGCGCATCAGCTCCACCGCGGCCTCGGTGTGGCCGGGGCGGTCGCGCACCCCTCCGTCGACGGCCCGCACGGGCAGGATGTGCCCGGGGCGGATGAAGGTCACCGGCGTCGACTCGGGGTCGGCCAGCAGGTTGAGGGTGCGCGCGCGGTCGTGGGCGTTGATGCCCGTGGTGATGCCGGTCGCCGCATCGGCGCTGATCGTGTAGGCGGTGCGCCGGGTGTCCTCGTTGTTCACGACCATGGGGGGCAGCGCGAGCCGGTCGGCGAGCTCGCCCGGCATGGGGGCGCAGAGGTAGCCGGAGGTGTTGCGCACCATCCAGGCGATCCACTCGGGGGTCGCGAGCGCGGCCGACAGGATGGCGTCGCCCTCGTTCTCGCGGTCGGCCGCGTCGGAGACGAGCACGGGCTTGCCGGCGCGCAGCGCGTCGAGCACCTCGGACATGGGGGAGAACGTGGTCGTCATGAGTGGCTCCTCTCGGCGCCGGGCAGGGCGCTCCCGACCAGACCGAGCGAGACGAGCCGCTCGACGTGCCGGGCCAGGATGTCGGTCTCGAGATTCACCCGGTCGCCGACGGCGAGGCCGCCGAGCGTGGTGGCCGCGAGCGTCTCGGGGATGAGTGACACCTCGAACCAGTGCGAGCCGTCGGCCTCGTCGCCGAGGCCCGAGACCGTGAGCGAGACGCCGGAGACCGAGATGGAGCCCTTGTCGACTACGAGGGGGGCGAGGGCGTCGCCGAGGCTGAAGCGCAGCACGCTCCAGGCCTCGCCGGGCGTCACGCTCAGCACCCGGGCGGTGCCGTCGACGTGGCCCTGCACGATGTGGCCGCCGAGGCGGTCGCCCACCCGGGCGGCGCGCTCGAGGTTCACGCGGTCGCCCGGCGCGAGGCTGCCGATGGTCGACATGCTGAGGGTCTGCTTCATCACGTCGGCGGTGAAGGTGTCGGCCGTCTGGCCGATGACGGTGAGGCACACGCCCTGCACCGAGATCGAGTCGCCGTGGCGCGCATCGCTCACCGCGAGAGGTGCCCGCACCGTGATGACGGCCGCGTCTGCGGTCTCGTCGAGGGCGAGCACTTCGCCCAGCTCTTCGATGATTCCCGTGAACACCGCTACTCCTTCGTGGGCGCCCAGGCGCCCGGTCGTGGTCGTGCGACGAGGCGGATGTCGTCGCCCAGTCTGCTGAGGTCTGTGATGGTGAGACGGCGCTGCGCCGCGATGGTGCCGATGCCCAGTTCGGTGAGGGCCGTGCGGGGGCCGCCGAGCAAGGTCGGGGCCAAGTAGACGAGCACCTCGTCGGCGAGGCCGGCGGCGAGGAAGGCGCTCGCCAGCGTGGGCCCGCCCTCCACGAACACCGAGCGCACCTCGTCGGCGTAGAGCGCGTCGAGCACGTCGGCGAGCTCGTGCGTGGCGTACTGGCGGAGGGGCAACGGATGCTCGCGCAGCCGCGACCCGGAGGGCACGGCCCGCGCGCCGATCACCACGGGCGCGGGCTGATGGGGGAGCAGTGCGCCGTCGGCGTCACGCGCCGTGAGTGCCGGGTCGTCGGCGAAGACCGTCCCGGTGCCGACCACGATCGCGTCGGCCTCGGCGCGACGCCGGTGAACGTCGGCGCGCGCTTGTGGGCCCGTGATCCACTGGCTGGTGCCGTCGGCCGCGGCGGCACGGCCGTCGAGGCTCGACGCCCACTTGACCGTAACGAAGGGGCGGTGCAGGCGCATGCTGGTCAGCCACGGGCGGATGAACTCCTCCGCCGCTTCGGCCAGCAGGCCCTGCTGCACGTCGACGCCGGCCGCGCGCAGCCGATCGGCGCCGCCCGCGGAGCGCACGCCCGGGTCGGCGATCGCGAACACGACGCGGGCGACGCCGGCCTCGATCAGGGCGACGCTGCACGGGCCGGTGCGGCCCTGATGGTTGCACGGCTCCAGCGTGACGACGGCGGTGGCTCCTGTGGCGAGTGCCGGGTCGGTCAGCGCGCTCAGTGCGTCCACCTCGGCGTGCGGGGTGCCGGCACCGTGATGCCAGCCCTCGGCGAGCACTTCGCCGGCGGGGGAGAGCAGCACGCAGCCGACCTGCGGGTTCACACCGTGGCGCGGGCCGCGCGCCGCGAGCTCGAGCGCGCGGCGCATGGCCTCGGCCTCACTCAGAACTGCGCTCATCTTGCCCTCGGTCTCGTCATCGACGGACTCCGGGGTTGCGCTCAAGCAGCGCCCGCGGGTCGCCAGGAACGGCGGAACCCGCGCGTGCATCCTCCCATCCGGACTGAGGCTGGCCTTTCGACCCGCCATAACCGTCGGTCTCGGAATTCCACCGAATCAACCTCCGGCGTCCTGTCACCAGGTCGCCGTCAGCTCGCGGACTGTCACCGCCGGTTCAGAATCTCACTGACCCCGGAGCACGTTGCTTACATCTCTTTATAGCTCAACGCTCGGGCCGGACGCATATTCCCGGTCACTTCACGACGTATTCGGATGCGGGGGAGACCGTGACCGTCTCGTTATCTTCTCGAATCGCCGCTTCGGAATCAGTCAGGGTATCGTGAAATCGTTCGGGTTCGCGATGTGGCGCTGAAAGGGTTATTGGCGTCCTCTGTTCGGTTTCCCCAGCTACGCTCAGCATTCCCCTGGAAGATACGACAAGTCCTCTTCTTGTATTCGTACGTCAGAATCGGTTGATCATCCATGAGCAGTGCCTCTCTTACACGGACCCGTGTCCGCATTCTGGCAACGGAATTCATTCGCTTCGGTCTCGTGGGTGGCCTGGGATTCATCGTCGACTTCGGCGTCTTCAACCTCTTGCGCGCCACGGTCTTCGACCCCGCCGTCGTGCACGGCGGTTCGGTCATGGCGAAGATCGTGTCGACGGTGCTGGCGATTCTCGTCAACTGGCTGGGCAACCGCTACTGGGCCTTCAAGGAGCGCCGTCGGGCAGACATGGCCCGCGAGAGCTTCGAGTTCTTCTTCGTGAGCCTGCTGGGCATGGGCATCGGCCTCGGTGTGCTGTGGGTGTCGCACTACGGCCTGCACTTCACCTCCCTCTTCGCCGACAACGTGGCCAACGTCATCGGCCTCGTGCTCGGCGCCGTGTTCCGCTTCGCGCTCTACCGCCTCTGGGTGTTCGCACCGGGCCGCTCGAGCGTGGGTGCCGCGGCCACCGCGGCTGCGGCGGCGGCCGCCAAGGTGGAGTCGGTGGGCAAAGCCACCTCGATGTCCTGAGCCCGCTCCCCGTTCGCCGCGGAACCGGCGGCGGGTGACGCTCTGGCGCCGCACCGGTCGATGAGGTAGGTTCGGGCCCATCGAACACGCCTTCGTGTCACGGCGGGAGAGTCCTCCCGAGAACCGTCGGGCAGGCGCCGTAGGAGCAATTCCTCTCCGGGAAACTCTCAGGCCCCCGCACCGCCGTGGCCGGCCCTGACTGCCACCGGCAGGCGGAGCCGGGCGACTCTGAAGAGCGAACCGCGTGGCGCATCCGCAGCACCCGGTTCCACCGAAGGGGCAAGCGGCCACCGCCGCGGAATCTCTCAGGTCAGGGACAGAGTGGAGAGGCAGAACCGGCGTCGCATCCGCGACCCCGGCGCCTCGGCAGGAGTCCCCATGACACTCAGCGTCTTCGACCTCTTCTCGGTGGGCATCGGCCCGTCGAGCTCGCACACGGTCGGACCGATGCGGGCGGCCGCGTCGTTCGCCGCGGGCATCCGGCCGTTCGTCGACGACGTGGCGTCGTTGCGGGTCGACCTCTACGGATCCCTGGCGGCCACCGGGGTCGGGCACGGCACACCGATGGCGGTGCTTCTCGGGCTCGAGGGCTACCGTCCCGAGACGGTGACGCCCGAGGAGGTGGATGCGCGGCGCGCCGCCCACGAGCGCGGCGAGCCCGTGCTGCTCGGGGGAGCGCATCCGGTGTCGTTCGGGCCCGACTCGCTCGTCATGCATCCGCTCACCGTGCTGCCCCGGCACACCAACGGGGTGCGGCTGACGGCCTTCGACGCCCCGGGCGAGACGCTGGCCACGGAGACGTACTACTCGGTCGGCGGAGGCTTCGTGGAGCGCGACGGTGCGGATGCTCCGGCTCGCGGAGGTGCCGACGATGCGCCGGAGGCCTCCGGTCCGGTCGTCCCCTACCCGTTCCGCACAGCGTCCGAGCTGGTGGGCCACGCCCGATCCACCGGTCTCGGCTTCGGCGGAGTGATGCTCGCGAACGAGGTGGCGCTCGGCGGCGATCGCGACTCCGAGGGGCGGCCTGGCGCCGCCGGTGACGCCGTCGAGGAGGTGCGGGCGCGGCTGCTCGCCATCCGTGACGTCATGGATGCCTGCGTGCAGACGAGCCTGGCGCGCAGCGGCGTGCTGCCCGGGGCCCTCGGCGTGCGGCGCCGTGCGCCCGAGTGGCGCGAGCGGCTGCGCCGGGAGGACCCCGAGCGCGCACCCGAGTTCTGGCAGGAGTGGGTCAACCTCGTCGCGCTCGCGGTGAACGAGGAGAACGCCACCGGGGGCCGCGTGGTCACCGCTCCCACGAACGGCGCGGCCGGTATCGTGCCGGCGGTGCTGCACTACGCCCGGCGCTACCTCGCCGGGGGGCTCTCCGATGACGAGGTGTGCTTCCGGTTCCTGCTCGCCGCCGCGGCCGTCGGCGTGCTCTACAAGGAGCAGGCCTCGATCTCGGGCGCGGAGGTGGGCTGCCAGGGCGAAGTCGGCTCGGCCTCGTCGATGGCGGCCGCCGGACTCGCCGAGGTGATGGGCGGCACCCCCGAGCAGGTGGAGAACGCGGCCGAGATCGCGATGGAGCACAACCTCGGGCTCACCTGCGACCCGATCGGCGGACTGGTGCAGATCCCGTGCATCGAGCGCAATGCGATCGCCGCGTCGAAGGCCATCAACGCGGCCAAGATGGCGCTCTGGGGCGACGGCAGCCATCACGTGAGTCTCGACCAGGTCATCGCGACCATGCGGGAGACCGGGCGCGACATGAGTTCGAAGTACAAGGAGACCTCGCTCGGCGGCCTCGCCGTGAACGTGGTGGAGTGCTGACGGAGGAGTGCTGACGGTCAGGTGCTGACGGTTACTGTGGAGTGGTGACGTCGAACGCCGGTTCTGCACGCTGGGCGAGTCTTGCCCGGGCCTCTCTCGCGCCGGCGCGCGCCTTCCAGGCCTCGGCCCGCACGCCGCTGCTGCAGGTTCTGAAGACCGCCGCGGCCGCCGTCATCGCCTGGATCGTCTGCTCGCTCATCGCGCCGGGGCAGCCGCCCGTGTTCGGTGCGATCGCCGCGATCATCGTGGTGCAGCCGAGTGTGAACCAGTCGTTCAGCCGGGCCGTCGAGCGCTCCATCGGCGTGATCGTCGGCGTGGTGGTGGCCTATCTCGTGGCGCTGGTGTTCGGGGCGCCGAGCTGGCTCATCCTGGCGGCCATCGTCATCTCGCTGCTGATCGGCTGGGCGCTGCGGTTCCCGCAGTCGTCGACCGTGCAGATCCCGATCAGCGCCATGCTCGTGCTCTCGATCGGTGCGAACACGCCGGGCTACGCGGTGGAGCGCATCATCGAGACCATCATCGGCGCGGTGCTGGGCGTCATCGTGAACTGGCTGATCGTTCCGCCCGTGGCCATCCGCCCGGCCCACGAGGCCGTCGCGGCGCTCGGCCGGGAGGTGGCCGAGACCCTGGACGGTCTCGCGGTGGTGCTGAGCTCGCCCACCGACGAGAAGTACCGCGTGCAGCTCCTGGTGGAGGGCCGGCTGCTGCGGCCGATGCAGGCGAAGGCGCAGGCCGCCATCGACACCGCGCTCGAGAGCCTCAAGTTCAATCCGCGGCGCAACACCCACCGTCAGGTGCTCACGACCGACGCCGAGCTGCTCGCGATGCTCGGCATCGTCGTGACCCGCGTGCTCGGCATGGCGCGGGCGCTCAACGACCACTTCGACGAGGCCCTGCACGAGGAGCCTCTGGCGACGGCGATCGCCGAGGAGATCCGCCGGGCCGCCCACGACCTCCGGCTCGTGATGGTGAACGCGGCGCTGCCCGTCGGCGAAGCCGAGACGCTCGCCGACGAGGTGCCCGCCCTCACCTCGCCGCTGCAGGCCGTCGTGCCCGACCCGAGTCACTGGATCCTGATCGGGTCGCTGCTCGAAGACCTGCGCCGGGTGCGCGAGGAGATCGTGGGCGCGAGCGACGAGACCCGCTGAGGCGCGCCGCCCTCAGCGGTGGCGGCGCAACGGCGGCAGGAAGCCCACGCGGTCGTAGACCGTGGTGAGGGTCTGCTCGGCCACCGCGTTGGCCTTCTCGGCGTTGACGGCGAGGATACGGTCGAGCTCCGCCGGGTCTTCGAGCAGCTCGAGGGTGCGGGTGCGGATGGGTTCCACCGTCTCGACCACGATCGCCGCGAGGGCCTTCTTGAGCGTGCCGTATCCGCCGCCCGCGAACTCCTCGACCACCGATTCGATGCTGCGGTTGCCGAGGATCGCGAACAGCGTGAGCAGATTGGCCAGCCCCGGCTTCGCCTCGCGGTCGAAGCGCACCTCGCCGTCGGCATCCGTCACCGCGCGCATGATCTTCTTCTCGGTGACCTTCGGCTCGTCGAGCAGCCAGATCAACCCGGCCGCCGACTCGGCCGACTTCGACATCTTCGCGCCGGGGTTCTGCAGGTCGTAGATCTTCGCGGTGTCTTTGAGGATGTAGGGCTTCGGCACGGTGAAGGTGTCGCCGAAGCGCGAGTTGAAGCGAGTCGCGAGGTCGCGCGTGAGCTCGATGTGCTGGCGCTGGTCTTCGCCCACGGGCACGTCGACAGCCTGATAGAGCAGGATGTCGCCGGCCTGGAGGATCGGGTAGGTGAACAGGCCCACGGAGGCGGCCTCCTGACCCTGCTTGGCGGCCTTGTCTTTGAACTGGGTCATCCGCGAAGCCTCGCCGAAACCGGTGAGGGTGTTCAGAACCCAGGCGAGCTCGGCGTGGGCGGGCACGTGCGACTGCACGAAGAGGGTGGACTTCGCGGGGTCGATGCCGGCGGCGATGTACTGCGCCATGGTCCGGCGGGTATTGGCGCGCAGTTCGGCCGGGTCTTGCGGCACGGTGATGGCGTGCAGGTCGGCGAGGAAGAAGAACGCGTCGTGCGTCTCCTGCAGGGCCTTCCAGCTGAGCAGGGCGCCGATGTAGTTGCCGAGGTGGAGCGAGTCGGCGGAGGGCTGCATGCCCGAGAGCAGGCGAGGTCGTTCGATGTCGGGGCGTTCGATGTCGGTCAGGGGGCTGTCAATCGGCATTGTGCTGTCAATCGGTGAGAAGAGCTGCGGGGTGGGGAAGGGTCAGAGCGCGTAGTCGACCACGACGGGAGCGTGGTCGCTCCACCGGGTGTCCCACGACGGGGCGCGGTCGATCGCGTAGTCCGTGACGGTGGCGGCGAGCTCGGGGGTGGCGAGCTGGTAGTCGATGCGCCAGCCGGTGTCGGTGTCGAAGGCCTTGCCGCGCTGTGACCACCAGGTGTACGGCCCCTCGACCTCGCCCGCCCAGCGGCGGCCCACGTCGACGAAGCCGAGGCCGGCGCCCTTGTTGTAGTCGGGGTCGTCTTCGGCGCCGAGGAACCGGTCGAAGTAGGCGCGCTCCTCGGGCAGGAATCCGGCGCGCTTCTGGTTGCCGCGCCAGTTCTTGATGTCGAGGCGGCGGTGGCCCACATTGAGGTCGCCCATCACGACCGCGAGCGGGTTGTGCTCCTGCACCAGCGGGAGGTGCACGAGCATGGCGTCGAGGAACTTGTATTTCTCGACCTGCTTGGGGGTGTCGGCCTCGCCGGAATGCACGTACGTCGACACCACGGTCACGAGCTTGTCGCCCCACTCGTAGTCGGCCTCGAGCCAGCGGCCCGCGCTGTCGAAGTCGTCGGGCCCGAAGGTGACGCGGTGGATGCGTGCGGGGGCTCGGCTCAGCAGCGCGACTCCCGCCCGGCCCTTGGCGGTGGCGGGATCGTGCAGGATGCTCCACTCGGCGTCCACGAGCGCCTCGATGTCCGAGGTCTCGGCCCGCACCTCCTGCACGGCGACGATGTCGACCTCGCGCGACTCCAGCCACTCGCCCATGCCCTTGCGGAAGGCGGCACGGATGCCGTTCACGTTGACGGAGGCGATACGCAGAGGCTTCGACGGCATGCCTCTACTGTACCGGCGACCCCCGACGGCCAGCCGACGCGGGTCAGCGCTTCTGGAGCCGCACAGCCTCGGCCCGCTCGAGCTCGTCGAGCTTCGAGAGCTCCTTGGTGAGGCGCCGCCGGCGGAAGCCCTTCGTCCCCTCGAGCTCGCCCTCGAGTCGCGCGCGCTCGGCCGAGACGAGCACGTCGCGAGCGTCGGCCACTTTGCGCTCCCGCTCGGCCGCGAGCTCCTCGGGCGACAGGTGACGCACGTCGATGCCCGCGTCGTCGAGCCCCACGGCGATCCAGGTGGCGGAGATCAGGATGACGCGGCACACCAGGTTCAGGAAGATCATGATTCCGATGATCACCGCGAACGACGCCAGCAGCGGGTTCGAGGTGGCGCCGCCGAGCAGCGCGCTCCCGAGGAATTTCAGCACCCCGAGCGCCGCCCCACCGATCGCCGATCCCACCACGAGACGTCGGAGCGGGATCTTCACTCCCGACAGCACCCGGAACGCCAGCGCCAGAACGACGGTGTCGAACACGAACACGATCAGGATGCCCAGAGCCTGTCCGGCGAAGAGCGCGAACGGCGACTCGTTGTCGACTCCCGCGAGGCTGAACACGAGCGACAGGCCCTGACTGCTCGCGAGCGTCACGGCGGAGGAGATCACGATGGCGAGACCGAAGCCGAGCGCGAGCCCGAAGTCCTTCAGCTTCAACAGCACGAAGTTGGTCTTCGGCGGCTCGAGGTGGAAGATGCGGCGGATGGCGTCCCGCGTGGTCGCCAGCCAGCCGACGGCGGTCAACACCAACCCGACGAGCGCGATCGCACCCGTCCAGCCGAAGATGCGGGCTTGAGAGAGCGCATCCGGTTTGATCGCGCCATCGTCGCCGATGAGTCCGGGGATGGCATTGCTCAGCTGTTTCACCACGGCGTCCATGAGGTCCTGGTTGCCGGCGAGCACGATGCCGAAGATGGAGAAGCCCACCCAGATGCCGGCGAAGATCGCGAAGATCGCCTGGAACGACATTCCCGAGGCCATCAGCTCGCCACCGGTCGCCCCGAAGCGCAGGAACACGCGCACCGGCCGCAGCCCCATCACCCACGCGATCAGCTTGGCGATCCCGGTCTTGGACTTCGAGGCCGCGCCTTCGCCGGCTCCGCCCGTACCGGCCTTCGCCGCGCGCGCCCCTGTCCGAGGGGTGCTCGCTCCGGCCTTCGCGGCGTGCGTTCCTGCCTGAAGAGTGCCTGCCCCTGCGTTCGCGGCGCGCGCTCCGGCCTTCGTCCCCGTCGTAGGGGTCTTCGTCTCGGCGTCGCCGGCCGTCGCCGATCCGCCGGCGTCGCCGGCCGTACCCGTCGAGTCTCCTCGCGCGGTGCCGGCGGTCGCACCATCGGCCTTCGCCGACGTGCCGTCAGCGGCGCCCGTCCCCGCCTTCTGCCGCACCTCGCTCATCCCCCAAGCCTAGGCACGATCGCCCCCGCCC
>SCNI01000075.1 GCA_005502775.1 Microbacteriaceae bacterium 3FA27C10
GCTGTGGCCGGGCCCAGACCGCGGGCACGGGCGCGGGCGAGATCGGCGGCGGTGTCGACGTCGAGGCGGAGGGTGGAGATGGAAGGCAGTTCGAGCAGTGCATGGCCGGCGGCGGCGTGGCGGGCAGCGGAGCCGGCCCCGAAGCGCGGCACGAGGGGCACACCGGGGAGCGCGGTGATGAGGGTCGTGCCGGTTCCTTCGGCATCGGGCACGACGGCGAGCGGATGCGCGGCGGCGGCCTCGAGGGCGGCGTCGACGTCTGTGGTGGTGAGGCAGGGCAGATCGCCGAGCAGGGCGGCGACGGCGCGGGGCGCGGGGTCGTCGGCCGAGGCGGCGGCGATGCCGGCCGTGACGGCCGCGTTCAGGCCGGCGTCGGGGTCGACGATGATGTCGGCGCCGAGGGCACGGAGCGGGACTGCGACCGCGGCCTGCGCATCCGTCACCACGATCACGCGGGCGACGCGGGGCGAGGCGATCAGCGCCGAGACGGCGTCGAGCGCGAAGGCCTCGACGAGGCGCATCCGCTGCTCGGCCGACAGGGCCGGTGCCATGCGGGACTTGCCATCGGCGGTGCCCTTGACGGGGACCACGACGGTCCAGCGGAGAGCGGTTTCGGGGAGCGGGGAGTCAGACACTGTGATCGATTATCGCCCACGCGAGAGCGGCGCGGCGGCGAGACAGAACGATCGGTCCGCTTGGCGGAATGATACAGCTGCATTGTTTGTTCAAGACAACGTGAGCAGAACATTCCTGGAGATCGAAGGCGAACGCGGCGTCGTGTCGAAGTATCGCCGCCACCCCAACGGCAGGGGCTATGTGGCCGTCGGAGCCGAGGTCGACCCCTCGGCCTATGTCGACCCCACCACCTACATCGAGGCGGGCGCCCGTGTGGGCCAGAAAGTGTCGATCGGCGGCGGGAGCTGGATCGAGAACGACGCGGCCATCGGCGCGGGCGTCGTCATCGGCGCGAACGTGCACGTCGGAGCGGGAGCGGTCATCGGCCGCTCCGCGAAGGTCGGAAGCCACTCGCGCATCGGCGAGAAGGCGGTCATCGCCGATGGTGCCACCGTCGAACGCGACTCGAACATCGCGCCCGGCTCGAGGGCCGGTCGCGCCCGCGGCACCGACTACGCGCGAGCCGCCTGAGGCGAGACACCCGAACCGCGCGAACCGCGCCGCCGGAGCCGCGCCGCCTGAGCTGCGGCAGATGGCTCGCGGTAGAGTTCCTGCATGAGTGACGCGACGAGCACGCGCGGCAGCGAGAGCGGCCTCGGCCGCACCGCACCGCTGCGCTTGCTCGCCGTGGCGATGGGCCTCGGATTCACCTGGTTCGTGGCGGCGGGCCTCGGCTCCGTCGCGGCACCGGGGCTCGATCCGGCGCCCACGGGCATCCTCGCCGCCGTCGCCGTGCTGGCCGCCGCAGCCGGACTCGCGCACGTCTCGGCCTCGGCGCGGCTGCTGCTCGCGAGCATCCTGGCCCTCTCGGGCCCCCGCACCGAACGTGGCGGCGACGACGACCCCGCCCTCCCCGCCGTCATCACGCAGAGCCGCCCGGATGCCCCGGGCCGGCCGCAACCCCGAGCTCCCGGCCGCCTCCCGGCGGTCGTCTAGGAGCCCTCCCCGTTCGTGCCCCCCACGGTGGCGCGACGACTCCTCCGGCGACCAGATGACCCCTCATCCGTCGCTCACTCAGGAGTCCCATGAACATCTACGCCTTCGGCCCGATCGCGGCCGCGCTCGACGCCGCATCATCCGTCGTCAATGCCCTCTCGGCCGCCCTCGCACCGCTCGCCGGCGCGAACGCGGCGGCACTCGCCATCGTGCTCATCACCGTTCTCGTGCGCATCGCGCTCATCCCGGTCGGCCTCTCGCAGGCCCGAGCCCAGCGGATGCGCCTGCGCCTCGCGCCGCGCCTCGCCGAGCTGCGCCGCCGTCACGCGGGCGACCCCCAGCGCCTGCAGCGCGAGACCATGGCCCTCTACGCCGCCGAGAAGGCCTCGCCGTTCGCCGGATGCCTGCCCGTGCTCATCCAGGCGCCCGTCCTCTCGCTCATCTACGGGCTGTTCCTGCTGCCCACCATCAACGGGCATCCGAACGCCCTGCTCAGCGCCACGCTGTTCGGCGCACCCCTCGGCACCAGCTTCACGAACGCGCTGGGCAGCGGCACCGACGCCGCGGGCGTGGTGGCGAGCGCCGTGGTGCTCGCGCTCATCACGGCGGTGGCGCTGCTCTCCCGGTGGCGCAACCTCCGGGCGGCCGCCGCGAACGCGGGCTCCGCGGCGGCCCCGCGACCCGGGGCCGGCTCCACGGCGGCGCTGCCCGTCGATGCGACGGGAGCGGCCGCTCTCGCGGCGTTCGGCCCGGATGGCGCGGCGACGCGCATCCTGAGCTGGCTGCCGCTCATCACGGTCGTGTTCGCCGCCTTCGTGCCGCTCGCCGCGAGCATCTACCTGCTGGTCACGACCGCGTGGACGCTCGGCGAGCGCGAGGTGCTCCGGCGGCTGGTGGTGTGAGGCACGGGCGCGACGTCGCGAGCCGGGGTTGCCCCGAACGGAAGGAGATTCGGCCCGAAAAGGCGCGTCTCGCACGCGACGCCCCCGAATCTCCTCCCGTTCGGAGTGCGCCGGCAGAGTCAGGCGTCTCGGGCGGCCGCGAGCCCGGCGGCGAAGCCTTCGGCGAAGCCGGCCGCGTGCCCCTCGGCGCGCCCGAGCGCGAGCGCCTCGTCGGTGCCGAGCCGGAACATGTCCTTCTCCCCCGTGCGGCTCAGGATGCGCGCGGGCGTGTCGAGACCGTCGACGACCGCGTGGCCGAAGCCGCGCACGAGGGCCACGGGCATGCCGCTGGCCTTGCCCTTCACCAGATCGCCGGCCGAGGCCAACTCGTCGCCGATCGCGGCCTGGGTGACCACGAGCTCCTGCCCGAAGCTGTCGCGGCTGCCCCGGAGATCGTCGAGCACGCGCACACCGGCGGCTCCGATCGCCTGATCGATCTGGCCGTCGCGCCACGCGCGCCCGAGGGTGTCCGACACGATCACGCCGAGGCGCACCCCGAAGCGCGCGCGCAGTCCGGCGGCGAGAACGCGGGCCGAGGCGTCCGGGTCGGCGGGCAGCAGCAGCACGGTGCCCTCGGGCGTGTTGCTGGCGTCGACGCCGGCGGCCGCCTGCACGATCCCCTGCCGATTCTCGACGATGCGGGTCACGCCGCCCGGATGCGCGCGCGTCGCGACCACCCGCACGGTCTCAGCGGTGATGGCGTCCTCGCGGTCGGCGGCAGCCACCCTGCGGCCCTCGGCCTTGGAGACGATCTTGCTCGTCACGACGAGCACATCACCCTCGGCGGGAGTCAGCCCGGCGGCCACGAGCGCGTCGCCGATCAGCGCCACGAGGTCGGCACCCTCGGCGATCTCGGGAAGCCCGGCCACCGGCACCACGAGGATGCCGCCCGCAGGCACCTCGCCGATCGCCCCCGCCGCGGCTGCGGCCCCGACTCCGGCCGTCTCCGTCACGCGTCAGTCCGTCGTGTGCTTGAGGAACTCGGCCACGGCGGCCGGAACGTAGGGCGCCACGTCGCCACCCAGCGCCGAGACCTGCCGCACGAGAGAGCTCGACACGTGCGCGTGCGCCGGATCGGGCAGCAGGAAGATCGTCTCGACCCCCGCGAGGTTGCGGTTCACGATCGCCATCGGCGTCTCGTAGGCCACATCGACCTGCGAACGGATGCCCTTCACGATGGCGGTCGCGCCCACGTCGGTGCAGTAGTCGACCAGCAGCCCGACCGACCACGAGTTGATGACGATGTTCCGCCCGGTCAGACCGCGCTCCGCGAGCGCCTTCTCGATCAGGGCGACACGGTGGGCGATCGGGATGAGGGCGTGCTTGTCCGGGTTGTGCACCACCACCACGTGCAGTTCGTCGAACAGCCGCGCGGCACGCTCGATGACGTCGATGTGCCCCAGGGTGATGGGATCGAACGAACCAGGGACGACCGCGACGCTGCTCATGCCTCCCAGGCTATCAACGCGGCGTTACCTCGTCGTTACACGTCGTCACCGGATGAGCGTGCTCTCCTGGCCGGAATCGATGGTCGCAGCGGGCACCGGATGCGGCACCGCGGCATCCGGAACCTCCGAACGCGCCGTCTCGGCGGCTCGCTCGGCCGCCACGAAGGCCGTGCACAAGTCGATGGTGTCGGCCAGCAGCTCGCGCAGGCGCTCGTCGGGGAACGGCGCGCACGCCGACCGCACGCCGTCGACCGACATCGCGATGGTGACGTGGGTCTGGCGCTGCGAGATCTCCGCGCGCCGCCAGCGCAGGTTGCGCTCGAGGAACCGCCGGGCCCAGGCATCGGCCTCCGGCGCTTCGGCGAGGGCCTCGGCGAGACGGTTCTCCACCTCACCCGTGCCGGAGCCGCCGGCGCGTTCGAGCGCCTCGGCACAGACGAGGGCGCCGACGGCGAGCGCGTGCTGGCGATCGATCGACGCGATCGGGATGGCGGCCGAAGCCGCGCGCACCGCGATCAGGGAATCGAGCCGCGGGTCGTCGCTCGTGAGCCCGATGACCGAGGGGATGAGCGGCGCCAGCCGGCCCCGCCCTTCGTTCGACGTGAGGTCGTTCACGGCCCGGGCCATGTGCGCGAGCCCCGCGTGGGTGCACCCGGGGTGATCGCTCCAGCGCTCACCGGCGAGGAACGACGCGAACTCCATGAAGCAGGCGCCGGAGCGCGGGCTGCGGTGCCGCCCCGCCGAGAGCACCGGCATGATGTCCAGCTCGAGGGTGCTGGTGCGGGATTCCATCCCGTTGCGACGCGATTTCGTGGTCTTCATACCCACCTCATCTCCACTGGATTCCACTGTGCGCCCACCGGCACGATTTTTCAATGGGGCGCGGGTGATCCGTGCTGCGGGAACCCGCCGATCGCGGTCAATTCTTGGCGAGGAAGCTGCGTTCCGATTCGCGCAGGCGACGGTCGAGGGCGTCGCGGAGGGCGGGATGCGCATCCAACCGTGGATCGGCGTCGACGATCTCGAACGCGGCGGCCCGTGCCTCCTGGATGATGTCGGCGTCTTTCACCACGCGCAGCAGCCGCAGCGAGGAGCGCCCGCCCGACTGCACGCTGCCGAGCACGTCGCCCTCGCGTCGCAGCTCGAGGTCGATCTCGGCGAGCGCGAAGCCGTCGAGCGTCTCGGCGACCGCATCCACCCGCTGCCGGGCGAGGGACTCCGGCTCGGCGTTCGTGACGAGCAGGCAGAGGCCGGGCACGCCACCGCGGCCCACGCGGCCGCGCAGCTGGTGGAGCTGGCTCACGCCGAAACGCTCGGCGTCGAGCACCACCATGGTCGATGCGTTCGGCACGTCGACGCCCACCTCGATGACCGTGGTGGCCACCAGCACGTCGATCTCGCGGGCGGCGTAGGCGCGCATGACGGCGTCTTTCTGCTCGCTCGGCATGCGTCCGTGCAGCGCCTCGATGCGGGCGCCGGCGAGGGCCGGGTTCTCGCGCAGGCGCTGCAGGGTCTCGACGACGTTGGCGACGGGCACGGATGCCGCGGTCGGCGCATCCGATTCGTCCGTCTCCCCGGGGCCGTCGTTCCCGTCGAAGTCCTCGGTGCCGTCGCCGGAGGGATCGGCCGGGTCGATGGCCGGGCACACCACGAAGGCCTGGCGCCCCTGGGCGAGTTCCTCGGCCACCCGCTGCCAGATGCGGCCCGCCCAGCCCGGCTTGTCGGCCAGCGGCACGCTGAAGCTCTCGATGCCCTGACGGCCGGCGGGCAGCTCGGTGATGGTGGAGACGTCGAGGTCGCCGAACACCGTCATGGCGACGGTGCGCGGGATGGGCGTGGCCGTCATCACGAGCACGTGCGGCGGAGTGGCCCCCTTCTGCCGCAGCGTGTCGCGCTGCTCCACGCCGAAGCGGTGCTGCTCGTCGACCACCACGAGCCCGAGGTCGTAGAACTGCACCGTCTCGGAGAGCAGGGCGTGGGTGCCGACGACGAGCTTCGCCTGGCCCGACACCATGCGCAGCAGTGCCTTCTTGCGCTCGGCGGTGGAGAGCTGCCCGGTGTGGAGCGTGGGAACGAGCTCGGCGGCGAGGTCGGGGCCGAGCACCTTCACGATGGAGCGCAGGTGCTGCGAGGCGAGCACCTCGGTGGGGGCGAGCAAGGCCGACTGGCCGCCGGAGTCGGCCACGGCGAGCATGGCGCGCACCGCCACCAGGGTCTTTCCCGAGCCGACCTCGCCCTGCAGCAGACGCATCATCGGGAGCTCGGAGCCGAGGTCGCGGGCGATCTCCGAGCCCACGAGCTGCTGGTCGGCGGTGAGCCGGAACGGCAGGGCGGCATCGAAGCGCTCGAGGTAACCGCCGGGCTTCGGACGACGGGCCGTGGTGGGAACGGCATGGGCGAGGCTGCGCTGGCGCACGAGGGCGGTCTGCAGCACGAAGGCCTCGTGGAAGCGCAGGGTGTCACGGGCCCTCATGAAGTCGGCGTCTTTCTCGGGCCGGTGGATGAGCTCATAGGCACGCTGGGCCGTCAGCAGTCCGCGTTCGGCGCGAAGCTCCTCCGGCACCGGGTCGGGGATGGCGCCGCGCAGGCCGTCGAGCACGATGCCGACCGCGTTCGCCATCTGCCAGCTCGGGATGGAGGCGGTGGCCGGGTAGATGGGGATCGGCATCTCGGCCCAGCGCCGGGCTGCGGCATCGTCGAGAGCGGTCGCGTCGGCCTCGGTGTCGCCGAGGGCGCTGAGCCCCAGCTCGTCGAAGAGCTCGTAGTTCGGGTGGGCGAGCTGCAGCGCACCGCGGTACTCGGACACCTTTCCGGCGAAGATCCCCCGTGAGCCCGGGCGGAGCTCGCGGGCGCGCCAGGCCTGGTTGAAGAAGGTCAGGCTGATGATGCCCTCGCCGTCGGAGATGGAGACCTCGAGGATGGTGCCGCGGCGGGCGCGCATCTGCCGCTCGCGCACGTCGCGCACCTCCGCGACGATGGTCACGTTCTCGTTGAGCGGCAGCTTCGCGATGGCGGTGAGCTCACCGCGGCGGGCGTAGCGCCTCGGGTAGTGGCTGAGCAGGTCGGCGACCGTGCGCATCCCGAACGCCTTCTCGAAGGCCGTGGCCGTGCGGCCGCCGAGCACGCCGGAGAGCTTCGCGTCGAGCGCGGCACCCGTGTCGGGCGACGACGCGGGAGCCGAGGCTGTCATGCCTCGAGTCTAGGCGGCGGCGCCGACACCGGGCCCGGGGCGGCGGGCGGGTAAGGTGCTGGGGTGACTCGCATCATCGCCGGATTCGCCGGATCGCTGCCGCTCTCGGTGCCCCGCTCGGGCACCCGCCCGACCAGCGATCGCGTGCGGGAGGCGATCTTCTCTGCCCTGGAGGCCCGCGGCGGCCTGGAGGGGCTGCGCGTGCTCGACCTCTACGCGGGCTCGGGGGCGCTCGGGCTCGAGGCGGCGAGCCGCGGGGCCGCCTCCGTCACCCTGGTCGAGAAGAATCCGGCCGCAGCGCGGGTCGCCCGGCAGAACGCCGGAGTGGTGGAGGCCGCGGCGGGCAAGCGCGGGAGGGCGGATGCGTCTCCGCGGCCCCGCATCGACGTCGCGGTGCAGTCCGTCTCGGCCTACCTCCGCGGAGCGCCCGTGGTGGCGGGTGCGGGCTTCGACGTGGTGTTCGTCGACCCGCCGTACGACCTCAGCGAGGCCGAGCTGGGAGAGGCGCTGAGCGCGCTCGCACCGCTCGTGGCCGACGACGGCACCGTGATGGTGGAGCGCAGCAGCCGTTCCCCCGAACCGACGTGGCCGGCCGGCCCGGGCGCCGCGCTCGTGCTCGACCGCTCGAAATCGTACGGCGAGACCGTGCTCTGGTGGGCCAGCCCCGCCTGACGGCAGCACGCAGCCGGGGCAACCGCCGCCGGCCTGGCCGACCCGAGTCCCAACGTCCGGGGCACCTGCAACCGACCCGCGGCCCGAACACCCGAGGCACCCGTCGCCGGCCTGGCCGACCCCGCGGCCCGACCACCCGACCGCCCGAGGCGTCCACCGCCGATCCGACCGGGCCGTCCGACCCCACACCCGGCCGCCAGCGAGCGGGCCTGCGCGCCAGAACCGATGCGGCCGGCGGCGGGATGCCCTCACCCCGGCGTGAGGTCAGCCGGCCTCGCCGTTCCAGTCGGCGTAGGGGTCCCAGCCGCCGAGCTCCTCGTAGGGGCGGTCTCCGAGAAGCACCCCGGGGGCCGCACCGCCGGCTTCAGCGATGGTGCCGAGCACGCGGAAGCCCTCCGGCAGCGGCGCCCCAGGCGGGAACGCCGCGAGCAGGGCGTGGTCCTCTCCCCCGGCGAGCACGAAATCGGCGGCGTGGTCGCCGACGACGGCGTCGAGGTCGATCAGGTCGCGCGCCTCCCGGGCGATGGCTCCGGGGTCGAGCCGCACCGCGCATCCGCTCGCCACCGCGATGCGTCGGGCGTCGAGGGCGAGGCCGTCGGAGACGTCGAGCATGGCCGTGGCGCCGCCGAGGGCTGCCGCGACGCCGAGCGCGACCGGCACCGTCGGGCGGAGCTGGGCTTCGACGATGTCGGCGTGCTCCCGCCGCAGAACCGCCGCACGCGCCGCGTCGGGCTCGCCGGGCACGACGCCGGACGCGGCCTCGGATCGCACCCCCGCACCCGCACCGACGGCCGGCGTCGCCACGGGCCCCGAGCCCGCCGCACCAGATGCATCCGCACCCTCCTCGCCCGACGACCGCCCCTCCTCCACGGCGCCGGCGGACCACCCGCCGGCCGCCCCGGTCACGCCGTCGCGGAACAGCAGCCAGATGCCGGCACCGGCGCGGCCCAGCGCCCCAGCCACGGCGAGCACGTCACCGGGATGGGCACCGGAACGCGTCACGGGAGCACGGCCCTCGAGGTCGCCGAAGGCCGTCACCGTGAGGGTCAGCGCCGACGAGACCGAGAGGTCGCCGCCGACCACCCCGCAGCCGGGCGCGGCGGCGGCGCATCCGTCGCGCAAGCCGTCGGCGATGCCGAGAAGCGCCTCCACCGGCGTGTCGAGCGGCGCGGCGATGGCCACCACGAGCGCCGTGGGCCGTGCGCCCATGGCGGCCACGTCGGCGAGGTTCGTCATGGCGGCCTTCCAGCCGAGGTCGTGCGGCGTCGACCAGGCGGTGCGAAAGTCGGGGCCGTGCACCATCATGTCGGTCGTCACCACGAAGCGCCCGTCGGGGGCGGCCACCACGGCGGCGTCGTCACCCGGGCCCAGCAGCTCGGCCGCGGCGTGCGGCAGCCGCGGGAAGATGCGGCGCAGCGTCTCGCCCTCACCGACCTCGGCCAGGGTCGCGGAGTGCTCGTTCGCAGGGAACCCGAAGTCGGCGGTCACCCCTCAACGGTAGCCTGAACAGCGATGTCCCTCCCCGAATCCC
>SCNI01000076.1 GCA_005502775.1 Microbacteriaceae bacterium 3FA27C10
GTGCGAAGGGGGACGGACGTGAGCGAGCGTCGGCGGGCTGGGGACGGACGTCGAGTCGGGCGCGCGAGGGCGGTGGCGCTGACCGCGGCGCTGCTGCTGGCCGGCGCGATCACGGCATCAGCGGGCTCGGCCGTGGCCGCCGAACCGCGCGTCGCGATCGGGGTCGCAGCGGCGGATGCGGCAGCAGCAGATGCCGCGCCCCCGGCTCAGCCCGAGATCCCCGTCACCCTCCTCACCGCCGTGACCGGCAGCTACCTCCCGCGCGTGGAGGTCTCGATCAACGGCAGCGACCCCATCCCGATGATGATCGACACGGGAACCAACTTCATGGTGGTGTTCCCGAACGCGATTACGAACCCCACCACCCCGGTGTTCGACACCGGCATCGACCAGAACATCGACTACGACGGCTCCTCGGCCTCCGGCACCATCGCCCGGGCCCGGGTGGAGGTCGGCGGCGTGGTGACCTCCCCCGGCGACGTGGCCTTCCTCGACGCCACCTCCTGCACCCCGCACTGCCTCGGCTACCAGGACGACATCGGCGGTGTGATCGGCATCGGCCAGCGGCTGTCGGATGCGCACAACGCCGGCGATCCGAGGAACGACCTCTTCTCCCCGCTCGCTCAGCTGGGCGACGAGCAGAGCGTCGGCTTCACCGTGGACTTCACCGCCGCGCATCCGGTGATCCGGGTCGGCCGGCCCGCCGACGCGGGCGAGACCGACACCGTTCTGCAGCGCGAGCAGGACGGCGACCGCTTCTACCCGACGGGCCAGCCGGTCTACTTCGAGCCCGAGGTGTGCTGGTCGATCGAGTTCCAGGGCGACCACGCTAAGGCCTGCAACGACACCGTCTTCGACACCGGGCAGAGCGGCGGCATGATCCGCGGCGAGCAGTTCAAGCCCCTGGTCGACCCGGTGTACTCCACGCCCGAACCCGGCTCGGGCGCCCAGCTGCTCGGCTGGCTGAAGACGGGCGCGACCGTGTCCTGGGCGAGCTCGGCCACCGCCGAGCCCTACGCGGAGATCGAGGAGCCGGGCGTCGCGCCCTACCGATACGGCCTGTACACCGAGAACGCGAACCAGACCTTCAACGCGGGCAACGGCTTCTACCTCAAGCACACGATCGGCTTCGACAACACCACCGGGGAGGTCATCATCAGCGCGACGGCGGGAACCCCGACCGGCCCCACCGAGGTGCATGCCGACGCCGGCACGGAGTCGCTCACCGCACACTGGGCGGCCCCGCAGGATGCCGGTGGCTCGCCGATCACGCAGTACCTGATCCGGGTCACGCCGGTCGGCGGCGGCGACCCGGTCACGGCGAAGGCCGACGCGGATGCGCGGCACAAGAAGGTGGACGGCCTCGTCGCGGGGAAGGCCTACTGGGTCTCGGTCGCCGCCGTCAACGACGTCGGCACGGGGCTGCGCGTGCGGGCCGACTCGCAGGTCGTTCCCACGGCCGTGGCGCCCGGGCCGACGCAGCCGGCGACGCCGACCGCCGCGCCCACTCCGGCGGGGACGCCGGCCCCGGCTCTCGCGAACACCGGCGCCGGTGCCGGCGTACTCTGGGGGGTGCTTCTGCTCGGCGGCGCGGGCGGCGCACTCCTGCTGCTCCGCCGCGTGCTGAGGCGGTCAATCTAGCACCCGACCGGGCGAGCTCGACTCGTCCGCAGTGGCGAACGCCGTTCGCCCGCGGGGTTCATACGGCGAGCAGCTGGAGTACGTGGTACACGACGTACGCCGGCCAGACGATCGCCTGTCGGAACGCGGTCACCGTGCGGCCGATTCGGGATGCTGGCCGCTTTCGAGCACGCGATCGACGCCGAGGAGCACCGACTATCTGCGTGACGCCGGCAGCACCGCAAGGGGAATGGCGAAAGCAGCGGCGACACAGACGATCCCCGCGAAGAACGTCGGAGCCTGCCATCCGGGAGCACTGCCGTCCGCGCTTGCGAAGAGGAAGAACCCTCCGATGAGCAGCAGCACGGACAGCACGACCAACGCGACACTCTTTACCATGTCATCCTCCTCTGCCGATCCCTGTGCTGAGACTAGCGACGAGTTGGCGGTATGATAAATTCATCATTCAATAGATCGGATCGACGTGGAGACCTTTCTCTCGGGCGCGGACCGCCCCCTCTACGAAGTGAAGGCCAACCTGTTCAAGGGCTTGGCGCATCCGGTGCGCGTGCGGGTGCTCGAGTTGCTTCTCCCCGGAGACCCCGTCTCGGTGTCCGAGCTGATCTCGGAGACCGGCCTCGAGGCCTCGCACATGTCGCAGCATCTGTCGGTGCTGCGAAAGCACCATCTCGTCGTCGCGGAACGCCGGGCGAGCCAGGTGTTCTATCGACTGGCCTACCCGGAGGTCGCCGACCTGCTGCGGGTGGCGCGCATCCTGCTGGCGCAGGTGCTCGAGACCACGCACGAGCAGCTGGTGTCGACCATGCGCCTCCCGGCCCTCTCTGCTCCGTCGGCCTAGGGTCGTGATCCCGAACATCGCCCGCCGGGTGCGGGCGTTCCTCCCTTCCCGTTCGGACTACCGTGGGCTGAAGCGGAGCCTTCGCGGCGACCTGATCGCCGGGTTCACCGTCGGCATCGTGGCGCTGCCGCTGGCCTTGGCGTTCGGCGTGAGCTCGGGAGCGGGAGCCGAGAGCGGGCTGATCACGGCGATCGTCGCGGGAATCGTCGCCGGCGTCTTCGGCGGATCGAACCTGCAGGTCTCCGGGCCCACCGGGGCGATGGTCGTCGTGCTCGGGCCGATCATCGCCGCGCACGGGGTGGGCGTGCTCCCGGTGGTGTGTCTGATGGCCGGACTCCTCCTCGTGGCCGTCGGCGTGACCCGGATCGGTCGCGTGGTTTCGCTGATCCCCTGGCCGGTGATCGAGGGCTTCACCCTCGGCATCGCCGTGATCATCTTCCTCCAGCAGGTACCGGCCGCGATCGGCGCCCCGGCCGGCGCGAGCAGCAACGCCGCCGTCGCGGCGGTGGAATCGCTCGCCCACGTCGACGCGGTCACGGCGGCCTGGACCTTGGGATTGGTCGCCGCCGTCGCTGTGATCATGCTGGTCGCGCCGCGGCTGCATCCACGCCTGCCGGGGTCGATCATCGCCGTGGTACTGGTGACGACGGGTGCCGTGCTGCTCGGCGCGCCCGTGGCGAGGATCGGTGCTCTTCCCTCAGCGCTCCCCGCTCCCCAGTTCCCGTCGCTCGACCCCGGCACGATCTCGTCGCTACTGGCGCCCGCCGCGATGGTCGCGGCCCTGGCGGGCATCGAGTCCTTGCTCTCAGCGCGCGTGGCATCGTCGATGTCGGATGCCGGCACCTACGACCCCGACCGCGAACTCGTCGGGCAGGGACTGGCTTCGATCGCATCCGGCCTGTTCGGCGGGATGCCGGCGACCGGAGCGATCGCCCGCACCGCGGTCAACGCGCGCTCCGGCGCCCGCACCCGCGTGGCCGCGATCACCCACAGTCTCGTGCTGCTGCTGATCGTCTACGCGGCCAGCACGGTGGTGGCGGTGATCCCCCTCGCCACGCTCGCGGGGGTGCTCATGGTCACCGCGACCAGGATGCTCCCCTGGTCGACCGTCACGACGGTCTTCCGATCGAGCCGGGCCGACGCCGTCGTGTTCGTGGTGACCGCGATCGTCACCGTCAGCGTCGACCTGATCTACGCGGTCGTCATCGGCATCCTGGTCGCCGCCTTCTTCTCGCTGAGGGCACTGGCCCGATCCGGCGGGGTGCAGCGCGAACCGCTGCCCGGACCGGCCCAGGCCGGAGACGACCAGATCGCCCTCTTGCGACTCGACGGCGCCCTCTTCTTCGCCACGGCGGAGCGGGTGCTCGGTCAGATCGGCGAGATCGATGACACGCAGGTCGTGATCCTGCGCCTCTCCCAGCTGCAACTGCTGGACTCCACCGGCGCCCACACGGTCGCCGAACTCGTCACCACCCTCGAGCGGCGTGGGATCACCGTGCTGGTCAAGGGCATCCGTCCCGAGCACCTCCCCCTCACCACCCGGGTCGGGGTGCTCGCCGCGCTCCGGCATCCGAACCACCTCTTCGACGAGCTCGACGCGGCCGTGGCGCACGCGCGCACCCACGTCGTCGTGCCGGCGCTACCCGCACGCGAGAGCCGGGCATGAACGTCACGGTCTGGGTGAAACCGGGTGCACGGAGCGGCGCCTCGGTGACGGCGTCGGAGCATCCGGATCAGTACGACCTCGTCGTGCGCGTGCCCGAGCGTCCCGTCGACGGCGCCGCGAACGATGCCGTGGTGCGGCTGCTCGCAGAGCACTTCGGCGTGCCCCGGGGCGATGTCGCCGTGGTGTCCGGGCACAGCTCACGACGAAAGCGGATCCGCATCCACGAGTGACGTCTCACGACGCCGCTACGACCGGGATGCCTGGGGCCACACGCTCGAACGAAAAATTTGTGGTGGACCACTTCAAGGAATATGTTGTAGCCATCAACTTTTTACTCGAACACAGGAGTTCACCATGCCGCTGACCCCCACACGCGAAGACCGCTTCTCCTTCGGCCTCTGGACGATCGGCTACAACGGCGCCGATCCGTTCGGCGGCCCGACCCGCGCGCCGCTCGACGTGGTGCACGCCGTCGAGAAGCTCGCCGAACTCGGCGCCTACGGCCTCACCTTCCACGACGACGACCTCTTCGCCTTCGGCTCGACGGATGCGGAACGCCAGACCCAGATCGACCGCCTCAAGGGTGTGCTCGCCGACACCGGCCTGATCGTGCCGATGGTCACCACGAACCTGTTCTCGGCGCCCGTCTTCAAAGACGGCGGCTTCACCTCGAACGACCGGGCTGTCCGCCGCTTCGCCCTCCGCAAGGTGCTGCGCAATCTCGACCTCGCCGCCGAGCTGGGCGCGAAGACCTTCGTGATGTGGGGTGGCCGCGAGGGCGCGGAATACGACGCGGCCAAGGACATCCGGGCCGCCCTCGAGCGCTACCGTGAGGCCGTCAACCTCCTGGGCGACTACGTCACCGACAAGGGCTACGACATCCGGTTCGCCATCGAGCCCAAGCCCAACGAACCCCGCGGCGACATCCTCCTCCCGACCGTCGGCCACGCGCTCGCGTTCATCGAGACGCTCGAACGCCCCGAGCTCGTGGGCGTCAACCCCGAGGTCGGCCACGAGCAGATGGCCGGCCTCAACTTCGCCGCCGGCATCGCTCAGGCGCTCTACCAGGGCAAGCTCTACCACATCGATCTCAACGGCCAGCGGGGCATCAAGTACGACCAGGACCTCGTTTTCGGCCACGGCGACCTGCAGAACGCCTTCGCCCTCGTCGACCTGCTCGAGAACGGTGGCCCGAACGGCGGCCCGTCCTACGACGGCCCTCGTCACTTCGACTACAAGCCCTCGCGCACCGAGGACGAGTCGGGCGTGTGGGATTCCGCGGCCGCCAACATGCGCACCTACCTCCTGCTCAAGGAGCGCGCCGCGGCCTTCCGCGCCGACCCCGAGGTGCAGGAGGCTCTCGCCGCATCACGCGTGCCGGAGCTCTCGGTTCCGACGCTCGGCGAGGGCGAGTCCTACGACGATCTGCTGGCCGACAGCAGCGCCTACGAGGACTTCGATGCGGGCGCCTACTTCAACGGCAAGGGCTTCGGCTTCGTGCGCCTGCAGCAACTCGCCCTCGAGCACCTCACGGGCGCCCGCTGACACGCAGGACCGGGCGATGATGGTCGAGCAGGGCCGGGTCGTGCGGCCCGCCCTGCCCGACCGGAGTCGGCGAACGCGGGCTGGCGGAATCACGTGCCACCCGTCGATACGCTGGTCGGTATGACCTCCGACCTTCCCTACCGCTCGCCGGCGGGCGGAGCACGCGGCGTCGATACGGCCCGCCGGGTCAACCTCTCCATCGTGCTGCGTGCGGTGCTCGCCCATGGCGGCGCATCGCGTGCCCAGCTGACGGTCGAGACCGGATTGAATCGCTCGACGGTCGGCGACATCACCGCCGAGCTCGCTCGCCGGGGACTGGTCGAGGAGGGCGCCGCGCCGCCACGGGGAGTGGGACGGCCGAGTCCGGTCATACTCCCCGGCGAGAGAGTCGCCGCTTTTGCCGTGTACCCGGATGCGGACTCGGTCACCGTGGCTCTCGTGCGCCTGAACGGGGAGCTGATCAGCAAGATCCGGCACGACACGGCGAGCGTGCTCCAACCGGAGGAGATGCTCGACGTCGCGGCCGCACTCGCCGGCCGGATGCGCGAACAGCACAGCATCTCGATCCTGGGCGCCGGGCTTGCGCTCCCCGGCCAAGTCCGGAGCGGAGAAGGCGTCCTCACGTTCGCGCCCCCCCTGGGATGGCGTGAGGTGCCGGTCGCGGCGATGCTGGAGGCCCGAATCGGGCTCCCGGTCGCGGTCGCCAACGACGGAGCCGCCGGCGCCCTCGCGGAGGCGGTCTTCGGCGTCGGCCGGAACGTGCAGAACCTGATCTACCTGAATGGCAGCGCCCGGGGAATCGGCGGGGGCGTCGTCGCGGACGGCCGCATCCTGACCGGTCACAACGGCTACGCCGGCGAGTTCGGACACGTCCTCGTCGATCCGCGCGGGGCTCCGTGCGCCTGCGGGGCCAGGGGATGCCTGGAGACAGCCGTGCGGCGCCAAGACCTCCTCGCGATCCTCGGCCTGCCCGAGTCGCAGAGCCACACCCTCGAGGAGCGCTTGCGCATCGGGCTGGCCGGCGAATCGGGAGAAGAGCTCGAGGAGCTCATCGGTCGTCAGCTCGACGCCCTCACCCTCGCGCTTCGAAGCGCGGTGAACGCCTTCAACCCCGAGCTCGTCGTGCTCGGCGGCTTCCTCGGCGCCCTGCTCTCCGTGTCGCCCGAGACCGTCGAGCGCAGCCTCCTCATCACCACCCTGACGGGAGGTCAGGACGGGGTACACATAGTGCGTCCCGCGCTGGGTGAGAACATCGTCCTCATCGGAGCAGCCCAGTTGGCATTCGAGCGGATCATCGCGGACCCCTTGGGCGGACCATCCCGAGCCGATCAGATCGAGACCTGACAGATCCCCTCTCGTCCGTACTACCCGGCCGGGGCAGGCGGAGCGCACAAAAAAGGCCTCCCGAAGGAGGCCTGTTCTTGCTGGGGTACCTGGACTCGAACCAAGAACAACTGAACCAGAATCAGCCGTGTTGCCAATTACACCATACCCCACTGGCCCGCACCGAAGCCCGGGCCGACTGTTTACTTTAGCCTACCCGAGGGCGGTTTCCCAAAACGAGCCGGCAGCCCTGGCGCGGTGGCGGCAAGTCGCGGCGATCTGGCCGTAAAGCGGTGGCTCGCGGCATACGCTCGCCCTTAGCGTGGCAGCATGACAGTCAAGACGATCGGCATCCTGCTCTTCGACAACGTCGAGGAGCTCGACGCGGTGGGCCCATGGGAGGTTCTCTCCTACTGGACGCTCACCCACCCCGAAGACGGCTACGAGGTGCGGATGCTCGCCGCCGAGCTCGCACCCGTCACCGCCGCGAAGGGCCTGCGCCTGCTGCCCGACACGACGGTGGCCGATGCTCCCCCGCTCGAGGTGCTCATCTACCCCGGCGGGCAGGGCACCCGGCCCCGCCTCGCCGACCCGGCCGAGCTCGAGTGGCTGCGCGGCCAGCGCGAGACCGTGCCGCTGCTCGCGAGCGTCTGCACGGGCGCCCTCGTCTACGCCGCCGCCGGCATCCTCGCCGGGCGCCCCGCGACGACCCACTGGGAGTCGCTCGACTACCTCGGCGAGCTCGATCCGAGCATCCGCGTCGATCGCGAGGCCCGTTTCATCGACGACGGCGACGTCATCACCTCGGCGGGAGTCTCGGCCGGAATCGACATGGCCCTGCACCTCGTCGACCGCCTGGCCGGCCGTGAGCGCGCGATCGAGGTGCGCCGCGGCATCCAGTACGACCCCCAGCCGCCGGTCTGACGCTCCCTCGCGGCTCCGGCGCCTCTCAGACGGGCGCGATGCGGGTGTTGCGCAGGTGCTCGTAGACCACCGAGGTGCGCACGTCGGCGACTTCGGGGCGCTCGGTGAGCCGATCGATCACGAAGGCGTAGAGACTGTCGTTGTCGGGCACGGCCACGTGCACCAGGAAGTCCTCGTTGCCGGAGGTCACGAACACGCCGAGCGTGTCGGGCAGAGCCGCCACCCAGTTGCGGAAGCCCTCGATGTTGCGGCGCGACGGCGGCCGGATGCGCACCGCGATGAGCGCCTGCACCGGCCGGCCGATGGCGGGCAGGTCGACGTCGAGGGTCGCGCCGCGGATGACGCCCCGCTCGCGCAGCGCCCGCGTGCGGTCGAGCGCGGTGGTGGGCGAGACCCCCACGGCCGCCGCGATGTCGCGGTTGGTGCGCCGCGCATCCGTCTGCAGTTCCCGCAGGATGGCCGTATCTAGTTCGTCGAGCATCGTCGATTCCCCTCCTTGGCCGGATTAAGTACGGGTCGATTGTAGTGCAGTCGCATGCATGCATAAGCTCGAGCCGAAATGACGAACGAAAGCACCTCGCAAGCAACTGAACCCGGACTCGACACCGATCCGTCGCCCGACGCGCGGCCCGGCTACTCGCCCGACGAGATCGACACCGGCGCCGACACGCGCTCGGCCCGTCTCAAGTGGGTCATCGTGGTCGACTCCGAGCTGCCCGCGGGGCGAGCAGCCAACGCCGTCGCCTGCGTCGCCGCCGCCACCGGCCAGGCCATCGAGGGTCTCCTCGGTCCGAGCGGAGCGGATGCGGCCGAGCACGCGCATCCCGGCCTCCCGTGGGCCGGCTGCACCCTCCTGGGAGCCACCGCCGAGCGCCTGGCCAACACCCGCACGAAGGCCCTCGCCGCCGCCGACGTCTGGCTCGCCGACATGCCCCTCTCCGCCCAGACCACCCGGGTCTACGA
>SCNI01000077.1 GCA_005502775.1 Microbacteriaceae bacterium 3FA27C10
GGTGGACATGGGCGGCTCCTTTGCCGGAGTGATCAGTGAGAGAGGGTGGAGGGGTCAGAGGGCGACGGTCGGGTAGTCCTTGCCGAGCCAGTGCGAGAGCCTCGCGGCGTACTCGCGCTGGAACGACAGCGGCCCCTGCGACGCGGCGTAGTCCTCGTCGTAGACGGCGATGAACAGGGTGAGACAGAGAAAGAAGTGGGCTCCCTGCTCGAACAGCGCCACGTAGTCGTGCTCCACGAGCGCCCGGCGCTCCTCGGGCTCGAACGAGAGCCACGTGGTGCGCTCCACCGGGTCGCCGTTGCCGAGCTGCCGGCCGAGGCTCGCCTCCCACTGCTCCACGAGAGCGCCCGGGTCGTCCTTGTAGGCCGCGAGCAGTTCCGGGTCGCGGTCGACCTGGAACAGGAACTTGTTCACGAAGTACTTGCTCATGGCCGCGCGCCTCCCTCTCCGAGACCGGCACGGCGGGGATCGCCGTTCGGATACCAGGTGAAGTAGGCCTCCATGGTGTGGAAGAGGTCGAGGTTGTCGACGTAGTCGGCCTTCTCGGGCCCGGCGATGCCCATCATCAGGATGAGGTCCATGAAACCGTGGGTGGCGTTGCCGGCGCCGGTCATCGATTCGTGGGTGACATTGGCGAGGATGCCCTCGATGTCGCCGTTCGAGAGCCATTCGATGGCCTGCCGGTCGAACTCCGGGTCTGGCCCGGTCTCGCCGAACTGACGCGGGCCGCCCAGCTCGAGCGACAGGTGGCCGCTGCCGACGGCGGCGATCTTCTTGTCGGAGGGGTACTCGTCGATGATGGAGCGGATGGCGCGCCCCAGGTCCCAGAACCGCTTCGGGCTCGGCAGCGGCGGCGCGAAGATGTTGGTGTAGATCGGCACGATCGGCAGGTCGGCATCCGGCCGGGTCGTGATGATGGGGCAGATGATCGAGTGGTCGATCTTCAGCTCGTGACTCACCGAGAAGTCGAAGCCGCGGTCGAGCAGCCCCTGCAGCATGAAGCCCGAGAGCTCCTCATGGCCCTCGAGCACGTACTTCGGGAGGGAGAACTCCCGCTCCTCGTTGTAGAAGGTCGCGTCGTACCGGGGCTGTTTGCCGATCAGGAAGGTCGGGTAGTTGTCGTGGAAGAACTGATGGAAGTGGTCGGCCCCCACCATCACCAGGATGTCGGGCTCGGCCGCGGTGAGCGTCTCGCGGTAGGCCTCGACTTTGCGCTTCCATTCGGCGGCCTGCGGCATCCGCTCCTCCGGAGGCGTCAGCTCGGTCGCCTTGAGGAAGAACGGGTGATGCGTGGTCGCGAGAACGGCACTCAGTTCTGCCATCGTCTCTCCTTCGAGTCGGGTCTGGATGTGGGTCGGGTCTGGATGCGGTGGGCGGCTCAGCCGGCCGGCGGCGTGTAGACCGCGTTGCGATCGACCTCGGCGTACACCGCCGGGCCGATGGGGTTCACTCGCTCCTCGGCGAGGTGGCCGATGAGTCCGGCCGTGCGGGCCAGCAGCGCGAAGCCGCGCAGCAGCTCGATCGGCAGCCCGGCGTCGGCGAGCGCGGCACCGGCCACGCCGGCTCCGTTCAGAGGGAGCGTGCGGCCGAGGATCTCGGGGTGCACGCGGCCGACCGCCTCGAACAGCTCGAGGTGCGGGCCCTTCACCCCGGACTCCTCGGCGATGCGGATGACCACGGGCGTGCGCGGGTCGCCGTTCTTGTGCACCGGATGCCCGAGGCCGGGGATCTTGCCGCCGGCCGCCCGGGTGGCGGTGAGCGCGTCGCGAGCCGCCGCGTCCCACTGCGCCGGGGTCCAGGCATCCGTGTCGCCGAGGGTGAGCACGATGTCGTGCAGGTACTTTCCGGTGTCCTCGGTGACGCCGAGGAAGCGCGAGCCGCCGCCGAGCAGTCCCGCGGCGATGGCGCCCTGCAGCGAGTCGGGGGCGCTGTAGTAGGTGAGGCGTGCGGCGATGGCCGTGGGGGTGAAGCCGTGGTCGGCGAGCGACACGAGCACCGCCTCGAACACGCGCAGCTGGCCGGGCGTGGGGCGGCGCTGGGTGGCGAGCCAGTAGGCCAGCTCGCCGAAGGAGATCTGGCCGAGCAGATCCCCCGCCAGGTCGTGGCCGAGCAGCGAGATGGTCTCGGTCGTGCTCGTGCCGATGGCAGTGGGGTACTCAGGCATGCGAGGCTCCTTCGGCGGCAGCGGCAGCGGTGGCGGTCGGGGCGGCGGAGGCATCCGCGGGCAGCGCGGCGGAGGCCGCGGCCGGCTCCTCGAGCCAGGCGCGGATGAGGGCGTCGTGCGCGCCGAGCGCGGGCGGTGGCGAGTCGTAGCGCGGCGGGGTGCGCGAGAACCGGATGGGGTTGCGGATCATCGGCACCGCATCCGCCCCCTCCCCCACCGAGACGACAGGATCGAGCCCGAGGCGCTCGGCCAGGGCGACGCCTCCGTCGATGGTGTTGATGGGCCCGCAGGCGATGCCGGCGGCCGTGAGCACCTCGAACCACTCGGCGGCCGTGCGCTCGGCCAGCGCCTCGACGAGCAAGGGCCTCAGCAGCTCGCGGTTGCGGTTGCGCTGCTCGGTGCGGGCGAAGCGGTCGTCGCTCGCGAGCTCGGGGCGGCCGAGCGCTTCGGCCAGCTTCACGAACTGCCCGTCGTTGGCGGCCACCACCACGATCTCGCCGTCACTGGCCGGCAGCGGCTCGTAGGGGAACAGGCTCGGATGCGCGTTGCCCATGCGGAACGGCACGCTGCCCCCGGCGACGAAGGTCGAGCTGTGATTCGCCATGGCCGCGAGCGCGGTGGAGAGCAGATTCACCTCGACGTGCTGCCCCTCGCCGGTGCGCGAACGGTGGTGCAGCGCGGCGAGGATGCCGAGCGAGGCCTGCATGCCCGTCATGATGTCGAACACCGAGACGCCGCTGCGGTACGCGGGGCCGTCGGGCGAGCCGGTGAGGCTCATCAGGCCCGACGCGGCCTGCACGATGAGGTCGTAGCCGGGCAGGGCGGCGCCGCCCTCGGTGCCGAATCCGCTGATCGAGGCGTAGATCACGCCGGGGTTCACCGCGGCGACCGCGTCGTAGTCGAGACCGAACTTGCGCAGGCCCCCGGGCTTGAAGTTCTCGATCACCACGTCGGCGCGGCGGGCCAGCTCCAGCGCGAGGGCCTGGTCTTCGGGGTCGCGGAAGTCGAGCACCACGTCGTACTTGTTGCGGTTGATGCCGAGGTAGTAGGTGGAGACGCCGTCGCGCTCGGGTGGCGCCCAGGAGCGGGTCTCGTCGCCCGCCGGGCTCTCGACCTTCACCACGGTGGCGCCGAGGTCGGCGAGCCCCTGGGTGGCGAACGGACCCGCGAGCACCCGCGAGAAGTCGGCCACGAGCAGACCGTCGAGAGCTCCGCGCGTCGGGGCGGTGGTCGAGGTCACGGTAACTCCTCATCGAATTCGGTCAACTGTCCGCTGTGCGGATGCTTGTATCAAATACCCATCGGATGCCCGTGGTCAAGATGCACGTCGAAGACTGTGAATGCGCTCGTGGATAGGCTAGGAATGAGACAACAGCGAAGTGGACAAGTGACCGCGTGGGCGAAGACGCCGGCCGGCCGACCCAAACGGAGGACCATGCGCGAGACCCGGGAGACCTCAGGGCCGGAGTTCATCGAGGCGATCGCCCGCGGGCTCGACGTCATCCGCGCTTTCGGCACCCTCGGCCAGAGCCTCAGCCTCAGCGAGCTCTCGGCCGCGACCGGGCTCGCCCGCCCCACCGTGCGGCGCATCCTGCTGACCCTCGACGAGCTCGGCTACGTGCGCGCCACCGACGGCACGTTCTCGCTCACCCCGCGCGTGCTCGACCTCGGCATGGCCTACGTCTCGGCGAGCAGCATCTGGGAGATCGCCCGCCCTCACCTCGAAGAGCTGAGCCGCTCGGTCGGGCAGTCCTGCTCACTCGCCGAACTCGACGGCTCCGACGTGGTCTACGTGGCCCGCGTCGCCGTGCCGAAGCTCGTGGCGCTGTCGGTGACGATCGGCACCCGGTTCCCGGCGGCCGCGACCTCGCTCGGCAAGGTGCTGCTCGCCGCCCTGCCGGCCGACGAGCTCGAGAGGGTGCTCGCCGTGCCGTCGCGCGCATCCGTGACCCCGTCGTGGAATCCGGATGCGCAGGAGATCGAGGCGGCGCTGCGCGAGGTGCGGGCCGCCGGCTGGGCGCTCACCGACCAGCAGCTGGCGCCCGCCATCCGCTCCATCGCCGCGCCGGTGCGCGACGGGTCGGGCCGGGTCGTCGCCGCGGTGAACGTGAACGCCCATGCGATGGAGACGAGCGTGGAGACCCTGGTGACCGACTACCTGCCGAAGCTGCTCACCACGGCGAGCGCCCTCAGCGCCGACTGGGCACGCTGGCAGAGCCGCCCGCTCGCGGAGGTGAGCTGATGAACGGCGAAGAGCTGAACAGCGAAGCGCCGAGCGCCGAGCCGGTGAGCTCCCCGCGGCTGCTCGTCATCGTCGCGAGCACCCGCCCCGGGCGCGTGGGCGGGGCCGTCGGCGAGTGGGTGCGCGCGCGGGCCGAGGAGTCCGGTGCGTTCGACGTCGATGTCGCCGATCTCGCCGAGCTGCGGCTGCCCTTTCTCGACGAGGCCGCGCATCCGCGGCTCCGCCGTTACGAGCACGACCACACCCACCGCTGGAGCGCGCAGGTGGATGCCGCCGACGCGGTGGTGATCGTGATGCCGGAGTACAACCACAGCTTCACCGCGCCGCTGAAGAACGCCCTCGACTTCCTGGTGCAGGAGTGGGACGGCAAGCGCGTGGGGCTCGTGAGCTACGGCGGGCTCTCGGGCGGAACCCGGGCCGTGGTCGCGCTGCAGCCCGTGCTGGCGAACCTCGGGATGCTCGGCGTGCACAGCAACGTCGAGATCGCCTGGGTGGCCGAGCATGTCTCCGCGGGCGTGTTCAGCGCCACGGAGCGGCACGAGCGGGCGCTCGCCGCACAGCTCGCCGAGCTCGCGAGCAGCTGGTCGGCCCCGGGCGCCTAGGGCGCGTCCGACACCAGCCGTCCGGCCGGCGATCCGCGCCGGGCATCGCGCCGCCAGGCCGCTCAGCCACGCCGTGCGCGGGGCGCCGAGCCGCGCCGTCCGCTCAGGCCAGGGTGACAGCGGTGCCGTAGGCGACGACCTCCTGGGCGCCCTGGCCCACCTCGCTGGCGTCGAAGCGCATCGCGATCACCGCATCCGCGCCGAGCGCCGTCGCGGCCTCGATGAGGCGCTGCTTGGCCTCCTCGCGGCTCTGCATGAGCTGCTTGGTGAGGCCGGAGAGCTCACCGCCGACGAGCGCCTTGAGGTTGGCGCCGAACTGCACGCCCGCGTTGCGCGAGCGCACGGTGAGTCCCGTCACCTCGCCGAGCACTCCGGTGATCTGGCGGCCGGGAACGTCGTTCATCGTGGAAATCAGCATGACGGGATCATGCCCGGACCGCGCGCGCCTCCGCAACCCCGCCGCCGCGGGTGCGCATCCGCCTCGACGACAGCACGGCGAGCGCCCCGAGCCCGACGAGAACCACGAGCAGCGCGCCGATGTAGCCGAACACGCTGCCCCAGCCGGCGGTCGCGGGGTCGAGGAAGGGATAGGGGTAGATCGCGCCTCCGCTCGTCGCCGCCCGGAGGAAGGTGTAGCCGGCCCACGCCACCGGGAACACAGGGACGATCCAGAGCGATCGCCAGGGCAGCGCGGGGCGGCCCGGGACGAGCAGCCAGTCGAGCACGAGCAGCAGGGGCACCCAGACGTGCATCACCTCGTTGGGCCAGTCGGGTCCCGCGTAGCCGTGGGCCGGCTGCCCGCGCAGCAGCAGGTTGAACACGCCGGCGGTGATGAGGGAGTAGGTGAGCACCGCCATCCGGATGCCCGTGAAAGCCACCGGGTCGCGCGCGGTCCGGAGCGCCAGTGTCGCGCCGGAGATCAGCACGGCGATGGTGAGGAGTGTGGTCTCGATGGTGAAGTAGCTGAAGTACTCCCACGGGTCGAAGGCGTCGTTGACGGCACGATCGCCGATCTGGATGCCGACCGTGACGGCCAGGGCTAGCCCGGCGAGCAGCCGGAGCGCGCCGGCGATGCGTCTGTTCACGGCAGTTGTTCGGAGCGGGGGCGCGCGCCGGATGGGCGGGCGCGGAGAGGGTGACGCGCGGGGGCGTCGGCACCTCGCCCGAACGAAACGAAGGAGTCGCGGTGCGACACGCCGCCGAGACCTCCGTCGAAGCGGCGTTACGCGAGGATGGTCCTTCGTTTTGCCTTGCGATCGGGCCGGCTGAGGGGGCGGGCGGATCGGTCGTCGGGCGGCATCCGTTCGCCCGGCTCCGGCCGGCTGCGTTCAGCGGCGCTGGCGGGGGAGCTTGCGGATGCGCGCGGCCACGACGATGCAGAACGCGGCGGCCGCGACGATCACCGCGAGGCTCACGGCGAGCGTGATGTCGAGAGTGGTGCGCAGGCCGTCGGTGGTCGCCGTGTAGTTGAACACGAGCGAGGCGAGCGCTCCCAGGCAGCCGAGCACGGCGACGATGAGCGAACCGAGGAACTGGCGGGTGAGTCGGTTGTGGTCCACGCCCGTATTCTGCCACCGGCGACTGGGTGCCTCGCGCCCCGCACGGGATTCCGCACCCGCTCGGCGACCGCCCCACACTCCTACGCCCCGTCAGGCCCAATGTCGGTGGCATGGTATTGACTGATCCTCATGAAAGAGAACTGCGATTCCGGCTCGCAGCCCGCCCCGTATGAGGGCGCTGCCGCCTACGCGCGCGCGGCCGATTCGCGCTCGTCGGTGATCGCTGCCCTCGAGGCGAACGAGCGCCGCGTCGACGCCTTGCACGGAGAGCGGATGCGGTTGCTGGCCCTCGCCGCCCTGACCGCCGAGCAGGCCGCCGAGATCGGCGCCGCCCTGAGTGAGTCATCGGCGGGGTCGGACACCGCGCCGGCGACGGCATCCCGCGCCTCCGCCGAGGCGCGTCGGCGCGAGCTCGAACGGCGCTCGCTCGTGGCCGAGATCGCGACCGCGCTGCACTTCTCCGAAGCCACGGTGTGCGGCCTGCTCGACGACGCCGAGACCCTCGCGGCATCCCTGCCCGAGACCTTCACGGCCCTTCGCTCGGGCACGATCTCGCTCCGGCATGCGCGCACGATGGCGGGGAACGCCCGATCGCTGCCGGCATCCGCTCACGGCGACTTCGAGGCCGCAGCACTGCCCGAGGCCGCTGCGCTCACCGCGGCCCAGTTCACCCAGCGGGTGCGGGTGCTGCGTGAGTCGATGCACCCGGAGTCCATCGAGGTGCGGCACCGAGCTGCCCGCGAGGAGCGCGGGGTGTGGCTCGATCCCGAGCGCGACGGCATGGCCGCGCTGCACTGCCTGCTCCCGGCTGTCGAAGCGCTGGCCATCGACGACGCCCTCGACCAGATCGCCCGAGCCCTCCGCGAGGCCGACGACGCCCCGACCGGCTGCGAGAACACTCCGGCCGGCGGCAAGGATGCCCCGGCAGGTGGCGACGCGGCGCTGGTGGGCGGAGATGCGGCCCTCGCAGGCCGAGACGCGGCCCCCGCAAGCGGAAACGCGGCCCTCGCAGGCGGAAACGCGGACCCGGCGGGTAGCCACGGGGGCTTGTCGGGTGGAAGTGGAGCCTCCTCGCGGGGAGGCAATGCTCCGTTGCCGGGAGAGCACGCCCCGCGCTCCGCCGGCTCCGAGCGGCGAACGCACGCCCAGCGCCGGGCCGACGCCTTCGTCGACCTGCTGCTCGGCCGCGAGGGCCGCGCCACGGCGCTGGCCCGAACCGTCGCACCCCACCTCATGGTCACCGTCCCGGTGCTGACACTGCTCGAGCGCGCCGACGAGCCGGGTGAACTGCACGGCTACGGTCCGATCCCGCCCACCATCGCGCGCCGGCTGGCAGCGCAGGCGCCCTCGTTCCTACGCATCCTCACGCATCCCGACACGGGCGAGACCCTCTCGGTCGGCCGCGAGCGGTACCGCCCACCCGCCGATCTGCGCCTCGCCCTCATCGCCGAAGACGAGACCTGCCGTTTCCCTGGATGCCGTCGCAGAGCGGCCCGCTGCGAGCTCGACCACACCCACGACTGGGCCGCCGGCGGAGCCACCGCCCGCGACAACCTCGCCCACCTCTGCCCCAAGCACCACCACCTCAAGCACGACACCGCCTGGACCGTGCGCCCAGGCCCGGCCCGCACCCTCACCTGGACCTCCCCCACGGGCCGCGAGCACACCACCCAGCCCATGGGTCGCCCCGTCTTCCGGCCGCCCACGCGGCCCCCGAGCCACCCCTCCACGCCACCCCGCCGCGCAGGCAGCCCCACCTTCGATTCCCCTCCGTGATGCTCTGCGCCCTTCCGCTCGCGCGCACACAGCGCACGCCCACCCGCGCCCCCATCCCGCCGGTAGCCCACAAGCTCCTGCCGCACACCACCTGCCCTGAGCCTCGAGGCTCTCCGTCGCGCCGCGTCAGCCCTGACCCGGAGCGCATCCGCCCCACCGCGACCGACTCCACCTCCAGGCGGTCACCCGCACCCGCACCCGCACCCGCACCCGCACCCACGCGCTCCCACATACCGGGATGCCGCGCATCCTTCCACCACGTCCGCCGTTCCGCCGAGCGCTCCCCTCGGCCATCGGCGAGAATCGACGTGCACACGATCCCGGTGAACAGGACGACCATGACCGATCAGCACACCACCCCCGACCCCCGCGTCAACACCGATGCACACCTGTCCCTCCAACACATCAGACGCTGCCGACGCCCCCTAACACGCAGATCT
>SCNI01000078.1 GCA_005502775.1 Microbacteriaceae bacterium 3FA27C10
CCTGTGTGTCGTGCATGAGCATCCCTCCCCGAGCCGTCGAAAGAACGTTCAAACGGCGGCGCTTGGACGTCATTTCGACGGCTCGGGGAGGGATGCTCATGCACGACACACAGGAGGGCCGCCGATGACCGCCGTTGAGACCACCACCGCGGGACGCGTCGCTGCGCTCGGCGCGGAGATCTGGGAGTGGCGGGTGCGCACCGCGTTCCGCACCGCCGACGACATCCCGCGCGTGCCGCACGAACCGCTCTGGCTGCCGGCCTTCGCGCCCGCCGACGTCGACGCCCGCCGCACCGCCGCGGCCGCGTTCCGTGAGCGCTGGGCGGCGATCGACGTCTCGGCCGAGCCCGTTCCCGTGCAGGTCGACCACCGCCTGCTCGGTTCGGTGCTCGCCCGCGCCGAGTGGGAGTGCGACGGTCTGCCCTCCTGGCGCTTCGACGCGCACTTCCTGGTGGGCCAGGTCGTCGGCCCCTACTTCGACCTGCTGCTCGCCCGGCCGCCGTTCGCCGAGGATCGGCAGGCGAGCATCCTGAACGCTCTGCAGGCGATCCCCGCCCAGATCGTCCAGGCCCGCGAGAACCTCGACGGGCACGGCGTGGCCGACCTGGCCCGCATCGCCATCGGCGAGCTCGACGGCATCGAGGGACGGCTCACCACCTCCGTCGCCGCTCTCGCCCCCCAGCACGGCACCGGCTTCGGCGCCGAACCGCACGCCGCCGCCTCGGTGGCCGCCGCGATCGCGGGGCAGGCGCTCGCCGCGTTCCGCGACTGGCTGCAGGATGCGCTCCCCGGCTTCGGCCCCTCCGTCGCCATCGGCCGCGACGCCTTCGTGCACTACCTGCGCACGGTCGCCCTCATCGCCGACGAGCCCGAGGCGCTCGTGGCCGCCGCCGAGCAGGAGTACCGGCGCGCGGTGGTCTGGGAGGCGCTCGCGAAGAACGCGCATCCGGAGCGCCCGGCGCCGTTCGGCAGCATCGACGAGCAGCTCGCCCGCCAGCGCGCCGACGAGCAGGCGATGCGCGACTTCGCCGAGGCGGCGAACCTGCTCAGCCAGGACGGCTTCGGGCACTACCACGTGCATCCGGTGCCCGCCTACGTCGAGCCGCTGCACTGGTTCGGCGTGAACGACGACCTCACGGGCTACGACCGCCCGGGCGAGGACGGCCTCGCGTACACCCCCGACCCCGGGCCCGGGCTGCCCTACTTCTATGCGGCCAACGCGATCGATCCGCGGCTGGGCATCATCCACGAGGGAGCCCACTACCAGCAGCTGGTGCGGGCCTGGGCCCACGAGGATGCGCTGCGCCGGCACTACTACGACTCCACCGCCAATGAGGGCATCGCCTTCTACAACGAGGAGATGATGCTTCAGGCCGGGCTCTTCGACGACGCCCCCGCCTCGAGGAACGTCGTGCACAACTTCAACCGGCTGCGCTCGCTGCGCGTGGTGGTCGACGTGAGTCTCGCGACCGGGGCGTTCACCCTCGAGGAGGGCGTGCAGACCTTCGTCTCGCGGGTGCCGATGGACGACGCCACGGCCCGCGAGGAGACCGCGTTCTACCTGGCCACGCCGGGGCTCGGCATGTCGTACCTGGTGGGCAAGCTGCAGCTGATGCGGATGCTCGCCGACGCGATCGAGCGCTCGGCCCGGGCGGGGGAGCCATTCGACTTCCGCGCCTTCCACGACTGGGTGTGGCGGAACGGCAATCTGCCGTTCTCGCTGCAGCGCTGGGAGCTGCTCGGCGACCGCTCCGAGGTCGATGTGCTCGACGCGGCGGCTGCGGCCGCTGCGGAGGTGCTCTCGTGAGCGCGCCCGTGCCGCCGCGGCACCAGCTGCTCGTCGGATGCTCCGTGGTCGAGGTCGAGACCGGTGGCGTCATGGCGGTGGCCGCCGTGCGCATCCTCGACGGCGAGATCGTCGATCTCGGCCCCGAGCTGGAGGTGCGCGAGCGGATGCGCCTGGCCGTGGCCCGCGAGTCCGTGCCCCGCGCAGGCGCCGGCACCGGCACGGCGGAGGCGCTCGAGGCCCCCGTCGAGGTGGACCTCGGCGGCGCCCACCTGCTGCCGGGACTGCTCAACATGCACACCCACTTCTCGCTCGCGCTGCCCGGCACCCGCGGCGCCGAGATCGCGGGCTTCGACGCGCACGCCCTCGCGCTCTACATGGCCGACGGCGCGCGGCGCACCCTGATGGAGGGTGTCACCACGGTGCGCTGCGTGGCCGAGAAGGACCACGCCGACTTCGCGCTGCGCGATGCCATCGCGGCGGGGCGGGCGGTCGGCCCGCGCATCCTCACGGCCGGACGCGCCCTGGTCTGCACCGGAGGCCACGGCCACGAGGGCTCCGACACGCTCGAGTGCGACGGGGCCGTCGGCTTCCGACGCGGGGTGCGCAGCCAGATCAAGGCCGGAGCCGACCTCATCAAGGTGATGATCTCGGGCGGCATCGCGGGCGAGCACGAGCAGATCTCCACCCCGCAGCTGCACCGTGACGAGATGGAGGCGGCGATCTCCACCGCGCACGCCTGGGGGCGCAAGGTCACCGCGCACGCGGGCCCCGCATCCGTCATCGCCGAAGCGGTCGCCCTCGGGCTCGACTGTGTGGAGCACGGCTACCAGCTCACCCCGGACGTCGCCGCGGCGATGGCCGCGCAGGGCACGGCGCTCGTGCCCACCCTCGTGGTGACCCGGTGCGGTGCGTTCTTCGACGAGCTCGGTGTGCCGGCCTGGATGCAGAAGCGCTCGCTCGACGCGGGCCCCCGGCATCGGGAGTCGTACGAGATGGCGCTCGAGGCCGGAGTGACCGTGCTGCTCGGCAGCGACATGCCGCCCTTCTGGCACTTCGAGGGCACCTCGGCCACCGTGCGCGAGCTCGAGTACATGGCGGAGTTCGGGCTCGGGCCCGTGAAGGCGCTCGCCGCGGCGACGATCGAGCCCGCGCGCTGGCTCGGGGTCGACACGCTCGTCGGCTCGATCGCCGTGGGCAAGCGCGCCGACCTCATCGCGATCGACGGCGACCCGACGGCCGACGTCTCGGCGCTGCGGTCGCTCCGCTGGGTGATGGCCGACGGTGTCGTCGTGCGCGACGACGCGGCGGGGGTCTCCCGTGGCTGATGTCGAGGGTGAGGGTGGCGGGGGCGAGCCCGACATGACGCTGTTCGACCTGAGGGTGGTCGTGGAGTCGATCGAGGGGCGCTCGGTGTGCGGGATGCGCGTGGGCGACTACTGCGAGGTCGTCTCGAGCAACGAGCTGCGCATCCCCGAGGGCAAGCACTTCTGCATCTACGCGCTGCAGGCGGCCATGCCGATGATCCCGGCCAAGCAGCGGCAGCTCCCGGCCGCCGACTGGCTCGAGAAGGACACCCGCGTCGCCTGCCCCGATCCCGAGGAGCGTCTCATCATGCGCATCGACCGCATCGGAACCGTCGACCTCGTCTCGGACGACCTCACGTGAGCGCCGCATCGGCCCGCCGCGTCGAGATCGGCATCGGCCTGCAGAGCGACAAGGAGCCGGGCCGCTACGCGCAGATCGCGAGCCGGGCCGAGGCTCTCGGCATCGATGTTGTCACCGTGTTCAGCGACCTGCTCTACCAGCCTCCGGTCGCGCCGCTGCTCGAGGTCGCGAAGGCGACCGAGCGAGTGCGCCTGGGGGTGGCCTGCTGGAACCCCTACACGCTGCACCCCTATGAGATCGCGGGTCAGCTCGCGGCGCTCGACCGCGCATCCGGCGGCCGAGCCTACCTCGGGCTCGCGAAGGGCACCTGGCTGGATGCGATCGGTCTCGGCCAGCCCACCCCGCTGCGGGCTCTCGAAGACGCGGCCGGGTTCATCCGCGCGCTGCTGTCGGGCGACGGTGAGGGATACGAGGGGCGGATGTTCCGGCTCGAGCCGGGCGTGCGGCTGCGGTACGCGCTCGAGCGGCCCGATCCGCCGCTGCTCATCGGCAGTTGGGGGCCGCGCGGCGCCGAGCTCGCGGGGCGGATCGCCGACGAGATCAAGATCGGCGGCAGCGCGAACCCGGCCATGGTGGGTGTGACGCGGGAGCGCCTCGCGGTCGGCGAAGCGGTCGCGGGCCGTCCGCTCGGCAGTGTGGGGGTCGTGCTCGGCGCCGTGACGGTGGTGTCGCTGGACAGGACGGCCGCACGCACGCATGCCCGGCGGCAGGTGGCCATGTACCTCGACGCGATCGCGGCGCTCGACCCGACGGTGACGCTGCCCGAGGATCTGCTGCCGCGCATCCGCGAGCTGCTCCGCGACGGCGACGAGGAGGCCGCGGGCCGGCTCGTGCCCTCGGACGTGCTCGACCTCTTCGCCTTCAGCGGCACGCCCGACGACGTGGCCGCGCAGGCGCAGGCCCTGATCGACGCCGGGGTGGCGCGCGTGGAGTTCGGAACGCCGCTCGGCATCGACGAGCTCGAGGGACTCGAACTGCTCGGCACCCGGGTGCTGCCGCAGCTCGAGCGCTGAAGGGGCTGTCGGGCGCGGCGGACGGCCTCTCAGGACTGGCTGATGCGCACCATGTTGCCCGACGGGTCACGGAAGGCGGCGTCGCGCACGCCCCAGAACTGGTCGGTGGGCTCCTGCAGGATCTCGGCGTTGCCGGCGGTGCGCACCCGCTCGAAGGTGGCGTCGAGGTCGTCGGTGCGGAAGAGCACGCCCGGCAGCTCGCCCTTCGCGAGCATCGCGGCGAGGGCCTCGCCGTCTTCGGGCGAGCGGCCGGCCTGCGGCTGGGAGAGCACGATCTCGATCTCGGGCTGCGACGGCGTGGTGAGCGTGAGCCAGCGGAACCCGTCGTTGGCGACCTCGTTGCGGAGCTCGAGGCCGAGGGTGTCTCGGTAGAAGGCGAGTGCGGCGTCGGGGTCGTCGACGAGCACGTGGACGTGGCTGAGTGAAACGGTCATGCCACCGACGCTAGTGGGCGCCGCCGACCGCCGCTTCTCCGTTTCTGCTCGCGTGCCCGCGGCGCGGCCGGCTCAGCACCATGGATGCGCAGCTCGGCACGGCCCGGCTCTCGTCGTGGTCGCGGGCGCGGTAGGCGCTCGGGGTCTCGCCGACGATCTCGGTGAACCGGGAGCTGAAGGAGCCGAGGCTCGTGCAGCCCACCGCGAAGCAGGCGTCCGTGACGCTGATGTCGCCACGCCGCAGCAGGGCCTTGGCGCGCTCGATGCGCCGGGTCATCAGGTGCGCGTACGGCGTCTCGCCGTAGGCCTCGCGGAAACGGCGGCTGAAGTGCGCGGTCGACATGAGGGCCGAGCGCGCGAGCGCGGGCACGTCGAGCGGGCGGGCGTATTCGCGGTCCATCAGGTCGCGCGCCCGGCGCAGGCGCCGCAGTTCGTCGAGATCGGAGGAGGCCATGCCTTCATTGTGCACCCGCGAGCCGCGACGGGGGCGGAGTCGTGCCGGTGGGCGCGACGGGCAGCGGCTCAGCGCAGCCCGAAGGTCTCCGCGAGCAGGGTGGACGTGAGGGCGGCATCGACCGGGATGCTCCGCCCGTCGAGCTCGCGCACCGGCGCGACGAGACGGCCGCTCGAGAGCAGCCAGACCGCGTCGGCGGCGGCGAGCTCCTCGGGCGGGATGACGGCCTCGGCGGTGTCGAAGCCGAGGCTCGCGAGGGTGTCGAAGACCAGCGCCTGAGTGGTTCCGGCCAGGATGCCGAGGTCGGTGCGCGGGGTGCGGAAGACGCCGCCGTGCCGCACCAGCACGGTCGAGGTGGGCCCTTCGAGCACCACACCGTCGCTGCTCACGAAGATCACGTCGTCGGCGCCGCGCCGGGCGGCCTCACGCAGCGCGGCCTTGTTGAGCGCGTAGGAGAGCGTCTTCGCGCCCTGAAGAAGCCACGGCGAGGTCTGCGCCACGTCATGCCGGTAGCCGCGGTCGAGGGTGACGACCCGGATGCCGGCGGTACGCGCCGCGCTGTGGTCGGGCCCCGACATCACCTGCGCCCAGCCGCTCGGAGCGACCTGGCCGTTCACGCCGCCCTCGGGACCGCGGCTGTGCACGAGTTTCACGAGCAGCTCGGGCTCGGCGGCGTGAGCGGCGACGGCCAGACGTGCGGCCGCCTCGAAGGCGGCGAGATCGGGGGCGGGGAGATCGAGCATCGCCGCAGAGTGGTCCAGGCGTTCGAGGTGCGCCTCGAGCTGCACGAATACCCCGCCGATCACCGCGATCGACTCGAACACACCGTCGCCCCGGGTGGTGGCGAGGTCGGAGACGCTCAGCGTGGCCTCGGCGAGCGGAACGGCATCCGGCGTGCCGACGAAGACGACGACGTCTCCCGGGAGGGTCGGAACGATGGCGGTCTGCGCCGCTGCGGTGTCGATGCTCATGATCTCCCTGTGTGCTCGTCGTGCCTTTCCAGTCTCCCCCACACCGCCGGTTCCGCTCGTGACCTCGGGGCGGCGAGCGTGGAATACAGTAGGCATACCGTGCCGTGGAGCCGATCTGTGGGAGCTGACATGACATCGACCGACCTACCGCTCGGCCTCGCCGATCAATCGCTCTCGGCGAAGATCTACGAGGAGCTGCGCGAGCGCATCATCGAGGGGGTGATCCCCGCCGGCGAGCGCATCCGGGAGCGCGAGCTGGCCGAGGAGTTCAACGTCTCGCGCATCCCCATCCGCGAGGCCATGCCGCGGCTGGAGAGCGAGGGCTTCATCCGCACCGTTCCCCGTAAGGGCGCGGTCGTCACTGAAATGACCCTCGGCGACGTCGAGGAGCTGTTCGCCGTGCGCTCGAGCCTCGAGGTGCTCGCGGCCCGGCTCGCTGCGCAGTCCTGCGCAGCCGGGGCCGCGTCCGACGAGCTCTCCGCCCGGCTCGCCGCGGCCGAGCGGGCCATCGACGACGGCGACGACCGCCAGATCGCGGCGGGCAACTCGGCGCTGCACGAGGAGATCCTGCGCTTGTCGGGCAACTCGCTCCTGATCGGGCTCATGGGACCGATCAACGGCCGCGTGCGCCGGCTGTTCCGCCTGGAGGCCGAGCGCGACCAGCTCGTGCTGTGCGCCGAGCACAAGGAGATGTGCCGCGCCATCGCCGAGGGGAACATCGAGTACGCCGGCTCGCTGGCCTACGCGCACGTGGAGCACAGCCGCTCGGACTCGCTGAAGCTCATGCGCGAGCGCCTCGAGCACTGAGGGCGCGTTTCGCCGGAAACGGCATACCAAACATCACGAAACACAGACGTAACACCGGAGAAGTCGCCATGAAATAAAGGCATGGCATTTTGTATACCAAGATCTCTTCCCAGAAGGACCAACGGTGTACGACGCTCTCACTCTCTTCGACGCACGGCTCGCGAACGGTTCGCTCGCCGACCTGACGGTCGCCGACGGTCGCATCCTGTCGATCGTCCCCGCCGGGCGAGATGGTGCGCCTGGGGCATCGGCCGGTGCCCGTGCCACCGCTGCTCTGCGCGACCGAGCGGTCCGGGTGGATTCCCCCGCGTTCTCCGAGGTGCTGCGCGGACGCACCGAGCAGCCCGCCGGCATCGACCTGCAGGGGCGGCTCGTGCTGCCGGCGCTCGTCAACGGGCACGCGCACCTCGACAAGACGTTCATGGGCGCCCGATGGCAGCCGCATCGCGTCGGCACCACGGTGCCGGCCCGGGTGGGGGCCGAGCGCGCCATCCGCTCCACTCTCTCCGAGTCGGTGGCCGAACGCTCGTCCGCCCTCGCGCGGGCCATGGTGGAGTTCGGCACCGGAACCGTGCGCACCCACGTCGACATCGACACGGAGCTCGGAATCTCGTCGCTCGAGTCCATCCTGGAGCTCCGCGACGCGCTGCGGGACGTGCTCCGGATGCAGGTGGTGGCGTTCCCTCAGAGTGGGATCCTGGCGTCGCCGGGCGTCGACCGCCTGCTCGAAGACGCGCTGATCGCCGGCGCCGACGTGATCGGCGGTCTGGACCCGGCCGGCTTCGACCGGGACGCGGTGCGGCACCTCGACATCGTGTTCGGGCTGGCTGCGGCCTATGGCGTCGGTGTGGACATCCACCTCCATGAGCTCGGTGATTCCGCGGTGCGGCAGTTCCGCCTGATCGCGGAGCGCACGCGCCGCGCGGGTCTCGGCGGCCGCGTCGTGGTGAGCCACGCCTACGGCCTCGGCTCGATCGACCTCGACCTCGCACGCCGCCTCGGCGGCGAGTTCGCCGAGGCCGGGGTCGCCGTGATGACGAACGGGCCCGCCGGGCCGATGCCGCCCGTTCTCGCCATGCGCGAGGAGGGCGCCACCGTGTTCTCGGGCTCGGACAACATCCGCGACGCCTGGTGGCCCTTCGGTGACGGCGACATGCTCGGCATCGCCCGCCAGGTTGCCTATCAGTCGAACTTCCGCACCGACGAGGAGCTCGAGACCGCGCTCGACCTCGTGACCCATTCGGCAGCGCGGGCCATCGGGCTCCCGCACTACGGGATCGCCGAGGGAGCCTTCGCCGACCTCGTCGTGCTCGACGCCCTCTCGCCGGCCGCCGCGATCGCGGGCGGGTCGGCCGACCGCATCGTGATGCACGGCGGTGCGTTCGTGGCCGCACAGCTGCGCGAGACCCACCTCGTGGCGCCCGCGCTGCGGGGTGCCGTCGCGGTGCGACCCTGACCCGCCTCCTCCGACCCGACCTGCCCCGTCCGACCAGAACCACCTGACCAGCCCCGCCCCAGGGC
>SCNI01000079.1 GCA_005502775.1 Microbacteriaceae bacterium 3FA27C10
GGGCGAGGGTGGCGAAGGCGAAGGCGAGGAGGGCGGCTGAGGAGCGGAACACGTCGATGCGCTGCCAGCGGCGCACGACGGCCTTCCAGTCGGCGGGCGGGGCGTCGAGGTTCCAGGAGTCGACCTGGATGTTGATGGGCACGGTGCCGAGGAAGGCGAAGGCGAGGAAGGCGGCCAGTGCGGCGACGGTCGCGATGCGGAAGGCGAGGGCGAAGGCGAGGGAGCCTGCTGCGTCGCCGGAGGTGCCGGCGCTCGCGCTCGCGACGAGCACCGCCACCGCGAGGAGCACGGTCGGCACCATCACGGCCGGAACCAGGATGCGCAACCGCCGCACGAGCGACTGCCGAGCGGCGAGATGGGCGCGGTCGTCGAGGGCGGTGAGCGAGGGTTGTACGCCGTAGCGCACGACGAACTCGATGCCGGCGAGCAGGCCGGCCAGGAGGACGCCGACGGCGCCGAGGATCGAGAGGGAGGTCATGGGCTTAGCCTACCGGTCGGCAGGTAAGTTAATCCACTATGCTGGGGCCATGACGGAAGCCCGCCGACGCAACCCCCTCACCGGCCGCGACGGCCGCGACACGAAGGCCGAAGCCCAGCGGGTGGCCCTCGGCCTGTTCAGCACGCGCGGCTACGACGCCACCTCGCTTCGCGAGATCGCCGAAGAGCTCGGAATCACGAAGGCCTCGCTCTATTACCACTTCAAGAACAAAGAGGACATCGTGCGCTCGGTCATGCTCGATCGCGGCCACGAAGCCGGCGCGCTGCGGGTGTGGCTCGACGAGCAGCCGCCCGGCGACGATCTGCTCGACCGCGCGGTGCTGCGCTGGATCGACGCGCACTCCGTCGAGAAGATGCGCGGCATCCGCTTCATCACCGCGAACCCCGGAGTGCTGCGCACCCTCGGCGGCGACGCAGCCGCCGGCGTGCGCGACGGGCTCCAAGCGGTGGTCGAGCGGGTCGCCGGGCCGAATCCGAGCCACGAACGGCTGCTGCTCATCCGCATGGCGTTCCTGTCCATCAACGCCGCGGTGGCCGCGGCCGTCGGAACCCCCCGCACCGACGACGAGATCGTCGCCGCCGCACGCGAGTCGGCCCTCGCACAGCTCGCCCACCTCCGCACGCTGGCCTGACCCCCGGCCGGGTGGCTTGACGGTGGGCACCTCTGTGAGGTGCCCGCGAACCCGACGCCGGCGAGCCTCCGTGCTGCACACGACGCACCCGGCACACTGCGCGCCGGGTGTCGGCTGCCGGGCGCCGGGCGCCGGGCGCCTCAGGCGTTGGTGCGGGCGAGCGCGCGGCCGTGGATGGCGGCCGACAGCGCCTGCACGGCTTCGGCCGGCGCCGCGGGGTTCGACAGGAGGGTGAAGTCGACGTCGCCGATCGGGGGCAGCCCGACCGCGTCGCTCACCCGCACGAGGTCGTCGGGGATGAGCGTGTGCGGGTAGGGCGCGACGCCGATGCCCGCGCGCACGGCCGCGAGCATCCCGTTCACCTCGCGGGTGTTGCAGGTGATGCGCCAGGTGCGGCCGGCGGATTCGAGGGCGTCGATGGCCATCTGCCGGCTGATGCTCGGCGCCTGGTAGACGATGAGCGGCACGGGCCCCTCGGGGTCGATGAGCGTCTTCTCCTCCGCCACCCAGACGAGCCGGTCGCGCCGCACCACCTGGCCCTGCTCGGGCAGGGCACCGTCGTTCGCATCCGGGATCTGCTTGATGAAGATGAGGTCGAGCCGCCCCGCCTTCAGCTGCCGGTAGAGCGGAACGCTGTTGTTCACGGTGAGCTCGAGGTTGATCTGCGGGTAGAGCTGCCGGAAATGGCGCAGGATGCGCGGCAGCTGCGTGGCCGCGAGGTCGTCGGCGGCCCCGAACCGCAGGCGCCCGCTCATCGCCGAGCCCGAGAAGTAGCTCTCCGCGGCCGTGTGGGCGCTCAGGATCGTGCGCGCGAAGCCCGTCATCGCATCCCCGTTGTCGGTCAGGGTCACCACGCGGGTGTCGCGGGCGATCAGGATGCGCCCGGCCGCGCTCTCGAGCTTGCGCACCTGCTGGCTGACGGTGGGCTGGCTCAGCCCGAGCTGGGCGGCTGCGCGCGTGAAGCTGCGCGTCTCGGCCACGGCGAGGAAGGTGCGGAGGAGGACGGGGTCGAGCATGGCGCATCCTGTCATTCGAAAAACCAATACGAGTTATAGCCCTGATTCAGTATAGGAATGCGGCGCCGATAGTTAGCGTTGTACAACAGGAACCTCGATCAGGAACGCACAAGACACTCGTGACCACCGCACTCTCGCAGCACCCCGCCACAGAACCCATCACCGTCCTCTCCTCCCCGCCTCCGTGGCGCCACACCCTCGTCTCGCTCACGGTGCGCAACTACCGCATCTTCGCCCTCGCCAACTTCGTGGCCATGACCGCGCTCTGGATGCAGCGCATCGCCCAGGACTGGCTGGTGCTGCAGCTCTCGGGCAGCGTCACCGCCGTGGGGATCACCTCGGCGCTGCAGTTCGCTCCGATGCTCGTGTTCGGCCTCGTGGGCGGCGTGATCGTCGACCGCTATCCCACGCGCATCCTGCTGATGCTCACGCAGACCGCGGCGGTGCTCACGAGCACGGTGCTCGCGGTGCTCGTGCTGACGGGCACGGTGCAGGTCTGGCACATCTACGTGATCGCGACGGTGCTCGGCTTCGTGACGGTGATCGACAACCCGGCCCGGCAGGTGTTCACGAACGAGCTCGTGGGGCCGCGGCACCTGCGCAACGCGATCAGCCTGAACTCCTCGCTGTTCCAGCTCGGCGGGCTCGTCGGCCCGGCGCTCAGCGGCGCGCTGCTCGTGGCGGTGGGAGCCGGCTGGTCGTTCGGCATCAACGCGATCGCCTGCGCGCTCGTGGTGTTCGCGCTCTCGCGGCTGCGGGTGAGCGAGCTCCACCCGGCGCCGATCGTCGCGCGCGCCAAGGGGCAGCTCGCGGAAGGGCTGCGGTATGCGCGGAGCAAGCCGGCCATCCTGTGGACCATCGTGCTCCTCGCCTTCCTCGCCGTGTTCTCGCAGAATCTGCCGGTGCTGCTCGCCGCCTTCGCGAACGACGTCTTCGACGTGGGCGCCGGCGGCTACGGGCTGTTCAACGCCCTCGTGGCCGTGGGCGCCCTGACCGCCGCGCTGCTCTCGACCCGGCGACGGTCGGTGCGGCTGCGCACGGTGGTACTCGCCACGATCGTGTACACCGCGCTGCAGATGACCGCGGGATTCATGCCGACCGAGCTGCTCTTCGGCGCCGTGCTCGTGCTCGCCGGCTTCGGCTGGCTGCTGTTCATCACCGCGGCGAACTCGCTCGTGCAGATGTCGACCAACACCGCCGTGCGCGGCCGCGTGATGGCGCTCTACGTGCTCGTGCTGCTCGGTGGCCAGTCGGTGGGCGGACCCCTGATGGGCTGGGTCGTCGAGCACTTCGGCGCCCACGTGGGCATGGTGCTCTCCGGCGCGGTGCCGCTCGTGGCCGCCGTGGTGATCGGCATCCTGATCGCCCACACCGCGGGCCTCCGCCTGCGCGTCTCGCTCCGCCGTCACCGGATGCCCGTCACCATCGTCCCGCGCTAGCCCTGCGCCATCCCACCACCCCGCCGAGCCGTCACTTCGACGTCCAAGAGCCGCCGTTTCGACGTCGAAGTGACGGCTCGGCGAGGCGAGGCGGGGCGGTCCTGGTACCCTGCGAGCTAGGGATTCCATGGGGGAGGCGACCGTGGAACGGTCTGGGAAGCAGCGGATGCGCGGCTGGGGCGCGGCGCTCACGGCTCTCGTGCTGCTCGGCGGGGTGGTGGCCACGGCATCCGTGGCCTCGGCCTCGACGAGTCCGGCTGCCCTCGTCGCCACCTCTGGCCCCGCGGGAACCCTGCACAGCGGTACCGCCGGACCCGGCCCGATCACCACGGCGACAGGAGCGGGCGCGAGCCTTCCCGGTGCCCCGAGCGCGAGCGTGGGCGCTCCGGCCGCGGGGCCGGGCACCGCAACAGTCGCGCCCGACGCAGGTTCCGCATCCGTTCCCGCCGCGCCGCTCCCGGGCTGGCTGCACACCGACGGCGCCACCATCGTGACCGCCGACGGCAGCCCCTATGTGATCAAGGCCATCGCCTGGTTCGGCATGGAGACCGGCAACTGCGCCCCGCACGGCCTGTGGTCGATCAGCCTCGACGCCGGGCTCGCGCAGATCGCCTCGATGGGGTTCAACACCATCCGGCTGCCGTACTCGAACGAGTGCCTCGCGAGCGGCGTCACCACCTCGATCAACGCGAACGCCAACCCGGGGCTCGTGAACGACACCCCGTTGCAGCTCATGGACGCGGTGGTGCAGACGGCGAAGTCGTACGGGCTGAACGTGATCCTGGACCGGCACCGGCCCGACTCCGGCGCCCAGTCGCCGCTCTGGTACACCGACCGCTACAGCGAAGCCACCTGGATCGCCGACTGGACGATGCTCGCCCAGCGCTACGCGAACGAGCCCTCGGTGATCGGCTTCGACCTGCACAACGAGCCGCACGGCACCGCCTGCTGGGGCTGCGGCGACCCGGCGCTCGACTGGCAGGCCGCGGCCACCCGGGCGGGCGACGCCGTGCTCGCCGTCAACCCGCAGCTGCTCATCGTCGTGGAGGGCGTCGAGGTGCAGTCGGGCGACAGCTACACCTGGTGGGGCGGAGGACTCGCGGATGCGGGCTCGGCGCTCGTCTCGCTGTCGGTGCCCGACCGCGTGGTGTACTCGCCGCACGACTACCCGGCGTCGATCTTCGCGCAGAAGTGGTTCGGCGCATCCGACTACCCGGCGAACCTGCCCGCGGTGTGGGACGCCAACTGGGGCTACCTGGTGAAGCAGGACACCGCGCCGGTTCTGCTCGGCGAGTTCGGCACCACCCTGCAGACCGACTCCGACAGGGCCTGGCTCGGCACGCTCGTGGAGTACCTGCGCAGCAACGGCATGAGCTTCTCGTACTGGTCGTTCAACCCCAACAGCGGCGACACCGGCGGCATCGTGAAGGACGACTGGGTGACGCCGCAGGCCGAGAAGCTGGCGGCGCTCGCCCCGATCATCGGCACGGGGTCGAGCGTGCCCGTGCACGTGCCGGCGCCCACCGCGACGGCCACGCCTCCGGCGACGCCGCGGCCGACCGGGGGCGGCACGCCCGGGTCGCGGGTGTGGCCGATCCCGGGCACCGCGGGGCCCAAGGTCGCTCCCTTCCCGGGGTCCACGGTGCCGGGCACCACGCCGGGAACCGCGCCCGCCACGCCGCCCGGCACCTCGGGCACCGTCGCGAACCTCTCGGGCAGCTGGGCATTGCAGAGCGAGTGGAACGCGGGCTACGTGGCCGAGGTCACCGTGAAGAACAACGGCGGCACGTCGGGATGGACCATCTCCTGGCCCGACCCGAACGCCACCGCCGTGGTGAACTCCTGGGGCATGGACTGCTCGGTCGCGGCGAAGACGGTAACCTGCACGGGGTCGCAGTGGGCGACGTTCGTCGCACCGGGCCAGTCGGTGACGGCGGGCGTGCAGGTGTCGGCGCCGGTGGCTCCGAAGGCTCCGGTGTTCTCGCTCACGAGCAAGTAGCGCCCGGCCCGCCGCAGCCGGGCTGGCGTGGCCCCCGGGGAGTGCGACGGCGGGGTCGGATGGCTTAGGCGAGCGCGCGCAAGAGGCGCATCACATGGCGGTGGCGGCCGATGCGGGCGAGGGTTGTCTCCCCGCGGCAGAAGCGCACGAAGTAGCGCGCCCCCGCTGGCGTGCGCAGCAACGCGTGGATGAGGCCGGGGCGCCGTTCGAAGGCCTTCAGGATGGTGGCGCCCGCCGCCTGCTCGGGCGCGAGCACGGCGGTCACGCGAGCCTCGTACGCGTCGAGGGCGGTGTCGCGGGCGCGACGGGCGGCATCCGTCGCCGGCGCATCCGCCCTCGTGCTCGCGCTGGTGCTGGTGTGCGCGACGGCGGCCGATGCCGCGGCCTCGCCGGCCCAGGTGCCGGAGCGGAGGGCGAAGGAGATGCCCTCGCGCGTCCACGGCTCGAGGAGTCCGGCGGCGTCTCCGGCCACCACGACGCCGCCGCGCCGGAGCGGCGACGACGGCGTGCGCCACTGCGTGAGATGACCTGAGGAGTGCAGGGTGACCGCGTCCGGTCCCGCGAGCCCGAGATGCTCGCGCCAGGCCGTCAGGTAGGCGCGCGTCTCGTCGGGAGCGCCCCGCCGCTGGATCACCCCGACCGTGAGCGAGTCGCGTTTGGGGAAGACCCAGGCGTAGCTTCCGGATGCTCCGCCCCAGTCGAGCAGAACGTGGTCGCGCCAGGGCGTGGCGTCGGCCGGCATCGCCACCTCGTCCTCGAGGCCGAGATCGACCCCGCCCGGGGTGACGCCCACGTAGCGGCCGACGCGGCCGCCGGTGCCGTCGGCGCCGATCACCACGTGCGCCGACACCGCTCCGGCGCTCGTGCGCAGCTGCACGAGGGCGCCGTCGTCGGTCTCGGCCACCTCGCGCACCGCCACGCCGTCGGCGAAGCGGGCGCCGGCATCCTGAGCCGCGTCGGCAAGCGCCTGGTCGAAGTCCGCCCGGCGCACCATCGCGAGGTAAGGGGCCGGCTGCCGGAGGCGGAACGGGCGGCGGAACCGGTGGGTGAAGACGGACTCGGCGACCTCGGACTCGATCGCGGCGCGCGCCCGTTCGGGAAGGAGCTCGAGCGATTCGCCGAGGAGGCCGCCGCCGCAGGTCTTGTAGCGCGGGAAGACCGCCCGGTCGACGAGCAGCACCGTCGCGCCGCGGGCGGCGGCGGCGCGGGCCGCGCTCGTTCCCGCCGGGCCGGCGCCGACCACCACGACGTCCCACTCCCCGCGCCCGTCGGGGGGTGACGGGAGGCTGGTCTGCGCGGGCGGCGGAGTACTGCGGGGCATGCGTCGAGCCTACGGCGTGCCCGGTGCCCCGTGGCGGGCGCGGGCGCCGGGCGGCCGCATGTGGCACGAGTGCCGGCCGGGCGCCGCACGACGGAGGAGAATCCGGGGTCACGTCGACGTAGTGCCCTCGAAGGGGCCGATTCTCCTCCGTTGTTCCACCCACGCACCCCGATGCATCCCGGCGGCCGCCCGCACTCGCTCGCCCAGGCGCGGGTGCTACCGTCGCTGGCATGCCGCCCGCGAACCCGACGATGGCCGACATCGCCCCCGAGAGCATCCTGCTCGCCGGGGCCGGACGCGCCATCCTGCTGCAGATCGCGCATCCCGCGGTGGGGTACGGCGTGGCCCGGCACAGCGACTTCGCGAACCGCCCGATGGATCGCCTCAACGCCACCCTCAGCTACATCTACGCGCTCTCCGGCGGCACCGAGGCCGACGTGCATGCCATGCGCAAGGCCGTGAACCGGGCGCACGCCGGGGTGCGGAATCCGCCGCGCCCGCCGCGGGAGCACGGACTCGAGCCGGCTCCGGATGGCGGTGCCGCAGCGGGCGCGCATCCCGACGACCCGCACTACGACGCCCGCGATCCCGAGCTGCAGCTCTGGGTGGCCGCGACCCTCTACGACACCGCGCTCACGGTCTACGAGCTGGTGTACGGCCCGCTCGCCGAGGCATCTGCGGAGCGCGTCTACCGTGAGTACGCGCGGCTCGGCACGGCGCTGCAGATGCCCGATGGCCTGTGGCCGGCCGACCGCGCCGCCTTCCGGGAGTACTGGAACGCCCAGCTCACCCGCCTGAGCGTCGACGACACGGTCCGGGGTGTGGCCGATGCTCTGCTGCGGGCCGAGAAGGCGCCGCGGGCGATCCGGGCCGTGATGCCGGTGGCGCGGCTCGTGACGGTGGCCCTGCTGCCGGAGCCCGTGCGAGCAGAGTTCCGGTTCGCCTGGTCGGGGGAGCGGCAGCGCCGCTTCGAACGGTTCGTGCGTGTGGGGGTGCCGGTATACCGGGCGCTGCCCCGGGCCATCCGCCGCTGGCCGCAGCGGCACTACCTGGCGCGCATCCGCACCCTCCACGGGTAGGACGTCGTCCTCCTCGTCCCCTCTCCTCCTCCGCACCACCTCCCGCCGCTCCTTTCGGGGTGGGGGAGGGAGATCGAGG
>SCNI01000007.1 GCA_005502775.1 Microbacteriaceae bacterium 3FA27C10
GGGCGAGCGCCGTCGGTAGCGTTCGGGGGGTCAGTAGCGCTCGGGGGGTCAGTAGCGCTCGGGCTCGGGTCCGCGCTGGAAGGCCCGGCCGGTGAGCGTCGTCGGCCGGATGCGCACCCACCGGTACTTGAGAGTGGGCAGGAAGGGCACGAGAGGCAGGGAGTCGGCGAGGTCGATCTCGTCCTGGCTCTGGAGCTCCTCGGCGGAGCCCTTCAGCACGACGCTGTAGGCCGAGGTGTCGTCGACGTGGTCGATCTCGAAGACGACGTCAGGATGGATGGTCAGCTCGAGCAGCTTCGTGCCGGGGGCCGTGCGCAGGTAGAGCGTGCCCTCGGTGACGACGTAGTTCACGGGGAAGACGTCGATCTCTCCGGCCGCATGGAGCACGAGCCGGCCGAACGCGTTCTCGCCAAGCAGCTGCCAGCACTCCTCGTCGCTCAGCGTGTGCGCGATGCCGATGGTGTCGTCCATGACAGTTCCCTTCTTCGTCGCATCCGGCTTCGTCGCATCCAGTCAACCGCCGTCGACGGCGGCACCGGTGGTCTTTGGTCCCATGCCGTGACGACCGTGCCGGCCCCAGGCTCGCGCCAGCTCGGCACCCCACGCGGCCGCCTCGGCCAGCTGGCCGTCCACGAGGCGATGCGTGGCGTCGACCAGGAAGTCGCGCGGCGCGGCGAGCTGCCGGTAGCCGGTCGCGCGCAGCTCCCGGTCGATGCGGCGGGCCGCCGAGCCGGTGAACATCCGAGGACCCTTGCTGCTCCGGGTGGAGAAGGCGGCGAAGGAGGACGGGGTCGCCGGGTGGGGCAGCTCGTGAAGCAGGTCACGGAGGCCGAGGCTCACCTCGGCCCACTCGAAGACGAGGCCGGAGTCGCTGTGCTCGGCGATCTTGCGCGCCTCCTCCCGGGTGGTCGCGGAGCTCAGGCCGAAGACGTGCGTCGGCCCTCCGGCCACGACGAGGTCGGCACCGGCCAGCTCGTCCGGCCCGGCGCCGGCGCTGTTCACGACGACGACATCGGCGAACGGCCGCAGCTGCGCGCCGATGGCCTCCGCGATCTGCCGAGTGGCGCCGAACATCGACTCGTAGAGCACCACGACCCGCTCGGGAACGGTCGGGCCGCTCATGCGCCGGCCGGCTCCCGCGTCGCGGCCGCGGCGTCGAACCAGACCAGAGCACGGCGCATCGCCTGCCCGACGTCGTCCCAGCTCAGCGGCGCATCGAGGGTCGGCGTGCACTCGAGAACGCTCGAGGCGGCGAGTTGCACGTCGGTCTCGCTCGCGCTGACGACACCCGGCAGTGCGCAGGTGGCGATGGCGTCGACCTCGTTCCCGTCGGCGGCCGGAATGACCACGGGAGCGGCCTCCCCGATCGCGAAGACGAACAGGCGGGTGCGGCAACGCCGGTGGCTGTCCTCGAGCACCGCCGAGAGCCGGTGCAGCAGACGCGCCGGCAGCTCCTCCGCCCGCACCGTCGTCTCCTCGGGTGTGAGCAGATCGACCGAGAGCGTGCTGTAGCCGTGGTGATGGGCGATGGCGCACAGACCCTCGTCGGGCCGGCCGAACCGCGAATAGGCGGTGGGGTACGCGAGGACGACGAGCCCCCTCGCCTCGGGCTCGGTGTGCAGGCGCCCTTCGATGGCGCCATCGGTCTCGGGGTAGACGAGGTCGACTCCCGCGGCCGGCATCCGCGTCGTGCGCGTGTTCGGGGCCATCACCGGGCCGCGCCTTCGACGAGGATCTGGCCTTCGACCGTGATCCGGTTGTCGACGTGCTGCACGTGGGGCGAGTTCCAGGCCGCGCGCTCGGCTTCGCGCCGCTCCTCGAAGGAGCGCACCACGCCGGTGAGGCGCACCGTCGTGTCGCTGACGGCGACGGTGATGTTGTGGGCGTCGATGAGCGCATCCCGGCGGAGCGCGTTGCGGATGCGCTCACCGGCATCCCGGGCCGACACGCGGCGGGTGAGTTCGATGCGGTTGTCGACCAGGCGCACGAACTGCACGCCTTGCACCGCCTTGCGGGCCGTGCGGCGCTGGTAGTCCCAGTCGACCGTCCCGGTGAGGATGACGGCGCCGTCGTGCACCGACGCCGTCACCGCGCCGGCCGGCAGCGCGGTCGTCCAGGCCAGCACCTCGTTGACGTGGCGAGCGATCTCCTCGTCGCTCGCGGAGGCCTCGACCGTGCCGTGCACGGTGAGTTCATTCGCCACGGTGCGTACGCCCTCGACCCTGAGCGCGGCCCTCTCAGCCGCGATCCTCTCGGGAAGGGAAGCCACCTCGCCGGCGAGGGTGACGACGCCGCCGATCACGGCGACGCCGATCGTCGCCGGATGCACGCCGGGAGTCCAGTCGAGCTCGTCGATGACGGACTGCTGCAGCCCGCGGTCGGTCGGGGTGAGGACAGATGAAGTAGTCATGGTCCGATCGTGCGACGGCGCCCGCGAGCGGAGAGTGACCAAGGTCCATCGAGGCGGTCGTGGTGGGCAACGTCGTGGGACTTTCGTCCGTCGCCCGTCGGCCATGGGGCAGGACGCTGTGAGGACGGACACGATCGGAAGGACCACGATGGCCTCCTCAGCACTGCTCGCCCTCGCCCTCGCCCTCGACGACGCCCGGATAGCCGAGTCGTTCCGCAGCATCGCCGCGGCGATGCCCGGCGCCGACGCCGGAATCGTCTCCTACGTGCCCGGTGGCGCGATGATCGAAGCCCAGGCCCCCCTGGGCACCATCGCGATGATGTGTGCCCCGGATGCGCCGGCGGAGGACGTCGCCGAGAACATCGCCGCGGCGCTGGCGGCCGGCAACCGTGTCGCCGTCGGACTGATCGACGCGCCCGGGCGTGTGCTCACCGACGTTCTCGGCACCTTGACGGGCGCCCTCGCCCTCGACGAATTCTGGATCCTGGGCGACGACCGGCACGGCTGGCAGGAGCTCGGAGACGACCACGTGGTCGTCGCGATCTCCAGTTCGGGTGTGCGCATCGGCGACCAGCCACGGCTGACTCATCGCCCCGAGATACCTCTGGACCTCATTCATCGCTACACACGGGTGCACCGTTTCGACGTCGCCATCGACACCTGCGTCGTCGCCCGAACACGGCCCGCAGACCCGGACTCCACGAAAGGGAGCCTCTCATGACCAGTCGCACGATCGTCGCCGTCGACCAGGGACGAACGAGCGAAGCCGCTCTCGACTGGACCCTTCGCCGCGCCCACTGGGTCAAAGGCCCGGTGGTCCTGGTGCACGTCGTCGAGGCGACGACGCTCGTGCCCGGCAGGGTGCTCGACCCGGCGCGGTTCGAGCGCGCCCAGGCGCTCCTCGAGGCCGCTGCGGGGAAGACCCGAGATGCCGTTCCCGGCATCGAGGTGACGACCGAGGTGATCGCGGGCGACGTCGTACCATCACTGACCGCGTTGACCGGCCCCGAGGTACTCCTCGTCGTCGGGGAGAAGACGAACGGCTCGCTCCGCACCTCGGCCGGCTGGCCGGCCGGAGTGCGGGTGGCCGCCCACGCGCACGGTCCCGTGGCGGTCATCCCCGCCGAACGCGGAGAGAGCCGCCGCGGGGTGGTCGTCGGCGTCGACGACACCCCGGAGTGCCTGCGCGTCGCCGAGGTCGCCGCCCTCGAAGCCCTCCAGACCGGACAGGCCCTGCACGTCGTGCACGCCTGGATGGCGCCGAACCTCTGGCTCGACTCGGCCCCGCTCGACGACGACTTCGTGGAAGACCTCGCGCGGCCGCATCAGCAGCTTCTCGACGACGTCGTCGCCGTGCTCCGCGGTGAGCATCCTTCGCTCGACGTCACCGCGCAGCTCGTGCGCGGCATCCCCGCGCAGTGCCTGCTCGACGCCGACCCGCTGCCGGAGCTGGTGGTCGTGGGCACGCGGGGAAGATCGGCCTTCCAGCGGCTGTTCCTCGGCTCGGTCAGCCGCGACCTGCTGCTCAATCTCGACGTGCCCGCCATCGTGGTGCCGACGTCCGCGGTGGCCGTTCGATCGGTGCCGGGGAGAGATTCCGCGTCCGCGAGCTGACGCCGAGGAGCACGATCGCTCCGGCGCGGCCACGACCCTCAGAGTTCGCTCCGGTGCTCCGAACCCAGCACCGCGGCCTGCGTACGGCGCTCGAGCCCGAGCTTGCGGAGCATGTTCGAGGCGTAGTTCTTGACGGTCTTCTCCTTCAGCCCGAGGTGCTCGCCGATCTGCCGGTTCGTGAGCCCGTCGGCGATGAGCGCGAGGATCTGCCGTTCCCGGATGTTGAGCGAGCCGAACCGCGGGTCGTCGCGCGACTGGGAGCGCACGCGCTCCGACACCTTGCGGGAGGCGCTCGGATGCAGCAGCGAGCGGCCGGCCGCGACGGCCGTGATCGCGTCGACGAGGCTCGGCCCGCGCACGTCCTTCAGCAGGTATCCCGACGCGCCCGCGACGACCGCCGCGACGAGCGCGTCGTCGTCGTCGTAGGCCGTGAGGATGACGCAGCGGATGCCGTCGAGCTGAGAGCGGAGCTCGCGGCACAGGTCGATGCCGTTGCCGTCGGGCAGACGCACGTCGAGCAGCGCGACATCCGGCCGGGTCGCCAGGATTCGCGACAAGCCCTGAGCGATGGTACCTGCCTCGGCCACGACCTCGATCCCGGCGTCGGCAGCCAGCAGGTCGGCGATCCCGCGCCGCACGATCTCATGGTCGTCGACCAGTGCCACCCGGATCACTCGTGCTCGCCTCCCCCGTCGTCGGGAATGGGGATCCGCCAGCCTACCCGTGTGCCGTTCGCCGAGGAAGTCACGTCCATCGTGCCGCCGAGCGCGGCCGCGCGTGCGGTGAGGTTCGACAGCCCGCTCCGATGCACGTCGGCGGGGATGCCGATCCCGTCGTCGGTGACGTCGACGCGGATGTCGGCGTCGTCGACCGTGATCGTCACCGCCGCATCCGCTGCGCCGGAGTGCTTGATCACGTTGCTGAGCAGTTCGCGCACCACGGCGGTCACGTCGTCGGCGAGCTCGCCGTTGACGAAGAGGTCGACCGGGCCGGAGAAGGCCACGTCGACCGGATGGGGAAGCGCCTTGGAGGCGTCCGCGGCGATGTCGAGCACTCGATGCCGCGCCGACGCCGAGCTGTCGCTGGCGGGAGGGGTCAGGGCGAAGACGATCTTGCGGATCTGCGCGATCACGTCGTCGAGGCGGTGCACCGCGTCATCGAGTCGGCGACGGTCCTTCGCGGGGGCCGTCGAGGCGAGGCTCTGCAGTTCCAGCCCGGTGCCGAAGAGGTCCTGGATGACGTGGTCGTGCAGGTCTCGCGCGATGCGTCCGCGGTCCTCGAGCATGAGAACCCGCTGCTGGTCCTCGCGGGCGCGGGCGAGGGCCAGCGCGACGCTGATCCGCTCCCCCAGGTCGATGCCGACCTCGAGATCGGTCGGGGTGAAGCTCGGGCCACCCGGTTCCCGGGCCGCGACCAGCACGCCCCAGACCACCCGGCCGTCGGTCAAGGCGATGTAGATGGCCGGACCGGTCGCCCCGCCCTGGGTGAGGGAGAACGGATCGGCCTCGCGCTCGGCACCTGCGGGCACGGGGGCTGCGATCATCGACGTGCCCGAGTCGAGCACGTCGACCGCGAGAGTGGTGGCCGCGCGCACGTCGATGCCGTCCAGCCGCGCCGAGCCCTCGCCCCGGGCGGCGGCGACGTGGATCGTGCCGGGCGCGCTGCCCGGGATCAGGATCGACAGGAGCTGCGCATCCGATCGGCTGATCAGTTCGTCGGCGAGCGTGCCGTACGCGCGTTCGGCGTCGGTGTCGGCCAGGGCCACGGCGATCTCGGCCGACGAGGTCGTCCACCGTTCCCTCGTGCGCGCCTCGACCAGGATGCGGGCGTGATCGATGGCGTAGGCCGCGCTCGTGGCGAGCGCCTGCACGAGCTGTTCGTCCTCTTCCGTGAAGTGGCCGCGCCGAGGATTGGTGAGGTAGAGGTTTCCGAAGACCGCTCCGCGCACCCGCACGGGCACCCCCAGGAAGCCGTCCATCTGGGGGTGGCCGGCCGGAAACCCGGCCGAGCGGGAGTCCTCGGCGATGCGCTCGAGCCGGATCGGGTCGGCGATCACGGCGCCGAGCAGCCCGTGCCCCTCGGGCAGGTGACCGATGCGGTCGACGGCGCCCGGGCCCATCCCGACGTGGATGAACGCCTCGAGACCGTGACCGTCGGGGGCGATGACGCCCAGCGCTCCGTACTCGGCGTCCACCAGTTCCACGGCGGCCTCGGCGATGCGGCGCAGCACCACGCCGAGGTCGATCTCCTCGACCACCGCCTGGGTCGCGCGGAGGAGGGCGCGCAGCCGGCCCTGGGACTGCTTCACCTCGTTCGCGCGGGCGATCAGCTCTTCGATGGTGCGGTCGAGTTCGGACCGCGGCAGGTCGGGGAAGGAGATGGCGTCCGTCATCGCGCCTCCTGCCGGCTCAGCGCGAAAGTACCACGTCGGCGTGGCAGTCACCAGAGCCGGGCGTGCCGGGCCGTCCGGCGTCGACGCCGCCGCGTCCTCCCGCGGACGGGTCGCGGGGGTCACGGAACGACGACGGCGCGGCCCCGGATGTCTCCCTCGTGCAGCCGCCGATAGGCTTCCGGCGCCTCGTCGAGGCTGAAGCGCTCGACGTGCACCCGCACCGAACCCGAGCGGGCGAGGTCGAGCACCTCCTCCAGCTCCGAGCGGCTCCCCCAGTAGGGCGCTCGCACCGACGCGCCGAAGGGCGTCGAGAAGAAGCCCGTGGGCAGGGTGGCGCCCCCGATGCCCACGATCTGCACTGCGCCGTCGATCGCCACCACCTCGCGAGCGAGCTGCACGGTGCCGGCGGCGCCCACGAAGTCGAACACCGCCTCGGCGCCGACTCCCCCGGTCAGCTCCCGGATGCGGGAGGCCGCATCCGGATCCGAGCGCACGGTGCGGTGGGCCCCGACCTCGGTCGCCAGGGCGAGCTTGTCGTCATCGACGTCGACCGCGATGATCGTGGCCGAGGTGATCGCCCGCAGGATCTGCACGGCGACGTGCCCGAGACCGCCGACGCCGATGACGACCGCGGTCGATCCGGGCCAGAGCTTGCTCAGACTCGAGCTGATCGCGTGATACGGGGTCAGCCCGGCATCCGTCAGCGAGACGCACTCGACGGGGTCGAGGCCACCGAGCGGAACGAGGTGCCGCACGTCGTCGACGATCAGGTACTCGGCCATGGCGCCGGGGGCGCCGAGCCCGGGCGGCGCGATGCCGAGTGCGGCGGCGTTCACGCAGTAGTTCTCGCGCCCCTGCCGGCAGGCGTGGCAGTGCCCGCACCCCCACGGTCCGTAGACGGCCACCGCATCGCCGACGGCGACCCCGGATGCGCCGGGCCCGAGCTTGTCGACGATTCCGGCGGCCTCGTGGCCGAGGGTGAGGGGCAGCCCGTAGACGTACTGCTCGGCGGGGAGGCCCATCAGGAACCAGTCCGAATGGCACAGCCCCGCGGCCGTCACCTTCAGGCGCACCTCGCCCGGCCCCGGCTCCGGCGTCTCGATCTCCACCAGCTCCGGCGCGGCCCCGATCGCGCGGTACTGCAGGGCCCTCATCGGGCGGCCCCGCCGCCCTGTTCCTCGTGCAGCGCGCGGCTCCCGGTCTTGGTCTCGGGGCGCGGATGCACGATCAGCACGGGCGAGTGAGCGTGCGCGGCGATCTCCGAGCTCACCGAGCCGAGCAGCAGTCCCGAGAAGCCTCCGTGGCCGCGGCTGCCGGTCACGACCAGATCGGCCGTGTCGCTCTCTGTGATCAGCACCCGGGCCGGCGCGCCCTCCCTGATCGAGGTGTGCACCCACTCGGGCCTCGTCTCCCCGAAGACCGTGTCGGCGACGTCATGGACGGTGCGGGCGGCATCCCGATCGGGGTACCAGTCGGGCGGCACCATCCCGTAGTTCGAGATCGGATACGACCACGCGCACACCACGTCGAGGCGGCTCCCGAAGGCTTCGGCGAGTCTCTCCGCCTCACGCAGTGCGTCGATCGACGAGGCGGAGCCGTCGACGCCGACCACGATCCGGGAGAACTCCCCCAGCGGGTGTTGCACGGACTCCGGATGCGGAACAGTGGTTGTCGAATCGCTCATGCACCCAGGTTCGCCACCACGACGAGGAGCAGCGAGGACCAAAGTCCCCCGGGGGCGAACGCACTGCCCCAGCCGCATCCGGAGTCTTCAGAGCCGGCGCTCGTGACGCACCGGCTTGAGCCGCGATGGCGCGTCGGCAGCCGGTGGGAACTCGCAGGTGAACCAGCCCTCATAGCCGAAGAGGAACCCCATCACCCGGTTGCGCACCTCGAGCTCGATGTGGAAGGCACCGCGCTGCTCGTCCCAGTGCTCGTGCAACTCGGCGGTGCCGGAGAAGATCATGGGGAATCGGAAGCCCACCCGGCCTTCGTAGAACCGTTGCGTGGTGGAGCGCAGAACGAGTCCGCCCTGCTCGTCGACGTCGAGATGCAGGTCCACTGCGAGGTGCTGATGTGTGCCCAGGTAGTCGACGATCGTGCCGCGGCGCGCATCCAGCACCATGGTGGCGTCGAACCGAGCCGGTTTCCGGCGCACCCGGTACTCCCGCACGAAGGTGACGGTCTCGCGCCCGAAGGGGTCGCGGTAGGGATAGTTCTCGATGGTGAAGGGCACGTCCACACCTGTGTCGGCCACGAGGATGTGCCGCAGGCGCCCGATGAGCAGGAAGGGGACGGTCCACCACGGACCGCGCCGGATGCGGACCATCGTGCCGCGCCCCACGCAGGCGTAGCCGGCCTCCAGCGAGACGCCGAAGCGACGCTGGAGCATCGGGTGCAGTCGGGCGAATCGTTCCTCGCCGAGCGCCGTGCGGAACATCGACCCGGTCACGGCCGGCCGCCCGGTTGCAGTTCGTCCAACGTCGCCGGCGCACCCGCCATCGCCCCGCCGCGCGGCGATCGGGTGCGGCAGCGAGCGGCGCGGGGGCGTTCCGGCCGCCACCACGCGAACACGGTGCGCAAGCCCCACCGCTCCGGAGGCACCCCCGTCTCGGCCCAGATCCGCAGCCGATCGAAGCTCCACGCGGTCATCCAGCGCACGATCGGGCGCAGCAGCGCGTCCGGCAGGCGGCCGAACCCGGGCACGTAGTCGTAACCGGTGATGAAGCGCACCCCGCCGGCAGTCGGTTCGTAACGCCAATAACCGCGGCCGCTGCGGAGCGGCGAGAGCCGGTCGTCGGTCGTGAAGGCCAAGGCGGAGGTGCGAGTGCCGTCGGGGCGCGCGCGCTCACCGAGCGAGACGCCGGTGCCGTCGATTCGATGAAAGGGCAGCGTGCGCTCGTACCGGAACCGGATGCGGCCGCGCGCATCCGTCTCGAGCGGCACGATCGCGCTGAACCGCAGATCCCACCGCGGATGCGCGACGGGATCCTGGGTCAGCGCCCACACCGTCTCGATGTCGGCGCGAATCACCGTCTCGACGTAGAGCGCACGCGATCGCGCCCTCATGTCATCCCCACGCCCCCATTATCTATCGCGGAGCCACGCTCGCCGGCCGTAACGGAGCGAGCGAAGGGGCGTCGGCAGCGCGAGGAGCGACCTGCGATACAGCTGTGAGCACTCGCGCATCTGGTGGCTGCTACTTGGCGAGCGTTGTACTCACCTCAACAACGTTGATGACATCTGAGTCCCAGCCCGCAACCCCTGCTCCTACGATTTCCTCTGGTTCGTCGAAATCTGGCTGTAGGTCGGGTAAGCCACTGACATCAGCAAGAAGCAGCCGGCAGTTGGCACCCGTAACAATGAGGGACTCGGTCGCCCGTAGGAAGTCGAGTGTCAGCTTTGCCTCGCCGTGCCGGCTCGCGAATCGTGATTCCATCACCACCCAAGCACGAGGGCCGTCCGGTTCACTTTGGCCGTTCCAGCTGAAGGTCCTGACACCGTCAAAGACCAGTATCGCTGTATTGGCGCGAATCGCCAGATCGGCCGAAGCCCGCGCATCAAGCAATACTCCAAGGCGACCGTGCAGCGCGTCGAACTCCAGCCCAATCATCGTCGTCTCGTATAACGAATCGACGAGGCTCAGGGGGAACGGATCATCGTTCCTTGGAACGTCGAAATCGACGTTGGATGTCAGAACCGACCGTAATTCCATATTGTCACCCTCCTAAGGGAACGTGCGCGTAGGGATCATCCGGTCGCCCGCGCTCGCTCGGGAGCTGCGAATCACTCAACACCAGCGAGGGCGAGGCCAGCTGCCCGCAGGACGCTCTCCCATCGGTCATCAGCGAGGTATCGCTCATCCGACGAATCTCCCAACTCATCGATTATGGGTGCGAGCAAGGCGTTTAGGTCGACAAGCCTATCGATTTCGCCTCCGGCGATGAGCACGGAGCCAACCCGCACTGAGGGAATCGGCAAGACCATGCAATCGTCGCAGAGAGTATGGATGTTGGTTGACAGGTCGTCGTAGAAGCCCTCGCTGAGATCGTGCTTAGCCAGCCAGATTGCCTCCTGATATTCCCGATCGCTTAGGGCAGCAATCACTTCACGTCGCATCTCGGGAAATCGAGGCCGAATCAAGGGGCGCACCAATTTGTCCATCCCTTCCATTCATCAAGGATGAATACGATCCGGCCCGCCTTGTCCGGAACTAATCGAGTGAAACCGGCCCAACGGCAGAGCCACCGGGAACGTCACGCAGAGCTAGGCGAAGCTGCCCTGTGAGGCTCCAGTACACCTCTAGGTCGCTCAGTTCGAGGTTGTCGTCCGCGCCACCCATGAATAGCGGTACGCGGTAGCCGACGCATTGATCAAATCGGAGAGCGTCGGGATTGCTGTCTTTCCAAGACTCGAAATAGGAAGTCGCAAGAGCAGCCTCACCGAAATCAACTAACTCCTCATCGAGGAAGGAGGCCAAAGACAAGGGGATTTCCAGCACTTGGCCTGTGCCGGGTTCGAAAAGCAGGACGCGAGAGCTCGCTTGTGCTCGCGAGCCTTTGTCGAGCGCAAACTGCCGGCCGAGCCAATCGAATCCGAACAGGTCAGGATTGCGAGCGGCGAACTCAGGGAAGGCCTCAACTAGCATCGCCTTTGCGCTACTAGCTGACTGCACCGAGTGGATTCTGTAAAGACCCCCTCCCACAGACAGCCCGCCCCAAGCGGATTGCAGTTCCGGAACTGAGATGTTTCCGTCACGCCCCTGCGGATTCGGCAGCTCCACGCCGAATGCCGAACGAAATCGCTCCAGCATGTCTCCCCCTATCGAATCGAGAACGGGCCAAAGACCGTGCCCGGGCTGTTGCACGAGATCGGCTTCGCCTTCAGTCCACCTGATCTTCAATCGGTCTGGAATAGGATCCAATACGAATCGAGCCACTCTCTCTATCGACTATCAGCGGCCCGCCACCTGCTAGCGCGAGACCAACATCACCCGTATCCATCCAAGTTTGCGAATCATAAGAGACCACCCAGCACTTCCGGAATTCCTGAACCCTGGTCACGACCACGTCACCGGGTGGCGACCGCACCATGATGCGGTCCAATTCGCGCTGGGCTATCTCTCGCGCATCGTTCTCATTCATTGCCATCAGTTTGTCCAACGATTGCTTCTCGAGCAATGGCAGCGGCTGCACTGTTAGTGACCGGCGACTCGATCGTCGTCCTCATGCCGAGCAGGCGAAGCGTGTCACTCATTGATAACCGTAGCTCCAGATAGCGGCCCTCACACGAGTACCTCGAGCTCGTAATACAAGTCAGGAGACGTGATTGATCGATCGGTGACGCCGCTCCGCGAGATTGGAGCAGAGCTCCGTTAGGAACGCTGACCTCGACACCGCCGATCGTCGAAACTACTGGAAAGGTTGGGCTGTGAGTATTCGAGCAGACCCAATAGTGCGCGTATACCAAATCGAAAACTCCGCACCAGGTCGAACATAGGTCACCGCGTCCTGTTGCCAGAATCGCAACTCGACGACGGCGTCTCGGGCCGCTGCAGGCACTGGCTTCTCGTCCGGGGTGACGAGAATTGCTCCCAGCGAATAGACCTTGCCCGGGTCGCCTAGGAGGGAATACTGGAAGAGCAAGGATCGGCTTTGAGACGCTCTTACTCCAATGAACTCCGATTCAGCAATTCCCTTGAAACTCAAAGCCGCCGAGGCGATAGTCCAGCTCATGGGATGAGCCAGTGATTGGGCACACGGAATATCTGATCGATACCGTCACGAACAAAGATTCCACTGGTGCCCTCGACGGTGGAGAGATTCAGAAAGTAACTGTTGTCCACAACCGTCTTGGGAGCCAATCCGGAAGTCAAATAATTCGGACTTCCGTAGCCTGGCGTGCGACTCATAAGCTGCCCGTACCCTTCCGCGTCTGAGCGCTGTAGGAAAAAGTACTTTCCTTCAGCGGCATCTCCAACTCTGTATGCTCCAGTTGCCGCGATATCGTCAGCTTCTGCTTGACTTACTGCACGCCAAATTTGCACGCTCGCCCCATCAATAGCAGATGTAGCTAGCACCCCATCGGCGGCGACTGTCGCCGTAGCTGCCGCGCCTGCGCCCTCCGCGGCTGCGGCAGCCCCGATACCGGCAGCGCCGAAGCCTGCGCAGATGCCAACCGTTGCAACAACACAGGCAATCACGGCGATCGCTGCCACAGCGATGAGCGCTCCGATTCCGACAGCGCCCCAGTCGATGTTCCCAAGCTTTCCTGTGCTGGTATTCAGCGCTTGCTGTTTGCCGTACTTTGAGATGCTCGTGCCCGATGATCCAGTCGCGTGGCCACCACGAGCCGTCGAAGGTTCCACACCGCCCGAGACATGAGGTGCTCCACCGCCCGCTGCCGCTGGACTTGATGTAGACACGCCCGGAATAGCGTCTGGTCTTGTGCCATCAGAGCAGTTCGTCACGGTTGAGAAGTGACCCGCAGAATAGACGTCACCTGCATGGAGCCGTCGTAGCTATTGGACGAGTCGAGCTGCCCCTTCCTCATACCCAACATGCCAAGCATGCCACTCAATCGATCACCGCCAGTATCAGCTCAAGTCAGGATGCGCAGGACCCGATGATAGGCAGCTTCAAGATCGTCTTTTCCAGAAATGACCCAGTGCTCCTCTATCTCCACACCGGGTTGGTCGAACCTGACGCCTTGAACCGCCGCATCGCCGTCCGACCAAACCACGAGGCGACTTGACCCTCGATCGGACTCCCAGTCCACCCACATTGCATTGGGATTGTTACCCACCGGTCCGCGCGCGACTTTCCAGCTGATGTTGGTATCCCCCTGATGGCCTCCCACTTCGCTGAGATATTGAATAACAAGTTCAAACAAGAGATCCGTCATTTCGTCCTCAACCACTGAATGTTCTGCGCCGGAGGCATTTCAGTTACGCCCAATCCGTTCCGACCCCAGAAAGAGCTCGGTCCCCTAATCGCCGCGTGAGCAATGTTTCCCGCTTGTTGAAGAGTGTCCGAAGGAACGTCGAATTCCACGTACCGTGCACCTGGAGCCGCTTGCTTCATCCACGTTGCTGGATCTGCGGGTCGTGCAACGTATGTCATTCCTGAACCTCCTTCCTGCACTGTTCTTGTCTCTATCATTGCTTCGTACTCGGATTGCCCCATCCAACGTCCGACAGTGGTCCATTCGCCCGAACCAGCAAGGAGATCCCCAGCAGACTCCGATGCGGCAGTCACTACGCCTGCGGCGGCCACGCCCTCGGCTATTGCAGCTGCACCCTCGGCAGCGGCCGCAGCCCCAAGGCCCGCTGCGCCGAAGCCCGCACAAATTCCCACTGTCGCGACGACACAGGCGATCACGGCGATCGCTGCCATGGCGATGCGCGCTCCCATCGGTCGCGACCTCCCCGGCCACACCGCTGCGGGTTGGCCGCTGAGATAGCGGCGCAGGATGATCTGGTGCGTGCGGAATGCCACCGCACGCGCACCATGGTGTACCCGGCCTCACGGAGCTCTTGGGCGGTGCCCCGAGCGAGCCGTTGGCCAGGGCCTTCGGGGTGGCTGCCAGCCGCCAGCGCCTCGGTCGACAGACACGATCCGGGTGGGGCGTTCCTTGGTACAACCGAGACCTTTCCCAGTCGGTCGCCCAACCGGAAGAGCCTGTTGAACCCCGAGTCTCGGCCTTCATCACTATCGCATCAGTTGCCCGTTCGGGTCCTTGAGAATAGTTTTGGCGTCAATTGAGTCGGCAGTCTCCAGCAGGCCGGCCTCTCTTGGAGAGAGGAGAACGCCTCCGTCATCGCCCGCCACCGTAGTACCAGCAGCCATCTTGCCGCGGGCAGTCAGTCCGGCCCCGGCTCCTACTGCTGCAGTATCGACCGCCGCGGCAGTCCTCAGACCCCCTGCCCCAACACCAGCGCAAATGCCAACGGTCGCGACGACACAGGCAACAACGGCAATCGCAGCGGCGGCGATGAATGATCCGATTCCGGCAGCTGGGTCGTTGACCGCAGACCCGATGCTAGTCTCAATGAGACAAGAATGTGCATGTCATGCTCGATCAAAGTAGCTCCCCGTCGCATGAAGGAAATCGGGGAGGCTATTGGATCACCTCTCCATAAAGTCTTCCGAAAAGCGAGGAGGGTCGATGGGCCTCTTTAGGCGTCGAGACCCTGCCCCTCAACCGTCAGATCGTATTGCGTGGATTACCTTCATGGCCAGGCAAGCTCTTGCTGAACGCGGAATAGAGACCACAGTCGAGCACGGGCAGAGTTTCGAAGACGTCACGCTCAGAGCAAGTGGTCAAGAGCGCTTCCCTTTATACAACGTGATTGCAAAGACGGCAGGTGCATCGGCCGCCGACGCGACCCGAGTCATCGGGGCCCACTTCGACAGCCTTATGTCCAGGGTGAGCGCTTCCGAGATTGAAAAGCTCACGGCAGACCAGCTCAGGCAGCGCGTCAGAACTCGTCTCTTGAACGCTAGCGATGTTGAGCACGACCAATCCACGCTGCGATACGCTCGCGAGTTCTCTAGCGATCTCGTCCTGTCCCTTTGTCTGGATTTCCCGGATACGGTAGTGATACTCAGCGATGAGAACGTTCGTGGTCTGGCTTTGGACGTTGATGAGCTCTTCGTCTTCGGTCAACACAACACTGACCGCGAACCGGTTACCGAGCGATTCCAGCCCGCGCCTGGGCTTAACGTCGTCGTGGGAGATTCGCTCTTCACAGCGTCGAAGGCCGCAAATCTCCCTGCACTTCTCGGCGCGGCTCGCTTTGGCACGTTGTTTACTGTGCCTCAGCGCCATCTATTGATCGCCTTGCCCATTACCGGCGCGGACGCCAGCATGGCGTTGGAACAAATGATTGGCGCGACGACGAATATGCTTAGCGCGGGGCCGGTTCCTGGTGGGATACTGTCACCGAATGTGCACTTTTCTAGGGGCGGCCACGTTGATTGCGTTTCGTCAATCGACGAGGGCGGGCGCATCTCACTGCTCATGAGCGAAGGGCTACAGAAAGCCCTAGATGATTCAGCCCGTCGCTTGTAGCCCAAGTCAATACACGATGCGAAAACTGGCGCAGAGGCTAAGCCATGCACTGCGTACGTGATCGGAGGATGCTCATGCCCATCCCTCATGGAGGCGGACGGTGTCAACGATCAACGTGAGGTTTACTCGCTCCTTCCTTATGCATCGATGCCCATAGCCCACCAATATGGCGTCAAAATCGACATTGAATTTCTTGTTTGCTGTCTTGGAGAAGCCCATGACCACCGGGCGCTGATACGCGACATCTTTCCTCCCCCCGGTAAACATGCGCCATTCCAATCCGGCATGTCTCATTACTAGCAAGTCGCCGAGGTACAGACCGAGATCATTCGCAAACGAGTACCACTCAGGCAGCATACGATCCGGCATCGTCGCACTGGGTTCCACTTGAAGGCGATACCAGTCGTTTATCTGCTGAAGTTGCGCATCACTGGAACCGAGCGTGAGCCCATTGCATTTCAGAAGATCGCCAAGAAACTCAATTCTACTTTCCTTCGTAGCTATGGTTCGTTCAAAAGCCGCCTGGGCTTGGGTGCGACTCGCATACTGAAGCACTCCCGCGGGCCCCGGGTCGTAGACTGCGTATGCGCCCCACTCAACCGTCACTCTACGATCCTGATCGAGTTAGATTCCAATTCGTTTCTCAATGGCCCGGTGGGACCGACCTTGCCCGTCACGTTGCTTCGAAAAAACTCCCAAACCGATTCGCTGACCTTACCAGTTGCCCTCAACTCGACATCTTTTGCAATCTGTAGCCTAACGGACGAGGTCAGCGAAGTGAGGCCGACCTTCGCTTCAGTGGACACAAGGTCAGAACTTAGGACATCAAGGCGTCTGACACCAAGGGTTGTTTGCATCGTGACTTCCGTAAGCGAATCGGGAGCCCTGCTGGCTATGGCATCGCGCGCTGCATTACCAGCCACTTGATTTGCAGCCAAGCGAGACGCGGACGCGACGGACGCGTCTGCGAGCTCAACTGCTTCAGCTGTTGCCGCCCCCGCGGCCGTACCCTCGGCAGCGGCCGCAGCCCCAAGGCCCGCTGCGCCGAAGCCCGCACAAATTCCCACTGTCGCGACGACACAGGCGATCACGGCGATCGCTGCCACGGCGATGAGCGCTCCGATTCCGACAGCGCCCCAGTCGATGTTCCCGAGCTTTCCTGTGCCGGTATTCAGCGCTTGCTGTTTGCCGTACTTTGAGATGCTCGTACCCGATGACCCAGTCGGGTGGCCGCCGCGAGCGGTGGAGGGTCCGCCACCACCCGCAACATGTGATGTGCCGCCCCCAGCTGCGGGCGGTGTGCCAGCGACCGCGGATGGATCTGCGCTTGTGACGACGCCTAGTCCGTTCCCCGGCGTGCCGTCCTTGCAGGCTGGGTTAGCCATGATTCCAGTCGGGCAAAGTCCAGAAGGATCTGACATGGTCACGGGATTGTTCGAGCTGTAGGTGTATCCGTTGTTTTGCTGCGGATTGCTCGGCGACAGGACCGGGTCCACTGACAGGAATTTTCCGATCGATGTGTCGTAGGCGCGCGCTCCGAGCTGGGTGAGTCCGGACAGCGTCGAGGTTGGGGCGTTGAGGTAGCCGTGGGGGCTGCTCCACACCGGTGGCGATGCTGTTCTGCTCATGCCATACGGGTCGACATAACGGCGGACAACCGTGCCGTTGTCGGTGGTGACGCGGAGATCAGACGTGCCGTTGAGGTTGGTCGTGATCCAACTCATCGTTGATCCGGCGCGTTCGGAGACGGGCGTACCGTTCGCCATGTAGGTGCGAATGCCGGTTGCCGAGGCGGCTGCACCACCGTTGGCGACATTCAGTTCGGTGTCACCGAGGTACAGTGTCGTTCCGCCGCCGTTGCTGTTTGAGCGGATGAGTAGGGCGCCGGAGGCGTCGTACACGCTGCTTTCGGTCGCGGTCCCGGCAGTGACTTTTGAGAGCTTGCCGGTGTCAGCCCACGCGATGGTCTGACCGGGGCGCGTTGTCGTCATTCCTGCACCGTTGTAGCCGTAGGAATTCGTGATCGTTGTCGCGCCGGTGACTCGTGTAACGGTAGAGACGGCGTGCGGCCGTGCGGTCGCTGCTGCAGGGTAGCTGTAGGTCTCGGTGGTGGATGCTGCCGAGCCGACCCCGTGAAGGGTGGCGCTGGTGCGGTTGCCGGTTGCCGGGTCCACGACGTAGCTGTTCCAGTACGGCGCGGGTCCTGCGAGGGCCGTTGCTGTCGGCGCAGTGGAGCAGCTGTTGCTCGATGGCGTCCACGCCTCGGTGAGATCTCGGAGTGAGTCGTACTTGAAGCATTGGGTGTCCGTCGTGGTGTTACCCGTGGTCTTTGCCGAGGTGACATTGCCGGCGGCGTCGTGGGTGTACGTCCGGTCCGCGACCGTGGTGAAGGTGGACCCAACAACGGTCGTCTCCATGATCCGCGACGTCGCCGCGGTGGCGAGGTCATACTCGTAGGTCGAGATGTCCTGCACGTTTCCGTTGCTGCGCGTGTACTGGGCTACCTGCCCGATCGAGGTGTAGACCGTGCCGCTGAGCATTTGGCCGAGCCCATTGCGAATGGTGTTGAGCAGCCCAGTCGCCCCGTACGAGTAGCGCACCGTTTCTGCTGGGAGATTTCCTTCTGCGGGGTAGACCGCCGTTTGGAGATCGCCCGCCGCGGTGTACGTGTAGGACGTGGTGAAGCTGCTTCCAGCGAACGCCGGGGCACCTGCCGGAATCGCGACCGTGGTGCTGGTGGGTCGGTAGCCATCGTCGTACCCGACGACGGTCTGACTGTACTTCTTTCCCGGCATCCCAGCGGTAGAGCCATCGTAACTATTGGAGGAGTCGAGTTGCCCCTTCGCTGCGGTGTCGTATGTCCAGTCGGCGAGCAGGCTCCCCGTCGCACTCGACCCGGAATACTGCGCGGTCTTGCGGTTCAGCAGGTCATACGTGTAGAAGGTCTGAACGTTGCGGCCGTCCGTGCTCGTGATGAGGTTACCTAGCACGTCGTAGCTGTTGGTTGTCGTGCCCGCGTCCGGGTCGATGGCTTGGGTTTGGTGGCCGAGGACGTCGAAGGACCATTGCCAGGTGTTGCCGGCGGGGTCGACCATCTTGGTCATCTTGCCTTGAACGTTGTAGCTGTATGCCGTGGTTTTCTGTGTGGCCGTGGGGCTGGGGGTGCTTGCGAGGTACTGAGTCAGCTTCGTTTGTTGCCCGAGGGAGTTCGTGTAGCTGGTGCTCGGGGTTCCCCCGGCGGGAGGGGTGGTGTCGACGCGGTCGGCGCCGCTGTAGCTGATGCTGGTGCGCGAGACCTCGTTGAGGAACGACTGCAGGATTGTCGCAGTCGTGCGCCCGGCACCATCGAACGTGGTTCGCACCGACGACGAGATGTTCTGTTGCGAACCTGGCACGAACAGTTGCGCTGACGGGGTGGCACCCGAGGCCCAGTAGGGATTGTTGGTGAAGTTCACTCTGCCGGCGGTGTCGTAGCCGGTGTCAGTGACGGCTGTTCCACTTCCCGGCGCCGGGGTCTGGGTCTGTACTTGCCGTCCGAGTCCGTCGTAGAGGACGTAGGAGGTGACTACCGTCGATCCGACGAGATTCGTCGTGGCGATCGTGCTCGGTGCGCTCTGCGACAACGTGTAGGCATAGCCGATTGAGGGACTGCTCGGATTGCTGGCCTGCGCCCGGCCGGGAAGCCAGGCCGCCGTTCGCCGCCCAAGCGCGTCGTACGTCGCGGTCGTTGTCTTCCCGTTCTCGTCGATCGACTGCGTCTCGACGCCCCACGCGGGGTTGAAGTCCGTGGTGCGTGTCCAGCTCTTCGGATTAGTGGTCACTGTGCGGGTGAGTGGCCCACCCGTGGCGGGCGTGTAGGCGGTCGTCGTGACGTGCCCGAGGGCATCGGTCACCGAGGTCGGGCGTCCAATGGAGTCGTAGGCGGTTTGGGTGGTGGTGGCATAGTGCGCCGTGGAAGCGGTCGTGCCGGAGTACGAATCGGCAGTCTCCGTTTTCGTGACGCTGCCGACGGTGGGCATGGCACCCCACGTTCCCCCGTCGTAGGTGATCTTCGAGTCCGTGATCGCTGCGGCCGGATAGACCGCCGACGCCAACGATCCGCACGCCACTCCGATCTGCTGGGTCTGTTTCGGCAGGCCGATCAGCCACGCAGATGTATTCGCCGGCGCATAGTCGGTCTTTGTGCAGGTAGTTCCGGCGTCACTGTTCACACGATTCACGGTTGTCGGGTACCCGTAGCTCGGGTCGTGATCGGTGTGCGTTTGAACGGTTCGGTTGCCGCCGGTGGAAACCGGCTGATTCACGGTGACGTCGCCATCGCCGGTCATCCGTGCTGTCCTGGAGCCGTCGTTGGCGGACACCGCGGATGCCCAGGGGGTGTTGATGGTGTCGCTTATGACGGCCCCGCCGACCCCGTTGAGCACTTTGGCCTCTTTGGTTCGACCCGCGAGCCACCGCGAGTCGGGCTCGCCAGCGAATCCGGTGACGCTCACGCTACGGTGGGCACCGGCGGTGTTGGATTGGTCGCCGTCCATGCCCTGGTAGAACACGTATTGGGTGGTCTGCTGCGCGGAGGGTGTGGCGGGATCACCGACGTGGATCTCGACCTTGTCGTAGCCGGCATAGTCGGACCAGGTGCGTCGACCATCCGGGGTGAGCGGATTGATGTCATACCGCCACGCAGGATGCCCCATGTATTGATAGTCGGTCTCAGTGAATGTGTCGTTGCCGCCACCCGTATGTGGGTCTGCCAGAACCGATGAGACGACGTACTTGTGGAACAAGTCCAGGCGCGGAGCCGTCGGGTAGGCGATTTGCGGGGTCCACCACTGAGGGAAGCAACGCGAGGTGTTCGTTTCTGGTGTTGCCAGAATCGCGGCCGCGTTGTCCTTCGTGCATTCCTGAGGAAGGTAGTTGACACTGATGATGGCGCCGGTCGAGGTGGTGATGGAGCGGATCCGCCACTTGTCCAGAGGTGCAAGCCCGTCGATGACCCAGACCCGGTTCTGCATCGGAGTCCCCGCGAAAGTGGTGTCAGGCTCGCTGATACTCGAGCCGCCCGAGGTGCCGGTGTGACCGATCTTGGCGAGCCAGAGCGCGGGGCTGGTTGCGTCGCCGGGATCGGGGAAGGTGTGACTCAGCGTCCAGGTGTCAACGTTCGAGTAGCCGCCGCCGATGAATGCGCTCGTCGTGATCGTGTTCAGCATGCCCGTGGTCCAGAACGTCGGCGAGATCAGCCCTGTGCATGTGGCGGTGCACAGCTGGTCGAAGGGCACGTCCGGGTACGCGGTCGGATGCGCCGGCGCGGTCGCCGGGCTGGTGATCGTCTCAGTTGTGCAGTTGGCGTGACTCGTGTCGTTGCACCGCCCAAAGGCGTCATATCCGAAGCTGACCCGATCGGTCGCGGCGTTGCTGCCATAAACCGTGGAGGCCGTCAGACCGTAATCGATGTGATCGAGCTGCCCACCGCGGATGTACGAGGTGACCGTGGTGCCGGCAGCGAGATACTTGTTGATTTCGGTCGTGTAGTAGAACGCTTCCGCATTGTTGTGGGTGTCGACGACGTAGTCGAGGTTCCACCGCCACGCCTGCATGCAGCTCGACGAAGCGAAACTCCCCGTGTTGCACGGCTCGCCCCCGTCATTGCCGAAGACCGGGACCGTCCAGGTTGAGCCGGTCGATGCTTTGCTGCTGTCCCACCCGGGAAGGTGATTGAGGCCGAAGTAGTACTGCGTGCCGTCGGTGGTAGTCAATCGCCAGCAGTCGGTGTCGTACGTGCCGTTGGACTGGCATCCCTGGCCGGTTCCGATGAGGTGCTCGATACGAGAGCCGTCGTCGCTTTGCAGCTTCCAGGCTCCGGTCGTGGAGTCTCGGATGAGTTGACCGGAATGGCCGCCGAAGGAAATCGTTGCGTTGTCCGTCTTCCAGCACAGGTCCCCAGAGCTCTGGACGGCGCCCCCGTGCTCGGTGTCCGTGGCGCAGCTGGTGTAGGAGCGCTCGATGAATCCGCCGCCCGTCAGCGACCAGCCCTCTCCGATGGCGGAGGGCTGGTTGTTCGTCGATGCCGTTTCGCCATCGACGGATTGCGAGTTGTAACTGAGGGCGAGGCTCGGCGCGGGCCCACCGGGCGCTGGCGGCGTGCGGAGGGGGAAATCCCAGGCGAAGGCGCCGGTTTGCGCGGACACGTCCCACCCGGTCGCGGCAGAGAGCGGTGTCGCTGCAAACGATCCCGTGCCGGTCGACGAAACAGGAGCTCCACTCGCCACCAAGAGGGTTGAGGCGCTGGACACCATCGGTGTCACCACAGTCGCTGACTGCGTATTCGCCGTCGCCAAGGGTGCAGCCGTGCTGGCGTCCTTCTTGGCGTTTCTGGTGTCTGACTGCTGCACCCACTGCACGCGCTCAGCGAACCCCGCACCATACAGGCTTGTGAGCAATGAGTCGTCGATCGAGACAGCAAGCGGAGCCGTATTCGTGTCACCATCCGTGCGCGTGAGTCGGATCGCCAGTCCCTTGACGCCCTCCTTCTGCTGCTCGCCCGCATCGAGGATTTGCGCCGACACGGTCGACACCGCCGGCGGGTCGGTGGGCGATGCGGTGGGGCCCGGTGTGGCGCTATCTGTCGGGCTGGGAGTGGGTGTGTCCGGGAGGGTTAAGGGACTTGGGGTGCTGTCCGTCGGGACCGGCGTTGGAGTCGTGGCTGCATCGGTAGGGAGAGGAGTAGACGGTGGCGTCGTTGACTCGAAAAGCGAACGCGCTGCCCTTGGGGCCGGCGCGATTCCGTCATTTGGGGACGTTGCTGGGCTTGCGCTTCCGGCCGATTCGGTGACGGCCGCGATCGAGATAGGTGTATCGGCGACGGGCACCCATTCCCCCGTGACCTGGACGTCGCCGGCGGCGCTCTTCGCTACCGGGCCAGCCTGCACTGGCTGCGTGGGAACATCAACGGTCTGCGGGTCTGATGGAAGCGCTACGTCGGTCGGAAGTGTCGCAGTGGCGTCAGAGGAGCTGTCGCCGGGGGCGGCGACATCCGACGCAAGCGTGCCGTCGACCGGGACGCCGAGAAAAGGGACGGGAGCCGCACCCCCCTGCGCGAACGCGGGCGCGCCCGGCAAAATTGCGACCGTCAGGACGACCGACGCGACCACCGCGACCGACTGAATGACCGTCCTCGAGGACTTCAGGACACGATGACGCTTCACAATTGCTCCAACGATTGAGATGACGGCTCGGGTGCTGTTCACGGGGTGGAGTGGTTCTTCAAGTTGTCGAGCTGTCCCGTGTTAACGACGCCCGGGAAGATCGTCACATCCGAGATCAGACCGTCCCACATGTTCGTCCTGCACCCGTTCGTGACAGACGAGCCGATCGAGAGTGTCCCGTTGGCACTTGTCTCTCCCGAAGGAGTCGAGTGCCTGTGGACTGCTGCAGGATTGATGTCACCGTTGAGCAGAAGTCGAGCCTGATGGTTCACGGAATCCCAGATGCCCGTGACGAACTTCCAGTCCCCGTTCACAACGTTCGCCGGCGATTCCGCACAATCCGTAGCGAGCGTCGCTTGCGAGCGGACACAGAATCGGTACTGCCCGGACGGTGTCGTCTGCAAGTAGAAGCCAGCCGACGTCGAGCCGCCTTGAGAGGCGATGGTGTGATACATGCCAGTGGCCGTGGTGTTCGGTTTCACCCACGCTGAGACGGTGTAGCTTTTCGTGGTATCAACCGCTGGTCCGTTGAACGAGTGTCCCTGGGGATCCACGAAGGTGTCGTTGGTTTGCACGGCCTGAATATCGGCCGCATATCCGAGGATGTAGTCGTAGTGCTGGCCTTCGCAGTTCGCCAAATTGCTGTCGAAATGGTCACCGCTCGCTGTGACCGAACATCGGTAGATCGTCTTATGCTGTGCCGGTGCCGCCGCCTCGGTGTTCCACAGCCACCCGAGCATCACCGAGGTCCCGCTGACGCCCTCGCACGGCCCGTATCGGGTGGTGAATTCGTCGCCGCCCGTCTGAATACACGAGAAGATCTTGTGCATGTTCGCCGGAGCTGCACCCGGGTAGTCGGCCAGGATGTGGCCGACCATCGACTCCACGTGGAAACCCGCCGGCATCGTGCCTTCCAGCACCGCCATATGTTGGCTACCGACAACTCGGTCAAGCGCCGCGTAGCCCGGGAAGGTCACCGCTTGGACGCTATCGACTTCCTGGCCCAGCCCGGTGACTGTTGGAGTTCCGACGTACCCCGAACCCGGGATCTCAGCCAATTTCTTCGTATACATGCTGGTCGAGGAGCTCGAATTCCGGTCAGGAAGAGAGGACGGCACGGTCATGGTGCTCGAGAAGTCCGGTCCCATCCAACCGTGGCCCTTGGTGTAAGTCATGTCCCCATCTGGCCCGCTGTAGACGGAAACAGGGCTGCTAGCGACAGTCTGGTCCGCGTTCAGTGAGGTATTTCCCGCCGCGTCGATCGTCGCGACATGCAACGTGGAGGTTTGATCGACCGGGGCTGTACTGAGGGTGAAGTGGTTGGTGCCATCGGGGCAAGCGAACTGAACGATTCCCGCGGTGCTCCCGCACGCCGGAAGGACATCTGTGAAGGCAACGACAGGCACCTCAGTCGTCGACGTCGGCGCACTGGCCGGGAGCGTCCACCAATATTCCAGCCGGGCAACATGATCGACCGGGTTGGTGGTGACCGGCACTGACAAGGCGTGACCGACTGTCCCATTCAATGTCCCCGTCGGGACCGTCGGCAATCCGGGTGCCGTCCAGTCAGCCACGAAGTAACAGATCAAGTCACCCGACGTGGCACCGGCACCATCCTGTGTCGTCACCACCATCGCAAAGAACCCCTCTTGGTTCAACACGATATCGCTGGGGTTCTGGACGACTCCCTGTGCGATCGGGCCCACAGTGATGGGGGTGATGACGTTGATGGACCCATTGCTGGCTTGCACGATCCGGAACTTCGCGTAGATGTTATCGGGGTCTGGGTCCGTGAAGGTCGCGTACATTCGCAGGGAAGCCCGAGGGTTGATGTAGGTTGGCGAGCTGCTGCTTGTGCTGCATCCACGCGGAGGCGCCGAGAAGCCCGCATTGGTGGGCGTATTCGGCCGGCTGTTGAACTTGATCTGCAAGGTCGCGCCGAGGTTGAAGCGCTTCCACGAGTACGTGTCGTCTTCGTGCTGGGCGCGAAGCGCCAGCACAATCTCCGGTTGGCCAGCCTGCGCAATGGCCGCCACGCCCGCGGTCGCATTGAAACCGAGCGGCCCCGACCCGCCGCAGTAATCGGCCTTGGCCGCATATTGCGTGTCCAGTGGATTGTTCGGCCAATCAGAGCTCGAGTTACTCGCCCCAAAATACTGAACACCCCCCGACTGATTCCAGGTCGATCCCGCTCCTGGATTGGTCGTCCGATAGAGCTGAACACCGGTCGCGTTGCAACTGGCGCTCCAACTCTCGTAGGTATTGAAATGCGCCTCGATAATCTGCTTATTTGCGACGGCAGCAGTACTCATCTGCCAGAACGAGATACCCAGCTGCGCAAGGCCATCACCCGAGTGCGGCGCTGTCCATCCAGGCTGGAGGTATCCGACGACCTGGTTGCCGCGGCCGTCACTGTCCTCAGGCACGTTCAAATAGCTCGTATTGGGATACGTCTTGTTGATACTCCACGCGTTGAGGTTCCCCGCCGTCCAGTCGGGGTCGATATACAGCGGGTATTTGACCGAGGAGTCCTTCGCGACAGAGGCCACATCCACGGCGACGGTGTCGCCACTCGTGATCATGGAATCAACTGGCTGCGCCACACCATTTCCGCCCGGGCCATCCGGACTGGCGTCAGCGAGCGTCGAGTCCCACACGTGCGGTTGACTCGAACGGAGCATCGTTTCCGCATCGACAGCGGTGACCGCGGGCGTTCCTGTTCGCGCCGATGGTCGAGCAAAGCCCTTTGAGGCGGTGGTAGCCGCTGCGACCGTCCCGCCATTGGGGCCTGCGGCAATCGCCGCCCCGGAGATCTTGAGGTCGAGAGTGGCGAGCCGCGGGTCAGCGATTGCGTCTGGGGATTTCACGATCACCACTTCGGCCATGCCGGTTGAAGTCGCGGTCAGCCGAAGATCGACATCGGGGATGACCTCCGAGTATGTAGCGGAAGCCCCATCCACTGCTGGCGTCGGGAGGGAACCCAGATCCCAGCTTTCGCTGAACCATTCGCCCGTCGGAAGTTGAATCTGGGCGATGGGTCCCGTGCCGCCATCCGAGAAACGAACCGGAACGACGGTCGCGGCGGGAGCGATGAAGCCGGCGTCAGCGGAACCGAGATTGGTGTCTACGTTGACCCAACCGGTGTCCTGTTGGACGCGGACCGGGATGGAGGAGGAAGTGAGCTGGAACGTTCCGTCGGGAAGGGCTTCGACCAGGGTGGTTTCGGTTGTTTGGCTGTCGACGACTACGTTGTGGCCGTTTGCCTGGGCGATCTGCGAAGCATCCGATTGGGTGGATGCACTTGGCGCGTCAGGCTTGGGCGGTGGAGCTTGTTGATCTTGCGGAGTCGGTGTTGGAGCTACCGGCTCGGGAGCCGTCGGGTCCGCAATCTGAAATGGCGGCGCAGTGGCAGCGTTATCCTGGGCGATTGCATCCGGCGACTCCGGCTGATCCGTCGCCGTTGGCGCGTCAGTCGGCGTCTGACCTTGCGTGTCACCGACAGAGCCGGCTGGCGTCGCGTTCGGATCGCTGGCGGACGCTGATGGCTGCGCCGTCTCGGCAGGTCCATCCGCAGCCGCGGAAGTAGTCGGACTGGGGGTTGGCGTCAACGCCCATGACCCAGAGACACCAAGTGACAACGCAAGCGTAGTCAAAATGACAATAGTGACCGCAACAAACCCACGGCGACGTGAAGACACCCAGTTACTCCTGCATTACGGGTGTGGTCCCGTTTCCCCCTGTCCCTCCCCCGAGCGACATACCTGGACGGTAACTTCATAGACGCAACTGGGGCAAATCGAAACCGCTTCTTTTCATCATTTGTTAACAAAGCGAGATTGAGACTCAAAGTCCCAATCCTCGATTCACCGTCGATCTGATTCCTTCCGCAAGCGACTCCAGAGTTGCTCGCTCGCAAGCCGCCCTCGCGAAGACTCTGATCAAACTCCTTCAAGATATGAGGCTGTCAGAGATGTCAATTTCGGAGCTCTGCCGAACGGCGGAGATACATCAGACGACGTTGTGCGGCGCATCATCGGCGCCACCACTGGGCAGCTCCTCCGCGAACTCACCCTCGACCCCACCAAGAACTACCAACCCCTAGCAACACGAAAACCCCCGAACCAATAGGTTCAGGGGTTTCCTCTGTCCCGAGAGGACATTGGTTGCGGGGACAGGATTTGAACCTGCGACCTCTGGGTTATGAGCCCAGCGAGCTACCGAACTGCTCCACCCCGCGACGCTGACCGCGCGCGGCCACTCAACTATCTTACCTCACGACGAGGGTCTGCTCGACTCGCCTGCACGGCGCCCGAGACGCGGAAGGCGCACCCGGGATACCCGGATGCGCCTTCCCGTCAGCGAGGCCGCCAACTACTCCTGGATGAAGGCGAGCAGGTCGGGGTTGATGACGTCGGCGTGCGTCGTGAGCATGCCGTGCGGGTAGCCCTCGTAGATCTTGAGGGTCGAGTTGCTGAGGAGCTCGTGCTGCTTCAGCGACGCATCCTTGTAGGGCACGACCTGGTCGTCGTCGCCCTGGGTGACGAGCACCGGCACGGAGATGGCCTTGAGGTCCTCGGTCTGGTCGGTCTCCGAGAACGCCTTGATGCCCTCGTAGTGCGCCAGCGCGCTGCCCATCATGCCCTGACGCCACCAGTTGGCCACGACGGGCTCGGAGACGGTGACGCCGTCACGGTTGAAGCCGTAGAAGGGTCCGGCCGCCACGGCCTGGTAGAACTCGGCGCGGTTGGCGGCCAGCGCGCTGCGGAAGCCGTCGAACACCGCGATGGGCGTCCCCTCCGGGTTCGCGTCGGTCTGCACCATCAGCGGCGGCACGGAGGAGACGAGAACGGCCTTCGCCACGCGGCCCTGGGGCTCGCCGTACTGGGCGACGTAGCGCGCGACCTGACCGCCACCGGTGGAGTGGCCGATGTGGATCGCGTTGCGCAGGTCGAGGTGCTCGACCACGGCGTTCGCGTCGGCGGCGTAGTGGTCCATGTCGTGACCGGTGCCGACCTGCGAGGAGCGGCCGTGACCGCGACGGTCGCTCGCGATGACCCGGTAGCCCTTCGAGAGGAAGAAGAGCATCTGCGCGTCCCAGTCGTCGGCCGACAGGGGCCAGCCGTGGTGGAACATGATGGGCTGGGCGTCGGGGTTGCCCCAGTCCTTGTAGTAGATCTCTACGCCATCCTCTGTGGTGACGAACGCCATGATCAAACCTCCGTGTCAATGTCGGCCAGGGTCTGCCCGGACGACGATCGGGTAATCGTGCTCCTCGGTGAGGCGAGGAATACCTCCACGCTAATCCCGGCCCCCGAACGACGGTTCAGACATCTGCCGAGAATCGGAGGGCTCTAGCCTTCGGATCCGAGCCGCGGATCCTCGTCCCGCAGATCGGCGGGCGCCTTCTCCCCGAAGGGCCGCGAGCCCTCGGAGCCGGACGCGGTCGGCGAATAGGCGTCCCAGTCCGGCTCGCCCTCGCGCGGCGCGCCGCCCGTGGGCCCGTCGTCGCCCTCGCCTTCGCCGGCGAAGACCGTCTCGCCGGCCACCGCGTCGTTCGTCGCGATCTGATCGCCGAGCGACAGGTCGTCGAGCCGGTCTCGCCTCTCGTGCGACATGGTCAGTCCTTGCCCTGCAGGTAGTCCGCGTGGGTGAACAGCCGTCGGAGGTCGAGCACGGTCTGCTCGTCGACGTCCTTGTGTCGCGGCTTCGTGAGCACGATCCGGTCGTCGCCGAGCTTCACCACGAACTTGCCGTCGTGCTCTTCGCGCACCTCGGCGACCTCTTCGAGGAGCGAGATCACATCGTGCCACTCCAGGTTGTGCGTCGTGGGATGCCGGGCGATGTGCTCGAGGGTCGTGCGGTGGTGGTGCGAGAGCTGCCCGTGAATCGACTCGTCCATGGCGGTGTTCCTTTCGTTTGGTGCTCAGTGTCTTGCGTGCTCAGTGTCTTGCGTGCTCAGTGTCTTGCGTGCTCAGCGTCTTTCGCGCTCAGTGTCGTCCGCGGTCAGCGGAGCGGGGTGATGCCCTGCGTTCCGCGCGGGAACGTGGCGAGCACCTCTTCGGGGATGTTGAGGTGCGCCGACACCAGCGACGGCGGCACGTGGCCCAGCCAGTTGGCGAGGGAGACCTCTTCGTACTTGTCGGCCTTGAATACCTCGAGGAACTGCAGCACGTCGTCGCCCGTGTTCTCGATGTAGTGGCCGTAGTTCTTCTTCACCACGCCCACGTCGCCGGCGCGGAAGTCGGTGGTGTTGGCGTGCGGCCCGGTGTTGAACACCGTCATCCGCGCGGAGCCGCGCAGGTAGTACTGCCACTCGTCGGCGTTCGGATGCCAGTGCAGCTCGCGCATCGAACCGGGCTCGACGGTCACGAGCGCGGCCGCGACGGTGTTCGAGAGCGGGAAGTTGGTGCTGTCGGCGATGCGGATGCTGCCGCCGCTGTTCTGGTGCAGCGGCTCGGAACGCGAGAGTCGGAAGATGATCGGCTCGGCGGCACCCCAGGTGACGCCGGCGTCGCTCTGGTCCTTCTCGAGCTCGCCGGGCACCTCGCCCGGGAAGATCCAGAGGTTGTGCAGCGGGATGTCGGTGAAGGTCTCCTGCGCGACCCCGAAGTTCTTCGCCAGCACCTCGGGCGGGGTGTGGGCGAACCAGTCGGTGAGCAGCAGGGTGTTGCTCTCGGACTGCTCCCCGTCGTCGAAGGCGAGCACGAACTCGGCGCCGTCGGGGCCGAGGCCCTGCAGCGAGTGCGGGGTGCCGGCCGGGAAGAACCAGAGGTCGCCCTCCTCCACGTCCTCGACGCTCGGCAGCCCCGCCCGGCTGAGCGTGGTGACACGGCAACGGCCCCGGGTCATCACCGCCCACTCGGCGGTCTGGTGCCAGTGCAGTTCCCGGATGCCGCCGGCCTCGAGATACATGTTCACGCCGGCGATCTCGTCGGAGATCGCGAAGTCGGAACTGGTGAGCTCCCGCGCCCACCCGCCGCGCTGCACGCGCCTCGGCGAGATGTTGAACGACGACCAGAAGAACGCCTGGGTGCTGATGTCGGTCGGCGGGGCGTCGATCTGGTTCGGGAACTGGCTCGCGATGACGGGGTTCTGCGGGCCGGTCATCACGGTGGCCGCCGGGTCGTCGACCGTGTTGACCTCGCCCTCCTGGGGCAGATCCGGGTTCCCGAGTGTGGGGGTCTCGTGGTGCGGTGCGGTCTCGTTGGATTCCATGGCGTCTCCTCGGAACAGGGTGTCCTTCGATGACATCGCATCGGCCGATTCAGCACAACGACATTTGTCTGAGACTCTGCCCGTCGTCGATGCGATCCGATCGGATCCGATCGGATCCGATCCGATCCGATGGCGCTAGCGGATGACGGCCGCGGCCTCCGGGGTGGCCACGCGGAAGCTGAGGGTCTCCTCGAGATAGAGCGTGACCGATTCGCTCGAGTGCGAGGCGTATCCGAGGGAGATGTCCTGCCCGCATTCCAGAACGAAGTCGCCCCCTCGGAGGCTGACGACGACGGCGCCCTCGATCCCGGGCACCCACTCCACCGGGCCCTCGAGGATCTTCCGGAGATGGGTCAGCAAGGGACTCCCCCCGGCGTCGTTCCCTCCCACGGTGTTGATCCAGGTGTCCGAGTCCAGCGCGATGCCGTAGGGTCCTTCGATGCCGGCACGCTTGAGCTGCTCCGTGGCCGCGGCCACCTGCTGCGCGAAGCGGTGCACGTCGCTGTCGCGCGGCGTCGCCGCGTTCGGGGTGGCAGGGATGATGCCGGTGAAGCCGGCCGCCTCCCAGCCGTTGAAGACGGCGGAGTTCTCGGTCGTGGCCAGGCGCGCGGCGGCCTCGTCGAGGGGACTGAGGTCGACGTCGATCGCACCGCGTGCGGCCGCGTCGAGCTCGGAGCGGGCGAGGGTGAACTCGGCGCGCACCTCGACCAGCGGAAGCACCGCCCGCGTGCGCGCGATGACGGCCTCGGCCGGCGTGGAGACGACGCCACCGACCCGCCCCAGCGCCGTGGCGGAGTGCTCCCAGCCAAGGGGGCCGGTGAAGTCGACGAGCTTCCGCGCCCCGAGCATGGGCACGAGTCGGGTGCGTGCTTCGTCGTCCAGCATGGCCCAGGTGTCGGTGGTGACCGGGGCCAGTTCCCGGAAGAGGTGGTTCATCGTTCGTCTCCGCTCTGTTGAGGTGTGGTGCGCGTGCCGCGCAGGCCGCCGAGGCCGAGGCCGAGGGACCCGGTGCCGGCTCCGGCGGGGCCGGTCTCGTCGACCGGTGCCGGGGTGCCGGTACCGGTCGGCGCCGGTGAACCCAGGTTCGCGAGCGCCTCGGCCGACGGGGCGAAGAACACCGATCCGGTGACGGCCTCGCTGAAGTCGAGGAGCCGGTCGTGAAGGCCGGGCGGATCGCCGATGAACATGCGTTCCAGCATCCGCTCGACCACCCAGAGCTCTCGGGAATAGCCGATGAAGTACGTTCCGAAGGTCGCCGTGCCCGGACTCCCGAACGGCATGTTGTCGCGCAGGATGTCGTGCTCGACCCCGGCGTCGTCGACGATGGTCGCGAGGGTCTTGTGCGCCTTCTGTCCGGATTCCGCGTCGTCGAGCTCGACGTTGTCGGCCTTCCGGCGCCCGATGATGGCTTCCTGCTGCTCTGTCGTGAGGGCGTGCCAGGAGGCCAGCGGATGCAGGTACTTCTGTACGACGACATAGCTGCCGCCCGCCGCAGCGGGGTCCTCCTCCCCGACGAGCGTCGACTCCGGGAGGTGGTGCCCGACGGGGTTCGCGGTGCCGTCCACGAAGCCGAGGAGGTCGCGGGTGTCGAGGTAGCGGAAGCCGATCGTCTCGTCCGCCACGGCCACGGCGTCGCCCAGCGCCTCCAGCAGCAGGCGCTCGAACTCGTAGCAGAGATCCTGACGGTCGGAGCGGATGTGGAACAGCAGGTCACCGGGGGTCGACGGCGCGGTGTGCCGGGCCCCCGTGATGGTCGTGAACTCGTGGAGCTCCCGCGGGAGCGGCAGTCCGGTGAGGCCGGGCCAGATCGCGGCGCCGATACCGACCGTGCACGTGAACGATGCTCCGAGGTCCCGGAAGCCGACCGTCTTGACCAGGCCGTCCACGTCACTGAGCACCGAACGCACCGCGTCGAGCGGATCGGAGCCGGGCGCCACCGTCAGCACGAGGAAGACGGCGTGACGGGTCAGCGGGGCATCGATCGTCTGCGGCTCGATCGGCACCCGGCCGTCGCCGCTCCTGTTGCCCGGGTCAGCCATGGGTCCTCCCTTTCGGAGCGTGGGGTTCGCCCCAGGGGGCGACCGTAACGTGGGGTTCGCCCCAAGGGGCGACCGTGGAGATCTCCGCCAGGCGCGCGAGCGCGCCACGAGCGTGTTCGTCGGCGGCCCGCCACACGACGAGCGTCTGATCGAATCGGCGAGGAATGGCCAGCTGCTGATAGCTCAGCCTGAGCGGCCCGACTGCCGTGTCGGAGAAGAGGAAAGTTCCCGGCCCGCCGAGCTCGACGACATCCTCGGCCCAGAGGGCGGCGAAGGTCGCGCTCCGCTCGGATGCGTCGACGACGAGCTCCTCGAAATCCGAGTCGGATTCATGACGGTCGAGGGACTCCCGGAAGGCGGTCATGACATGGCCGGCGATCGCCTCCGCGTGGGGGCTCGTCCGCAGGACGTCGGAATCGATGAAGGTCCGCCGCACCAGATTGACTCCTTCGCCGAACGATCGGGACACCGCACGGGCCAGCGGGTTGGCCGAGAGAACGGTCAGATGCTTGTCCCGCACGAAGGCCGGGATCTCCGTCCAGGAGTCGATCAGCCGACGCACGTCGGCGGGGACGGCTTCATCGCGGACGTCGACCACCATGCCGCCACGATAACCAACCACGCACGCCCCTGCGTAGCCCTGCCACGGCCAGCCAGCCGCTCCTGGGCGCGGCCGCACGGGCGCGGGAGAGCCGGATCACCGGCGGCAGCCGGGACGTCTCGGCGGAAGGAGGGTGGCGCGGGGCCAGGCAACTGGAGGCCTCCGTCCACAATGATGCAGAGCATGAACAGTCATCAGGAAGCGACCCTCCCGTGACGCTCCAGGACGTCGTCGATCCTTTCACCGGCCGCCGGGGCACCGGGTTCGCCGGCGAGACGATCGAGGCCTCCACCTACGAGTCGATCATGTGCGAGCTGCTGGCCGACGATGCGCACACGCGAAAGCACGCGCTGCTGGAAGCGCTCTCCCGCCACTGGATCGACCGCGGTCGCGGCGCGCTGATCCGCGCTGTCATCGTCGAGCCGGGGTCGAGCCGCCTCGAGCGGCTCGCCTTCGGCCGCTTGGTGGGCAGCCTGAAGACCGCCGATCATCGCTTCGTCAAGGAACGCGACGGCATCCTGTACTTCATCGGCCGCCCGGCATTCCACGGCTCGGCCGCCGACACCGTGCCCGAGGCGATCGTGTCGGCGGCCAGACAGCGCGCCGTCGGGATACGCGCCCAGGGCACCGCGCACTGGGACCGGCGCGGCGACGACCTGTCGATCGTCGCCGAGAACGCCCGGCGCGCCGCCGAGATCGCCGGGCGGCTGCCGGATTTCGGTGCCAGCGCCGACATCAGCGAGCTCGGCGCCTGGACGCTCCTCGATTCCCTCGCCGCCGAGGGAGGCCAGGTCGGGCTGTTCTCGCCGGCCGCGGTCCGTCTGTGGAACGACAAGAACCGGCTGCAGCTGGAGACGGTGGAGGCGTACCTCGACACCTGCGGCCGCGTGCGGGATGCGTGCGAGAGGCTCCACATCCATCGCACGACGCTGTACTACCGCCTGGACAATCTTCCGATCGAGGTGAAGGAGGCCTTGGACGACGGGCTCAGCCGATCGGCCCTCCATCTCTGCCTCAAACTCCTCCGGTATGGGGAGGCCTCCGGGCTCGCCTGATTCCGGGCATCGCTCGGACGGCCCGATGTCCGAAACATCACCATGTCTGTCCTCTGAGGGGCTCATGCGAGAGAGCGCTCACACGCAAGACTGGGTCCTATCCTCATCCACCGGCTGACGAGGGGACAGACTGTTGAGCAGCGTCAGGAGCACGACCCCACTCGGGGAGTTCCTGCGCGCGCGTCGTGAGATCCTGCAACCCGAGCAGGCCGGCATCCCCCGGCTGCCCGGTCGCCGCGTGCCCGGCCTCCGGCGCGAGGAGGTGGCGGAGCTGGCGGGCATGAGCCCGGACTACTACCTGCGCATCGAGCAGGGCCGTGACAAGCGGCCGTCGGAGCAGGTGCTGCTCGCCCTCTCGCGCGCACTCCAGCTGGATGCGGATGGCCGCCAATACCTGCTGCGGCTCGGGCGCGCACGCCCGTACGTCCGCAACGTCACCGACGGCCGCCCGACCGTAGGCCCCGGGGTCCGGATGCTCCTCGAGCAGTGGTCGACGACCCCCACTTATGTGACCGACCGCAACCAGAACGTCTTGGCGGTCAATTCCTTGATCGCCCCCTTCGCGCCGAGCCTGAGCGTTCCGGGAACGAACCTCCTCACCGGCTCCTTCAACACCTGGGAGGAGATCCGCTCCGGTCTGACCGATTCGGACGAGACCGGCCGCATCGCGGCCGCCTGGGAGACGGCGCTCCGGGAGATGACGGAGTCGCTGCGCTACTACGGCGATCCGGAGGACCCGGAACTGCAGGAACTCGTGGGCTCGCTGTCCGCCCGGCACGCCCTGTTCCGCACGATCTGGGCCGAGTACAACCCGAAGCCGCAGATGTCGGGCGTGAAGAAGGTGCACATCGATCCGCTGGGCTGGATCGACTTCCGCTGGCAGACTCTCGAGGTCCCCCGCTCCGGCGGGCAGTTCCTGACGACGTTCTTCGGGGACGCCGGGTCACCGGCGGCAGCCGCCATCGCGTATCTCGCCGCGCGGGCGAGCGGTCCCGCGGTCAGGGTGGTCCCCAGTACCGATCAGGCCTCCGGCACCACCGGCACGGCCGCCCTGAGCGCGGCCAGCGCAGTCCGCGAGGCCTGATCGACCGGTGCGAACGCGATCAGGAGGTCGTCGGCGTCGCCCGGGAGATGGAGCAGTGTGAAGCTCAGGCCGATCGCGCCCGCGGCCGTCTCGTCGAAGCGGATCGACCCGGTCACCCGGCCCTCCAGCTCGGTGCTCGCCCACACTTCGGCGAACTCCCGAGATCTCGTGGAGAGCTCGCCGATGATCAGCTCCACGCCTCGATCGTGGTCGTGCTCGTCGATCGACTCCCGGAGCATCCCGGCGGTGACCGTGGCCATCTCCGCCCAGCGAGGGTGTTCGCGCTGCTCCGCCGGCCCGAGGAAGGCGAAGCGCGCGAGGTTCGTGCCGGGAGCGAACCCCGGTGACAGCGACACGGCGAGGGCGGTCGACGCGAGCACGTCCAGCCGTCGGTTGCACAGCACGACCGGAGCCGAAGCCCATCCCTCGAGGAACTCCTCGGCCCGCGTCTGCAGCCTGGCCCGATCGTCGTGAGCGGTCATGGTTCAACCGTACGGTCGGCCGCGGCGGCGAAGGTGGTCCCGCTACTCCCAGTCTCGAGGGCCTAGGGCGACACCGTCGCCCGACTCGTCTGGAACCGGCGCTGGTATTCCGAGGGGGTGATCCCGAAGCGGCCGACGAAGGCCCGGCGGAGGGACACCGGGGAGACGTATCCGGTCGCCGACGCCGTCTCCGCCACGGATGCTCCGGCCTCGAGTCGCGCGACGGCCAGATCGAGCCTGATCGTCGAGACGTATTCGGCCGGGGAGAGTCCGAGCTCATCACGCATCACCCGGGCGAGGTGGCGCGGACTGACGCCCGCATAGTGTGCCAGCTCGTCCACGGTGTACGCCCGGGTCGGATCGTCATGGATGCGATCGGTCACCGTCTTCGCGACGCTCGAGCGCGGCGGCTTGCCGCGAAGCGACGCGGAGAACTGCGACTGACTGCCCGAACGCTTCATGTAGACCAGGAGCAGCTGCGCGACGCTGCGGGCGGCGTCTGCCCCGTAGTCGTCTTCCAGCAGGGCGAGAGCGAGATCGATTCCGGCCGCCACGCCGGCGGAGCTGTGGTATTTGCCGTCGTGGACGAAGATGGCATCGGCCTTCACCGTCACGGAGGGGAAGGTCGCCGCGAGCGTGGGGGCGAATTTCCAGTGCGTCGTCGTCGTGCGGCCGTCGAGCAGCCCGACGGCCGCCAGCGCGAATGCCGCCGTGCAGATCGACGCGACGCGGCGCGACCGGGCGGCGAGCTCCGAGACCGCCGCGAGCAGCCCTTCGTCGAGGAACACCTCGGGAGCCTGCTCGGTTCCCGGAATGATGAGGGTGTCGAGGGCGTCGATGTCCGCTGCCGCCGCCTGCACGCCGACCGTGATGCCCATCGATGACACGACATCCTTGCCGTCGACGGAGATCGGCACGATCTCGTAGCCGGCGGTGCGTTGCGACGCCTCGTGGAAGACCTCCGCGGGCCCGACGAAGTCGAGCATCTTGACGCCGTCGAAGAGCAGCACCCCGATGCGGGGTGGCTTCGTCTCCCGCCTCTGAAGCTCAGCTGAGGAAGCCATGGAGCCGTCTCCGTCCGCGATCACACCGAATTCTGGAATTGCCACTCCATTAAACTCCCTCGCGCGGCCACTGTCGACGGTTTCCGGCTCCGAGCGCCCAAGTGTCCCCGAGAGGGTCAGCCTAGGGGCGCTGCGCGGCGAGGTACGCGAGCACCGCGACTCCCACGGTGTCCGGCTCGGCGAACATCGTGGTGAGGATGTACCCCGGGTAGCCGGGGATGGTGAGGTTCTGGAAGCGCAAGGGGAAGGAACCGAAACCCTCCTGGAAGTGCTGCGCGACTCCGTCCGACAACGGGCGGGCGTCGTGACGACGCCACACCGTCTCGAACTCGGGATCGGCGGCGGTCAGCTGACTCACGATCTCCGCCAGTCTCGGGCTGGCCGGGTCGCTGTTGAACCGGAGTGCGGCCGCGAGCTGAGCGGCGGAATCCTCCCAGTCGTCGGCGATCGCCCGGGTGTGAGCATCGAAGAAGGCGACGACGTTGTTGCCGCCCACGTCGAGGAATCCGTGACCGATCCGGTGCGCGAGGTAGTTGGAGGCGACGATGTCGTGATTGCCGTCGGTGATGTACGCGGGGGTGTCCGCCCAGTGCTCCAGCAAGGCGAGAAGATCCTCACCGGGCGCGGCGGAGCGCGGAGGCTCATCCACGTCCGGACCGTAGGCCAGGCGGAACATGTACTCCATCGCGTGCACGTCGAGCTGGAGGGCCCGCCCGATCGCCGTCAGCACCTGTTCCGACGGCCGCTGATCCCGGCCCTGCTCCAGGCGCAGATAGTAGTCGGCGCTCACACCGGCGAGCTCCGCGACCTCCCGGCGGCGAAGGCCGGAGACCCGTCGGCCGGGCTCAGGGGCGATGCCTGCATCCGCCGGCTGCACGAGCCCGCGCCTCGCCCGGAGGTACTCGCCGAGCGCGGATGCACCGATCGCCACGTGAACCTCCGCACTCGTCGGGAGACGAAAAAATCCGGCGCAGCTCGGGGCTGCGCCGGATCTTCGCCGAACCGGTCGATCTCCGTTCCCTGGCGGGAACCAACACCGATCTGACCTGGACTTTTCGTTGCGGGGACAGGATTTGAACCTGCGACCTCTGGGTTATGAGCCCAGCGAGCTACCGAACTGCTCCACCCCGCGGCACAAGAATTTACTCTATCACGGGATTCGGATGCTCGAGGTCACACGCCAGGAAAGGTCGCCTCGATGCGCGCCGAGTCGGCGGCCGTGATGCCGGCCTCGTCGGCGAAACCACGCCATCCGGCGATCGCATCGACGACCTGGGAGATCACCTCGCCCCGGTCGGGGACCTGGAAGCGATCGGCCACCACGAGCAGATCGTCGCGAGTGATCCGCCCGAACTCGCCGTTCACCGACATGAGGTGCTGGTAGGTCCACTGCCCCTGCGGATTGAAGGCGTAGGTGACGTCATAGGCCGGCGCGAGCCGCCACGCGCCCCCGGCCTCGGGAGGATCGAGCAGGAACGAGAAGTTCTTCGTGTGGTCGTCGCAGTTGCGTGCCAGAACGTTGAACACCATCCGCCGGAACGCCTCCGTGCGCGCCTCGTCGCCGAGCCCGAGGGCCTGCACGACCTGGAAGTACTGGGCGTAGTCGTGCGTGCCCCGCTGCTTGTAGTCGAGTTCCCCCATCGCGCAGAGGGTCTGCAGGTGCACCTTCTCCCCCGCGTCTCCCGCGCGGTCGAAGCGCTTCGTCATGAAGTGCGCCCGGCCGCCCTCCTCGAGCAGCCGCGACGGCGACATCGTGATGCCCGCAGCCGTCGCCATCCGGTAGTAGGCGTATTCGATGCGGCCGTAGCCGGAGCTGCTGCCGAGCTCGGTGTCGGCGCCCACCCCGTCGAGCTTGATCATCCAGTGCTCGAAGCCCTCCTGCGTGGGCAGCTGCCCCGAGCGCACCTCTCCCGTCGACGGGTTCCACGCGATGATCGCCTTCGCCCGTGCGCCGCCGGCCGAGGTGCCCACCTGGATGAGCGTGGAGAGCGCTGCGGCGGCCTCCTGATCGCCCTCGATGCGGCCCGAGAGCGCACTGCGCGCGCCGACCACGAGCTCGGAGAGCTCGAGCGCCGTGGGCTTGCGCCGCTGCGGGCCACGCGTGGGGCGGAACTCGAGCGCACCCATCCCGCGCCCGCCCAGGTAGGCCAGGCGGTCGAGCGCAGTGATCGAGCGCCGGTCCACGCCCTGGGAGGCGAGGTACGCCGTCACCAGCGCGTTGCCGAAGTCGTCGGGCAGCGCATCCGCGATGAACGGCGGGAGCCGGTGATAGGTGGCCTCGGGGAGCCCCGGGTAGACGCGCACCCGCGGCGACAGCGGCGTGCTGAGGGGGGCGAGCTCCACCCCGGAATCGATCCACGACGGGTCGTACTCGAAGGCGAAGGACCCGGAGCGGGCATCGGGGGCGAGCGCACCGACCAGGCGGTCCCAGGCCCGCACCTCGATCACGCCGACGGGTGTGTAGGCCATCACTCGGCCTCCGCCGCTCGGACCGTGGCCGGGTCGGCCGCGGTGCCCGCGCTGTCCGCGGCATCCGCGGCAGAGGCGCGCCGTCGCGGCTTCGAGGCCCGCTGCGGCGCCGCCGAGCGCCGCTCCTGCGCGAGCATCCGCAGTGGGCTCACCGCCACCTCCGGCTGCAGCTCGCCCAGCCAGTCCGTCCGCCCGAGCGCCCGCACCACCCGCACCAGCGTGGCCACGCTCGAGCCCCGCCCCGCCTCGAGGTTCTTCACCGTGCGCACGCTGACCCCTGCCCGCGCCGCCACCGTGGCCTGGTCGAGATTCTGCGAGAGCCGCAGCGAACGGATGCCCGCTCCCAGTCGCTCCTCGGACTCCTCGCTCGTGAGCGCGGGCTCACTAGTGAATTTACTCAATTCCATAAGGGCATTATCTTGCCTTTAGTGAAGCAATACCAGCCTTACGGGCACTATTTTTCCCTTTATGACGTAGTAAAAGATCAGCCGTTCGCCGCCGTGATCGCCGCGGCGACCGCATCCTTGAGGCGCTTGTCCGCCTCGCCGTAGGCCGTCCAGTCGCCGGCCGCCATGGCCGCGTCCCGATCGGTGAGTGCCTGCTGTGCCGCGGCGAGGGCGGCCGCCACCGCGGGGTTGCCGGACGTGGTCGTCCCGCCGCCGGTGGACCCCGTGCCTCCGGTTCCGCCGGTTCCTCCGGTTCCGCCGGTTCCTCCCGTATTCGGCGTCGTGGGAGTCACACTGCCGTCACCGGCCTGCGCTCCCGAATCACCCCCGAAGAGGGAGTCGAGCGCGCCGTTGAGCGTGCTCTCGAACGCGATCTTGTTGCCGAACGACACGAGCACCTTCTGCAGCAGCGGGAAGCTCGTCTCGCCGCGCGACTGCACGTAGACCGGTTGCACGTAGAGCAGTCCCCCGCCCACCGGCAGAGTCAGCAGGTTTCCGCTGATCACCTGGCTCTCCCCCTGTCTCAGCAGGTTGAGGGCAGAGCTCACCCCCGGGTCTGAGGAGAAGCTGTTCTGAACCTGTCCGGGTCCGGGTATCGTGTCGTCCTTCGGCAGCGTGAGCAATCGGAGGGTGCCGTAGTCGTCCGACTTCGTGCCCGCGGTACTGCCGGCGTTCGCGTCCACCGCCAGATAGCCGGTCAGCACGCTGCGGGAGGCCTCTCCTTGCTGCGAGAGCGGGATGAACGTCGAGTACAGCGAATACGACGGCGAGGTCTGCGTGGGCATCTGCAGCGTGAGGTAGTAGGGCGGCTGCAACGTCGGGTTCGTCGAGGGCGAGGTCGGGTCGTTCGGCGTCGTCCACGCGTCTTCCTGCGAGTAGAAGGCGCCGGCATCCGTCACGTGGTACTGGCCGAGGATCGAGCGCTGCACCTTGAACAGATCGGCGGGATAGCGCACGTGGCTCATCAGAGCACCGCTCATCTCGCTGATCGGCTTGACGGTGGAGGGGTAGATCTTCTGCCAGGTCTGCAGCATCGGGTCGTTCTCGTCCCAGGCGTAGAGCGTGACCTTGCCGTCGTAGGCGTCGACCGTCGCCTTCACCGAGTTGCGGATGTAGTTGATGTCGTCGACGGGGTAGGCCGGGGAGGGCGTGTAGGTGTCGGCGATGGTCTGGCTGAGCGACTGCACCTTCGAGTAGGGGTAGTTCGCCGAGGTGGTGTAGCCGTCGACGATCCAGACGATGTGTCCGTCGACCACCGAGGCGTACGGCGCCGAGTCGATCGTGAGGTAGGGGGCCACCTTCGAGACGCGCTGTGCGGGGTCGCGGTCGTAGAGGATCTGCGAGTCGTTGTTGACCGCATCCGACAGCACGATCTGCTCCGACTGGAACTTCAGCGCGTAGACCAGGCGCTTGAAGATGTTGTCGAGCTTCGGGCCGCCGTCGCCCTGGAACGTCGTGTAGGTCTGCGAGGCGCCGTCGGTGCCGGAAGGGTAGTCGAGCTCGACCTGCGAGCCGCCCTCGGGGCCGCCGACGATGGAGTAGGGCGGGGAGTTCTCGCCGAAGTACACGCGCGGCTCGAAGGTGCCGAGCTCGCCCACCGAGGGGATGCCCGACTCCATGAACACGGGCTGGCCGTCTGCCGAGCGCTGGTTGCCGTAGGCGGCGACCACGCCGTAGCCGTGGGTGTAGACGACCGTCTGGTTGTACCAGGTGGCCGAGGAGCCCAGGGCGTTGATGTTGATGTCGCGAACCGTCGTGACCGCATCCTGGACCTGGCCGTTGATCGTGTAGCGGTCGACGCTCAGGTGGTCGGGGAACTGGTAGTACTGCCGGAACTGCTGCAGCTGCTGGAACGACTTGGTGACGAGCGCCGGGTCGAGGATGCGGATGTTCGCCGTGGTGGCGGCGTCGTTGCGCAACGCACCCGCCGCGGCCGTGGTGGTGGCGGCGTAGGAGGTCTCCTCCACGTTGGACACCCCGTAGGCGTTGCGCGTCTCGTCGATGTTGCGCTGGATGTACTCCTGCTCGAGCGTGCGCTCGCTCGGGTCGACCTGGAAGCGCTGCACCACCCAAGGGGCGAGGGAGCCCAGGATGAGCGCGCTCACGATGAGCAGCGCCGTTCCGATGATGGGCAGGCGCCAGCGCCCGATGACGGCGGCCACGAGGAAGAGCACGGCGACGATGGCGGCGATGCCGGCGAGGATCTGGAGCCCCGGGATGGTGGCGTTCACGGCGGCGTAGGACGCGCCCGTGATGAGCCCCGAACTGTTGGAGAGCGTGGCGAACTGGTCGAGCCAGATGCTGACGGCCTGGAGCGCCAGGTAGACGGCCGCCGTGATGGCCATCTGGATGCGCGCCGTCTTCGAGATGCGCACCTCTCGCTGACTGAAGCGGATGGCGCCGTAGAGGTAGCTCGTGGCGATGCCGGCGAGTCCCGCCACGATCACCACGGCGGAGGCGAAGCCCACGACCCCGCGCCAGAACGGCAGGTCGTAGATGTAGAACGAGATGTCCATGCCGAACTGCGGATCGGTCTGGCCGAAGGCGGTGCGGTTGAGGTACTGCAGGGTGAGCTGCCAGCGGGAGGCGGTGGCCACGCCGGCGAAGAGGCCCAGGACCGCCGGAACGCCGAAGGTCGCCACCCGGCGCAGCGGCTCGACGACCTGCTGGTAGCGGTCGAGCTGGGAGTTGAGCTTGGCGTAGACCGGCCGCCAGCGGAACGCGATCTCGATCGACGCCCAGACCGGGATGGCCATCGCCAGGAACCCCACGAAGAACATCACGGCGCCCGCGACCCACTGCGTGGTGAGCACGCTGAGGAAGCCGAGCTGGTCGTACCAGAGCACCTCGGTGTAGAGCGTGGAGAACACGAAGAAGAGGATGGCGAGCACCACGACGATCGCGATCGCGATCGCGAGGGTGACTCTCGAACGCCGGGCGGGCGTCTGCGCCGACGGGGAAGCTGCTGCTGGGGAAGTCACGGGGCCTCTGTGCTCGTTCCTGTGATGCGCTGGCGCTGCAGGGTGAGCGCTGTGCGTTGTCCGTCAATCCTAGACATCAGAAGCTTAGGCAAGGCTGGCTGAGAGCATCCTGCCCTTCGTCAGGGAGTCGACCGGGCTCAGGGAGTCGACTGCACCGTGTCGCAGGTGGGCAGCGCCGAGGTGTCGCCGCCGGAGGAGATGGCCTTCAGGGCGTTCATCGAGTCGGTGAGGGTCGACACCGCGAACACGGTGATCCCCGAGGGCACGTTGCCCACCACGTCGTCGCAGTTCGACGCCGGCGCGAGGAACCAGGTGGCCCCCGCATCCCGGGCTCCGTACATCTTCTGCCGGATGCCGCCGATGGCGCCCACGTCGCCGGCCGCGTCGATGGTGCCGGTGCCGGCCACGTTCTGGCCGCCGTTGAGCTCGCCCGGGGTCAGCTGGTCGATGATGCCGAGGGCGAACATCATGCCGGCGCTCGGGCCGCCCACGTTGTCGAGCTGGATGTCGACCTGGAAGGGGAAGGTGTACTTGTAGCTCGCGGCGATGCCGAGCGCGGGCGCATCCGTCGCCGCCGACACGGTCGGGGTGATCTGCACCGTGGCCTGCGTGCCGTCGGAGTGCTGCACGAGGATGCTCGCCGGCGCGGTCGTGCCGTTCGCGGCGAGGGCCGAGCGCAGGGCGGCGACATCCGGAACCGCGGTGCCGTTCACCTCGACGATGACGTCGCCGGTGTCGAGCACGCCATTCGAGGCTCCGCTCGGGTCGACGGCCGCGACCGCCACCTGCGTCGTGTACGCGATGCCGAGCTGGGTGAGCGCCGCCGCGATGGCCTCCTGCTGACTGTCGACCATCATCGCGGCGTTCTGCTGGTTGCGCTCGTCGGTCGTGACGTTCGGCGGGTAGATGCTGTCGATCGGCACCACGGCCTTGCTCGAGTCGAACCAGGAGGAGAAGAGCTCGGCCCAGGACGGGCGCTGCTCGCGCGTTCCGAGCACCGAGACGGTGAGCATGTCGAGGCTGCCCGAGGTGGGGTAGGTCTCGGTGCCGCTGATGGTGATGAGCGGCACCTCCTTGCCGCCCTGGTCCTGCGAACCGAGGGTGTTGTAGACCGGTCCGGGCTGCTCGATGACATAGGGGGCGGGCACGAAGCTCATCACGAGGGCGAGCACCAGGCCGATGAGGAGCACGGTCCACCCGGCGCGGCTGCGGCGCGAGGCACGCGGCTGCGGCCCGCCGGTGTCGAACAGACTCACAAAATCCTCTCGGGGCGCTCCGGGACCGCCCGGCGGGCGATCTCGACGCTGCCGGCGGTCGCACCCGGCGGGGTGTTCGCCACGGGCGCACGGCTCGGCGGTCAAGCTTATGCGAAAACCCAGCCTGGGCGGCGGGCCACGAGTTAGCGTAGAAGCACTATCTGACAGCCCGCACAAAGGTTCTGATGAACGCGGAACCGCCGCGAATCCGGCACGGGCGGGCCTGTCGGCCGAGGAAGGACACATCGTGAGCGACGAGCCCCGCGACGAACCCGAGGACGAGTTCCGCGACATGCTGCGCGCGTTCCTCTCGGGCAATTCCGACATCGACCCCTCGAAGCTGGCGAGCGCCGCCGGGCTGCCGAGCGACCCCGCCGCGGTCTCGCAGCTCATGGCGCAGCTGCAGAACGCCATGCAGTCCTCGAGCGACGGCGTGAACTGGGATGCCGCCCGCACCCAGGCGGAGGAGATCGCCGGCAAGGCGAGCCTCTCCATCACCGACCAGAGCCGGGGCCAGCTCGACCAGGCGCTGCACGTGGCCTCGCTCTGGCTCGACGAGGTCACCGCGCTCTCCGACTCGGCGGTCGCCCCGCGGTTGATGACCCGCAAGGAGTGGGCCACCGCGACCGTGCCGGTGTGGACGCAGCTGGCCGAGCCGGTGGCCGTGAGCATCTCCGATGCGCTCACCGAGGTTCTGCGCGACCAGGCGCCCGAGGAGATGGCGAGCATGATCGCCGGCGCGAGCCAGATGATGCGCAACCTCGGCGGCACGCTCTTCGCGATGCAGCTCGGGCAGATCGTCGGCCAGCTCTCGCAGGAGGTGGTCTCGGGCGGAGACGTCGGCATCCCGCTGCTCGAGGAGGGTCAGGCGGTGCTCGTGCCGCAGAACGTGGCCGAGTTCGGCGACGGCCTCGACATCCCGATCGAGGAGGTGCAGCTCTACCTCGCGATCCGGGAGCTCGCGCACGCGCGGCTGTTCCGGCACGCGCGCTGGCTGCGGCTGCACGTCATCTCGTCGATCACCGAGTTCGCCAAGGGCATCGCCATCGACACCAGCCGGCTCGAGGAGCTCGCCGGCAGCTTCGACCCCTCGAACCCGGAGGAGCTGCAGAGCGCCATGGCGAGCGGAGCGCTCATCCCGCCGAAGACCGAGCAGCAGGAGCACGCGCTCGCGCGCCTCGAGACGACGCTCGCCCTCATCGAGGGCTGGGTCGACGTGGTGACGGCGCAGGCCTCGTCGCGGCTGCCGCGCTGGAACGCGATCGCCGAGACGGTGCGCCGCCGCCGGGCGACAGGCGGCCCGGCCGAGTCGGCGTTCGGGGCCCTGATCGGGCTCGAGCTCCGGCCGCGCCGGCTTCGCGACGCCGCGGCGATGTGGCAGGCGGTGACGGATGCGGTGGGCCAGGAGCAGCGCGACGCCCTGTGGTCGCACCCCGACCTCGTGCCCACCTCGGACGACCTCGACGACCCGGCCGCCCTCGTGGCGCGGCTGCTCGCGGGGGCACCGGAGCCCGACGAGATGGATCAGGCGCTCGAAGACCTGTTGCGCTCGGAGGAGTCGAAGGGCGACGACCAGCCGCCGGTGTGAGGCGGGCGGGTTCTGCCGGGGTGGTGCAGTCGCGGTTCGCTGTGAGCTGTGAGCTGTGAGCTGTGAGCTGAACTTCTCCTGCCCGCCCTGGGGGTGAGGGCCACTTCGACCCCGACCTGTGGACAACCCGTTTCCCGTGTCCCCCGTGGTGCAGGATTCCTGCATGGTTCTCCGACTCGACCCCGATCATCCGATGGTGTGGCGCACGCCCGACTCCGTGCAGTTCGGGATCGAGGCGCCGAGCGTGGTGCTCGACGGCGTCGCCGCGCCCGTCGAGCGGTTCCTGGGCGCGCTCGCGCTCGGAGTGGCGGCGCCAGCGCTCAGTGCGGTGGCGGCCGAGAGCGGCCTCGCCGAGGCAGAGCTCGACCGCCTGCTGATCGAGCTCGCGCCGGTGCTCGACGAGGGGCCGGCTCCGCCGTCGCTGGCGGGCCGGCGAGTGGCGGTCGATGGGCGCGGAGCGGCGGCGGAGGCGATCGCCCGGCTCGTGCGCGGGCTGGGGGCAACGCTCGCGGAGGCGCCGGAGATCACTGGGGCGACCGGCGCCGGGCGCGCCGCGGGCCCGGCGCGACCGGCGAGCTCGGCCAGATTGGCGGGCTCGGCGGGTTCAGTGGGCTCGGCGTCCTCCGCGGGCTCGGCGGGCTCGGCGACGAATGCCGCGGCGGCAGCGACGGCCGATGCGGGATCACGATCCCAGGTGGACGTCGCCGTGGTGATCAGCCACTATGCAACATCGCCGCGACGGGCGGCGGCGTGGTTGCGTGACGACGTTCCGCATCTGCTGGTGGAGTTCGGTGACCGGTCGATCCGGGTCGGGCCACTGGTGTCACCAGGCCGCGGTCCCTGCGCCGAGTGCCTCGAGCTCGCGCGCGCCGAGGCCGACCCCGCCTGGCCGGCCATCGCCGCTCAGGCGATCTTCCGCCAAGCGCCGTCGGCCGACGCGCTCGGCGTGGCCGCGGCGACCGCCGTCGTCGGCCGGATTCTGGTGGAGCACCGCGAGGGTGCCGGCTGGGCGGAGACGGCGGTGCGCCTGCCGCGACGAGGCTTCGGCAGCACGGGTGCGGCCGACAGCGCGGACAGCGCCGGCGCAGCCGGCAGCGCGGACAGCCCGGGCGCGGCCGGCAGGGCGGACGACGCCGGCAGCGCCGGCACGGGGCCCGGTGCGGCTCTCAGCGTCGAGCGGCACCGGGCGCATCCGCGCTGCGGATGCCGGTCTCCGGCAGGAAACGAGAGGGAGCACGTTCTCCGCTGCGGCGTGATCCGATCGCCGCCCACGAGAGCGCGAGCCGCTCCCGGGCTCGCGTGATGCCCACGTAGAGCAGGCGGCGCTCCTCGTCGATGCCCTCGAAACCGGTGGCGTAGCTGATCGGCAGCAGGCCCTCGGCCACGCCCACGATGAACACCGCGGGCCACTCCAGCCCCTTGGCCGAGTGCAGGGTGGCGAGCGTCACCGCACGCACGGTGGGCTCGTGCTGCGACGACTGCCGCTCCATCAGCTCGTCGGTGAACTGACGGAAGGTGGTGCCGGGCGGCATCGACTCGGCGAGGCCCATCAGCGCGTTCAGGGCCTCCCAGCGGTCACGCAGGGCGCCGACGGCCTCGGGAGCCTCCTGCGCCCAGCCACGGGAGCGGAGCACGTCGCTCACCGACTTGAAGAGCGGCTCCTCGCCGATCGACACCGAGGCCGCGCGCAGTTCCATCACGGCGCGCTTCACGTCGGGCTGGTCGAAGAAGCGCGTGGCTCCGCGGAGCTGGTAGGCGACCCCGGCCGCGGCGAGCGCCTGCTCCAGCACGGCCGACTGGGCGTTCACGCGGTAGAGCACGGCGATGTCCTGCGGCGGGGTTCCGGCGCCCACGAGCGCGGCGATCTCACGGGCCACGCCTTCGGCTTCGGCGAGGTCGTGGCTGTAGGCGGTGACTCGCGGCTCGGCGGCGAGTTGCACTGCGGCGGTGCCCGGAGAGGTCTCGGCGGCGAGCGTCTGCGCCGGCGGCGATCCGGGTGCCTCCGCGGCACTCGCCGCTGAGGCACCCGCAGGTGAGGCGCCCGGCTCCGGGCCGACGGATTCAGGCCCGGGCGCCGCCCCGGACTCCGACCCCGGCTCGGGCGGCAGGGCGGCGTGCAGCGTGAGCGCACCGGGACGGCCGCGCATGAGGCGATTCGCGACGGTGATGATCTCGGGGGTGGAGCGGTAGTTCTGCTCGAGCGTCACCACCGTGGCGTTCGGGTGGCGACGGCCGAAGTCGAGCAGGAACTCGGCGCTCGCGCCGGCGAAGGAGTAGATGGTCTGGCTGGCGTCGCCGACCACGCAGAGGTCGCGCCGGTCGCCGAGCCACTGCTGCAGCAGGTGGTGCTGCAGCGGCGAGACGTCCTGGTACTCGTCCACCACGAAGAAGCGGTACTGCTCGCGCACCTGGATCGCCACCGAGCGCTCGAGCTCGATCATGCCGGCGGTCACGAGCAGCACGTCTTCGAAGTCGAGCTGTCGCCGCTCGTCCTTGAGCTGCTCGTAACGCTCGTGCAGGGCGATCATCTGCTCCACCGACACGCTCGCCGGCATGGTGCGCACGGTGCGCGCCTTCAGTTCGTAGTCGGCCACGCTCAGGTTCGACACCTTGCGCCACTCGATCTCGGCGGCGATGTCGCGCAGGGTCGCGGTGTCGACGCGCAGCCGGAGCAGCTCGGCGGCCTGGGCGATGGCCCTGGCCTTGTTGTCGATGATGCGCGGGGCCTCTCCCCCGATCACCTGGGGCCAGAAGTAGTTGAGCTGGGCGAGTGCCGCGGAGTGGAAGGTGCGCGCCGCCACCGAGCCGGCGCCGAGCGGGCGCAGCCGGGTGCGCAGCTCGGCGGCCGCCCGCGCGGTGAAGGTGAGGGCCATCACCCGGTTGGGCGAGTACACGCCCGTCGCCACCCCGTAGGCGATGCGATGCGTGATGGCCCGGGTCTTGCCCGTGCCGGCGCCGGCGAGGATGCAGACGGGTCCGAGCAGGGAGCGCGCCGCCACCCGCTGCTGCGGATCGAGGGCGTCGAGCAGGGCGTCGGAATCGGTCACGCGCGCGCTTCGGCCGGCATCGGCTCGGGCAGGGGGCCGCCGAACCAGCGCTCGATGATCGCCCGGGCGATCGACGCCGAGCCCGGCAGCAGCACGCCGCTCGCGGGATCGGCGATCTGTTCGCGCGTGAACCACCGCAGTTCCAGGATCTCGTCGCCGTCGGGCCGGAGCACCGGCGGATGCTCGGCCGACACGCGGGCCATGAACCCCACCATGAGCGAGGCCGGGAACGGCCACGGCTGCGAACCCACGTACTCCGGGTCGTCGATCACGACACCCGACTCCTCCGCGACCTCGCGTACGGCGGCGGCTTCGAGCGATTCACCGGGTTCCACGAACCCGGCGAGCAAGGAGAAGCGGTTGTTCTCCCACAGGGCGTTCGAGCCGAGAAGCAGGCGGTCGGCGGCGTCGACGATCCCCACGATCACGGCCGGATCGGTGCGCGGGAACAACTCGATGTCCTGCACCGGGCAGCGCCGCACCCAGCCGCCGCTCTCCACGGTGGTGGCCGCGCCGCAGCGCGGGCAGTGCGTGTGCGTGGCATGCCAGTTGAACGTCGCCAGGGCCTCAGTGAAGAAGCCGGCCGCCGCGTCGTCGAGGTCGGCGGCCACCATGCGCAGATTGAGCCAGCTCGAGGTGGGCGATTCCAGGGCGGCGGCCGCCGCATCCGTCACCGAGATCGCGAACAGAGGCGCGCCCGCTGCGACGCCGTCGTCGCCATCGAGAGAGCGCCCGAGATAGAGCCGCACCCCGCCCTGCGCCAGCTCCTCGGTCACGAGCGCCGGCAGCGACGCCGTCGGGCGCAGGTCGAGAACCGGATGCGCCACCGGCGCCACGCGCGGACCGAAGCCGTCGTGGTCGCCGTTCGAGCCGCTGAGCGCGAGCGCCTGACCGCGGTGGAGCACGAGCACACGCGCCTCCGGGCCGCGCCACCGCTCGTCGAGCGCAGCGGTGTCGGCACGCGACTCATGGTCGCGATCGATCCGGTGACGCGAGAGAGGCAGCGTTGACGAGAAAGCGCGTGACATGGTTGACCAATCGTGCGTGGCGAAAGCCTCGGCCGGACGAAGCCGCCCTACCCTTGAGGCTATGGCGAGATCCCACCTCACTTTAGCCGCGCTCGCGACCTCCGCCGTGCCCGGAGCCGACATCGTCGCGACCCGTGCGCTCACGAGCGGGAGCGCCGGCCGCTTCGATTCGGCCGTCGTCACGCTGCGCGGAGGCGACGAGTACGTGGTGCGGGTGCCGACCGATTCCGACGCCGAGGCGGAGCAGTCTCGCGATCTCGTCGCCCTCAACGCGCTCACCTCCGGCATGCGCTCGCGGCTCCCGTTCCACATCCCCTCGGTGCAGGGTCAGGCTCCGGTCGGCGAGACCCGAGCGGTGGTCTACGACTACATCCCGGGGCACCCCGGCTCGCTCGACGACATCGGCGGAGAGCAGAGCGCATCCGGCTCCATCGGGCGGGCGATCGCCGCCATCCACTCGCTCCCCACCTCGGTGGTCTCGGATGCGGGGCTGACCGCCCACACGGCCGCCCAGGTGGCCGCGACCTCGCGCAAGCTCGCCGACCGGGCAGCCGCCACCGGCAAAGTGCCGAAGGAGCTGCTCACCCGCTGGTCGATCGCGCTGGAAGACAGCGCACTCTGGCAGTTCCAGCCCACGGTCGTGAACGGAGCCCTCGCGCCGGAGTCGTTCCTGCTCGCCTCCGACACGGTCACCGGGGTGCTCGGCTGGCAGAGCCTGCGGGTGGGCGACCCGGCGCTCGACCTGTACTGGCTGAACTCGGCGTCGAGCGCGGAGAGCGCCGACCGGGTGTACGCGGGCTATGAGCACGCACTCTCGAAGCCCGCCGACCGCCAGCTGCGCAAGCGCGCCCGGCTCTACGCCGAACTCGAGATCGCACGCTGGCTGCTCCACGGCATCGACACGCGAGACCAGTCGGTCGTGAGCGATGCCGAAGCCATGCTCGGTGGCCTGAGCGCCACCGTGCAGAACGATCTGCTCAACCCGCTCTCCACCGACACCGGCCAGATCATGGCCGTCGAGGACGTCGAGGCGATGCTCGACCGCACCCCGCTGCCGGGCGTCGCGGCCGGAGCCACCGGAGCCACCGAGCACGCGAACCGCATCTCCGAGGACTAGAGCAGGGACTCCCGCACGAGCGTCTCGAGCTCGGCCTCGGAGTGCAGGCGCTCGGGCCGAACCACGGTGTCGTCGCTGACGAAGTAGAAGGACGCGCCCACCCGCTCGACCTCGATGCCCTTCCAGCGCGCATAGGCCAGCCGGTACAGCGCGAGCTGCAGTTGCTTGAGCTCGAGATCGGCGGCGTCGCTCGGTGCCTTGCCGGTCTTCCAGTCCACCACCTCGAACGAGTCGCCCGCCTCGTCGGCGAAGATCGCGTCGATCTTGCACACCACGATGCGGCCGGCGAGCACGAGGTGGATCTCCACCTCGACCTCCACGGGCTGGCGGTCGGCGAACGGTGATCGCTCGAAGGTGTCGACGAGCCGCTGGAAGAGCGCGTCGTCGTCGAGCGCGGCTGCCACGTCCGGGCTGGAGGCCGCGGACGCCGTGGCGGCGAGCTCCTCCAGCTCCTCGTCGAGCGGCTCGAGCTCGCCGTCGATCGCGTCGAGGGTGTCACCGGAGAGTCGGCCCACCTCGGCCAGCGCGAGGAGCTCTGCTCCCCCGCCGCGGCGGAACCGCTCCTCCACCCAGCTGTGGAAGCGCGTGCCGAGCCGGGTCTGACGGAACGGCTGCTCCGGCATCGGCCGCTGCAGCGCCCGCACCACCTTCTGCGGGTCGGAGACGTAGTCCTTGAAACGCGAGGCCGGGATGCGCACGGGCACGTCGAGCATCCGTTCGCCGTGCCGGGCGGCCCGTTCGGCGAGCAGCAACTCGATCTCGTGATCCCACGGCGTCGCCAGGCCGGGATCGGCGTCGGCGACGGCCGAGGCCGCTGCGGCGACCCGGGCCCGGCGGGCGCCGAGGGGGTCGCGCGGCCACACCACCCAACTCTCCGATTCGGCGAGCGGGTTCTCCTCGTTCTCGGCCGTCTCGGGCAGTGAGCCGGCCGGGATGACCCCGGCCGCCTCGAGCTCACGCAGATAAGACCCGGGCCCGCGCACCTTCTTCACCCCCGTGGTCCAGAACGAGCCGGAGACGAGCAGGCTCTCCTTCGCGCGCGTGACGGCGACGTAGATCAACCGCCGCTGCTCCGCCGCGTAGTGCTCGGCGTTCTCGCGTTTGAAGGCGTCGATCGCGGCCTTCACCTCGATCTGCTGGGCGGCACCGCGCCAGGCCAGGCTCGGCAACTCGGCCGCGTCGCCGAGGAAGTCGAAAGGCAGCTCACCGAAGGCCAGCCAGCCGAGAGAGGAACGCGGGTCTCCCGGCAGCTCGCTCTCGACCATGCGGGGGATGGCCACGACATCCCATTCCAGCCCCTTCGACCCGTGGATGGTGAGGATCTGCACCGTTCCCGGTTCGGCCTCCTCGGTGCGGGGCTCGAGGCGGTCGCGTTTCTCCGCCTCTTCGAGCCAGCCGAGGAACTCGCCGAGCCCGGCCGCCGGATCGAGCGCGAGGAACGAGGTGAGCTGCTCCGAGAAGGCGTCGAGGCTCGCGCGCCCGGCCGTGGCATGGGGGCTCGCGAGTACCTCGACGTCGAGCAGCAGCTCCTGCTGCACGAGGTCGACGTAGTCGACGAGCCCGAGGCCGGCGCGCGTGCGCAGGGCGGCGAACTGCCCGGCGGCCCGCCGCAGCCGCTCGAGCCCGATCTCCGAGAAGCCCTCGAGCGCCCCGTGGCCCTCGGGCGCCGTGGCGATGAAGTCGAGCGCGTCGATGATGGAGCGGTCTTCGTCGGCCACGATCGAGCCGCGCAGCTGGCCGGCCACCGTGTCGTCGAGCCTCTGGAAGCGATGGTCGCGCTGCGCGATCCACGACGCGACCGCTCGCAGCGCCACGAGGTCGCGCGTGCCGATGCGCCACCGCGCGCCCGCGAGCACCCGCACGAGGTCGGCGCCGGCCGTGGGGTGGTAGAGCACGCGCAAGGTGGAGACCAGGTCGGCCACGGCCGGCTCGCCGAGCAGTCCGCCGATGCCGAGCACGCGATACGGGATGCCGCGCTCGTCGAGGGCGGCGGTGAACGGCTCGATCTTCTTCACCGAGCGACAGAGCAGGGCGGCCGAGCGGCGGCCTCCGTCGGGGCCGCGCTCCGCGAGCTGCTTCGCGAACCAGCCGGCCACCGCCCGGGCCTCGTCTTTCACGGTCTCGGAGAACGAGACGTCGAGGCGGCCCTCGGCCACGCCCGGGCGCGGGCCGAGCTGCTCGACGGGCACGCGCGAGGCGGCCGAGAGGGGCTGCACGAGTGCGTTGGCGGCGTCGAGCACGAGCCGCGGATTGCGCCAGCTGGTGGAGAGCGCGAACGGCGCCTGCGCATCCGCGCCGAAGTCCTCGGGAAAACGGGCCAGGTTCGCCGCGCTGGCCCCGCGCCAGCCGTAGATGGACTGGTGGGGATCCCCCACCGCCATGACCGCCTGGCCGTGGAAGAGCGCCGAGAGCAGACGGGTCTGCACCACGCTCGTGTCCTGGTATTCGTCGAGCAGCACCACGCGGTAGCGCTCCCGGTAGTCGGCGACCACCCGGGGCGTGCTCTCCACGATGGCGAGCGCGAGCGCGATCTGGTCGGAGTACTCCACGTAGCCGCGGCGCACCTTCTCGGCCGCATAGGCATCCGCGAGGTCGAGCAGCAGCGGCAAGTTCGACACCGCGGCCACGGCCCGCGCGAGATCGGCCTGCACGGCCGAGCGGATGCGCGCCGAGCCGGTGGGCAGCTCGGCCAGCCGGACGAACCGCTCCGCGTAGGCGGCCACCTCGCCCGAGCCCACCACGTTCTCGGCGAGGGCCCGACTGAGCGCGAGCACCGCGGAGGTGACCACGTCGACGGACTTGTCCACCCGCAGCAGCCGCTCGTCGGCGCTGCCCACCACGACCTTGCGGGCGAGCTGCCACGCCGAGGCCTCGCTCAGCACCGCCGCCTCGCCCTCCCGGCCGATCACCACCGCGTTCTCCCGGAAGATACTGTTCGCGAAGGCGTTGTAGGTGGCGATCGAGGGCGCGTCGAAGGGGTCGAACTCCACCTCGGCGATGCCGGAGCGCACGAGCTGCTGAAGGCGGTCGCGGATGCGCACCGCGAGCTCGCCGGCCGCCTTGCGCGTGAAGGTGAGGCCGAGCACCTCCGGCACGCCGACGAGCCCGTTGGCGACCAGCCAGACCACCCGATTGGCCATCGTCTCCGTCTTGCCGCTGCCGGCGCCCGCCACCACGATGCGGGGGTCGAGGGGGGCCTCGATCACCGCGCGCTGCTGCGGAGTGGGGCTCGGCAGCCCCAGTCGTTCGGCGATCTCGGCCGCCGGGATGAGGCGACGGGGCTCCGGCACCGGCACGCGCGGCCGGCCTGCCGGGGCGAAGGCGCCCGGGTCGTCGAGATCGGAGAGGTCGAAGAGCGCGTCGGTCATTCGCTCACCGCCTTGATGAGCTGGATGCGGTACTCGTAACGGTTCTGGATGTCGCGTTCCTCCACCTCGGCGAGCCCCGCGAAGGTCGCCGCCGCCATGCCGTCGGCGACGGTCTCGATGCGCTCGGCGATCTCGGCGAGCGCCGCCTCGTCGAGCGGATCCTGCGAGCGCAGAGTGAATCGCACCTCCCGGTCACCCTTGGCCACGTAGAGCAGGGCCGCACCGCCGTGCGCCGACTCGGCCGTCTCCTCGAAGCCTTCCACCGCGCCGGAGCGCAACGCCAGCTGGTAGCTCGCGAGCTGCGCGTGGCGCGGGATGTCGCCCGCCGATACGGGGTACTTGCCGGTCTTGAGGTCGATGACCACCACCGAGCCGTCGGAGCGCCGTTCGACGCGGTCGATCGACCCGTTCACCTCGGCGCGCCCCTGCCGCAGCCGGAACGGCGCTTCGGCGCCCACGAGCGTGTGCCCGTCGCCGGCGAAGCGGCGCAGGTAGTCGGAGAGCCCGTCGAGCTTCGTGTGCAGGGCGCGCCGCTCGCGCTCCTCGATCCACGGCGCCTCGAACCGCAGCTCGCCCCAGCGCTCCTCGGCGGCCTGCTGCAGTTCCTCGCTCGTGAGGGCGGCCTCGGGGTCGGCCGAGACGCGTTCCATCACCGAGTGCACGATCGTGCCGATGCCGGCCGCGAGGCTCTTCGAGCCCCCGGCCACCTGGTCGACGAACCAGACGAGCGGCGACTGCTCGAAGGCCTCGATGCGCGACGGCGAGACGCGCACCACGGCCTCGGCGTCGTCGGGGTCGACCACCGGGTGCTCGGTGGAGGCCTCGAGCAGGCCGTACCAGTCGGCGGGAGCCGCGCCCGGCACCCCCGCGGCGGCGAGCCGGGCCAGTGCGGCGGCCGCCTGGGCTGCCACCCGGCGGTCGCCCTCCTCGGTCACCCGGCGCCGCAGGGATCCGGTGAGCCCGCGCAGCGAGAGCGGATGCCGCGCCGGCGGCACGGGGTCGGCATCCGGGGCGAGGCCGAAGAACGGCGAGGGCTGCTCGTCGTCGTTGGCGACGCAGCTGAGCACGGTGAGTTCGCGCGAGCGGGAGACGGCGAGCGCGAACATCCGCAGCTCGTCGGAGAGCACGTCGGCGCGGGTGTCGTCGGTCGCGGCCGCCGAGGAGCCTGCGACCGGGGCGGCGCCCTCTCCGGCCACGGCGCTCAGGCGCTGGGCGTGCAGCAGCGAGCCGCGCAGCCGCAGGTTCGGCCACACCGACTCCTGCAGACCCGCGACCACCACCACGTCGACGTCGGTCCCCACGGCGCCGGTGGGCGTCGTGACGAGCACCGAGTCGGCGAGGGAGCGGGGCGAGAGCGTGTCCTCGGGCACTTCGACTCCGAAGAACTCGTCGATGAAGAGCTCGGCGGGGCGCTCGGGTTCGCGCTCGACGGCCCGGCGGGCGGCGGTGAACAGCGCCACGGCACCGTCGAGGTTGCGGTTGGCCTCGTCGGCCACGATGCCGGAGCCGGCCGCGAGCTCACCCCAGCGCTTCGCGAGGCCCGAACGCTGCCAGAGCTGCCAGAGCAACTCCTCGACGGTCGCGCCGGCGCGGAAGCTCTCGCCGAGCTGGAGCAGAGTGGTTCCGAGGTGGGCCACCCGCCGGGCTGGCGAGGAGTCGATCGAGGCGAGCACCCCGGGCACGGCCACGGCTTCGCGCAACAGCTCGTCGGAGTGCCGCCCTCCCCCGTGCGCGAGCTCCTCGTGCCGCAGCGCGAGCCGCAGGCGGCGCAGCCCCACGGCGTCGACCCCGCAGAGCGGCCCGAGGATCACCGAGCTGAGCACCTCCGGCGTCGGATCGAGCTTGCCCATCGCGAGCGCGAGCCCCTCGGCGAGGTGGCGGGCCGCGTAGTCGTCGCGCAGGGCCTGCACCGCCGAGAGCGTGCGGGTGGGCACCTCGGCGAGCGCGAGGCCACGGGCCAGCGCGGGTACCAGCGCGCCCGAGCGCACCACCACGGCCATGCGCGACCAGTCGGTGCCGTGCAGCAGGAAGCGCTCGCGCAGCAGCCGCGCGATCGTGGCGATCTCGGCGGTGCGCGAATCGGCCTGGATGCTGAGCACCCGGCCTCCGGGTGCGCGGGTGGCGGGCGCGCTGGGCGCATCCGGCGCGTCGACGGTGCGGCGCTGCGCGCCCGCCGCGGCCGTGCCGATGCGCTCCGTCACACGCTGGGTCAACTCCCGCAGCACCCCGCGCTGCCGGTAGGAGACCTCGAGCACGACGGGCGCAGCCGTCTCCACGCCGAGCGTGCGGGCGAGCTGCCCGAGCGCCCGGGTGTCGGAGCCGCGGAATCCGGCGGTCGAGGCATCCGGATCTCCGAACGCCACGACGGGCGTGCCCCTCCGTGCGATCTCGCGCACCAGGTTGAGCGCCCCCACCGCGAGGTCGTGGGTGTCGTCGATCACCACGAGGCGCAGGTGACCCAGCGCACCGGAGTCGCGCACGAGGCGGCGGGCCTCCGCGAGCAGCTCGGCCGAGTCGAGCTGGGCCGTGCCGTAGCCCTCGATGGTCGTGGCGTACTCCCGCAGGAAGGCGGCGGCCGCCACCCACTCCGGCAGCTCCAGCCGCTCGCCGAGCGCCGCCAGCCGTGCCGGCCCGACACCGTTCTCGGTGGCGCGCATCATCAGCTCGCGGAGCTCCGTGCGGAACGCGCGCAGCCTCCGCACCTCGGGCGGCAGCGCCGAGGGCCAGGGGATGCCCGGCTTCCCCTCGGCCGCGTCGTCGATGTCGCCCTGCAGCAGTTCGGCCACGATGCGGTCTTGCTCGGCCCCCGTGAGCAGCGTCACCGGCCTCCCGGTCGATGCGCCCGCCGCCCGCACGACCTCGAACGCCGCCGAGCTCGCCGTGCGCGCGAGCGGCCCGTTGCTCGGGATGCCGAGCCGCAGCGCCACCCGGTCGCGCAGCGCGGTGGCGCTCTTGCGGGTCGGCGCGAGCACGAGCACGCTCTCGGGCGTGAGCCCGCATCGCTGCACGCGGTCGGCCACCAGCTCGACCAAGGTGAGCGTCTTGCCCGTTCCGGGGGCGCCGAGCACCGAGAAAGTGGAGTCGGCGGGCCGCTCGAGAACGGCCCGCTGACGATCGTCGAGCTCGAGCGGTGCGGGGGAAGTCACGGCCACAACGCTAGCCGCCGCATCCGACACCGGGAGCCCCCTTGCCGGAGCCGGGGTGTTCGCTGTGGGCTGGTGCCCCGGGGCGCCCGCACGGGCATCCGGGCCCACGCCGTGCCGTAACCTGGGCACGTGGTCGTCAATCCGATCACGTGACGTGAAAGGCACATCTGATGGACATCCGTATCGGCATCGCCAACTCGCCCCGTGAGCTCAACTTCGAGTCGAGCCAGACCCCCGCCGAGATCGAGAAGACCGTGGCCGAGGCCCTCTCAGGCACCGGCACGCACCTCACCCTCTCCGACAACAAGGGCAAGCTCTACGTCGTCCCGGTCGCCTCGCTCGCCTACGTCGAGATCGGCAGCGAAGAGTCCCGCCGCGTCGGCTTCGTCGGCTAGCATCCCCTCATGGAACTGCTGTTCATCACCCTCGGCGGAATCATCCTCGGGCTCTTCGCCCGCTACTTCCTGCCGAACCGCGACCGCCACGGCGCGGTGCTGATCCCCGCCATCGGAGCCGCCGTGTCGTCCGTGGTGTGGGTGGCGCTCACCTGGGCCGGCTGGGCGTGGGACGGCGGATGGATCTGGGTCGTCAGCCTCGTCGTGACCGCTCTCGTGGTGGCCGCCGCAGACATCCTGATCGGCCGCAGCCGCAAGACCCATGACGAGCAGCGCCTGCAGCTCCTGCTCTCGGGCCGCGCCACGGCCTGACCGCGCCGCGCGACCCGCGCGTCGAACGATCGAGCCGTCGAAAAGACGTCTACAAGGCACACTTTGGGCGTCTTTTCGACGGGTCGATCGTTCGGCGGGCGGATGCCGGCCCCGCGCACTGATCAGGCCGTGAGGCCGAGGCGGTCCATGCGGCGGGTGTGTGCCGCGATCATCTCGGTGAAGACCGGCTCGATGCGCTGCTCGTCGGACTCGGGATTGCCCGTGAGATGGATCGCTGAGCGCGCGACGAGCAAGGTGTCGCCCACGACGCGGCGCCCCCACATCGCGAGCCGCGAGCCGAGCACCGGATCACCGGTGATGGCCTCCGAGAGGATGCGGTCGATGGCGTCGCGGCCGGTCTCGGCGTCGAGGATGGCCACGCAGCGCGGGCCGATGTCGCCCGGCAGGCCCGCGGCGAGCAGGGTGAAGAAGTCGTCGAGGATGCCCGAGGTCAGATAGACGCTCGCGAGCTGCTCGTACCAGTCGGCGCCCTTCACGAGCGCACGGTAGCGGTCGATGCCCGGAGTGAACGGCGCGATGATCTCCGACGGGGTGTCCACCCGGCGCCGGATCTCGGCCACGAAGCGCTCGTGCTTGTCGAGCGCCTGGCCCGCGGCGGGCGCGAGCGCCTGCTTGGCGGCGACCGTGGGGGCCCGGCCGATCGCATCCGACAGCTCCTCGAAGATCGCGAGCTGCACGTAGGCGACCTGCCCGAGATAGGGCAGCACCTCGGGAGTCAGCTCCGCCAGGTTCACCTTGGGGTAGCTCGAGGTGTCGATCCGGGGCTTCAGCCGCGGAATGTCGATGCGCACCTTCGGGCGGCGGAGGAATCCGAACACGACGGCCATCCTATCGGCCCGCCCGAGCGCTCTTCGCGCGTCACGGAGCGCCGCACGACGTCGAGAAGACCTCAGTCGACTAAACTCGACCCGGGCCCTGACGAAACTCGGGGCAATCGCCGCCGCCCGGCGCCATCGCCGGTCATCGCTCCGCTGCCATCGCAGCACCGTTCTCACCACGGCGGCCTCGCACTCACGACAGGTATCCCAGTGACCAATAACATCGAGACCTTTTCCGATCTCAACATCGACCAGGACATGGTCGACGCCCTCGCAGCCAAGGGCATCCTCGAACCGTTCCCCATCCAGGAGCAGACCATCCCGCTCGCGCTCGACGGGCAGGACATCATCGGCCAGGCCAAGACCGGCACCGGCAAGACCTTCGGATTCGGCCTGCCGCTGATCCAGCGTCTGGGTCTCGACCCCGAGCCCGGCGTCAAGGCCCTCGTCGTCGTGCCCACCCGCGAACTCTGCGTGCAGGTCACCGAAGACCTCGAGATCGCGGCGGGCAACCGCCCCACCAAGATCGTGTCGATCTACGGCGGCAAGGCCTACGAGGGTCAGATCGAGCAGATCAAGGCCGGCGCGCAGATCGTCGTCGGCACCCCGGGACGCCTCCTCGACCTTGCCGGGCAGCGTCTGCTGAACCTCGGCAAGGTACAGGAGATGGTGCTCGACGAGGCCGACAAGATGCTCGACCTCGGCTTCCTCGCCGACATCGAGAAGCTCTTCGCGCAGACCCCGCCCGAGCGCCACACCATGCTCTTCTCGGCCACGATGCCCGGCCCGATCGTGGCCCTCGCGCGCCGCTTCATGAACCGGCCCATCCACATCCGCGCCACCGACCCGGATGAGGGTCTCACGCAGGCCAACATCAAGCACCTCATCTACCGCGCGCACAACATGGACAAGGACGAGGTCATCTCGCGCATCCTGCAGGCGGAGGGCCGCGGCAAGACCGTCATCTTCACCCGCACCAAGCGCGCCGCCGCCAAGCTCGTCGAAGAGCTCAACGACCGCGGCTTCAACGCCGCCGCCGTGCACGGCGACCTCAACCAGGAGCAGCGCGAGCGCGCCATGGCCGCGTTCAAGGCCGGCAAGAAGGACATCCTGATCGCCACGGATGTCGCCGCCCGCGGCATCGACGTCGACGACGTCACGCACGTGATCAACCACACCATCCCGGATGACGACAAGACCTACCTGCACCGTGCCGGCCGAACCGGCCGCGCCGGCAAGACCGGTATCGCGGTCACCTTCGTCGACTGGGACGACCTGCACAAGTGGGCGCTGATCAACCGGGCGCTCGAGTTCGGCCAGCCCGAGCCCACCGAGACCTACTCCTCCTCGCCGCACCTGTTCACCGACCTCGACATCCCGGAGGGCACCCGCGGGCGCCTGAGGGCGTCGACGCGCTCGGCCGAGGTCGGCACGGGGTCGGGTGCGGCCGGCGGCTCCCGCTCAGGCGGCGACCGCGGCGGCTCGCGGGGCGGCTCCCGCTCGGGCGACGGGCGCTCCGGCGACGGGCGCTCGCGTTCAGGCGGCTCCTCCGAAGGCCGGTCCTCCGAAGGCCGCTCCTCCGAGGGCCGTCCTCCGCGCAACCGCAACCGCTCGGCCGGCGCCGACGGCGCACCCCGCAGCTTCAACGAGATCTTCCCTGCCGCGGCCTCTGCGTCTGCCTCAGCCGGCGAGGCCGCCCCCTCGTCCGGATCCGCCGCGTCGACGGAGTCCACCTCCGCCGGAGCCGGCTCCGAGCACCACGACGGCAACAGTGCCCCGCGCCGCCGCAGCCGCACCCGCCGCCGCGCTCCGCGCCCCGCCGCCGACTAGCACCCCTCGAGCCCCTGCCAAGAGCAAGGCAACCTCCCAAAAACAAGGAGATCCTCCACGACACGCCGCCGGCACCGAGCCGGCAACGGCGCGTCGCGGAGGATCTCCTTCGTTTTGGTCGCTCGGAGCTCGGCCGATGGCCGGCGGCCGGGGGCCGATGGCGCCAGGGCCGTAAGGGCGATCAGGCAGCGTAGACGGGCTGCCAGCCGGTCGCGCGGTCGATGAGGGCGTCGAGAACTTCGGGGCGGGTGGTGTTCTCGCCGAGGCGGTTGGGCTTGCCCTCGCCGTGGTAGTCGCTCGACCCCGTGAGCTGGAGCCCGTACTCGTCGGCGAGCCGCTGCAGCCGCACCTTACCCTCCGGCGTGTTCTCACGGTGGTCGATCTCGAGGCCGAACAGGCCCGCATCCACGAAGTCGCGCATCCGGTGCTCGAGCACCACGTCGGCGCGGCTCACCGTGGCCGGGTGCGCGATCACGGGCACTCCGCCCGCCGCCACCACGAGTTCGATCGCCGTGAGCGGATCGGGCGCGTAGTGCGGCTGGTAGTAGCCGGCCCGCCAGTGCAGGATGCCCGCGAAGGCCTCACTGCGTGTGCCCGCGAGCCCGCGGGCCACGAGGGCGTCGGCGATGTGCGGCCGGCCCACCGTCGCGCCGGGATTGGTCTGGGCGACCACGTCGTCCCAGTTCACGTCGTAGTCGCGCGAGATCCGGGCGACCATCTCCTCGGCCCGGTGCAGCCGCGCCTCCCGGATGCGCGCGGTCTCGGCCACCAGCTTCGCGTTGTTGGGGTCGAACAGGTACGCGAGCAGGTGCACGCTCGACCAGTCGACGCGGGTGCTGAGCTCCATACCCGGAATGAGCGTCACGCCCTCGCGGCGAGCCGCATCCGTGGCCTCGGCCCACCCCGCGGTGGAGTCGTGATCGGTCAGAGCGACCGTGCCGAGGCCGGCTGCCGCCGCGGCGGCCACCAGGCGCGCCGGCGATTCCGTGCCGTCGGAGACCCTGCTGTGCGTGTGCAGATCGATCGGCCCCCGGAAGCGCCGATCGGAAGACATTCCACAATCGTAACGAGTCGGGCGGTTCTCCACAGACGCCGCGCATCCGCGAGCACTCCGGATGCGCGGGTGGAGAATGGATGCATGGCCAACACTTCAGACACCGCCACCGCGTACACGCCCGCCGAGCAGACCGCCGCTGCGCCCGCCGCCGGTCACCCCGTGACCGACGCTCCCGAGCCCCGCGCCACCAGCAATCGGTCGACGACGCCGAGCTCGGAGCGGTTCCGCGACTACATCGGCTCGAACTGGGCCGAGCGCGACGACGTGCTGCCCCCGGCACGCGAGCAGGCCCCCTACGCAGCCGCCCGCCGGCAGGCCCTGTCGGCGCTGTTCCCGGGCAAGCGCCTGATCGTTCCGGCGGGTGCGCTGAAGCAGCGCTCGAACGACACCGACTACCCGTTCCGTGCGCACTCCGCCTTCTCCTACCTCACGGGCTGGGCCTCCGACGCCGAGCCCGGGTCTTTCCTCGTGCTCGAGCCCTCGGGCGCCGGCCACGAGGCCACGCTCTACTTCCGCGAGCGCGCGGGCCGCGATTCCGACGAGTTCTACGCGAACCCCGAGATCGGCGAGTTCTGGATCGGGCCGCGTCCCTCGCTCGCCCAGGTCGCGAGCGACCTCGCGATCGACACCCGCGGCATCGCCGACTTCGACGAGGTGGTGTTCGACGCCGGCACGCTCGTGCTGCGCGAGCCCGCCCCCGAGCTGCCGGCCGGCGCCGGCGACGAGGCCGACGCCGAACTGGCGCGCGTGCTCTCGGAGCAGCGCCTGGTGAAAGACGCCTACGAGATCGAGCAGATGCGGCTGGCCATCGCCGCCACCGCACGCGGCTTCGACGACGTGATCGCCGACTTCCCGCGCAGTTCTCAGCACGAACGCGGTGAGCGCCTGGTCGAGGGCGTGTTCAACACGCGTGCCCGGCTCGACGGCAACACCGTGGGCTACGACACCATCGCCGCCTCGGGCCCGCACGCCTGCATCCTGCACTGGACGCGCAACGACGGCCCCGTCGTGCCGGGCGACCTCATCCTGATGGACGCCGGGGTCGAGCTCGACAGCCTGTACACGGCCGACATCACGCGCACCATCCCGGTGTCGGGCCGCTACACCGAGGTGCAGCGCACGATCTACGAGGCGGTGCGCGAGGCGGCCGATGCGGCCTTCGCCATCGTGCGGCCGGGAATCCGCTTCCGGGAGATCCATCAGACGGCGATGGCGGTCATCGCGAAGCGCACGGCGGAGTGGGGCCTGCTGCCGGTCACGGCCGAGCAGGCGCTCGAGGCCGACAACCAGCAGCACCGCCGCTACATGGTGCACGGCACGAGCCACCATCTCGGCATCGACGTGCACGACTGCGCGCAGGCGCGGCGCGAGATGTATCTCGACGGCGTGCTCGAGGCCGGCATGGTGTTCACCATCGAACCGGGTCTCTACTTCCAGCCCGACGACCTCACGGTGCCGGCCGAGATGCGTGGAATCGGCGTGCGCATCGAAGACGACGTACTGGTGACGGCCGACGGCGCCGAGAACCTCTCCGCCGGCATCCCCCGCACCGCCGACGAGGTCGAGGAGTGGTTCGCCCGCCTGAACGCCTGACCCTCGCGCGTGCCGGGGGCGCCCAGGACGAAGGTCTAAGTTAGTAGTCGTGAGTGCCACCAGAGTCTTCGTCGCCCGATTGGCGGGGTGCACCGTTTTCGACCCCGCCGGCGACCGTCTCGGCAAGGTGCGCGACGTGCTCGTCGTCTACCGCAAAGACGACCCGCCGCGCGTGGTCGGCCTCATCGTCGAGATCCCCGGGCGCCGGCGCGTCTTCGTGTCGATCGGACGGGTCACGAGCATCTCGAGCGGCCAGATCATCACCACCGGCCTCATCAACGTGCGCCGCTTCGAGCAGCGCGGCGGCGAGGTGCGGGTGATCGCCGAGCTTCTCGGCCGCACCGTGGTGTTCGCCGACGGCACGGGCCAGGCCACCATCGAAGATGTCGCCATCGAAGAGTTCGGCCCCGGCGAGTGGGCAGTGGCCCAGCTCTTCGTGCGCCGCCCCAAGACCAGTTCATCCCCGTTCGCCAAGGGCACGACGGTGTTCGCGAACTGGTCCGACGTGCACGAGAAGACCGCAGTTGGCCAGGCCCAGTCGGCCGAGCAGCTCATCGCGACCTACAGCGACCTCAAGCCCGCCGACCTCGCGAACACCCTGCTCGACCTCCCCCAGGCCCGCATGCTCGAGGTCGCCGAAGAACTGCCCGACGACCGGCTCGCCGACGTGCTCGAGGAGATGCCCGAGAGCGAGCAAGTCGAGATCCTCTCCCAGCTCGACGACGACCGCGCAGCCGACGTGCTCGACCAGATGCAGCCCGACGATGCCGCCGACCTCATCGCCCAGCTCTCCGAGGAGCGCGGCGAGCACCTGCTCGAGCTCATGCAGCCCGAGGAGGCCGACGACGTGCGCATGCTGCTCGCCTACGCCCCCGACACCGCCGGCGGTCTGATGACCACCGAGCCCATCATCGTGAGCGCCGACGCCACCGTGGCCGAGGGCCTCGCCCTCATCCGCCGCCACGAGCTCGCTCCGGCGCTCGGTGCCGCCATCTGCGTCACCCTCCCGCCCTACGAGCCGCCCACCGGCCGATTCCTCGGCATGGTGCACTTCCAGCGGATGCTGCGCTACCCGCCCCACGAGCGCCTCGGCACGATCCTCGACCAGGGGCTCGAACCGGTCACCGCCGACACCAGCGCGGCCGTCGTGTCGCGCATCCTCGCGAGCTACAACCTCGTCTCCGTTCCGGTTGTCGACGACAACCACCGACTGGTCGGGGTGGTGACCATTGACGATGTCCTCGACTACCTCCTGCCCGACGACTGGCGAAGTAACGACAGCGATGACGACACCCCTGAACGGGTGCCGGATCGCACGCCCACGCGAGCGCTGAGCGGAGCGCCGCGCCCCACCACCCGCGGAAGGAGGACCGGCCATGGCACGTCGTGACAGCAGCACCCACAACACTCGAGGCACCCGAGGGCTCGACGCCCCGAAAGGCCGACGCAGCGGCGTGATCCCACGTCGGCCGGTCGCCGGCCGAGACCGCTTCGGCCGGTTCACCGAGGCCATCGCCCGCGCCATGGGCACGCCCTGGTTCCTGTTCGGTCTCACGCTCTTCGTCGTGGTCTGGATGCTCTTCAACACCCTGGGGCCCGAAGCCTGGCGCTTCGACTCTGCGGCGATCGGCTTCACGGCCCTCACGCTCATCCTCTCGCTCCAGGCGTCCTACGCGGCCCCGCTCATCCTGCTCGCGCAGAACCGTCAAGACGACCGCGATCGCGTGCAGTTCGAGCAGGACCGGCAGCGCGCCGAGCGCAACCTCGCCGACACCGAGTATCTCGCCCGGGAGGTCGTGGCCCTGCGGCTCGCCCTGCAGGACATGGCGAGCAAGGAGTTCATCCGCGCCGAGCTTCGTGCGCTCCTCGACGAACTCGACGAACGTGACGAGCAGCGCGACAGCGACGCCCAGTCCGCTCCCGATCCCACCGGTGCGGCCGTCGTGCAGCCCGAGCTGCCGAAAGCCTGAGATGCCCGCCGAGCAGGCCCCCGGCGGGGTCGCGGATGCCGTGCGCGCGGCCCTGAGCCAGGTCATCGACCCCGAGATCCGCAAGCCGATCACCGAGCTCGGCATGGTGGGCGCGGTCGACGTCGGCGCATCCGGAACCGCCTCGGTCGTCCTGAAGCTGACGATCGTCGGATGCCCGGCCGCCTCGGCCATCGAGCGCGACGTGCGCGAGGCCGCGGCCGGCGTTCCCGGTGTGAGTGGGGTGGCCGTCGACGTCTCGGTGATGACCAAGGAGGAACGCGCCGCACTCACGCTGCAGCTGCGGGGCCCGGGGCGCCGCACCATGCCCTTCGGTCCGGGCACCCTCACCCGGGTGTACGCCATCACGAGCGGCAAGGGAGGGGTGGGCAAGTCCACTCTCACCGCCAACCTCGCGGTGGCCCTCGCAGCGCGGGGGCTCTCCGTGGGTCTCATCGACGCCGACGTCTACGGCTTCTCGATCCCGGGCATCCTGGGCCTGGTCGACGAGAACGGCATGGCGGCGCGGCCCACCCGGGTCGACGAGATGATCCTGCCGCCGGTCGCGCACGGTGTGAAGGTCATCTCCATCGGCATGTTCATCGACCCCGAGCAGGCCTCCGCCACCGGCGGCGCCGTGGCCTGGCGCGGGCCGATGCTGCACCGCACCATCGAGCAGTTCCTCACCGACGTGTACTTCGGCGACCTCGACGTGCTGCTGCTCGATCTGCCGCCCGGCACCGGCGACGTCGCCATCTCGCTCGGCCAGCTGCTGCCGAACGCCGAGGTGATCGTGCTCACCACCCCGCAGTCGGCGGCGGCGGATGTGGCCGAGCGCTCCGGCCTCGTGGCGATGCAGACCGGGCAGCACGTCTACGGCGTGATCGAGAACATGGCCGGGTTCGCCGCGCCCGACGGCACGATCGTCGAACTCTTCGGAGCCGGCGGCGGCGCCGAAGTCGCCCGTCGTCTCAGCGAGCGGCAGCAGGCCCGCGCCACCGAGAAGCGGGCTGCACTGGTGTCGGATGACGCGGCCGCGGGCGCTCCCACGGATGACGCCTCGGCTCCCGCGACGAGCACTGCTCGGGCGGGGCACGGCAGCGTAGCGCGTGCGGGCACAGACGCCGCTGATACCGAGGTGCCGCTTCTGGCCTCCGTGCCCCTCAGCCTGGCCCTGCGCACGGGCGGCGACGCGGGCGCCCCCGTCGTGCTCGCCGATCCGTCCGATCCGGCCAGCCTCGCCATCGCCGCCGTCGCCGACCGCCTCGCGCGCCGCGGCCGCGGCCTCGCCGGGCGCCCGCTCGTGGTCGCGCCCCGTTAGGGTTCGTCTCGGCTGACGAGACCACTCAGCACGCCGGTCGACGCACTAGCGGTCGCGGACGCGGTAGTGGTCGCGAGCTAGGTGGCCTCGGTGTCGAAGGCGGTGACAGCGGCTGAACCGGGCGCGGACGCCGGCGCCGCGGTGGCGTCGATCGGGCCGCCGGCCGACTTGGCCTTGTGCTGCAGATAGGCGGGCTCCGGGCGAGTCGACGGCCGCGTCACCGGCGACACCGCGGGCGGGCCCGCCGGCTCCTCGTCGAGCAACGCCTCGCGGATGATGCGGCGCGGGTCGTACTGGCGCGGGTCGAGCTTCTTCCAGTCGACATCGTCGAATTCGGGGCCCATCTCGTCGCGCATGCGGTCTTTCGCGCCGTTGGCCATGTCGCGGACGGTGCGCACCAGCTGAGCGAGTTTGGCGGCATAGCCGGGGAGCCGCTCCGGCCCGAGCACGAACACCGCGATCACCCCGATGAGCAGCAGCTTCTCGAAGGTCAACCCGAACATTCTGAAAGCATACCGCCGCGCCTCGGACCTGCCTGGGCACCGGATCCGTATGCTGGCTGGGGAGGCCCACCGTGTCACGAAAAGAATCCAGTTGGAAGTTCGCCGACGACATCGTCGTCGAGTCCCCCCAGATCATCGCCGCGCGCGCCCACGCCACCGAAGTGGGGGTCGAGTCGGTCTCGCCCGCCATCGGCAGTCAGCTGGCCGTGATCGCCGCGGCGACGGATGCGCGCTCCATCGTCGAGATCGGCACCGGTCTCGGAGTCTCCGCGCTCTGGATGCTGAAGGGCGCCCCCGAGGCCACCATCACCTCGATCGACACCGAGGTGGAGCACCAGCAGGTGGCTCGCGCGGCGCTGCTGGAGGCCCGGGTGCCGGCCAACCGCATCCGGCTCATCACGGGGCGCGCCGGCGACGTGCTGCCCCGGCTCAACGAGAACTCCTACGACCTCGTGCTCGTCGACGCCGACGCCGACAAGGTGATCGAGTACGTCGAGCACGCCCTGCGGCTCGTGCGCCGCGGCGGAACGGTGCTCGTGCCGCACGCGCTCTGGAAGGACAAGGTCGCCGATCCGGCGCAGCGCGGTGACATCGTCGCCGACTTCCGCACCCTCGTCGCCGAGCTCTCGGCCTCCGAAGCCGTGCTCGTGGCCCTCTCCCCCGCCGGAGACGGCCTGCTGCAGGTCACCAAGACAGCGAGCTGAAACGCCGACGACCCCGGCGCATCCGCACCGAGGCCGTCGTGTCTCGTGTCGCTAGGCGGGGCTGACCACCCCGGCAAGAGCGTCGTGAAGCTCTTTCGCCTCTGCGTCATTGACGGAGACGACGAGTCGCCCCCCGCCCTCCAGCGGCACTCGCACGATGATGAGGCGTCCTTCTTTCACTGCCTCCATCGGTCCGTCTCCGGTCCTGGGTTTCATGGCGGCCATTCGGCTCCCCTTTCGTGGTGTCGACCTCTATTATCGCGGATGCACGAGACCTCGTGGAACTCCTGAGAGCGCGCGCCCGGCATTGGGCGGATGTTCGGCCCGGGTTCACGGAGGTGTCCAGTCCCGTCCGTCGACTCCCCAGGCGATGGTCATCCAGCCCACCTGACCGGCGACCGCGACGATCACGAGCACCGTGCGGTAGATCTTCGAGCGCGGTACAGCGAGCGCCCCGAGCGCCGGGAACATCGGCATCAGCAGCCGGAAGGTGCTCGACTGCGGAAAGAACACCGCGAGCAGATAGAGACCGTAGCTCGCGAGCCACAGCCTCAGGTCGACGCCGAGCCGCTTCACCGGCGGGATGAACAGGAACACGGCGAAGCCCACGATCAGCAGCACCACCACCACGATGCCGAGCGGCTCGCCGAGCCACCAGTTGCCGCCCTGGAACCAGGCGGTGAACGGCACGAGTTCGCCGTAGCCGATGTAGGAGGCCCGCCAGGCGAGCTCGGTGTCGGTGTAGGCGCTCATCGACCCCGTCACGATCCAGGCGATCAGCGGCCAGGCGAAGCCCATGAACGCGCTGAAGCCGGCGAGCACCACCGTCAGCACACGCTGCGGCACGGGGAACGGATGCTCCTTCCGCACCAGGTAGCGGTGCACGATGTGCAGCCCGAGGAAGAGCGCGAACGCGAGCCCCGAGGGCCGGGTGAGCGCCATCACCGCCACGATCGGGAACACCCAGGCATAGCGGTGCCGCACCACGAGGTAGAGCGCCGAGACGAGCAGGAAGAGGGACATCGACTCGGCGTAGGCGAACTGCAGCAGCGGCGAGAGCGGCGCCACGCAGAACAGCACCACGCTGAACAGGGCCGTGCCCTCGTCTTTCAGCACGGATCGCATCAGGCGGTAGAACACGAGTGCCGTACCGGCGGCGAACAGCACCGAGAGCGACACCGCCACGAGCTCCCAGGATGCGCCGGTGAGGTCGCGCAGGGCCTGCACCAGGAACGGGTAGCCGGGCATGAACGCCCAGGCGTTCTCCCCCACGTGTCCGTCGGTGGTCATCGGGAGGATCGAGGGATAGCCCTGGAAGCTGATGATCTTGTACCAGGTGCCGTCCCAGATGATGGCGTAGCTCAGGTACGGCGGGTTCGCCCCCGTCCACGGGTTCGCCCCCTGGGCCCGCGCGAAGAGCAGGATGATGATCGTCGTGACCACGCGCGAGAGCACGAAGACTCCGAGCACGCGCACCCACCACGGCGTGAGCCGGTATCGCAGCCGCAGCTTCGAGACCGGGGCCCGCCGGGGTTCGGCGAGCTGCGCATCCTGTTGTGTCACGACGTTCCGCTCAGACTGCGCCGGTGAGCCAGGAGCGCAGGCCGTCCTCGCACGAGACGATCTGGCTCACCCGCACCCGCTCGTCGTCGGCATGCGCCTTGAGCGGATCGCCGGGGCCGTAGTTCACGGCCGGCACGCCCATGGCCGAGAAGCGGGCCACGTCGGTCCAGCCGTACTTGGGTTTGGGCTCGCCGCCGACCGCCGCGAGGAACTTCTGCGCGAGCGGAGCATCCAGGCCCGGGCGCGCGCCCTCGGCGAGGTCGACGATGCGGATGTCGTAGCCCTCACCGCCGAAGAGCTCGTGGATGTGAGCCACGGCCTCCTCGCCCGAGCGGCTCGGCGCGAAGCGGTAGTTGACGTGCACCATGACCTCGTCGGGGATGACGTTGCCCGCCACCCCGCCGGAGATGCCCACGGCGTTGAGGCCCTCCCGGTACACGAGGCCGTCGACCGCCACCTCGCGAGCCTGGTAGCCCGCGAGCGTGGCGAGCACGGGAGCGGCCTTGTGGATGGCGTTGTCGCCCACCCAGCTGCGCGCCGAGTGCGCCCGCAGTCCGTAGGCGCGGATCTCCGCACGGAGGTTGCCGTTGCAGCCGCCCTCGACCTGACTGTTGCTCGGTTCGCCGAGAATGGCGAAGTCGCCGGCGAAGAGCTCGGGGTGGTTCGCGGCGAGGCGGGTGAGGCCGTTGAGCTCGTTGGAGACCTCTTCGTGGTCGTACCACATCCAGGTGATGTCGACCACGGGATCGGTGAGCTCGGCGGCGAGCTTCAACTGCACGGCCACACCGGCCTTCATGTCGACCGTGCCGCGGCCCCAGAGGTACTCCTCGCCGTCGATCGTCTCGAAGCGGGTGGGCACGTTGCCGTTGATCGGGACCGTGTCGATGTGCCCGGCGATCACCACGCGCTGCGCCCGTCCGAGGCTCGTGCGCGCGACGATGGTGTCTCCGTCGCGGGTGATCTCGAGGTGGGTCGCCTGCGCGGCGAGCGCCGCCACGATGGCGTCGGCGATGAGCCGCTCGTCGCCCGAGACCGACTCGATGTCGCAGAGCTGCTGGGTGAGGACCGTCGACGACTCCGTCAGATCGAGAACCGGATGCACGGGGTCGAAAGCTGGCATTCCACAAGTTTAGGGTTCCCGGGCCAATACGCTGGAGTCATGCCTGACGAAGTCCTGAACATCTCCCCTGCCGCTCCCGCCACCCACGCCTGGGGTCACGGCCTCGTCACGGTGGCCGGCGACGGCACCGTGCTCGACACCTGGTACCCGGCCCCGCAGCTCGGCGAGCCGCCCGTGGGCGCGACGCTGCAGGTGCCCGAAGAGCTGCTCGCGCACGCGCTCCCGGATGCGCGGCGCAACGTGACCGTCGACGTCACCGCCGAGGTCATCGAGCTCGCCGCCCCGCCGCGGTCGACACCGGATGCCTACCTGCGGCTCCACCTGCTCTCGCACCTCCTCGTGGCCCCGAACACCATCAACCTCGACGGCATCTTCGGCCACCTGCCGATCGTGGTGTGGACGAACGCCGGCCCCGTGCATCCGGCCGACTTCGACCGCCTGCGTCCTACTCTGCAGCGCGCCGGCATCCAGGCCTACGGGGTCGACAAGTTCCCGCGCCTGCTCGACTACGTCACCCCGCCGAAGGTGCGCATCGCCGACGCCTCGCGCGTGCGGCTCGGCGCCCACCTCGCGCCCGGCACCACCGTGATGCACGAGGGCTTCGTGAACTTCAACGCCGGCACCGTGGGCACCTCGATGGTCGAGGGCCGCATCTCGCAGGGCGTGGTGGTGGGCGACGGCTCCGACATCGGCGGCGGGGCCTCCATCATGGGCACCCTGTCGGGCGGCGGCACGCAGCGCGTCTCGATCGGGCGGCGCGCGCTGCTCGGGGCGAATTCGGGCATCGGCATCTCGATCGGCGACGACTCGGTGGTGGAGGCGGGGCTCTACGTCACCGCCGGCACCAAGGTCGTGCTCATCGACGGCTCCGACGACGAGAACCAGATCGTCAAGGCGGTCGCGCTCTCCGGCGTGCCGAACCTCCTCTTCCGCCGCAACTCCCTCACGGGCGCGGTCGAGGCCGTCGCCCGTTCCGGCGCCGGCGTCACCCTCAACGCCACCCTCCACGCGTAGCCTCACGCCCCTCCCCTCCCATCGACCAGCCGCAAGTGGCCCCTGTACGCGCCCTTCAGGGGCCATTTGCGCCTTTTCGAATCAGAGGCGTGCGCCTCGGGAGAGGAGTGCGTGGCGAGCACGTTCGGGGGTGGACCGTAGGCCCGTCAGCGGGCTCTCTTTGGACTCGCGGATGAGGAGCCATCCCGCACGCGCCAGCTGTTCGTGGCGCTCGATGTCGCGGTAGAACTGGGTCGAGTCCGTGCGATGCTGCTCGCCCTCGTACTCCACCAGCACCTTGAATGACGGGTACACCAGGTCGCCGAAGCCGATCCGCAGGCCCCGCTCGTCGGTGATCTCGACGTTGAGCCCCGGCTCGGGCAAGCCGTGCCTCACAAGTCGCAGGCGCAGCCGGGTCTCGCGCGGGGATTCGGCGCCCTCGCGCACGAGCTGGAGCGCCTCGCGCGCGTTCCTCTTGCCGCGCCCCCGGAAGCGCTGCACCCGTGACTCGAGCTCGGCCCGGGAGGCGTAGGGCCGCCGATCTTCCGGGTTCTGGCGGCGCGGCGTCAGAACGAGGTGGTCCCCCATCGCCACGAGGTCGTCCAAGCTGAGCACGGGCGCCAGGTGCAACCACGCGGTGACGGGATCCACAACCGGGAGGTCGTGACGCGAACGGATGCGGATGGCCGCGTCAGCCGCGATGTGACCAACCACACCGGCCGAACGCGGGCGGGTGGCGCCGGCGATCGCCGTGACGTGCAGCGTCGCATCCGCCGCGAACCGCCCCGGCAGCGGTGCGCCCCAGAGCAGCGCCGCCGTCGCATGGCTGAACACATCGCCGTCGCGCAGTAGCGGCGCATACGCCCTGCAGCGTGCGAGGACGTCACCGTCGCCGCGCTGCCGCCGACGCACGCCGTGGAACGGACGCTCGAGGTCGGAAGCGCGCATCCGCTTTCGCGTCAGCCCGCCGGCCATCCCCTCGCGCACCGGGAAGGCGGCATCCCGAAACTCGACGGGCAGTTCCTGTGGCTCTCGCATCCCCATACCCTGCCCAGCACGTCCCCGGCGCGGGGCCCCCGAGCCCAGTTTGTGGACAACTCCCCCCTCCCCTGCCGCTGGGGAACCATCGACAAGTCGCAAATGGCCCCCATTCACGTGGAAGGGGGGCCATTTGCGACTTCTCGGCGAGGCCTAGCGCGGCGGGAGGTCCCGGGCGGGGGCTCCGATGTAGAGCTGCTGGGGGCGGCCGATCTTGGTCTGCGGGTCGGTGGCCATCTCGCGCCAGTGGGCGATCCAGCCCGGCAGGCGCCCGATGGCGAAGAGCACGGTGAACATGCGCGTGGGGAAGCCCATCGCCTTGTAGATGACGCCCGTGTAGAAGTCGACGTTGGGGTAGAGCCGGCGCGAGACGAAGTAGTCGTCGGACAGGGCGACCTGCTCGAGCTCCTTGGCGATGTCGAGCAGCGGGTCCTGAACACCGAGCGCGGCGAGCACCTCGTCGGCGCTCTCCTTCACGAGCTTCGCACGAGGGTCGTAGTTCTTGTAGACGCGGTGGCCGAAGCCCATGAGACGGATGCCCGCCTCCTTGTTCTTCACGCGCTCGACGAACTTGTCGACACCCTCGCCGGAGTCGCGGATCTGCGCGAGCATCGTGAGCACCGCCTCGTTGGCGCCGCCGTGCAGCGGCCCGAACAGGGCGTTGATACCGGCCGAGATCGAGGCGAACATGTTGGCCTCGGTCGAGCCCACGAGCCGCACGGTCGACGTCGACGCGTTCTGCTCATGGTCTTCGTGCAGGATGAGCAGGCGCTCGAGCGCCTTCGACAGCACCGGGTTGATCTCGTAGGGCTCCGCGAGCGTGCCGAAGTTCAGGCGCAGGAAGTTGTCGACGAACGACAGCGAGTTGTCGGGGTAGAGGAAGGCCTGACCGAGGCTCTTCTTGTGCGCGTACGCGGCCATGACGGGCAGCTTCGCGAGCAGCCGGATGGTGGAGATCTCGACGTCCTCGGGGTTCCTCGGGTTCAGCGAGTCCTGGTAGTAGGTCGACAGCGCCGAGACGCCCGAAGAGAGCACCGACATCGGATGCGCGTTGTGCGGCAGCGCGTCGAAGAAGCGCTTGAGGTCTTCGTGGAGCAGCGTGTGGTGCCGGATCTTGTCGTCGAACGCCGCGAGCTCGGAGGCGGTCGGCAGCTCTCCGTAGATGAGCAGCCATGCGGTCTCGAGGTAGGTCAGTGAGGTCGCGACCTGCTCGATCGGGTAGCCGCGATAACGCAGGATGCCCTGGTCGCCGTCGATGTAGGTGATCGCCGACTTCGTGGCCGCCGTGTTGACGAAGCCGTAGTCGAGCGTGGTGAGCCCGGTCTGCTTGGTGAGGGTGGCCAGATCGATGGAGGACGCCCCGTCGGTGCTGGCAAGGAGTGGGAACTCCGCCGATCCCCCCGGGTAGGTCAGTGTTGCCTTCTGAGCAGTGTGATCGACGTCCGTCACGGCGCCTCCTTGAGATATTCGGGCGGAGAGTGATCCGCCCGAGTTGTCGTCAGCGGGACGCTGTCGACGTCTGGTGAGACTGTGACTGCGTTGACCCTCATACAGCCTAATGTGACGAGAACCCTACTGTCGCATCCGCTCACGCTCGCCTCCTCTGCTTGGAGGAATGCTCCAGCTTCAGCGCAGCCCGTCGGCGTCGAGGCGCGCGACCGCGGCGGCGATGCGCTCGTCGCTCGCCGTCAACGAGAATCGCACGTGCTGGGGGAAGTGGGCGCCATAGAACGGACCGGGCCCGGCGAGGATGCCGCGATCGGCGAGGGCGGCGATGGTCTCCCACGCGTCCCGGCCCTCCGTGGCCCAGAGGTAGAGTCCCGCTTCACTGCGGTCGATCCGGAGTCCTGCCCGCTCGAGCGCCGGCCGGAGCGCGGCGCGGCGGGCCGCGTAGAGCGCCTTCTGGGCGGCGACGTGCTCGTCGTCGCCGAGGGCGGCCACCATGGCGGCCTGCACCGGTGCGGGCACGATCATGCCGGCGTGCTTGCGCACCGTCACCAGCCGCGCGATCAGCGCCGGGTCCCCGGCGGCGAAGGCGGCACGGTAGCCGGCCAGGTTCGACTGCTTGCTCAGCGAGTAGGCGGCGAGGACGCCCGTGAGGTCTCCCCCGGTCACCCGGTGGTCGAGGATGCTCGGCACGGGTTCCGAGGCCCAGCGCCCGTCCCAGCCGAGTTCGGCGTAGCACTCGTCTCCCGCGATGACGGCTCCGAGCTCGCGCGCACGCTCCACCGCTCGCCGCAGCTGAACGTGGTCGAGAACCCGGCCGTCGGGGTTGCCGGGGCTGTTGACCCAGACCAGCCGGGTGTTCTCCGGCCAGGAGGCCGGGTCGTCGGCGGCGAGGGTGTCGGCGCCCGCGATCCGTGCTCCCATCTCGTAGGTGGGATACGCGGCCTCGGGATGCACGACGACGTCGCCCTCGCCGAGCCCGAGCATGAACGGCAGCCAGGCCACGAACTCCTTCGAGCCGATGGTGGGCAGCACGTTCTCCTCGCTCAGTCCGCCGACCCCGCGGCGGCGCGCGAACCAGGCGACGATCGCCGAGCGCAGCCCCGGGGTTCCGACGGTGAGCGGGTAGGAGTGTGCATCCGTCGCCGCGGCCAGAGCCTCACGCACGGGCCCGGGCGTCGGGTCGACCGGGGAGCCGATCGAGAGGTCGACGATGCCACCCGAATGCGCGCGGGCACGCACCGCGAACGGCGCCATCTGGTCCCACGGGTAGTCCGGGAGCTCTCCGAGCGGCACGGCGGCGCGCCGGGGTCTAGTGCTCGCCCTGGGGCGGCAGCGCGGCGATCACCGGGTGGTCGTGCTTGATCACGCCGATCTTCGCGGCACCGCCGGGCGAGCCGATCTCCTCGAAGAACTCGACGTTGGCCTTGTAGTAGTCGGCCCACTCTTCGGGCAGGTCGTCTTCGTAGTAGATGGCCTCGACCGGGCACACCGGCTCGCAGGCGCCGCAGTCGACGCACTCGTCGGGGTGGATGTAGAGCGAGCGTTCGCCTTCGTAGATGCAGTCGACGGGGCATTCGTCGATGCACGCGCGGTCTTTGACGTCGACGCACGGGAGGGCGATGACATAGGTCACTGTGGATCGGGTCCCTTCGATTACCGGGAGTTCAAGTCTACGTGCTCGGCGCGCGACTTCCCGCCGGACTGCGCCCCGGCGAGGCGCGGCCAGGCCAGCACGGCCACCGCGAGCAGGGTCGATCCGACGAGCCAGACCATGCCGGCCACGCTGTCGGGGATGAGCACCGAGCCGCCGGGGCTCGGCAGCGCGAGGAGTGCCACGAGTCCCACCAGGGCGACCGCGGCGAGCACGGCGGCGAGTCGCGTGGGGGCGACCATCCGGAGGCCCACGAGCAGCATCCCTTCGGCGGCGAGCGCCAGGATCAGCCCCACGGGCAGGTCGAAGAGGCCGAACACGCTCACGCTGATCTGGTGCACGATCGTGCCGAGGATGCCGAACACCCCGCCGATGAGGAACGCGGCGGCGAGCCCGAGCACGCGCGTGCCGAGCGAAGTGCCGGCCGGCTCGGGCTCGTACTCCGGCTCGGTGAAGGCGGGAGCGGTCTCCCCCGTCACGCCCATCGCTCCGGCATAGACGCTGCTGGGCGCCGCGGCACCGGCCCCGGTCGTGCGGATGCCGTACCGCGGTTCGCTCTGATCGGCGCCGTCCCGGCGCGGCTCGCTCTCCACGGAGCCAGCCTACGTCGTGGGGTGCGCCGCTCAGCGCCGGCGGCGGGTTCCGAAGATGCCTTCCATGACACCTTTCAGGATCGTCTGCGTGGTCTTGGATCCGAGCACGTCGGTGAGCAGGTCGGGCTGCGGCTTCGTCGCGCGGCTGCGCGGGGCGGATGCACGGCGCGCGTCGGCCGCGGCATCCGCCTTCGCCTGCTTCTCGGCCGCCTTCTGGAACTCGGCCTGCTGGCGGGCGTATTCCTCCTGCGCCTCGACCTGCGCCGCGGCAGCGGCGGCGGCGTTCATCTTGGCGGTGAGCATCTCCCGTGCCGACTCCCTGTCGATCGGGGTGCCGTACCGGGCGAGCAGGGGCGAGGCGGCGACCGCGGCATCGATCTGCGCATCCGGCGTCGGCGCCATGGAACCCTGCGGCGCCCGCACCCGCGTCCACGCCACCGGCGAGGGGGCGCCCTTCTCGTTCATGACGGTCACGATCGCCTCACCGGTGCCGAGATTCTGCAGCACCTGGTCGAGGTCGTAGTCCGAGGTCGGGTAGGTCGAGACGGTCGCGCGGAGTGCTTTGGCGTCATCCGGGGTGAAGGCGCGCAGGGCGTGCTGCACGCGCGAGCCGAGCTGCGCGAGCACGTCGCCCGGGATGTCCTTCGGCGTCTGCGTGACGAAGAAGATGCCGACGCCCTTCGAGCGGATGAGCCGCACGGTCTGGGTGATCGACTGCTGGAAGTCCTTCGACGCGCCGGCGAAGAGCAGGTGCGCCTCATCGAAGAAGAACACGAGCTTGGGCTTGTCCAGGTCTCCCACCTCGGGCAGGTCGTTGTAGAGGTCGGCGAGCAGCCACATCAGGAAGGTGGAGAACAGCTGCGGCTTGTCGGCCACCCGCGGCAGCTCGAGCAGGTTGATGACCCCGGTGCCGTCGGCCGCCGTGCGGAGGAAGAGCGAGGTGTCGATCTCGGGTTCGCCGAAGAAGGCCTCGGCGCCCTGGGCGGCGAAGGCGATGAGCTCGCGCAAGATGACGCCCACGGTCTGATTCGAGAGGCCGCCGAGGTTCTTCAGCTCGACCTTGCCCTCGTCGCTCGTGAGGTAGCTGAGCACGGCGCGCAGATCGCTGAGGTCGACCAGAGGCAGCCCGGCCTGCTCGGCGTAGTGGAACACCAGGCCGAGGCTCGACTCCTGGGTGGCGTTGAGGCCCAGCACCTTGCTGAGCAGCAGTGGGCCGAAGCCCGAGAGCGTGGCGCGGATCGGCACGCCCTTGCCGATGCCGCCGAGGCTGAAGTACTCCACCTGGCTGGCCTTCGGCGCCCAGTCCTGCCCGATGGCGGCGGTGCGGGCGAGGAGCTTCTCGTTCGGCTCCCCCGGCGTGGCGACGCCGGAGAGGTCGCCTTTCATGTCGGCGGCGAACACGGGCACGCCGTGCGCAGCCAGCTGCTCCGCGAGAGCCTGAAGAGTACGGGTCTTGCCCGTGCCGGTGGCCCCGGCCACGAGTCCATGGCGGTTGGTCATGGCGAGCGGGATGCGCACGGGCGCGTCGGGCACGGGCTCCCCGTTCACGAGCGCGCCGATCTCGAGGGCCGCGCCGGCGAAGGCGTAGCCGGCGCGGATGACGTCGACCTCGGCCACGGAGAGCGGGCCCACCGCGGGCGCGGCGGGCGCAGCTGTGGGCGCGGAGCCGGCGGGTGCGGGCTCGGCCGCCGCCACCTCCTGCGCGGCCACGGCCGCCGCCGCGGCATCCTGAGCTCGCTTGACGGCCGCCTCGGCCGCGGCCTGCGCCTGTCGGGCGGCCTCGAGCGCCGCCTCCGCTTCGGCCTGGGCCCGTACCACCGCGTCGTCCGTCATGGCCTCAGCCTAAATCTGGCAGAGCGTTCAGGGAATGGATTCGGCTTGGCACCCCGGGCCACCTAAGGCTAGGCTTACCCAAGTAAGGCCAGCCAAACCAACAGTGACCGCGACCTTCCCTTCCCTGTCTCCGTCGAAAAGGTTCCCGTGCTCGCCAACTATCTGATCGGCCTGCGCGAAGGGCTCGAAGCTGCCCTCGTGGTGGGCATCCTCGTGGCCTACGTGCGCAAGATCGGCCGCCGCGACGTGCTGTTCCGGCTCTGGTCCGGCGTCGGCCTCGCCGTCCTCGTGTCGCTCGGCCTCGGCGCCGTCCTCACCTTCGGAGCCTACGGCCTGAGCTTCGAGGCCCAGGAGGCCATCGGCGGCTCGCTCTCGATCGTGGCCACCGGCTTCGTGACCTGGATGGTGTTCTGGATGCTCCGCACCAGCCAGAACCTCAAGGGCACCCTGCACTCCGACATCGAGAAGGCTCTCATCGGCGCCGGCTGGGGTCTCGTGCTCGTGGCGTTCCTCGCGGTGGGCCGGGAAGGCATCGAGACCGCCCTGTTCATCTGGGCCGCGGTGCAGGCCACCGGCGAGACCACGTTCCCGCTGCTGGGAGCCGCCCTCGGCATCCTGACCGCCGTGGTGCTCGGGTACCTGATCTACCGGGGCCTCGTGCGCATCAACCTCTCGAAGTTCTTCGCCTGGTCGGGCGGGTTCCTCATCCTCGTCGCGGCCGGTGTGCTGAGCTACGGCGTGCACGACCTGCAGGAGGCGGGCATCCTCCCGGGGCTGAACAACCTGGCCTTCGACGTGAGCGGCATCGTGCGGCCCGACAGCTGGTACGGCACGCTCCTCAAGGGCACCGTGAACTTCTCCCCCGCCACCACCTGGCTCGAGCTGGCGGTCTGGCTGGCCTACTTCGTGCCCACCATGATCCTGTTCCTCCGCGCCGTCCGGCGCGGGCCGAAGAAGACGCCGGCCGCCACGACCACCGCACCGACGGCGCCCGTTGCGCGAACGAACCCCACGACCACTGCCCCCACGATCCCTGCCTCCGCCGATTCCGGCGCCGTCCCCCGCTTGGAGCACCTGTGAAGACCCGACCGATCCTCGTCGCCGCCGGCGCGGCGCTGACCGCCCTCGCCCTCGCGGGCTGCGTTCCCAACAACACCTCGTCGACGGATGCCGCCGGCGCGATCACCGTCGACAGCTCGGCCGACGCCTGCACGGTGAGCGCCAGCACGGCCACGAGCGGCACCCTCAACTTCAACGTCACGAACTCCGGCACCCAGGTGACCGAGTTCTACCTGCTCGCCGAAGACGGCCTGCGCATCGTGGGCGAGGTCGAGAACGTGGGCCCCGGCATCAGCCGCGACCTCGTGGTGCAGGCCCAGCCCGGGAACTACTTCACCGTCTGCAAGCCCGGCATGGTGGGCGACGGCATCGGCCGCGCCTCCTTCACCGTCTCGGGCGACAAGGTGCAGCTCGCGGGCGACCAGCAGCAGCAGGTCGACCAGGCCGCCACCAACTACGTGGCCTACGTGAAGGACCAGGTCGGCCAGCTCGTCACCGGCACCGACACATTCCTCGCCGCCTACCTGGCGGGCGACGACGCCACGGCCCGCACGCTGTACCCCACGGCCCGCGCGAACTACGAGCGCATCGAGCCCGTCGCCGAGTCCTTCGGCGACCTCGACCCGGCCATCGACTTCCGCGAGGCCGACGTCGCCGCGGGCGACGAATGGACCGGCTGGCACCGCATCGAGAAGGACCTCTTCCCGCCGGCGGCCGCCGACAACGGCGGCACCGCCTACGTGCCGCTGACGGCCGACGAGCGCAGCCACTACGCCGACAAGCTCAAGGCCGACACGCAGAAGCTCTACGACGCCGTCACCGCCTCCGACTACACGGTCGGCATCGACGCGATCTCGAACGGCGCCATCGGCCTCATGGAGGAAGTGGCCTCGGGCAAGATCACCGGCGAGGAGGAGATCTGGTCGCACACCGATCTCTGGGACTTCCAGGCCAACCTCGAGGGCGCCAAGGTGGCCTACGAAGGCGTGCGCGACATCGTCGACGCGAAGAACCCCGAGCTCGTGAAGAGCCTCGACACGCAGTTCGCCTCGCTGCAGACGCTGCTCTCCGGCTACGGCAACCTGAGCGACGGCTTCACCTACTACAACGACCTCAGCACCGAGCAGGTGAAGCAGCTGGCCGACGGCGTCAACGCCCTGGGCGAGCCGCTCAGCCGCCTCACCGCAGCCCTCGTGAGCTGACACCCAGCCGCCGCATCCTAGAGTTGTCATCATGTCTGCCCAGGAAACACCCGAGGAGCAGCCAGAGACCGTGACCCCGGATGTCCCGCCCGCCCCGACGACGCCTGCCCCGGCGAGGCCGAACAATCCCCTGCGGGAGATGCCGGACTTCGTCGGGGCGGGAATCGGCTTCTCGCTCGACCGCTTCGTGCTCCCCCCTGCCGCTTCGGCACAGGGCGGCGGCACGGTGTACCCCTTCTTCGCCGCGAACCAGTCGGGCATCGTCACCCCCGCGCAGGATCGCCTGCACTTCGCCAGCTACGACGTGGCCGACATCTCGCGCGACGAGCTGGTGACCCTGCTGAAAGACTGGAGCGCCGCCGCCGCATTGATGACCCAGGGTCAGCAGGCCGGCACCTACGGCGCCACCGGCGGCCCCTACGACGCTCCGCCCGACGACACCGGCGAAGCGCTCGGCCTGCCGGCATCCGGCCTCACCATCACCATCGGCTTCGGCCCCAGCCTCTTCACGAACGCGGCCGGCGCCGACCGCTTCGGCATCGCGGCGCAGCGCCCGGCCGCGCTCGTCGACCTGCCGCACTTCCCGGCCGACATGCTGCAGGACGAGCTGAGCGGCGGCGACCTGTGCATCCAGGCCTGCAGCGACGACCCCCAGGTCGCGGTGCACGCCATCCGCAACCTCTCGCGCATCGCCTTCGGGCGCGCCTCGATCCGCTGGTCGCAGCTCGGCTTCGGCCGCACCAGTTCCACCTCCCAGGCGCAGGCGACCCCGCGCAACCTCTTCGGCTTCAAGGACGGCACCGCCAACATCAAGTCCGAGGAGACGGATGTGGTGAACGGCCAGGTCTGGGCCGCGGCCGACGACGGTGCGGAGTGGATGGCGGGCGGCTCCTACCTCGTGGCCCGCAAGATCCGCATGACGATCGAGACCTGGGACCGCACCTCGCTGCGCGAGCAGGAGCGCGTGATCGGCCGCACCAAGGGCGAAGGTGCTCCCTATTCGGGCGGCACGGAGTTCACCGCCCCCGACTTCGCCGCGCTCGGCGCCGGCGACAAACCGCTCATCGACACCCGCTCGCACCTGAGTGTCGCGCACCCCGACCAGAACTCCGGAGCACAGCTCCTGCGTCGCGGCTACAACTTCGTCGACGGCAACGACGAGCTCGGGCGGCTGAACGCCGGACTGTTCTTCATCGCCTACCAGCGGGACCCCCGCGCGCAGTTCATCCCCATCCAGATGAACCTCGCCAAGAACGATGCGATGAACGAGTACATCCGGCACGTCGGCTCGGGCGTCTTCGCCGTACCGCCCGGAGCCTCGACCGGGGGCTACGTGGGCGAGACGCTCTTCGGCGCGTGAGGGGCGTCCTCGGCGCGCGCTACCGGCTCATCACCATCGGCTCCTTCGCGCTGGTCTTCGTCGCAGCCTTCGAGAACCTCGCCGTCACCACGGTGATGCCGGTGATCAGCGCCGAACTCGACGGCGCCTCCCTCTACGCCGTGGCCTTCGCGGGGCCGCTCGCCGTCTCGGTGCTCGGCATGGTGGTGAGCGGCACCGCGAGCGACCGCAACGGGCCCGTGTGGCCGCTCTACGCCTCCGTCGCCCTGTTCGCGACCGGTCTCCTCGTCGCCGGCACCGCCACGAGCATGGGCGCGATGGTCGCCGGCCGACTCGTGCACGGTCTCGGCGGTGGCGCGATGACCGTCGCCATCTACGTCATCGTGGCCCGGGTCTACCCGACCTCGCTCCAACCGCGCATCTTCGGTGCCTTCGCCGCGGCCTGGGTGCTGCCGGCCCTGGTCGGCCCCTACACGGCGGGGCTCCTCGGTGACACGGTGGGCTGGCGCTGGGTGTTCCTCGGCGTCGCGGTGCTCGTGCTGCCCGCGCTCGCGATGGTGGTGCCGGCGATGCGGCTGATCGCCCCCGGTACCGCGGAAGACCGCGCGGCCGCCGCGTGGAGCGTCTCGCGCATCGTCTGGGCTGTACTGCTCGGGCTCGCCATCCTGGCCCTCAGTCTCGCCTCGGAGCTCGACGGCGTGCTCGTGTTCGCGGTGGCCGGGGGCTCGCTCGTGCTGGCGGTGGTGGCGCTGCGCCCCCTGCTGCCGCGGCACACGCTGCTGGGCGCGCGCGGACTGCCGAGCGTGATCCTGATCCGGATGCTCGTCGCCGGCGGGTACACGGCTGCGGAGGTCTACCTGCCCTACCTGCTCACGAACCGCTTCGCCCTCGACGCCTCGACCGCCGGCCTCGCCCTCTCGGCCGCCGGCATCGCCTGGGGCCTCACCTCGTGGCTGCAGGGGCGGCTGCCCGGACTCGGTGCCACGCCGGCGCTGCGCCTGGGCACGGCGACCGTCGTGGGCGCCACCGCGGTGGTCTGCGCCACCGCGTTCTTCGGCTGGCCGGCCTGGGTGTCCATCGCCGGCTGGGCGTTCTCCGGCGCCGGCATGGGGCTGGCCTACCCCAAGCTCTCGGTGCTCACCCTGAGCTACTCGAAGCCGGGGCAGCAGGGCTTCAACAGCTCGGCGCTCAGCATCGCGGATGCGGCGGGCCCGGCCATGTCGCTCGCCATCGCCGGCATCCTGTTCGGTGTGCTCGGTGGGCCGGAGGCGATCGGCGCCTTCGGTGCCGTGTTCCTGTTGGCCACCTGCATCGCCACGGCCGCGCTCGTGATGAGCGGGCGGACGGCGGCCGCCCCCGCCGGGCGCACGGCCACCTCCCCGACTGGACTCACCACCTCGTGAACGACGAACGGCCCGCACCTCGCGAGGAGGGCGGGCCGTTCGTCGTGAGGCGGGCGACTACTGGTTCGCGCGCTTGAGGTTCGCAGTGCGGCGGGCGCGGGCGTTCTGGTCGAGCTCGACCTTGCGGATGCGCACCGTCTCGGGGGTGACCTCGACGCACTCGTCCTCGCGGGCGAACTCGAGCGACTCCTCGAGGGAGAGCTGGCGCGACGGAGTCATCGACTCGAAGTTGTCGGCCGTCGACTGACGCATGTTGGTCAGCTTCTTCTCCTTGGTGATGTTCACGTCCATGTCGTCGGCGCGCGAGTTCTCGCCGATCACCATGCCCTCGTAGACCTCCTCGGTGGGGTTCACGAAGAAGGTCATGCGCTCCTGCAGGGCGATGATGGCGAACGGGGTGACGACGCCGGAGCGGTCGGCCACGATCGATCCGTTGTTCCGGGTGACGATCGAACCGGCCCACTCGTCGTAGCCGTGCGAGATCGCGTTCGCGATGCCGGTGCCGCGGGTGATGGTGAGGAACTCGGTGCGGAAGCCGATCAGGCCGCGCGAGGGCACGATGAACTCCATGCGCACCCAGCCGGTGCCGTGGTTCGACATGCCGTCCATCCGGCCCTTGCGGGCGGCGAGCAGCTGCGTGATGGCGCCGAGGTACTCCTCAGGGGCGTCGATCGTGAGGTGCTCGAAGGGCTCGTGCGTCTTGCCGTTGACCTGCTTCGTGACCACCTGGGGCTTGCCCACGGTGAGCTCGTAGCCCTCGCGGCGCATGTTCTCGACCAGGATGGCGAGCGCGAGCTCTCCACGGCCCTGCACCTCCCAGGCGGCGGGGTTTCCGATGTCGACGACGCGGAGCGAGACGTTACCGATCAGCTCGCGGTCGAGGCGGTCCTTCACCATGCGGGCGGTGAGCTTGTGGCCCTTGACCTTGCCCACGAGCGGCGAGGTGTTGGTGCCGATGGTCATCGAGATGGCGGGGTCGTCGACCGTGATGGCGGGCAGCGGGCGAACATCCTCGGGGTCGGCGATGGTCTCGCCGATCGTGATGTCCTCGATGCCGGCGATCGCGACGATGTCGCCCGGGCCGGCCGACTCGGTCGGGAAGCGGGTGAGCGCCACCGTCTTCAGCAGCTCGCTGATGCGCTGGTTGGTGACGGTGCCGTCGTGCTTGACCCAGGCGACCTGCTGGCCCTTCTTGATCGTGCCGTTGAAGACACGGAGCAGGGCCAGACGGCCGAGGAACGGCGACGAGTCGAGGTTCGTGACGTGGGCCTGGAGGGGCGCCTCGTCGTCGTAGGTCGGGGCCGGGATGTGCTCCAGGATGGCGCCGAACAGCGGCTCGAGGTCGTCGTTGTCGGGCAGCGTGCCGTTCTCGGGCTTGTTGAGGCTCGCGGCGCCGTTACGGCCGGAGGCGTAGACCACCGGCACGTCGAGGATCGCGTCGAGGTCGAGATCGGGCACGTCGTCGGCCATGTCGGAGGCGAGGCCGAGCAGCAGGTCCTGCGACTCGCCCACGACCTCGTCGATGCGCGCGTCCGGCCGGTCGGTCTTGTTGACCAGCAGGATGACGGGGAGCTTCGCCTCGAGCGCCTTGCGGAGCACGAAGCGGGTCTGCGGCAGCGGGCCTTCGGAGGCGTCGACCAGCAGCACCACGCCGTCGACCATCGACAGGCCGCGCTCGACCTCGCCGCCGAAGTCGGCGTGACCGGGGGTGTCGATCACGTTGATGGTGATCGCCTTGCCGTTGGCGTGCTTGCCGTTGTACGAGATCGCCGTGTTCTTGGCGAGGATCGTGATGCCCTTCTCACGCTCGAGGTCGTTCGAGTCCATCATCCGGTCGTCGGCGTCGAAATGCGCGTCGAAGGAGTTGGTCTGCGTGAGCATGGCGTCGACCAGGGTGGTCTTGCCGTGGTCGACGTGGGCGACGATTGCGACGTTGCGCAGGTCGTCGCGGGTGGCTTGTGCCATGGGAAAGTCCTCAGGTTCGTGAACCCGAACTCGGTGGCCTTGCCACCCGCGGGCCCTATATAGCGGGGAGTGTGTGGGCGACGTGGCCCGATCCGCTAAACGCCCAGGGTGATTCCAGCTCCCGGGATGGCGTTCAGCAACTCCTTAGTATATTGCTCCTTCGGGCTGTCGAAGACGTCATCGGTGCTCGCGGCCTCCACGATCTTGCCCTGCTGCATCACGCAGACGTTGTCGGCGATCACCCGCACCACCGCGAGGTCGTGCGTGATGAACAGGTAGGTGAGCTCGAGTTCGGCCTGCAGATCGGCCAGAAGCTTGAGGATCTGGGCCTGCACCAGCACGTCGAGCGCCGAGACGGCCTCGTCGAGCACGACGATGTCGGGCTTCAGCGCGAGCGCCCGCGCGATCGCGACGCGCTGACGCTGTCCACCTGAGAGTTCGTTGGGATAGCGCGTGATGAGCGTCTTCGGCAGCGCCACCTGGTCGAGGAGCTCGAGCACACGCGCCTTGCGCGAGACCCGGTCGCCGACCTTGTGCGTGTTGAGCGGTTCGCCGATGGTGTTGCCGATGTTGCGCAGCGGGTCGAGCGAGCCGTACGGATCCTGGAACACCGGCTGCATGCGCCGGCGCAGGTCGAGCAGGGCCTTGCCCTTGAGCGGTGCGACATCCTGGCCGTCGATCATGATCGAGCCGCTCGTGGGGTCTTCGAGGCGCAGGATCATCTTCGCCACCGTCGACTTGCCCGAGCCCGACTCGCCCACGAGTGCCGTGGTCGTGCCCTTCTCCACCGAGAACGACACGGCGTCGGAGGCCGTCAGCTCACCGGCGGCGCCGCGGCCCTGGCCGCGGATCTTGTAGACCTTCGTGAGGTCTTTCACCACGATGGCGTCGGGGCGCTTGGTCTTCGGCTGCTGCTCGATACGCTCCTCGGCCGCCGCGATGAGGTCGAGCCCCTCGGTGACCTTGGTGGGGGCGTACTCGAGATCGCTCAGCGCGTGGCTGGCCGAGGCGTGCGTAGCCGACTGGATGCGCCGCGACGCCAGGCTCGGGGCTGCGGCCACGAGACGCTGCGTGTAGGGGTGCACCGGGTTCTGCAGGATCTCCTTCGAGGGCCCGGCCTCGACGATCTTGCCCTTGTACATCACCACGAGCTGCTCGGCGCGCTCGGCGGCGAGGCCGAGGTCGTGCGTGATGAAGAGCACTGCCGTGCCGATGTCGCGGGTGAGCGTCTCGAGGTGGTCGAGGATGCGCCGCTGCACGGTCACGTCGAGCGCCGAGGTGGGCTCGTCGGCGATGAGCAGCTTCGGCCGGCTCGACAGGCCGATGCCGATCAGCACGCGCTGGCGCATGCCGCCGGAGAACTGGTGCGGGAACTGCTTGAGCCGCTTGTCGGCATCCGCGAGGCCCGCCTCCTTCAGCACCTGGATGGCGTGGGCCTTGACGGCCTTGCGGCCCGAGGCGATGCCGTTGGCGCGGATGGTCTCCTCCACCTGGAAGCCGACGCTCCACACGGGGTTGAGGTTCGACATCGGGTCCTGTGGCACGAAGCCGATCTGGCGGCCGCGGATCTCCTCCATCTTCTTTTCGGAGTAGGAGGTGAGCTCCTGCCCGTCGAACATGATGGAGCCGCCCGTGATCCGGCCGGGGCCGGGGAGCAGGTTGATGATGGCGTGGGCCGTCGTGGACTTGCCCGAGCCCGACTCCCCCACGATGGCGAGCGTCTGCCCTGGCATCAGGGTGAGGTCGACGCCGCGCACGGCGGGAACGATGCCCTCGGTCGTCTGGAAACCGACCTCGAGGTTCTTGATTTCGAGAAGGGGCTGGATGCTGGTGCTGGAGTCGCTCATCGCTGAGCCCTCGCCTTCGGGTCGAGAGCGTCTCTGACGACCTCGCCGAGCATGATGAAGCTCAGCACGGTGATCGAGAGCGCCAGGGACGGGTAGATGAGCGTCTGCGGCGCCGTGCGCAGGTCGGATTGCGCGGCGCTGATGTCGTTGCCCCATGACATGGTGGTGTTCGGCAGGCCCACGCCGAGGAACGACAGCGTGGCCTCGGCCACGATGGCTGCTCCGAGCGAGATGGTGGTGACCACGATCACGGGGGCGATCGAGTTCGGCAACACGTGACGGAGCAGGATGCGGAAGCGCGAGACGCCGAGCGCCTGCGAGGCCATCACGTAATCGGAGTTCTTGACCCGCATGATCTCGGCTCTCAGAACGCGAGCCGTCGCCGGCCAGGCGAAGATGCCGATGGCGAGCGAGATGACGAACACGTTCCGATAGGCCGAGAACACCGACATGATGACCACGGCGGCGAGGATGTAGGGGATCGAGAAGAAGATGTCGCCCGCGCGGGAGAGTACCGAGTCGAGCCAGCCGCCGTAGTAGCCGGCGAACATCCCGAACAGAATTCCGAGCACCGTGGTGAGCACCGTTACGATGATGCCGACCGACAACGAGGTCGAGGTGCCGTGGATGATCCGCGAGAAGACGTCGCAACCCTGCTTGGTGAATCCGAGGATGTGCTCGGCCGTCGGTGCTCCGTTGCTGTTGGACAACACGCAGTTGTCGTTCGGCGGAACCGAGGTGAACAGGTTCGGGAACAGCGCGACGAGCACGACCAGCAGGATGATGACCGAGGAGATCCAGAACATCGGCCGGCGGCGCATGTCGCGCCAGGCGTCGATCCAGAGGTTGCTCGGGCGCTCCCCCACGTTGACCGTGTCGATCGCGACGAGCGGCGTCTCTTCGAGGGGCGCGACGTAGTGCGTCTGGGTGGGTGGGTTATTTGACATAGCGGATCCTCGGGTCGAGAAGGCCGTACAGGAGGTCGACGACGAGGTTGACCACCAGGTAGATGAGCACCATGACGGTCACGAAGGAGACCACGGTGGGGCCCTCCCCGCGCACGATCGCCTGGTAGAGCGTGCGGCCGACGCCGGGCACGTTGAAGATTCCCTCGGTGACGGTGGCGCCCACGAGCAGCACGCCGAAGTCGGTGGCCGCGTAGGTGACCACCGGGATCAGCGAGTTGCGCAGGATGTGCACCGGGATGATGCGGCGCCGGCTGAGGCCCTTGCCGTAGGCGGTGCGCACGAAGTCGAGCGACTGGGTCTCGATCACCGAGGCACGGGTGAGGCGCACGATCTGCGCGAAGGTGATACTCGCCAGCACGAACGCCGGGAGGATCAGGTCTTGGATGGGCGCCCCGCTCGAGACCGTCGTGCGGGCCCAGCCGAGCTGGATGCCGAAGATGAACTGCGCCACGAACGCGATCACGAAGATCGGCAGGGAGATGAAGATGAGGCTGACCACGAGCGCCGATGCATCGAAGAGCTTCCCCTTCCGCAGCCCCGAGACGAGACCGATCAGCACGCCACCGACGAACTCGATGATGAGCGCCATGATGGCGAGGCGGATGGTGACTGGGAAGGTGCGCGCCAGGATGTCGGCGACCGGCTCGCCCGAGAACGAGGTGCCGAAGTCGCCGTGGAAGATGCCGCCCAAGTAGAGGAAGTACTGGATGATGAAGGGCTGATCGAGGTGGTACTGCTGTCGCAGGCTCTCGAGCAGCGCGGGGCTGGGCGTCTTGTCGCCGAAGAGAGCGAGCAAGGGGTCTCCGGGCATGGCGAAGACCATGAAGTAGATCAGGAACGTCGTTCCCAGGAGAACAGGGATCGCCTGCAACAGGCGCCTGAGGATGTATCCGGCCAAGGGTCAGACCGTGCCAATCGAACTAGTGGGCCGGGACGGCCGCTGAACTATGGACATAATACGGGGGCGGCAGCCGAATGCTGCCGCCCCCGATCGATCGAGAACTAGCTCTTGGTGACCTCGTAGTACAGCGGCACCGAGTTCCAGCCGAACTGGACGTTCGACACGGTGTCGGCGTAGCCGCCCGTGACGTTCGCGTACCACAGCGGGATGGCGGGGAGATCCTTCAGCAGAACCTCCTGAGCCTTCTGGAAGTCCGAGTTGGCCGCGGCCGCGTCGGTCTCCGATGCACCCTGCGCCAGGATCTTGTCGAACTCGGCGCTGGAGTACTTGCCGTCGTTGGACGAGGCGTTGGTGGCGTACAGCGGCTGCAGGAAGTTGTACAGACCGGGGTAGTCGGCCTGCCATCCGGTACGGAACGCCGTGGTGATCGCTCCGCTCGTGACCGCGGTGCGGAACTCGGCGAAGGTCGGGTACGGAGCGCCGGAGGCGTCGATTCCCAACGTGTTCTTGATGCTGTTCGACACCGCGTCGACCCACACCTGGTGCGAGCTGTCGGAGTTGTAGCCGATCTGGAAGGTACCGCTCCACGGCGAGATCGCGTCGGCCTGAGCCCAGAGGGCCTTCGCCTTGTCCGGGTTGTAGGTCAGCACGTCGGCGCCGGTGAGGGAGTCACTCCAGCCGTCGATGACCGGCGAGGTGAAGTCGGATGCCGGGGTACGGGTGTCCTGGAAGATGACCTTGGTGATCTCAGGGCGGTTGATGGCCATCGAGAGTGCCGCACGACGCAGCTGCCCCTCTTGGTTGTTGCCGAAGTGCGCGAGCGACGCCGGAATCGTGAACGACTGGAAGATCGCTGCCGGCTGGTTGACGGCACGATCGCCGAGGTCAGCCTTGTAGTTGGCGAGAGACGCCGCCGGGATGGAGTCCAGGATGTCCAGGTTGCCACCGAGCAGGTCGGCGTAGGCCGCGTCCTCGCTCGCGTAGAACTTGAACGTCACACCGCCGTTGACCGGCTTCCGGCCTCCGGTGTAGTCGCTGTTCGCGACCAGGCTGATCTGCTCGTTGTGCTTCCACGCGTCGGCGCTGGCCAGCTTGTACGGGCCGTTTCCGATCGGGTTCTGACCGTAGGCGGCCATGTCGTCGAAGGCTTCCTTGGGCAGCGGGTAGTACGCCGAGTAGCCGAGGCGCAGGGGGAAGTCCGAGAGCGGCTCGGTGAGCGTCACGGTGAAGGTCGTGTCATCGACGACCTTCAGACCGCTGAGGCTCGTCTGGGGGTTGGTCTCGTCGAAGCCCTGGATGATGCTGAACCAGCTCTGGTTCAGCTGCGTGTTCGCCGCGTTGGCGCCGTAGTTCCAGGCGTCGACGAAGGAGCTCGAGGTGACGGGGTCGCCATTGGTGAACTTCTCGCCCGACTTGATCTTGATCGTGTAGGTCTGAGCGTCATCGGTCGTGATGCTGTCGGCGACGTCGTTCACGGGCTTGCCCGTGGCGTCGTAGTACACCAGGCCGGCGAAGAGCGAGTCGAGGATCTTTCCACCACCGGTCTCGTTCGTGTTGGTGGGGATCAGGGGATTCTGGGGCTCTGAACCGTTCGCGGTGATGACCGCGGAAGAACTGGCCGAGGTGCTGGTCGAGCTGCCGCTGGCGCAGCCCGACAGTGCGAGCGCGCTCGCGGCGACCAGCGCGATCGCGCCGATGCCATACCGTCTGATTTTCAATTTTCCTCCTGTGCAGAATGCGGGCACGGTCTTGCCTCCTCGTGGGAGGCTGGACCTAAGGAAGTACCCTAAGTGGGGGCCAGCACCGGAGCAAAACCTGAGCCGACAAAGTTACATACACGAAACTATCTCCGATGATTTATTGTGAGATTCCGACAGAGAACGTGGAATTCCACCATTCGACGCAAGAAAGTTAAGCGATGACCCGAGCCGCCGAATGGGGCCGTTTGCGCCGCCGGAGGCTGTGGACGGAGCTCGGGATCGTTCTCGGGGTCTCGCTCGGCGCATCCGCCGTCTACTCGGTCGTGAACCTGATCGGGCGGCTCACCGCCGACACCCCGCTCGGGGAGCAGACGGCCACCATCAACGGCGCCCTGAGCGACCGTTCGTGGCTCGACCTGACGTACCAGCTGCTCGCGATCTTCTTCGCCCTGATGCCCGTGGTTCTCGCGTTCTACCTGCTCGCCATCTCGGGCGGCAACCCGTTCCGGCGCCTCGGCTTCGACGCCCGCAAGCCCGTGAGCGACCTCGGGCGGGGGCTCCTGCTGGTTCTCGTTATCGGCGTGCCGGGCATCGCCCTGTACTTCGTGGGGCGTGCGCTCGGCTTCACCGTGAACGTGGTGCCCGCGCCGTTGGACACCTACTGGTGGACCACCCCCGTGCTCATCCTCTCGGCCCTGCGCGCCGCACTGCAGGAGGAGCTCATCGTCGTGGGCTACCTCTTCACGCGCTTGCGGCAGATCGGCTGGGGCAAGTGGCGCATCATCATCGCCGCCGCCGTTCTGCGCGGCAGCTACCACCTCTACCAGGGCATCGGGCCGTTCTTCGGCAACGTCGTGATGGGGATCGTCTTCGGCTGGTGCTACTGGCGCTGGGGGCGCACGATGCCGCTCGTGATCGCGCACTGGATCATCGACATCGCCTCGTTCGTGGGCTACGCCTGGGCGGTCTCGGCGTTCCCGTCACTGTTCGGTTAGGCGCCGGCGTCGGGCTTGGGATCCGGCTCAGCCTTCGGCCGCCGGTTCGTGACCAGGAACGCCACGATGCCCACCAGCACGAGCAGCCCACCGCCCGCGAAGCCGCCGATCATGAGCCAGTTCGGCGTCTCCGAACCACTCGACGAGTCCGCGATCGGCACCGGGGTGGCGGTGACGGGCTCCGGCGTGAACAGGGGCGTCGCGGTAGGGGTGGCCGTGACCGAGGCCACCACGTTCACGGTCATCACGGCGGTCGCGGTGCCCTTGAACGACGAGGAGATCGTGCAGAGCACGTTGGAGGTGCCGATGGGGAACACCTGACCGGAGTCGACCGGAGCGCCGACGATCGAGCATCCGTCGACCGTGAGGCCCGGCGGGGGTGTGACGTCGAAGGCCACCGGCGCGGATCCCGAGGCGTCCGCCGTCACGTCGACGGTGGCGGGCACGATCCCCGCGCCGGTGAAGTCGGCCCCGACGATGCGGGTGCCGCTGAAGTCGGCTCCCGAGATGTTGGCCCCCGCGAACACGGCGCCCTGAACGTCGCCCCCGGCGAAGGACGCCCCGATCAGGTTCGCGCCCCGGAAGTCGCCCTCGCCGAACCGCGTTCCGGTGAGGTTCACCCCGGCGCACTGGGCGCCCTGCGGGCCGTTGTCGGTGACGCGGTAGACCACGCAGCCGCCCTCGTCGAACACCGGATCGGCGACGACCGCGGCAGAGGCCGGCCCGGCGACGATCGCGACGGCAGCCGCTCCGGCGAGCACTCCGATCAGGGAGCGGAGCGCGGCGGAGCGGACGCGGGCGGAGCGTTCTGCGGGCATGCCTCGCACCCTACCAAACCGCCGTGCCGAGCCCCTGCGTGCAGGCGCGCCGGCACCTCCGCGCACGCGGTGCGTCGGCCCGCCGCGCGACCGAGACCAGTTTCTGCAGGAATACCCGAGAGCATCGCAGATAGCTCGCCGCTCGAGGCCATTCCTGCAGAAACCGGTCACATCGCGATGACGAGGCCCGCTCGGCGATGGCGAGCAGCCCACCGATGCTCGCGCCGCGCGACGAGAGCACGAACCGCGGCGATGACGCGCGGCCACTCGAGCATCACCTGGTCGAAGGTGAGTCTGATCACGATGTACCCGCGCTCGACGAGCGCGAGGTCGCGCTCGCGGTCGACGGCGTAGGCCTCCGCGCCGGAGTGCCACGCCTCGCCGTCGGTCTCGAGAACGAGGCGATCGCCGATCAGGAGGTCGACGGCTCCCACCCCGTCGATCTTGACCTGGCTCCGAAACGGGATGTTCATCCGCCGCAGCCCGAGCCGCGCCTTCGTCTCCAACCCCGAGGCCGCGGCGGGGTCGACCACGTCGAGGTACGCGCGAATGCTCTTCGGGAGTCCACTCAGCAGGAACTGGAGACCTGTGGTCGTGATGCGACCCTCGTGGAGCGCGGAGTCGAGGCTGACGATGGCGTCCATCCGCGATTGACACTCGACCGCGTGCAACAGCGCCCACTCGAAGCCGTCGACCGCGCCCTGCAGCTCGTCGAGCACCATCGACCGGCGCGAGCGGTGCACGACGAGCCCATGCTGCTCGGGCCTGCCGAGCGGCACCTTCCGACTGTTCGGCGAGGTGACCCCGCGGCCGTCTGCCGCCACCCGCACGTGCAGGCGGTGGTCCCGCACGCACCAGATCTTCTCGCGCTCCAGCACCGAAACGCACGAGAGCCGGCCGCCCACCGCCACCGCACGCACCACCTCACGGGGTGCCTGCGGCGCCGCCACCCAACCGCTCCGCACCCGCACGAGTCGCCCTCTCCGCACGGCGTTGTCCACCTCGACGGGTGCCGCGCCGAGCGCGTAGAGCTGCGCAACCGGCGCCACGCCGCCGACACGGTCGATGATCTCCTCGAGATGAGACATGCTCAGATTGTGCCATGGGTTCGGCTTTTGCAGAAATAGTCTCGAGCGGCGGGCTATTTTCGACGCTCGAGGCTATTCCTGCAAGAACTGGACGCTCGCCCGGACCACACGAAGGCGCTCGCACCCGCGAAGGACTGCTACTCGAAGGCCTCCGGCGGCGGGCAGGCGCAGACGAGGTTGCGGTCGCCGTAGGCCTGGTCGATGCGGCGCACGGGCGGCCAGTATTTGCCCCGCACCAGCGAGTGAACCGGGTACGCGGCCCGCTCACGGGCGTAGGGATGCGCCCACTCCGACGACACCACGGACTCCGCGGTGTGCGGGGCACCGCGCAGCGGGTTGTCCTCGACCGGCCACTCCCCCGCCGCCACCGCGTCGATCTCGCCCTTGATGGCGATCATCGCGTCGATGAAGCGGTCGATCTCGGCCAGGTCCTCGCTCTCCGTCGGCTCGACCATGAGGGTGCCGGCCACCGGGAAGCTCATCGTCGGCGCGTGGAACCCGTAGTCGATCAGCCGCTTCGCGACGTCGTCGACCGAGACCCCCGACTCCTGGGTGATCCCGCGCAGATCGAGGATGCACTCGTGGGCCACCAGGCCGTTGTCGCCCGTGTAGAGCACCGGGAAGTGCGGTGCGAGCCGCGCCGCGATGTAGTTCGCGGCGAGCACGGCCGCCGCCGTCGCATCCGCGAGCCCCTGCATTCCCATCATGCGCACGTAGGCCCAGCTGATGGGCAGGATGCTCGGGCTGCCATAGGGCGCGGCCGACACCGGAGCCCCGCCGTGCACCACCCGGGTGCCGTCGGCGAGGGCGTGGGAGGGGTCCTGCGCGAAGATATGCCCCGGAAGGAATGCAGCCAGGTGCGCCTTGGCCGCCACCGGCCCGACCCCGGGCCCGCCGCCGCCGTGCGGGATGCAGAAGGTCTTGTGCAGGTTGAGGTGCGAGACGTCGCCGCCGAAGTCGCCGAAGCGCGCGAAGCCGAGCAGCGCGTTGAGGTTCGCGCCGTCGACGTAGACCTGGCCTCCCGCGTCATGCACGAGACGGCAGATCTCCGTGACCTCGTGCTCGTAGACGCCGTGGGTGGACGGGTAGGTGATCATCAGCGCGGCCAGCTCCCCGGCGTGCGCGGCGATCTTCTCGCGCAGGTCGCCGAGGTCGACGTTACCCAGCTCGTCGCAGGCGACGACGACCACCTTCATGCCCGCGAGCACCGCCGAGGCGGCGTTCGTGCCGTGCGCACTCGAGGGGATGAGACAGACCGTGCGCTGAAACTCGCCCCGCGAACGGTGGTAGCCGCGGATGGCGAGAAGGCCCGCGAGCTCGCCCTGGCTGCCCGCGTTCGGCTGCAGCGACACCGTGTCGTAGCCCGTCACCTCGGCCAGCCAGCGCTCGAGCTGATCGATGAGCTCGAGGTAGCCGCCCACGTCGCTCTTCGGGGCGAAGGGATGCACGCCGGCGAACTCGCTCCAGGTGACGGCCTCCATCTCCGAGGCCGCGTTGAGCTTCATCGTGCACGAGCCGAGCGGGATCATGCCGCGGTCGAGCGCGTAGTCGTAGTCGGCGAGGCGCTTGAGGTAGCGCATCATGCTCGTCTCGGAGCGGTGCGTGTTGAACACCGGATGCGTGAGGAAGTCGCTCTCGCGAGCCAGGTGCGCGGGCAGACGCTCCGCTCCCCGGGCCACGAAGGCGAAGTCGCGCGACTCGGGGCCGCCGAAGGCGCGGGCCACGAGGTGGACGTCGGTGAGGGTGGTGGTCTCGTCGACCGAGACGCCCACCGTGTCGGCGTCGACCCGTAGCAGGTTCGCGCCGAGCTCCTTCGCGGCGGCGACCACCGCGTCCGCCCGCCCGGGAACGCGGGCGCGCAGAGTGTCGAAGAACTCGTCGTGCGTCAGTTCGATGCCGAGCTCTTCCAGGTACGTCGCCAGCAGCCCGGCGTGCCAGGCCACCTGCCGTGCGATCGCGCGCAGTCCGTCGGGCCCGTGGTAGACCGCATACATCCCGGCCATGACGGCCAGCAGCACCTGGGCGGTGCAGATGTTCGAGGTGGCCTTCTCTCGCCGGATGTGCTGCTCCCGCGCCTGCAGGCTGAGCCGGTAGGCGGGGTGGCCGGCCGCATCCACGCTCACGCCGACGAGCCGGCCGGGCAGCTGCCGCTCGAGACCCGCGCGCACCGACATGTAGCCCGCGTGCGGGCCGCCGAAACCCATCGGCACGCCGAAGCGCTGGGTGGTGCCGACGGCCACGTCGGCGCCGAGCTCGCCCGGCGAGCGAAGCAGGGTGAGCGCGAGCAGATCCGCCGCCACCACCGCGATGCCGCCGGCCTCGTGCACGATCGAGATCACGTCGGTCGGGTCCCAGACCCGGCCGGACGCACCCGGGTACTGCACGAACACGCCGAACGCGCCGTCCGGCCCCGAGACCGCCGAGGCGAGCGGATGCGCGTGGTGCGACGGGTGGTCTACCGAGTCGAGCACGAGCTCCACGATCTCGATGCCTACGGCCTCGGCGCGGGAGCGCAGCAGCGACTTGGTCTGCGGGAAGGCGTCGGCGTCGACGATGAAGCGCGCCGAGGTGGACTTGCTCGCCCGGCGCGCCAGCAGCATCCCCTCGACGGCCGCCGTGGACTCGTCGAGCATCGAGGCGTTCGCCGTGGCGAGCCCGGTGAGGTCGGAGACCATCGTCTGGAAGTTGATCAGCGCCTCGAGCCGCCCCTGCGAGATCTCGGGCTGGTAGGGCGTGTACGCGGTGTACCAGCTGGGGTTCTCGAGCACGTTGCGCTTGATGACGGCGGGCGTGACGGTGTCGTAGTAGCCGAGGCCGAGATACGACTTGGCCACGGTGTTGCGGGAGGCGAGCTCCCGCAGCTCCGCGACCGCCTCACGCTCTGTGGCGGCATCCGGGATCAACGACTCGCCGAGCGAGCGGTCGAGCTGGATGCTGCGCGGCACCGCCGCCGCCATCAGCTCGGCGACGCTCGCGTAGCCCACGGCCTCGAGCATGCGGGCCTGCGCCCGGGCATCCGTGCCGATGTGGCGGGAGGAGAAGGCGGACGAGGAGAGGGCAGTAGGGTCTGTCATCCGGTCACTCGCCGATCAGCGCGGAGTACTCGTCGAAGCTGAGCAGCGGCGGCAGCGCGCTGAACTCCACTTTGAGCAGCCAGCCCTCGCCGAGCGGGTCGCTGTTCACGAGCTCGGGCGAGTCTTCGACGGCGGAGTTCTTCTCGAGCACCGTGCCGTCGACGGGGGCGAAGAGCTCGCCGACCGACTTGGTGCTCTCGATCTCGCCCACGACGGTGCCGCCCGAGACCTCGGTGCCGGCGTCCGGCAGGTCGAGGTAGACGATGTCGCCGAGCTGTGCGGCGGCATAGGCGGTGATGCCGATCGTGGCGGTGGTGCCCTCCACGAGCACCCACTCGTGCTCGGCGGTGTAGCGGAGTTCGATCTGTTCGGGCATGTCAGTCCTTCTTCCGGCGGTAGAACGGGAGGGGGGTGGTGCGGAAATCGAGGCGCTTGCCCCGGATGTCGACGCTCACGACGGTGCCGGGTTCGGCGTAGCGCGGGTCGACGTAGGCCAGGGCGATCGGATGCCCGAGGGTGGGCGACAGGGCGCCGCTCGTGACGAGGCCGATCGGGGCCTCGGAGGCGCCGCCGGCGGTGTCGGCCACATCGGCACCGGCGGGCGCCGGGGCGAAGACCGCGTAGTCGGCGCGCGCGGCCCGCTTGCCCTCGGCGACGAGCCCCACGAGAACGGGAGCGTCGTCGGGAGCTCCGGCCTCCAGGGCCGCCTTGCCCACGAAGTCGGGCTTCGACAGCACCGGCACCCGGCCGAGCCCCGCCTGCGAGGGGAAGGTCTCGAGCGAGAGCTCGTGGCCGTAGAGCGGCATCCCGGCCTCGAGTCTCAGCGTGTCGCGGCTGGCGAGTCCGGCGGGAACGAGGCCGGCGGAGGATCCGGCGGCGGCGATCGCGTTCCAGAGCGCTTCGGCGGCATCCGGGTGCAGGTAGAGCTCGAAGCCGTCTTCGCCGGTGTAGCCGGTGCGGGCCACGAGCATCCGTTCGCCCTCGAAGGTGCCCGGGAGGCAGCGGTAGTAGCCGAGCTCGGCGAGCCCGGGGACGTCGACCCCGGCGGCGGCCTCGAGGATGCCGAGCGAGGCCGGGCCTTGCACCGCGATCAGCGCCACCTCGTCGCTCTCGTCGGCCAGCACGGCGTCGAAGCCGTCCACTCGCTCCGCGAAGGCGGCGGCGACGGGCGCCCGGTTGGAGGCGTTGGCCACCACGAAGAACTCCGCGTCGCCGACGCGGTACACCACGAGATCGTCGATGATGCCGCCCGTGGGCGCCAGCAGCAGGCTGTACTTGGCCTGCCCGAGCTCGATCGCCGAGAGACGCCCGGCGAGCGCGAAGTCGAGGAAGGCGCCGGCCTGCGGGCCGCTCACGCGGAACTCCGCCATGTGCGAGAGGTCGAACAGGCCCGCCGACGAGCGCACCGCGTGGTGCTCGGCGAGGTCGCTCGAGTAGCGCACCGGCATCTGCCAGCCGGCGAAGTCGGTGAAGGTGGCATCGGCGGCCACGTGCACGGCGTGCAGAGGTGAGTAGCGGGGCGCGGAGGCGTCGGCCTGGGCGGGCTCGCCCGGCGTGCCGTGCTGCGGGAGGTGCGGTGAATCCACTGGCGTCGTCATGAGTTCTCCGGTGTCGTCGCAGAGTCGCCCCTGCGCGGGTCGGGAGCGCTGTGCGCTCGTGAGAACTCCCCCTCTGTCATCGTGCCTGAGAGATTCACGTCGCGCCCGGCATCCCGGTCGTTCGACGCTTTCACCGTGGGCGAGCCGCTGTCAATGCCGCGGACTGCTTTCCAGAGTGGCCAGTTCGACGCGGTACGGGGACCTGAGAGATTATCGGAGAGGATTGCTCCTTCGGTGCCACCGGGCTGGACTGCCCGGACGGCTCTCCCGCGTCGGCCTGATGGCCGGCGGTATTCAGTTGTGGTGAAGTGCTCGAGGCGCCTCGCGAACGAGCATAGCGCCGATCGTCAGGAGCGATCGCCCTCGATCAGGCGCGTCGCACGCGGTACTGGTTGACCAGAGGGCAGTCGAAGGGGTCGGGAGCGGCGAGCCCCACCTTGTTCATGTACGTGATGACCTGCTTGTGCGCCTCGAGCAGCGAGGTCTGCGTGTACGGGATCTTGTGGGTCGCGCAGTACTCCTCGACGATCGGGCGCACCTTCACCAGGTGCGGGCGCGGCATCGACGGGAAGAGGTGGTGTTCGGTCTGCAGGTCGAGACCGCCCATGAAGATGGTCATGCCCCAGCCGCCCTTGATGTTGCGGGAGGAGAGCACCTGCTTCGAGAGGAAGTCGACGCGCGAGCCGGCCGGGAAGATCGTCATGCCCACGTGGTTGGGGGCGAAGGATGCTCCCATGTAGAGCCCGAACACGGCCAGCTGCACGCCGAGGAAGGCGAACGCCATGCCGAGGGGCAGGAAGTAGAAGACGACCGCGACGTAGGCGACGAGGCGCACACCGATGAACCACAGCTCGAGCTTGCGGCCCTGCACCGGTCCGCGGGCGAACAGCGTCTTGAACGACAGGTAGTGGAGGTTGATGCCCTCGAGCAGCAGCAGCGGGTAGAGCGCCCAGCCCTGGCGGCGCACCAACCAGGCGGCGATTCCACGCGTCTTGGCAGCATCCTCTTCGAGGAACACCACGGTGTCGGGGTCGATGTCGGGGTCTTTGCCCACCGTGTTCGGGTTGCCGTGGTGGCGGGTGTGCTTGGTCATCCACCAGGTGTAGCTCATGCCCACGAAGGCGGTGGCGAGGGTGCGGCCGGCGCGGTCGTTGGCCTTGCCCGACTCGAACACCTGACGGTGCGAGGCCTCGTGAGCCAAGAAGGCGAACTGGGTGAAGATGATGCCGAGCGCGCCGGCGATCAGCAGCTGGTACCAGGTGTCGCCCAGCAGCACGAAGCCGACTCCGGCGCCCACCAGGGCGAGCACGAGCACCGAGAACATCACGATGTAGAAGGTGCGGCGCTTTCGCAGCAGTCCCATGTCTTTCACCGTGGCCAGCAGCTCGGAATAGGCGGCCGTCGGATGAGCGGCGCCTGTCTTCCGGGGGGATGTGGCGCGCGGGGTGGGGCTGTTGGTGATGCTCACTGGGCCTTCTCACTGGAGTCGTGTTCGACTTCACAGCCGCGGTGCGAGCGAATTGCCCTCGTTCAGATGTTCTCAACCTAGAGGGTGAACCTGCGGATTGACCCGGGACACGGTGAACACCGAGCGTCAATCGTGCCCCGGTCGGGGTGAACGCGGGCACGAAAAAACCCGCGCCGCCGAAGCGGACGCGGGTTCTTCGAAGGGGAGAACTACGCGATGGGCGTGATGTTCTCGGCCTGCAGGCCCTTGCGGCCCTGGGTGACGTCGAACTCGACGCGCTGGTTCTCTTCGAGGTTCTTGTAGCCGTTGCCGGTGATGCCGGAGTGGTGGGCGAACACGTCTTCTCCACCGTCATCGGGGGAGATGAAGCCGAAGCCCTTTTCGGAGTTGAACCATTTCACGGTGCCTTGAGGCATTGTTTTCTCTTTTCGAGGTAAGCGGTTCCGCCTGTCGGAACCTACCGTCGCGGTGTACTTTGTTCCGCTCCTCAGAAAAACAAGCCCTGCCCCGAAACCGAGGCGAAGACCCTATTCAAGATTCATGGGTAACACAACAACTGGGACCAGCTTACCCGCGCCCTGGGCTTTTGGCTACGGTCTGCGCATCGAGTCGGCCAGCAGTTCGCCGCCGGAGCATCTAGAATTCTCGTGCCGCTGTCTGCGCACGTCCCCGCTGCCGCCTGAAAGGTCGACGATCATCGCCCCGCTAAGCATCCCGAGTCCCGACCCGGCCTTCGCCTCGTTCCCCGTGTTCGGGCTGACGATCCACACCTACGCGCTCTGCATCCTCGCGGGCATCATCGCGGCGATGTTCATCGTGAACCACCGGCTCACCAAGCGCGGCGGGGAATCCGGCATCGTGATCGACATCGTGCTCTGGGCGGTGCCGCTCGGAATCATCGGAGCGCGGCTCTACCACGTGTTCACCCACGTCGGCGACTACTTCTACTCGGGCGCGAACCTCTGGAACGTGTTCGCCATCTGGGACGGCGGCAACGCCCTCTACGGCTCGCTCATCGGCGGTGCCCTCGGCGCCTACATCGGCTGCCGCATCACGGGCATCCGCCTCTGGTCGTTCGCCGACGCGCTGGCCCCGGCGATGCTCGTGGCGCAGGCGCTGGGCCGCCTCGGCAACTGGTTCAACCACGAGCTGTTCGGCCTGCCCACCACGCTTCCGTGGGGCCTGGAGATCGAGTCGACGAACTCCAAGTTCCCGCAGGGCCTCGCAGACGGCACCCTCTTCCACCCCCTGTTCCTCTACGAGATCATCTGGAACCTCGTGGGCGTCGCGCTGCTGCTCCTTCTCGAGCGCCGCTTCCGTCTGCGCTGGGGCAAGCTGTTCGCGCTCTACCTCATCTGGTACGGCCTCGGCCGCAGCTGGCTCGAAGCCATCCGAATCGACCCCACGAGCGACGGCTTCCTCGGCATCCCGGCCAACATCTGGGCCTCGTTCGTCGCGATCGCGCTCGGCATCGTGCTCTTCGCCGTGCAGAGCCGCCGTCACCCCGGACTCGAGATCTCGGTCTACCGCGAGGGCCGCGGTCCGCGGATCGAGCCCTCGAAGAAGGGTTCCGGCGACGCGAGCGATGCTGACGCGGATGCCGATGCGAGCGACAGCGACACCTGGACGGATGCGGAACTCGCCTCGGTGGGCTCCGCCGAGTCCTCGTCCTCGTCCTCGGAGAAGAAGACCGACTGAGCAGCCACCGGATCTCACCGCAGAAATGGCGAGGAGCGACACCGTATTCGGTGTCGCTCCTCGCCATTTCTGGAAGCGCGGGCGTCTAGTCCGCCAGAGCGACGGCGCCCGTCACCTGTGCCTGCATCTCCGCGGGCAGCTCGCGCAGCCGGCGGCGGTCGCGGATGCACACGAAGCCCACGCAGACCACCCAGACGAGCCACGGGAAGGTCGCGAGCATCGCCGTGGCCGCTCCCCCGGCGGCGAAGAAGGAGTCGGGGCTCGTGCCGCCGAACATCGTCGGAACCGAGAGCAGATTGAGGCCGGCCGTCGCGTAGGCGACCCAGCCGGTCCAGCGCGGGAGCGCATCCGAGGCCAGGATGACGTAGCCCGAGGCGGCGGCGATCATCGCGTTGAGCGTGCACCCGATCGACCCGAAGAGCAGCGTGTGACCCACGGTGAGCGCGCGCAACGACGAGGGGTCGAGGGTGAGGCCCATGGTGTCGAGCGCCGTGCCGCCCTCCATGCCGTCCCCCACGAGCGTCACGCCCACGAACAGCAGACCGGCGCCGAAGGCGAGGTCGGCGATCCACTGCAGGTCGGGGCGGGTGTGCGTGACGATCTGCCGGAAGCCGCCGAGGAAGACGATCAGCGCGGCCATCAGGAAGGTGTCGATGAGGATCGTGACGAGGGTCTCGTTCGCGGTGCGCGCCATGAACGCGGCGAGGGCGTCGGAGTCGTCGAGCGCCGGCCGCGCGCCCACCAGGAACACCTGCACCAGGAACTCGGCGAGCGTCAGCCCGGCGACCGTCACGGCGGCGATGCCCGTCCAGAGCCGCACGTCGGGGTTCAGCCGCCCGTTCCGCACCACGGTGATCATGTGCTTGTGTCGGTGCTCCTGCATCCGTTCCCCTCCTGTCGTGCCGCGCATCCGCGCGCCGCGCTGCTCGCGCTCGACCCTAGCAAGCGGGTGATCCACGGCCGGCCACGACGCGAGGACTTCCCAACAGATGCAGCACTACCGCCCTCCCCCTGTTGCCGCCTAGGCATCATCTACTGGGTCGGGCAGCCAGGACAGAGGCCCGCCTTGGCGCGCGGGCCGTGCGGAACGCCACTGGCGACGGTCATCCGGTCGGATGGCTAGTGAGGAGCGTGATGAACAGCGTCAGCCAGGTGATGAAGAAGGCCGCTTGCAACGTCGTTCCGAGAGCGCCCACGATGACCGCCCAGCGCGCGAGACCGCGCCCGCCTTCAGTGTTCGAGCTGAAGCTCAGCTGCCGCGTGGCGATGATGCCGAGCACGAGCCGCGTGACATCGGCGATCAGTTGTTGAAGCGGAACTCGACGACGTCGCCGTCCTGCATGACGTAGTCCTTGCCCTCGATGCGGGCCTTGCCCTTCGCGCGGGCCTCGGCGATCGAGCCGGTGGCGACGAGGTCGTCGAAGGAGATGATCTCGGCCTTGATGAAGCCCTTCTGGAAGTCGGTGTGGATGACACCCGCCGCCTGCGGAGCCGTCCAGCCCTTGCCGATGGTCCAGGCGCGCGTCTCCTTCGGGCCGGCGGTGAGGTAGGTCTGCAGGCCCAGCGTGTCGAAGCCGATGCGGGCGAGCTGGTCGAGGCCGCTCTCGTCCTGGCCGGTCGACGCGAGCAATTCTGCGGCATCCTCCGGTTCGAGGTCGATGAGCTCCGACTCGAGCTTCGCGTCGAGGAAGATCGCCTGAGCGGGCGCCACCAGGGCGGCCAGCGCGGCCTTGCGGGCGGCGTCGTTCAGGATGGCCTCGTCGACGTTGAACACGTAGATGAAGGGCTTGGCCGTGAGCAGGCCGAGCTCCTTGATCGGCTCGAGGTCGATCGTCGAGGTCGAGAGCGGCTTGCCCGTGTCGAGGTATTCGCGCGCGGCGACCGCGGTCGAGAGCACGATCGGCTCGAGCTTCTTGCCGCGCACCTCCTTCTCGTAGCGCGCTTCGGCCTTCTCGAGGGTCTGCAGGTCGGCGAGCACGAGCTCGGTGTTGATGGTCTCCATGTCGCTGGCCGCGTCGACCTTGCCGTCGACGTGCACGACATCCGGGTCTTCGAATCCGCGGATGACCTGCGCGATCGCATCCGCCTCCCGGATGTTGGCGAGGAACTTGTTGCCGAGCCCCTCGCCCTCGCTCGCGCCCTTCACGATGCCCGCGATGTCGACGAACGACACCGGCGCCGACAGGATGCGCTCGCTGCCGAAGATCTCGGCCAGCGCGCTCAGGCGCGCGTCGGGCAGGTTCACCACGCCCACGTTCGGCTCGATGGTGGCGAACGGATAGTTCGCCGCCAGGACCTGGTTCTTGGTGAGGGCGTTGAACAGGGTGGACTTGCCCACGTTGGGGAGTCCGACGATCGCGATAGTTAAAGCCACGGTCGACCATCCTAGCTTCGCCTCCTGCGCCTACATTGTGCTCATGAAGCAATTGCGCGTGATCTCCCCCGCAAGCCTGACCGAGGAGCTCGTGCGCTTCCTCTCCGACGACCCGGATGTCGCCCACGTCATGGTGCTGCCGGGCGCCGCCGCGAAGCCGCCCGGCGACGTGGTGGTGGCCGACGTCGCCCGTGAGTCCGCGAGCGCCGTGATCGAGCGCATCCGGGCGGCCGGCGTCTGCGACGGCGGGGCGATCGTGATCGACGACATCGGCGCCGTCATCAGCGACAACGCCGAGCGCGCCGACCGCGCCGCCGCCGGGCAGCCAGGCGACGCCGTGGTCTGGGAGGACATCGAGCAGCGCACGGGCGAAGAGACCCGGCTGAGCGCGAGCTACCTCATCTTCATGACCATCGCGATCGTCATCGCGGGCGTCGGCGTGCTCAACGACCAGCCGATCCTCGTGATCGGCGCCATGGTCGTGGGGCCCGACTTCGGGCCGCTCGCCGCGCTCTGCGTCGCCCTCGTGCGCCGCCGGCCGCGCATGGCGGGCTCGGCGCTGCTCGCCATCGCCGTGGGCTTCGCCGTCGGCATGGCCGGCACCGTGCTGGCCACCTGGGGGCTCGCGGCGATCGGGCTCGCGGATGCCGGGATGCTCACGGCCCCGCGCCCGCAGACCGACTTCATCTGGGCGCCGGACGCCCTGTCGTGGGTGATCGGCGTGCTCGCCGGAGTCGCCGGGATGCTCTCGCTCACGACCGCGAAGTCGGGCGCGCTCGTCGGAGTCCTGATCTCGGTGACCACCATCCCCGCGGCGGGCAACGCGGCCGTCGCCTTCGCGCTCGGGGTGCCGGGCGAGGTGGGCGGATCACTGCTGCAGCTCGTCATCAACCTCGCGGCGATCGTGGCTGCCGGCACCGTGACGCTCGGAGTGCAGCGCGTGCTCTACCGCCGGCGGAGCCGCCGCACCGACGCCATCGCCGATCGCGATCTGCGCCGGGTGGCCGGCTAGACGGAGAAGTCCCCGTCCGCCGGCTGCACCGGGCTCAGTTCTGGGGGAAGCCCAGGTTGATGCCGCCGTGCGAGGGGTCGAGCCAGCGCGAGGTGATGGCCTTCTCCTGGGTGAAGAAGCGGAAGCCCGCGAGCCCGTAGGCCTTCGAGTCGCCGAAGATCGAGTCCTTCACACCACCGAAGGAGTGGTAGGCCACCGGCACCGGGATCGGCACGTTGATGCCGATCATGCCCACCTCGACCTCGTTCTGGAACCGGCGCGCGGCTCCCCCGTCGTTCGTGAAGATCGCCGTGCCGTTGCCGTAGGCGCCGTTGTTGATGAGGTCGACGCCCTCCTCGTAGGAGTGCACGCGCACCACCGAGAGCACCGGCCCGAAGATCTCGTCGAGGTAGACCTTCGACGTGGTGGGCACGTCGTCGATGAGGGTCGGGCCGAGCCAGAACCCGTCGACGGCCCCGTCGACCTCGACCCCGCGGCCGTCGACGACGACGGTGGCGCCGTCCTCCGTCGCCACGTCGATGTAGGAGGCCACCTTGTCGCGGTGCACCTCGGTGACCAGCGGGCCCATGTCGCAGGAACGCCGGCCGTCGCCGATCTTCAGCCCGCTCATCCGCTGCTGGATCTTCGCCACCAGCTCGTCGGCGATCGTGTCGACCGCCACCAGCACCGAGATCGCCATGCAGCGCTCCCCCGCCGAACCGAACCCCGCGTTGATCGCGGCGTCGGCGGCCAGGTCGAGGTCGGCATCCGGAAGCACCAGCATGTGGTTCTTCGCCCCGCCGAGAGCCTGCACGCGCTTGCCGTTGCGCGCCGCGGTCTCGTAGATGTAGTGGGCGATGGGGGTCGAGCCGACGAAGGAGATCGACTTCACGTCCTTGTGCTCGAGCAGGCCGTCGACGGCCTCCTTGTCGCCGTGCAGCACATTGAACACGCCGTCGGGCAGCCCGGCCTCGCTGAACAGGGCGGCCAGCCAGTTCGCCGCGCTCGGGTCTTTCTCGCTCGGCTTCAGCACCACGGTGTTGCCCGCCGCGATGGCGATCGGGAAGAACCACATCGGCACCATCGCCGGGAAGTTGAAGGGGCTGATGATGCCCACCACGCCGAGCGGCTGCTTGGTGGAGTACACGTCGACGCCCGTGGAGACGTTCTCGGAGTACTCGCCCTTCAGCAGGTGCGGGAACCCGGTGGCGAGCTCCACCACCTCGAGCCCGCGGGTGATCTCGCCCGCCGCATCCGAGAGCACCTTGCCGTGCTCGCTCGTGAGGATCTCGGCCAGCTCGCCCTTGCGTGCGTTGAGCAGCTCGCGGAACGCGAAGATGATCTGCTGGCGTCGGGTGATCGAGGTGTCGCGCCAGGCCGGGAAGGCGGCCTTGGCGGCAGCGACGGCCGCGTCGATCTCGGCCCCGTTGGCCAGGGCGACGTTCTTCGTGCGGATGCCGAGGGCCGGGTCGTAGACCGGAGCCGTGCGCCCGCTCGTGGAGACGAGCTCGGCGCCCCCCACCCAGTGGTTCACGACCGGCAGCTCACGGGCTGCGGATTCGACGTCGACGACGGAGAGTGCTTCAGACATGGTTGGGGATTCCTCTACTGCGAGCGGCTCATCGATGAGCTTTTCAGCCAGCCTAGAGGGTCTGCGCCGTGGCGTGAATGCGCTGTCGGAGGTCGGTGACACACTGTCAGCATGGATGCACTCCTCCCCCTCGTCATCGGACTCCTGATCGGCCTCGCCCTGGGCGCGGTCGGCGGCTGGCTGATCGTCCGCGGTCGCCGGGCGGATGCGCCGGGTGGCGCGGATGCCGCGCTCCAGGCCGCGCTCGCCGAGCGCTCCGCCGACCTCACCGAGGTGCGGGGGCGCGTCGAGCAGCTCGTCGAGGAGCGCTCCACGCTGCAGGCGCGGCTCGCCGCGCTCGACGCCACGGCGACGGCCCTGCGCGAGCAGGCCGAGGCCACCGCGCTGGCGCACCGAGAACAGGCGGCGCTCGCCCGCGAGCAGTTCGACGCCCAGCTCGGCTTCGCGAAGGAGCAGTCTCGCGAGCGGCTGCTCCAGCAGGAGACCCAGTACGCCGCCCAGATCGCGGCGCAGGAGGAGCGGCTCGCCGAGTTCCAGGAGCGCCTGCGGGCCCTCAAGGAGGCCGAGGCGGCGCGCATCGAAGAAGACGGCAAGGTGCTCGTGGCGCTCAGCCCCGTGCGCGAGAGCCTGAAGGCCGTGCAGGAGAAGGTCGTCGAGCTCGAGACGCAGCGCCAGCAGCAGTACGGCGAGCTCAGCCAGCAGCTGAAGTCGGCCACCGAGTCGGAGGAGCGCCTGCGGTCCACCGCCGAGTCGCTCGCCTCGGCGCTGCGCTCCAACAGCACCCGCGGCGTGTGGGGCGAGACGCAGCTGCGGAGTGTGGTGGAGGCTGCCGGCCTCATCGAGCGGGTCGACTTCGACGTGCAGACGAGCATCCTGAGCGACTCCGGTGCCGGCCGGCCCGACATGGTGGTGCACCTCCCTGGCGGCAAGAACATCGCGGTCGACGCGAAGGTGCCCTTCGACGCCTACCTCGAGGCCTCGGCCATCCCCGCTTCCTCCACCGGCATCGAGGGCGAGCACCGCACGCAGCTCATGAAGAAGCACGTGAAGGCGCTGCGCGACCACATCACCGCGCTCGGCACCAAGGGGTACTGGAACGGGCTGGAGGCCTCGCCGGAGCTCGTGATCGCATTCATCCCGAGCGAGTCACTCGTGTCGAGCGCGCTCGAGGCCGACCCCTCGATCATGGAGTTCGCCTTCGGCAAGAAGGTGGCTCTGGCCTCTCCGGTCACCCTGTGGTCGGTGCTGAAGACGGTGGCGTTCAGCTGGCAGCAAGACGTCCTCACCCAGGAGGCCCGCCAGCTGTTCGACCTCAGCCAGCAGCTCTACACACGCCTCGGCAAGACGGCCCAGCACATCGACAAGCTCGGCCGCACGATCGACCGCACGGTGAAGGACTACAACGCCTTCATCGGCTCCTTCGAACGCCAGGTGTTCCCCACGGCGCGCAAGCTCGGCGCTCTGAGCAGCGAGAACCTGTTCCCAGAGCTCGTGGCCATCGAGGAGTCACCCCGCGAGATCACGGGCCGCGAACTGCTCGCCGAGCTCGAGGAGCCGGCCCAGCCCGAGCTGGGGGCGAAGCTCGCGCTCGTGGTGCCGGTCGCGGGGGCCGCATCCGATGTGCCCGCTGCCGAGCAGACCGAAAGCGCCGGGCTCTCCGGCGACGAGGAGCCGGAGACCGACGAGACCGATGAGGAGCGAGCGGCCGCCGTCGAGCGCGCGGTGGCCGAACTCGACGCCTTGCGCGACGCCGGAGCCCTCCGCGACGCCGCCTACCTCGCCCACGAACACGACCGCGTCATCACCGTCGAGCTCGACCTCGACGACAAGTCGGGCACCACCGACCGCTGACGCCCACTCATCCCGCCCACGAACGTCGCGAATCGGAGGGGGATTTCGACTTCCGCCGCCTTTGAGCTCCGCTCAACCGAAGGCGGAAGTCGAAATCCCCCTCCGATTCGCGTACCTCAGCCCCCTACAACCACTTCGCCGCCAGGTGATCCGCCTCGATCCGCCGGATCGTCCCCGAGTGCGAGCGCAGCACGATCGACTCCGTGCGGATGATCGGGCCGAGTCGCTTCACGCCCGCGACCAGCCCGCCGTCCGTCACGCCGGTGGCCACGAAGAAGGTGTTGTCGCCCGACACGAGGTCGTTCGCCTCGTACAGCTTGTCGATGTCGAGACCGGCGTCGATGCCCTTCTGGCGCTCGTCGTCGTCCTTCGGGGCGAGCCGGGTCTGAATGAAGCCGCCGAGCGCCTTGATGGCGCACGCCGTCGCCACGCCCTCGGGGCTGCCGCCGATGCCGACGCACATGTCGATGCGGGTGCCGTAGCGGGCCGCGTTGATACCGCCGGCCACGTCGCCGTCGAGCATGAGCCGGGTGCCGGCGCCCGCCGCGCGGATCTCCTCGATGAGCTCGACGTGGCGCGGGCGGTCGAGCACGGCCACGCGGATGTCGCCGACGTTCTTGCCCTTGGCCTTCGCGAGGGCGCGGATGTTGTCGCCGATCGGCCGGTCGATGTCGATCACGCCGATGCCGTCGGCATCCGTCACGATCTTCTTCATGTAGAACACCGAGGAGGCGTCGAGCATGGTGCCGCGGTCGGAGGCCGCGAGCATCGAGATGGCGTTCTGACGCCCGGCGGCGGTGAGCGAGGTGCCGTCGATCGGGTCGACCGCGATGTCGCAGGAGGGCCCGCGCCCGGTGCCCACGTGCTCGCCGTTGAAGAGCATCGGCGCCTGGTCCTTCTCGCCCTCGCCGATCACGATCACGCCGTCGAAGTCGACGGTGCCGAGGAAGGCGCGCATCGCGTCGACCGCGGCCCCGTCGGCGGCGTTCTTGTCGCCCTTGCCGATGAACGGCTGCGCCCGGATGGCCGCCGCCTCGGTGGCCCGCACCAGCTCGAGAGCGAGGTTGCGGTCGGGGTGCTCGTAGAGGGGGATGCTGCTGGTCATGACACAGTCCTTCCGAGAAGTGCAGAGGCGCGCCGTGACGGACCGCGCCGGCGGGGGCCACACGCCTCCCGGTGCGTTTTCCAGCCTATCGGTCGGAGTGCTCACACCACCGCTGGCTAGACTCGGTGCTGTACGCAGGCCGGCGCGCTGCCATCGCGCCCACCAAAGGAGATGACATGCCCATTGCAACCCCCGACCAGTACGCCGAGATGCTCGACAAGGCGAAGCAGGGCGGCTTCGCCTACCCCGCCGTCAACGTCTCCTCGTCGCAGACGCTGAACGCCGTGCTCCAGGGCCTGGCGGAGGCCGGGTCCGACGGCATCATCCAGGTGACCACCGGTGGAGCCGACTACTTCGCCGGCCAGACCGTGAAGGCCCGCGCCACAGGCGCCCTCGCCTTCGCCGCGTTCGCCCACCAGGTGGCGAAGAACTACCCCATCACCGTCGCCCTGCACACCGATCACTGCCCGCAGCCGGCTCTCGCCGACTTCGTGCTCCCCCTCATCGCCGCCTCCGAAGACGAGGTCAAGGCCGGCCGCGAGCCCATCTTCCAGTCGCACATGTGGGACGGATCGGCCATCCCGCTCGGCGAGAACCTCACGATCGCGCAGGACATGCTGAAGCGCACCAAGGCCATCAACGCCATCCTCGAAGTGGAGATCGGCGTCGTCGGCGGCGAAGAAGACGGTGTCAGCCACGACATCAACGAGCACCTCTACACCACGCTCGACGACGCCATCCAGACCGTCGAGGCCCTCGGCCTCGGCGAGAACGGCCGCTACATGGCCGCGCTGACCTTCGGCAACGTGCACGGCGTCTACAAGCCCGGCAACGTGAAGCTCAAGCCGGAGCTGCTGAAGGAGATCCAGGACGGGCTCGAGGCCAAGTTCGGCACCGGCCCGAAGCCCCTCGACCTCGTCTTCCACGGCGGATCGGGCTCGACCGACGCCGAGATCGCCGAGGCCGTCGCCAACGGCGTCATCAAGATGAACATCGACACCGACACCCAGTACGCCTTCACCCGCTCGATCGCGGGCACCATGTTCACCAACTACGACGGTGTGCTGAAGGTCGACGGCGAGGTCGGCAACAAGAAGGTCTACGACCCGCGCGCCTGGGGCAAGATCGCCGAGACCGCGATGGCCGCCCGTGTGGTCGAGGCCACGCAGCAGCTCGGCTCCGCCGGCCACTCCGGCAAGTGAGCCGCGAACAGGAGATTTCGTGACCGACGAGCGACCGAAGCCGAAGTACGGAGAGCTGGCCCCCGAGGGCTGGGTCTGGCAGCCGCCCCAGCGGGCGGCGCCGGATGCGGACGAGCCCGCCTCTCCGGCTCCGGCCCCGGCCGCGCCGCCCGCCCGAGGCGCTCAGGCGCCGGGTGCGGAGGCGACGCCGCACACCGGGCTCGGCTTCAGCACCGGCGACGTCGTGGCGACCGTGATCCTGCTGGCGATCGGGCTGTACTCCACGCTGAACTCCATCGTGGGCGGCCTGCTCAACCTGCCGGCACTCATCCAGCCCGTCATCGACGCCCAGGGTCTCGGCGTGACGTACACGGCCACGAGCGCGGCGAACGTCATCGGCACGATCGGCGCCGTGGCGCTCGCCCTCATCTACGCTCTGGCGGTGTGGGCCTCGGTGGTCGCCATCCGCAAGCACAAGCGAGCCGTCTACATCCCGCTCGCCTGCGCCGTGCTGAGCTTCATCGCGCTCGTGTTCGTTCTGGTGCTGGCCATCTTCGCCGACGGCGCACTCGTGAACGCGATGCTCGCGAGCTCCGGGGCCTGACCACCCGAGCCGAGCCGTCAGCCCGCGCCGCCGAAACCCTCGCACAGCGGCACGGACGGACGATTCGGCAGCAGGCTCAGGCGCTGTGGCGTCCGCCGAGGGCGCGGGCGTCCTTCTTGCCCGCGGTGTCGCGGCGGAGCTCCTTCGGCAGGGAGAAGACGAGGTCCTCCTCGGCCGTCTGCACGGTCTCGATGTCGCCGTAGCCGGCGCCGGCGAGGTCGTCGAGCAGTTCCTGCACGAGCACCTCGGGAACGGATGCGCCCGACGTCACCCCCACGGTCTCCACGCCGTCGAGCCACTCCTGCTTCACCTCGTGCGCGTAGTCGACCCGGTAGGCGGCCTTCGCGCCGTACTCGAGGGCGACCTCGACGAGGCGCACCGAGTTCGACGAGTTCGCCGAACCCACGACGATCACGAGATCGGCGTCCTTCGCCACCTTCTTGATGGCGACCTGCCGGTTCTGGGTGGCGTAGCAGATGTCGTCGGACGGCGGATCCTGCAGCTTCGGGAACTTCTCGCGCAGGCGGCGCACGGTCTCCATGGTCTCGTCGACCGAGAGCGTGGTCTGCGAGAGCCACACCACCTTGTCGGGGTCTTTGACCTCGATGCCGTCCACCGCATCCGGGCTGTTCACGAGCGTGATGTGCTCGGGCGCCTCGCCCGCCGTGCCCTCGACCTCCTCGTGGCCCTCGTGGCCGATGAGCAGGATCTCGAAGTCGTCGCGCGCGAAGCGCACGGCCTCGCGGTGCACCTTGGTGACGAGGGGGCAGGTGGCGTCGATGGCCTGCAGCCCGCGATCGGCGGCGCCCTGCACCACGGCCGGCGACACACCGTGGGCCGAGAACACGACGTGGGCGCCCTCGGGCACCTCGTCGACCTCCTCGACGAAGATGGCGCCGCGCTTCTCGAGCGTGGTGACGACGTGCACGTTGTGCACGATCTGCTTGCGCACGTAGACGGGGGCGCCGTAGTGCTCGAGCGCCTTCTCCACGGCCACGACGGCCCGGTCGACACCGGCGCAGTAGCCTCGCGGCGCGGCCAGGAGCACGCGCTTGTGCCCGGCCACCGGGTTGTCCTTGAGCCTGTTCCGCACGCCGGGGATCCTCGGCATCGGCAGGCTGATGGTCGTCGCGTTGCTCACCCGATCGATTCTACGTGCCCCAGCCTGGGTGACGGCGGCGTGTGGAATGCTGGACGGCGTGACCGATGCACCCACCGCCCCCGCCGCATCCGGCCCGTCGACGGCCGACGCCCCGTGGCCGGTGGGCGAGCTCGCGCAGAAGATCCGCGGCTACATCGAACGTCTCGGCACTGCCTGGGTCGAGGGCGAGATCACGCAGTGGGGCGTGTCGGGCGGCAACGTCTACGGCAAGCTCAAAGACCTGAACGACGAGGCGACCATCAGCTTCACGGTCTGGTCGTCAGTCAAGACGCGCCTTCCGGCCGACCTGAAGCAGGGCGACCGCGTGATCGCGCTCATCAAGCCCAACTACTGGGTGCGCGGCGGCACGCTCACCATGCAGGTGTTCGAGATGCGGCACGTCGGCCTCGGCGACCTGCTCGAGCGGCTCGAGCGGCTGCGGGCCCAGCTCGCCGCCGAGGGTCTGTTCGACGCCGCGCGCAAGAAGCCGCTGCCGTTCCTCCCCGGCGTGATCGGCCTCGTCACCGGCAAAGACAGCGACGCCGAGAAAGACGTGCTGCGGAACGCGCAGCTGCGCTGGCCCTCGGTGCGCTTCCGCGTGGTGCACGCGGCGGTGCAGGGCGACAGAACTCCGCGCGAGGTGGTGGCCGCCATCGAGGCACTGGATGCCGACCCGGCCGTGGAGGTCATCATCGTCGCGCGCGGCGGCGGCGACTTCCAGAACCTGCTCGGCTTCAGCGACGAGGCGGTGCTGCGCGCCGCTGCGGCCGCGCGCACCCCGATCGTGAGCGCCATCGGGCACGAGGCCGACCGTCCGCTGCTCGACCTCGTGGCCGATCTGCGCGCGTCGACGCCGACGGATGCCGCCAAGCGCGTCGTTCCCGACGTCAGCGAAGAGCTCGCCCGCGTCGACCAGGCGCGCCTGCGCATCCGGGGCCGCGTGTCGTCGCTCGTGTCGGTGGAGGTCGACCGGCTGCAGCAGATCCGCAGCCGGCCGGTGCTCGCCACCCCGGGCCGGATGCTCGATGCGCGCTCCGAAGACCTCACCCGGTTCGTGGCGCGCGGCGAAGAGCTCGTCTCGCGCGTGATCGAGCGCGAGGGCAACACGGTGCGGGAGCTCACCGGCCACCTGCGCGCGCTGTCGCCGCAGCGCACCCTCGACCGCGGCTACGCGATCGTCCAGGCGTCGAACGGCCACATCGTGCGCGCGGCGACGGAGGCCCCGAGGGGCACCGCGCTCACCATCACGGTCGCCGAGGGCGCTCTCGACGCGCACTCAGACGGACCGCACAGCGATCGATAGGATTGTTCCCATGGCCTCCATGCCCGCATCCCCCTCGTCGTCCGCCCCCTCGGCTCCGGCGTTCGCCGACGTCGCGGAGCTGAGCTACGAGGAGGCGCGCGACGAGCTCATCCGTGTGGTGAGCGAACTCGAGCAGGGCTCGGCCACCCTCGAGCAGTCCCTCGCGCTCTGGGAGCGCGGCGAGGCGCTCGCCTCGCGCTGCGAGAGCTGGCTGATCGGCGCCCGCGAGCGACTCGAGGCCGCCCGCCAGACGGCAGCGGAGTAGGCGCGTGGCCAAGAGCACAGCGAGCGCACCCCCCGAGCGGCCCGTCGTCGCCGAACTCGGGCGACCGGAGACGCCGGAGGAGGAGGCCGCCCGCAAGCGGGCCCGAACCATTGCGTACCGCGACAGCAAGACGCTCAAGAACCTGCTGATCGCCCTGGGGCTCACGGTGGCCCTCCTGCTCGGATTCATGCTGCTCGTGCCGCGGCCCGACGGAGCACCCCTCTACCAGGCCGTCGACTACCAGCAGGTGGCTGCGGGCGCACAGGCCTCGATGCCGATCCCGCTCGCCGCCCCCGCCCTGCCCGAGGGATGGTCGTCGAACGTCGCCGAGATCCGCTCCGGCACGAGCGACAAGGTCGTCTCCTGGTACATCGGGCTCATCTCGCCGAGCAAGCAGTACGTCGGCGTCACGCAGGCACTCGACGCCAACCCGAGCTGGCTCGCCGAGCAGGTGGCCAAGGGCTTCGCCTCCGACGTGGTCACGCTCGACGGCGTGCAGTGGACCGTCTACGACAACCGCGCCACCGGCACCGACGTGGGCAACGCGAAGTACGCGCTCACCACCGAGTCCGGGCCCACCACCTACGTGGTGTTCGGCACCGCCGGCGTCGACGACATCACCACCGTGGCCACCGCGCTCGGCGACAACGTGCGTGCGCAGGCCACCGTCGACCCGGCGACGCTGCCGTCGGCGTCCGCCTCCCCCTCCTCCTGAACGACCCCGCTCCTCCTGGACCGTCCAGCCTCCTCCTGAACCGCACAACGACCCCACCCGACTTGGAGAACGACACCGTGGCCGATTTCACTCCCCCTGCCCGCGTCTGGGCCACCATGGTGCGCGGTAACGAGCGGTTCATCGCCGGCGCCCCCAAGCATCCGCGCCAGGACGCCGAGACCCGCGCCGAGCTCGCACACCTGCAGAACCCGCGCGCTGCCCTGCTCGGCTGCAGCGACTCCCGGCTCGCGGCCGAGATCATCTTCGACCTCGGCCTCGGCGACCTCTTCGTCGTGCGCAACGCCGGTCAGGTCGTCTCCGAGTCAGCCGTGGGAAGCCTCGAATACGCCGTCGAGGTGCTCGGGGTGTCGCTCGTGGTCGTGCTCGCCCACGACGAGTGCGGCGCCGTGCGCGCCGCCATCGACTCTCAGCTGCCGGATGCGGCGCCGCTGCCCGGTCACATCCGCACCCTGGTGCAGAAGATCGTGCCGGCCATCAGCGAGGTGCCGGCCGAACGCGCCGAGGACGGTTCGCTGCTCTCGGCGCCGGATGCGGCCGACGTGGGCCGGGCCCACCTCCGCGACACCGTGAAGGCGCTCCTGGAGTCGTCGGAGATCATCACGGCGGCGGTCGCCGAGGGTAGATTGGCTGTGGTCGGAGCAAACTACCGACTGGCCGAAGGCCGAGCCGTGGCCGACATCGCCATCGGCGAGATCTGACCCCTCGATTCCCCGCGACGGCGCCCGCGCGCCGCGGATGACACACGAACGAAAGGACGACCACACAGTGGTGGACAACGCCTCGGAGACCGAGTACCGCATCGAGCACGACACGATGGGCGAGGTGCGCGTGCCCGTCTCCGCGCTCTACGGAGCACAGACCCAGCGCGCGGTCGAGAACTTCCCCGTGTCGGGCTCGGTGCTCGAGCCGGCGCAGATCGCCGCGCTCGCGCGCATCAAGAAGGCCGCCGCGCTCGCCAACGCCCGCCTGGGTGTGCTCGACGGGGCGATCTCGGAGGCGATCGCCGCCGCCGCCGACCGCGTGATCGCGGGCGAGTTCGACGCCGACTTCCCGATCGACGTCTACCAGACCGGCTCCGGCACCTCCTCGAACATGAACATGAACGAGGTGCTCTCCTCGCTCGCCACCGCTTCGCTCGGCTCGCTCGTGCATCCGAACGACCACGTGAACGCCTCGCAGTCCTCGAACGACGTGTTCCCGACCTCGGTGCACGTCGCCGTGACGAGCGCGCTCATCCACGACCTCATCCCCTCGCTCGAGCACCTCGCCGAGGCGCTCGAGGAGAAGGCGGTGCTCTGGGCCGGCGCCGTGAAGGCGGGCCGCACGCACCTCATGGATGCCACGCCCGTCACGCTCGGCCAGGAGTTCGGCGGCTACGCGATGCAGATCCGGCTGGGCATCGAGCGCGTTCAGTCGGCGCTCCCCCGGGTCGCCGAGGTCCCGCTCGGCGGCACGGCGGTCGGCACCGGCATCAACACGCCCGCCGGGTTCCCGCAGCTCGTCATCTCGATCCTCGCCGAGGAGACCGGGCTGCCGATCACCGAGGCCCGCGACCACTTCGAGGCGCAGGGCGCCCGCGATTCGCTGGTGGAAGCATCCGGTGCCCTCCGCGTGCTCGCGGTGTCGCTCACGAAGATCTGCAACGACCTGCGCTGGATGGGCTCGGGTCCGAACACCGGCATCGGCGAGCTGCACATCCCCGACCTGCAGCCCGGGTCGTCGATCATGCCCGGCAAGGTGAACCCCGTCATCCCCGAGGCCGTGCTGCAGGTCTGCTCGCGCGTGATCGGCAACGACGCCTCGATCGCCTGGTCGGGAGCTTCCGGAGCATTCGAGCTGAACGTGGCCATCCCGGTGATGGGAACGGCCCTGCTCGAGTCGATCCGCCTGCTGTCGAACTCCGCGGTGCTGCTGGCCGACAAGACGGTGGCCGGGCTCCAGGCGAACCTCGAGCGGGCGCGCGCGCTGGCCGAGTCCTCGCCGTCGATCGTCACGCCGCTGAACCGGATCATCGGCTACGAGGCCGCCGCGAAGATCGCCAAGCACTCGGTGGCGCGCGGGATCACGGTGCGCGAGGCCGTCGTCGACCTCGGCTTCGTGGAGCGCGGCGAGGTCACCCTCGAGCAACTCGACGCCGCACTCGACGTGCTCTCGATGACCCGCCCACCGCAGGCCAAGTAGCGCGCCGGCGCAGGCCTGCACTCAAACGACGGAGGCTGCACCCCGATCCGGGTGCAGCCTCCGTCGTCTTCGTGTCGGGGCCGACGTCTCCGTCGTCTCGATGTCAGGGTGAGGCGAGGAGGGGCAGCTGGGCGACCCAGAAGGCTGCCAGCAGGGCAGGGCCGAGCGGATGCCGGGCCGCGGGCACGGGGTCGATGTGTGCGGGGTCGTCGGGCACGGGGTCGGTGGGCACGGGACGTCCCGGACGCGCTCGCATGCCTGCGCGCGAGGGGATCACCGTGCCTGCTCCCCTGCCCACAGTCCACGTCCCGAGGACCTGCGCGCTGACGACGCCCGCGCCCACCAGCATCCCGGAGCTCAGGGACTCCGGTCGCCCCAGGGCTCCCGTCATCCCCGCCAGCGAACCCAGCCACAGACTCAGCTTCACATCGCCCAGCCCGTCAGAACGAGACCCGGCACGACGAGCGCGTTCGGCAGCCGGAGTTGCCGCAGGTCGGCGAGCGCGAGTGGAACCGTCACCGCAGCGAGGTGGAGCAGCGGCAGCATGACGGGCCACCACGGCGGCGAGAGGATGAGCATGCCGACACCGTAGGACTGGCGAAAGGGCCCGCAGAGTTCTCCACAGGCATCCGCTGAACCACGACGAGGTGAACGGTCTGTGGACAAGCTGGCGGGTATCGGCGGATCGGGGTATCCCAGAGGCAGAGCCGCTCGACCGGAAGGATCCACCATGACGCAGCCGCCCCGCACCCCGCCACCCGGCATCCCGGCCTCCGCGCCGGGTGCGCCTGCCCGCAATCCGCTCGGCCTGGCCTCACTCATCGTGGGCTCGGCCGGGCCTGTGATCGGGCTGGTGTTCCTTCTCGCCCAGGGGGTGCTCGTCGCCCGCGGCGAGCTCTCGATGCTCGCCGTGGTCAGCACAGCGAACGGAGTGCTCGCAGCTCTGGCGGCGGGGGTGGCGGTCGTCCTGGGTGTCATCGCCGTCACGCGCCGCGGGCGTTCCCGGGTGCTCGCCGCGGCCGGCATCGCACTCGGAGCATCCGGTCTCGTCGGAGTGATCGGCACAGTGCTCTACGGCATCGTCGTGAACCTCTCACGGGTCTACGACTGAACGACCCGGCAGTTCGTGCCCCCACCTCGGAGAGAGGGCGGCACGAACTGCCGGGTCGGCGACGTCGTGAGCGGCTAGGCCAGCTCGTTCGACTCCAGCATCTCGGTGACGAGGGCGGCGATCGCCGAGCGCTCCGAGCGGGTGAGCGTGATGTGGCCGAAGAGCGAGTGCCCCTTGAGCGTCTCGATCACGGAGGCCACGCCGTCATGCCGGCCCACGCGCAGGTTGTCGCGCTGGGCCACGTCGTGAGTCAGCACCACCCGCGAGTTCTGACCGATGCGCGAGAGCACCGTGAGCAGCACGTTGCGCTCGAGCGACTGCGCCTCGTCGACGATCACGAAGGCGTCGTGCAGCGAACGGCCACGGATGTGCGTCAGCGGCAGCACCTCGAGGATGCCCCGGTCGATCACCTCGTCGAGCACGTTCTGCGAGACGAGCGAGCCGAGCGTGTCGAACACGGCCTGCGCCCAGGGGTTCATCTTCTCGGCGGCGTCGCCCGGCAGGAAGCCGAGCTCCTGCCCGCCCACCGCGTACAGCGGCCGGAACACCATGATCTTCTTGTGCTGTTGCTTCTCGAGAACCGCTTCGAGACCGGCGCACAGGGCCAGAGCCGACTTCCCTGTTCCGGCTCGACCTCCCAGCGACACGATTCCCACCTCGGGGTCGAGCAGCATGTCGATCGCCACGCGCTGCTCGGCCGAGCGGCCGTGCAGCCCGAAGACGTCGCGGTCTCCGCGCACGAGCTGGAACGAGTCGCGCGAGGTCACGCGGCCGAGCGCCGAGCCTCGGTCGGAGTGGATGACGAGCCCCGTGTTCACGGGCATGTCACGCACCAGCGGGGTCGTCAGCTGCTCCTGGTCGTAGAGCTTCGACATCTCGTCGGAGCCGAGCGTGATCTCGTCGAGCCCTGTCCATCCCGAGTCCACGGCGAGCTCGGCGCGATACTCCTCGGCCGGCAGGCCGATCGAGGCGGCCTTGACGCGCAACGGGAGGTCTTTCGACACCACGGTGACGGCGTAGCCCTCGTTGGCGAGGTTCATGGCCACCGCCAGGATGCGCGTGTCGTTGTCGCCGAGCTGCAGCCCCGAGGGCAGCACCGAGGTGTTCGAGTGGTTGAGCTCGACACGGAGGCTTCCCCCCTCCGTGCCGACGGCGATCGGGAAGTCGAGACGTTCGTGCTGGATGCGCAGCTCGTCGAGATTGCGCAGCGCCTGGCGCGCGAAGTACCCGATCTCGGGGTCGTTGCGCTTGGACTCGAGCTCGGTGATGACGATCACCGGCAGGACGACCGCGTGTTCGGCGAACCGGAAGATGGCTTTCGGATCAGACAGAAGAACCGAGGTGTCCAGTACGTAGGTCACCTCGGTCGTGTGCGTCGATCCGGTCGTGCGGGTGGTGCTGCGGGCATCCTTTCCGGTGTTCGTCCTGCTGGGCTTCTGAGTCATGGGCTCGGCCACATCCACTCCAACCCCGAGCGCTCGGCGCTCGGATCAGTAGGCGATCGGGCCACAGTGGAGGTCAGTCGAAACGTACTTATGTGGCCGTCTCGATCAGGCGCCATGCCTGATGCAACCGAAGCTACGCCCGATCCCGGATGCGCGGGTTACGACACACAGCCAAAGAGATTAACTTCGTGTTACACGGCTGTAATTCCGCCCGTTCACTACCCGCCGAAGCGGCGCTGCCGGCGGGAGTAGTCGCGGAGCGCGCGGAGGAAGTCGACCTCGCGCACGTCGGGGCCGAGCGCCTCCATGAAGTAGAACTCGCTGTGGGCCGACTGCCAGAGCATGAAGTCGCTGAGCCGCTGCTCCCCCGAGGTGCGGATGACGAGGTCGGGGTCGGGCTGGCCGCCGGTGTAGAGGTGCTCGGCGATGAGTTCCTGGTCGATGGCCGCCTCGAGTTCGTCGAGGCCGTGTCCGAGTCCGCGGTGCTTCTGGATGATGCTGCGCACGGCATCCGCGATCTCCGATCGCCCGCCGTAGCCGATGGCGAGGTTCACGTGCAGGCCGGTGTGCGAGGCCGTGCGCTCCTCCGCGGCGTCGAGCGCGGTGATCAGCGCCTCGGGCAGGCCCTCGTCGGTACCCACGTGCTTCACCCGCCAGTCGCGGTAGTGGGAGATGTCGTCGGCGAGCTCGGCGATGATCTCGATCAGCTCGCCGAGCTCCTCGGTGGAGCGGTTCGTGAGATTGTCGGTCGAGAGCAAGTAGAGCGTCACCACTTCGATGCCGAGGTCGTCGCACCACACCAGGAATTCCAGGAACTTCGCGGCACCGGCCCGGTGCCCGTGCGCCACCGTCTCGAGCGAGCGCTGCCGGGCCCAGCGACGGTTGCCGTCGAGGATCATGGCCACGTGCTTGGGCAGCACCGAGCCATCGAGATGGCGGCGGATGCGTCGCTGGTAGAGACGGTAGAGGAGGCCTTTCCCGACCTTCTGCTGACTGTTCGACACACCGATACGCTACTCGCTCGCCCTGACCGGCACGTGCATCCGGCTCACGCCCGGCTCCCACCCGGCTTCCGCCCATCGGTCAGGCGTAGTCTGGGCGCATGGCCGCACGCGAGACCCCCGCCACCTCTCCCACCCCGGATGCACGGCGCGAGTCCGCAAACGACGGCGGCCCCGAGCTGCCCCGGATCCCGCTGATGGAAGACGCGCTGGAACACCCGGTCACCGAAGTCAAGCCCACCTGGCGCGGCTGGATCCATGCGGGCACCTTCCCGTTCACGATCGCCATGGGCATCGTGCTGATCTGCCTCGCTCAAGGCGCGCCGGCCAAGTGGGCGAGCGCGGTGTTCATGCTCACCTCGATGCTGCTGTTCGGCAACTCGGCGCTCTACCACCGCTTCAACTGGAAGCCGAAGACGAAGCTCCTGCTGAAGCGCATCGACCACGCCAACATCTTCCTGCTGATCGCCGGCACCTACACGCCCATCGCCGTGCTAGCGCTGCCGCCAGACAAGGGCGTGCTGCTGCTGAGCCTCGTCTGGGCCGGAGCGCTGCTCGGTATCGGCTTCCGCGTGTTCTGGATCGGGGCGCCTCGCTGGCTCTACGTCATCCTGTATCTCGCGCTCGGCTGGGCCGCGGTGATGTACCTCGTCGACATCTTCCACGCGAACCCCGCCTCGATGGTGCTCGTGATCGTGGGCGGGCTGGCCTACACCGCCGGCGCGATCGCCTACGGGCTGAAGCGGCCGAACCCGTTCCCGGGACGTTTCGGCTTCCACGAGATCTTCCACACGCTCACCGTGGTGGCGTTCCTCTGCCACTGGACCGCCATCCTGCTGCTCGCAATCAACCCGCCGTTCAACGGCTGACGGTCAACGGCTGGCGGTCAACGGCTGGCGGTCGGGCCCGGCCCGGCGGCCTGCACGTTCGAGACCACCAGCGCGGCGAACTGCGGGAGCAGGGCCGTCTGTTCGGCCGGAACCCGCAGGTCGAACCAGGCGTTGTCGACCAGCACCGCGATCTCGGTTCCGTCGGGTGAGACGTAGGCCTCAGCGGGATAGCCCGTGGTGGGGGTCCACGCCCCGCCGCCGATCGGTGACGATGTCGCGAAGTACCCGGCGCCGCCCGGCAGCACGGAAGCCGACATCGCGGCGCCGGTGCCCGACCACGCGCATCCGTAGCCGCCCACCTGGGCGTTGCTGCGGAAGGTGGCGATGCGGAACTCGCCCTCGTAGCTGCGGAAGTTGTACATCGTCGGGTCTCCCGTGAGGTCGACCAGCTGCGGGGTGGTCGCCAGCCCGTCGCAGTCGGTCACTCCCGCCAGGTTCGACCCCGCGGGCTCCCAGAGCGGCCCGGAGGCCCCGGCCCCTGCCACCGCGTCGGCGACGGCCGAGAACCGTTCGCGGGCCGCACTCAGCGTGGACTCCGAGATGTCCAAAGTCGCCGGGACCACGACGAGTTGCACGCCAGAGCCCGCGACGCGATCGACGAGCGCGCACAAGGGGTAGCTCGTGCCGATGGTGCAGGCCTCTCGCGAACCCTCGCCGAACCCAGGGATCGTGGGGTACGAGCCGAGATCGATGCCGTCTGAGGTGGCGCGGTAGTCCTCGGCGGTGACGTCGGGCACGATCGTCAGAACCACGGTCGGGGTGTAGGTGCCGTTCGGCGCCCCCGCCGGGGAGAGCCACCCGCAGAGGAGCGATCCGGCACGCTCGTCGGCGAAGCCGAGGGGACCAGGGGCGGCCGACGGCGCAAGAGGCACGAGCGGCATTCCCACCATTGCTTCGGCGACGGACTGCGGCAGCAGAGTGTCGCAGCTCAGCGGCACGCGCACCGGGGCCACGGTGGCCACGGGCGTGGGGGTGGGA
>SCNI01000080.1 GCA_005502775.1 Microbacteriaceae bacterium 3FA27C10
GGCCTACCCCGGCCACCGCCTGCCCGCCCCCTCACCGAACGCAACAGGCCGCACCCAGCTGACCCAAGGTGAGCGCGCGGCCGCGCAGCGACCGCACGCTCACATGTCGCGCCGCGCCGGGCGGGGACCGGCGCGGCCCGTGGACGCCGCGCGCAGCACGGCGCCCACGGCAGCAAGCACCACTACAGCCCGCGCTCGACCATGTCGAGCAGGCGGGCCGTCGAGTGATCGATCATGCGGTCGTCGAGGCCACGGAGGGGGCCGTCGATCACCAGCATGCCGAGGCCGTGCACGGCCGCCCAGGCCAGGAACTCCGCGTTCTCGCGGCGGGCGGCGGGCAGGACGCCCGCGTCGACGAGGGAGTCGAGCGCGGCGCCCACGAGCTCGAACGGCGTGCGCCCGCCGCGGCCGGCCTTCTCGGGGACGTTCGCGCGGCGCAGGTCGTCGGGCACGGAGAAGGCGGTGCGGAAGAGGCCGGGCTCCTCGCGGGCGAAGGCGATGTAGCCGAGCCCCACGGCACGCAGCTGCATCCGGGCGTCGGCTACGGGGTCTCCGGTGGGCGGATGCGCCGTCAGCTCCTGCTCGATGCGATCGGCGGTGAAGCCGAGGCAGGCATCCGAGACGGCATGCAAGAGGGCGAGCCGGTCTTCGAAGTGCCGGTAGGCCGCGTTCGGCGAGACGCCGGCGCGTCGCGTCGCCTCCCGCAGGACGATCGCGCGCGGGCCACCCTCACGAGCCATCTCGACGCCCGCCTCGACGAGCGCGCCCCGCAGGTCGCCGTGCCGGTAGGTGGTGCGGGCGGCGGGCTCGCGTTGCTCGCTCATAGCGGTCCTCGGGGTGGACGATTCGTCGATGCCGACGGCAGGAACGACCTGACCGTTGTGGACAGTGTACACATCGATGTCGTGCGGGTCTCCACTACGCCGTGCGGGTCAACTGGTCGTTCACTCCCCGGCGATGACGTTCAGTACCAGCACGGCGGAGTCGTTGGCCCCGATGTTGTACTCGTTCGTCTCGTTCTCGTCGCAGAGCTGGCTGGTGGCGACGTCCTCGATCTCGGCGACGAGGGCCTGGGATGCGCGCAGCTCGTTCTCGAGGCCGGCGATCGCGGTGACCCGCTCGCCCTGCAGGGCGGTGAGCGAGTCGCTCAGGCGCTCGCGGTCCTCGAGGGAGATGGCGGCGTCGGACAGTGCGCGGTCGCGCTCGTCGGCGAGGATGCCGATCTCGGCGCGGGCGGCCGCCAGCTCGTTCTCGAGCTCCGCCACGCGGGCGCGGGCGGCTTCGAGCGCGGTGTCGTCTGCAGGGGCGGGTTCGTGCGCGGACTCGGCCACGGCATCCAGAGTCGCCTCGCTCGCGGCAGCTGCTGCTGCGGCAGCGGCCACGGCGACCGCCTGCTCCTCCTTCGCCTGAGCGAGCTCGCTCTCGAGTTCCGCGATGCGCGCCTGCTGCGCGTCGAGCGCGACGGCGTTCGACGCCAGCGCGGCGGATGCGCCCTCGCCCTCGGACGAGAGCGACTCGAGCGTCGCGGCGTGGTCGGCGCGCAGCTGCGCGATCTCGGCCTCGAGGCGCTCGGCGTTCGCCGCGCCCTCCGCGACAGCGGCGGCGACGGCCGACTCCTGCTCGGACCGGAGCCGCTCGTTCTCGGCCTCGAGACGCTCCGTCTCCGCGTCGCCGGCGGCGGCTGCAGCGGCGACAGCGGCTTCGTGCTCCGTGCGGAGCTGAGCGATCTCGGCCTCGTGCTCGCCGGTCAGCTCGGCGATCTCGGCCTCGAGGCGCTCGGCGGTCGCGGCACCCTCCGCCTCGGCGGCGGCCAGGGCTGCTTCGTGCTCGGTGCGCAGCTGTGCGATCTCGGCCGCGTGCGAGGAGCGCAGCTGGTCGAGTTCGGCCGCGTGGTCGGCCTGCAGCTGCTCGGCCTGGCTGCGGAGCAGTTCGGCGTCGGAGGCGTGACCCGAGCGCAGCTCGTCGCTCTCGGCCGCGTGGGCGGAGCGGAGCTCCTCGACCTGGGTCGCGTGCGCCGCGGTGAGCTGCTCCACCTGAGCGGCGTGGCTGCCGCGCACCTCGGCCAGCTCGGCGGCATGGGCGGCCTGCAGGCTGGCGATCTGGGTCTCGTAGCCCGCGACCGCCGCCTGGTTCTCGTCGCCGAGACGCTGGGCGGTGGCCGCGAGCTCGGCCTGCAGCAGGCCGGTCTGCTCACTGAGCACGGCGTCGTGGCGCGCGCTCTCCTCCACGATCACGGCGTTCAGGCGGCCGGTCTCGGAGTCGAATTGGGCGCGCAAGGCGGTGGTGTCGTTCTCGTAGCGGGCCTGCAGATCGGCGAGCTCCGACTCCCGCTGGCGCAGCGCTGCGGTGGTCTCGTCGAGCCGCGCCTGCGTGTCGGCGAGGCGGGCTGAGGTGTCGGCGAGCTGGGACTGCGTCTCGGCGAGCCGGCGCTCCGCATCCGTCCGCGCTTCGTCGCGGCTGCGGCGGTCGTCGACCACGAGCCCGAGCTGGGAGCGGATGATCTCGAGCGGGTCGCTCGACTCCACCTCCTCGATCGGCACCACGACCGGCGGCTCGTAGGCCGGGTGGGCGGTGGGGTCGACGAAGTGATGGCGGTAGAGCTCGTCGACGATGCCCTCGTAGCGGGCCCGGAACTCGGGCGTGCCGATCTTGAGCGAGGCTCCGATGAAGCTCAACGCCGTGCGGTCGCGGCCCGTGAGCTGGTACTCGGTGGCGGCAGGCGCGCCGGGCTGAGGCGCCTCGGGGAAGTCGGGCGTTTCGGTCGGGGTGGCGTCGGACATGATGCTCCTACTGGCCTCGCGGTGTCGGGTGGTGGCGGTGGCCGCTCGTGCGGGTGCCGCTGGTCGAAGCGGCTCGTCGTGTTCCAGGTTAGTAGTCGTCGCGAGAACCGCGCAGCCGTTCGATCTCGCGACGGTCTCGTTTGGTGGGCCGGCCGGTGCCCCGGTCTCGCAGGGGGACGAAGGCCACGGCCTCGCGTGGCGGCGGCGGGGGCGTGAGGTCGAGGGCGATCTCGGCGGCGACGGTGGCCGAGCCGCGCTTCACTCCGAGACCGGCGACCTTCAGGATGCGGTCGAATCCGCTGATCCGCGCCCGCACCTCGTCGCCCACCTTCACGCTCTGGGCGGCCTTCGCCCGTTCGCCGTTGAGCTTGACGTGCCCGGCGCGGCAGGCGGCCGTGGCGAGGGAGCGCGTCTTGTAGACGCGCGCGGCCCAGAGCCAGCTGTCGACCCGCACCGATCCTTCCGCTGCCATGCGCCCAGCCTGCCACACGGCCCTGCACCTAGGCTTGGGTGGTGTCCACGCCGCCCACCGCATCCGCCCGCCCGTCGATGCCGGCGCCCTTCGATCCGGATGCCGCCTACGAGGCCTTCGCCGAGTGGGCCGCGAACCGCGGCACTCCCCTCTACCCGGCGCAGGACGAGTCGATCGTGGCGATCGTCTCGGGCGAGAACGTCATCCTCTCCACCCCCACCGGCACCGGCAAGTCGCTCGTCGCGGTGGGGGCGCACGCGGTGGCGCTCGCCCAGGGCATCCGCAGCTACTACACGGCGCCCATCAAGGCCCTCGTCTCCGAGAAGTTCTTCGACCTGGTCGAGATCTTCGGCGCCGAGAACGTGGGCATGGTCACCGGCGACTCCTCGGTGAATGCGGAGGCGCCGATCATCTGCGCGACGGCCGAGATCCTCGCGAACCTCGCCCTGCGGCACGGCCCCGACACCGAGGTGGGCCAAGTCGTGATGGACGAGTTCCACTTTTACGCCGAGCCCGACCGCGGCTGGGCCTGGCAGGTGCCGATCCTCGCACTGCCGAAGGCCCAGTTCGTGCTGATGTCGGCCACCCTCGGCGACGTCGACTGGCTCGCCACCGACCTCTCCCGCCGCACCGGGCGCGAGACCACCGTCATCACCGGCGTCGAACGCCCCGTGCCACTCACCTACCACTACGCCACCACGCCCATCCAGGAGACCGTCGAAGAGCTGCTCTCCACGCAGATGGCGCCGGTGTACATCGTGCACTTCGCGCAGCTCGCGGCGATCGAGCGCGCCCAGGCGCTGTCGAGCATCCGGGTGGCCTCGCGCGAGGTGCGCGACGAGATCGCCGAGCTGATCGCGGACTTCCGCTTCACCACGGCGTTCGGCAAGACGCTGTCGCGGCTCATCCGCATGGGCATCGGCGTGCACCACGCCGGCATGCTGCCGAAGTACCGGCGGCTCGTGGAGCGGCTCGCGCAGCGCGGGCTGCTGAAGGTGATCTGCGGTACCGACACGCTCGGCGTCGGCATCAACGTGCCGATCCGCACGGTGCTGCTCTCGGCGCTCACGAAGTTCGACGGCACCCGGATGCGCCAGCTCACCGCCCGCGAGTTCCACCAGATCGCGGGGCGGGCGGGCCGCGCCGGCTACGACACGGCCGGAACCGTCGTCGTGCAGGCGCCCGAGCACGAGACCGAGAACCTCAAGGCGCTGGCCAAGATGGGCGACGATCCCAAGAAGCGGCGCAAGTTCATCCGCAAGAAGGCGCCGGAGGGTTTCGTCTCATGGGGCGAGCCGAGCTTCGAGAAGCTCATCGCCGCGCAGCCCGAGCGACTCACCTCGCACCTCACGGTGACGCACGCGATGGTGCTCAACACGATCGCCCGCGGAGGAGACGTGTTCGACAACATGCGCGCCCTGCTCGAGGACAACCACGAGTCGCGGGCCTCGCAGCGCGATCTCATCCGCCAGGCGCTCGCCATCTACCGCACGCTGCGCACGGCCGGCATCGTGGAGCAGGTGACGGATGCGACCACCGGGCGCACCCTCATCCGCCTCACCGTCGACCTGCAGCCGAACTTCGCGCTCAACCAGCCGTTGTCGCCCTTCGCACTCGCCGTCTACGACCTGCTCGACGAGAACTCGCCCACCTTCGCGCTCGACGTCGTCTCGGTGACCGAGGCGATTCTCGACGACCCGCGGCCGGTGCTCTCGGCGCAGCAGTTCGTGGCGCGCGGCGAGGCCGTCCAGGCCATGAAGGCGGAGGGCATCGAGTACGAGCAGCGGATGGAGCTGCTCGACGAGGTGAGCTATCCGAAGCCGCTCGCAGGCCTGCTCGGCGAGGCCTTCGACACCTATCGGGCCTCGCAGCCCTGGATCGGCGACTTCGACATCTCGCCGAAGTCGGTCATCCGCGACATGTACGAGCGGGCCATGTCGTTCGGCGAGTACATCGCGTTCTACCGCCTGCCGCGCTCGGAGGGGCTGGTGCTGCGCTACCTCTCCGACGCCTACCGCACGCTGCGCACGACGGTGCCCGACGAGTACAAGAACGACGACCTGCTCGACCTGATCGAATGGCTCGGCGAACTCGTGCGGCAGACCGACTCGAGCGTGCTCGACGAGTGGGAGTCGCTCATCAACCCGGCCGCGGTCACGGCGGCGGCGCGGGAGGAGTCGGAGGCGATCGTGCCGCCGGCGCCGCGCCTGCTCACCTCGAATCCGCGGGCGTTCCGCATCCTGGTGCGGAACGAGCTGTTCCGGCGGGTGACACTGGCCGCCCGCGAGGCGTGGGAGGAGCTCGGAGAGCTCGACGCGGGGTCCGGCTTCACCTCGGCGCGCTGGGCCGAGTCGATGGACCTCTACTACGACGTGCACGACTCGGTGGGCATCGGCCCGCATGCCCGCAGTGCCGCTCTGCTCATCCTCGACGAGGGTCCCGCGGTGTGGACGGCCCGCCAGATCTTCGACGACCCGGCCGGCGACCACGACTGGGGCATCTCGGCCGAGATCGACCTCGCGGCCTCGAACGAGGCGGGCGTGGCGGTGGTGCGCGTGCTGCGCGTCGACCAGCTCTGACAGAACGGAGGAGAATCGGGGGCTTCGTGTGCACTACGTCGACGAGACCCCCGATTCTCCTCCGTCACGTCACCCCACCCGCGGCAGCTGCCACCCGAACGCGATCGCCAGGATGCGCAGGCCCGCGCACACCACGAACCCGATCGTCATGGCGACGGCGGGCGTGAGCCGCGCCTTCGCCCCGAGGTAGACCGCGAGGGCGCCGGCGGCGGCCGCCGAGGCGTAGATGCTCGAGGTGAGCACGGTGGGAACGTGCCCGAGCAGCACGTCTCGGGTCATCCCTCCGCCCACCGAGGTGAGCGTGCCGACGATCACCACCACCCAGCCGTTCGAGCCGAATTCCAGTGCCTTCTCCGCGCCCGTGATGGCGAAGAGACCGAGGCCCAGCGCGTCGAGGACGGCGATCACGTCGTCGGGCGCGGCGGCTCCCGCGGCGACGAGGGCGAACGCCCCGATCGAGCCCAGGAGCGCGACGATGATGCGTGACGGCGAGCGGAACGCGAACGGCGGTGTGTCGCCGAGCAGCACGTCGCGCAGGATGCCGCCCACCATCGACGACACGCACCCCACCACGACCACTCCGAAGAGGTCGAGCCCGCTCACGGCGGCCAGCCGCGCGCCCTCGAAGGCGAACAGCAGGGTCGCCACGATGTCGGCGACGGTGAAGGCCAGGGTCGCGTGCGCGCCGCGCCGCGCCCAGCTGCTCGGGCGCCGCGCCGGTTCGCGGGCTCCTGCGGGAGCGGCGTCCACCGCGCCCGCGCCTGTCGCGGCCTCGTCTCGTTCAGCCGGCATGGGCATCCGCTGTTCCGTCGAGCGGGGCGAGAGGGCGCTCAAGGCAGACGAGGCCGGCACGGTCGTCCCACGACGCGGTCTCGACGAAGCCGAGTCGGCCGTAGAGGGCGATCGCCGGGAGGCGCCAGCTCCACACCGACAGTCGCACCCGTTCGGCGCCGGATGCTGCGGCCTCGTCGATCGCCGCCTGCAGCAGGCGGGTGGCGAGTCCGCGCCCGCGATGGCCGGGGTCGACCCAGAGGCGCTTCACCTCGCACGACGCCGGGCGGCCGGTTCGGCCGGTGACGACCACGACACCGCTCGCCGGATCGGTGGGCGAATCCCGCGCCAGCAGCACCACGCAGCCGGCGAAGGCCTGCGCGGGAGCATCGATCTCGGCACGATAGCGCGGCGGAAGTGCCGCGGACGAAGCGACGGCCGAGCCCTTCTCCGCCTCGGTGGCGAGATGGTAGGCGGTCAGCAGGGCGGCGAGCTCCGAGGTGCCCGGTACCTCCAGCGCTCTGGCAGTGGTGGAGGGTGCTGCGGACGACGGCGACCCGGGGGACGGTGCCGTGGGAGCGGGTCTGGCGGGTGCTCCCGGCGAGGACGCCCCGGCGGAGGGGGCGGCGGGCGCGGGTGCCGAACCGGAGTCCGCAGCGCCGGGCGCGCGGCCTGTGAGCGCGCCGTTCCAGCGCTCGATCACGACGGCCGCCCGGCGTCTGGTCCCTGCGCACCGGGTCGAACCCAGCGGGCGAGCAGCATGCTGCCGCTGCACAGCAGCAGGCCGAGCTCGAGGTCGCGCGGCGAGGAGCCCTCGCCCGGTGTGCTCACGATGCGGCGCCCGGCGCCCCCCTCGAGCATCGGGCTCGTGGTGAGGCAGAGCTCGTCGACGAGCCCGGCCGCGGCCAGTTCGCCGAAGAGGGAAGGCCCGCCCTCGCACAGCACCTGGGCGAGCCCGCGCTCGGCGAGCTCCCGCAGCAGAGCGGACGGGTCGACGCGCTCGGCGCCCGCGTCGATCACCGTGGCCACCTCGGCGAGCCGAGCTCGCGCATCCGCCGGCGCGGATGCCACGGTGAACACGAGGGGCCGCACCGGTGCCTCGGCGAAGAGCGCGCTCGCGGGGTCGAGGTCGAGACGGCCGCTCACGAGCGCCATCGTGGGATGGTCGGGCAGGCCGGATGCGCGCCGCCACCGCACGAAGCGCTCGCCGACCGTGAGAGCCCCGTAGTCCTCCGCGCGCGCCGTGCCGGCGCCCACGAGAACGACGTCCGCGACACCGCGCAGGGTGTCGAACACCGCCTTGTCCGCCGGCCCGCCGAGCCCCCCGGAGAGGCCGTCGACCGTTGCCGAGCCGTCGACGCTCTGGATGAAGTTGACGCGCAGCCAGGGCTCGCTCCGGCGCGGGAGCGCGTAGCGCGCGAGCAGCTCGTCGGGGGAG
>SCNI01000081.1 GCA_005502775.1 Microbacteriaceae bacterium 3FA27C10
GCCTGGTAGGCCGGCGCCGCCCACCGCCCCGCCGGCCTACCAGGCGGCACCGCCCGCTCCTCCGGCACCGGGCTACCAGCCCGGCTACGGCCAGGTTCCGGCCGCCGTGCCCGGCAAGAACCTCGGCATCGCCGGCCTCATCGTGTCGATCGTCGGAATCGTGCTCATCCCGCTGATCGCGTCGATCGCCGGTCTCATCATGAGCGTGATCGCCGGCCGGCAGTCGAAGGCGGTCGGAGCTCCGAACGGGCCGGCCAAGGCGGGCGTCATCGTCGGCATCGTCGGCATCGTGCTCGGCGTCATCGGCATCATCATCGTCGTCGTCGTGCTCGCCGCCGTCACCTCCGCGGTCGTGCAGAACTGCGCCGACCTCGGCTCGGGAACACACATCCTCAACGGCGTCACCTACACCTGCCCCTGAATGCGCGACTGACGCCTCGATGATCCACAGCACCACCGGCGCGGGCGCCGTGGGAGTGTTCACCCTGGGTGGCCTCACCACGGTGCCCGCATCGGCGCGCCCCGATCTGCTCGCGCCCTCCGTCTGGCAGACCCTCGTCACGGCCGGACTGACGGATGCGGTGGGTGTCGTCGAGATCGACCCCGCGGCCTCCGACACGGCGGCCACGCAGGAGGTCTACGGCCTCGAGGCCGAGTCGCTCGCGAACTGCGTGATCGTCTCCGGCAAGCGGGAGGGTGTGGAGCGCGTCGCCGCCTGCGTCGTGCTCGCGAGCACCCGCGCCGACGTCAACAACGCGGTGCGCAAGAGGCTCGACGTGCGCAAGTCCTCGTTCCACTCGATGGAACGAGCGGTCACGGAGACGGGCATGGAATACGGCGGCATCACGCCGATCGGACTGCCCCCGGAGTGGCCGGTGCTCGTCGACAGCCGAGTCGCGGCTCGGCCGGCGGTGATCGTGGGCTCGGGCATCCGGAGCTCGAAGCTCATCCTTCCCGGCGGCCTTCTGGGGCGCCTGCCGGGCGCCGAGATCGTCGAGGGCCTCGCGATCGACCGCGCCTGAGCCATCGCGGTCACATTCGTTCTCGCACCGGCCGGCAGAACTAGAGTTATGGCTGACGTTCCACCCGCTCCGTCCGCTTCGAAGAAAGCCGAATCCGCATGTCTGCTCGCATCTACAACGACGTCACCGAACTCGTCGGGCGCACCCCGCTCGTGCGCATCAACCGCCTCACCGAGGGCATCGACGCCACCGTGCTCGGCAAGCTCGAGTTCTACAATCCGGCGAACAGCGTGAAGGACCGCATCGGCGTCGCCATCGTCGACGCCGCCGAGAAGGCCGGCGCGCTGCAGCCCGGCGGCACCATCGTCGAGGGCACGAGCGGCAACACCGGCATCGCGCTCGCGATGGTGGGCGCGGCCCGTGGCTACAAGGTCATCCTCACCATGCCCGAGACCGCCTCCATCGAACGCCGGGTCGTCATGCGCGCCTACGGCGCCGAGATCGTTCTCACCCCCGGACCCGACGGCATCCGAGGAGCGCTCGCGAAGGCGAACGAGATCGTGGAGTCCACCCCGAACTCGATCCTCGCCCGCCAGTTCGAGAACCCGGCGAACCCCGAGATCCACCGCAAGACCACGGCCGAGGAGATCTGGGCCGACACCGACGGCGCCGTCGACATCTTCGTGGCCGGCATCGGCACCGGCGGCACCATCACGGGCGTCGGCCAGGTGCTGAAGGAGAAGAAGCCGGGGGTGCAGGTGATCGGGGTCGAGCCGCTCGACTCGCCGCTGCTCACCCAGGGCAAGGCCGGGCCGCACAAGATCCAGGGCATCGGCGCCAACATCATCCCCGAGATCCTCGACCGCGAGGTCTACGACGAGATCATCGATGTCACCCTCGACGACTCCCTCGCGGTGGCGCGTTCGCTCGCCTCCGACGAGGGCATCATGGCGGGCATCTCCTCGGGCGCCATCATGTGGGCCGCGCTCGAGGTGGCCAAGCGCCCCGAGAACGCGGGCAAGACCGTCGTGGCCGTGGTGTGCGACCTGGGCGAGCGTTACATCTCGACGCCGCTCTGGGCCGGCTACGGCGACTGAGCGGCCGCGTCCGTGAGCTGCCACCGCGGAGTGGAACGGATGCGCGGGGCCGACGGAGCGCATCCGTGAGCGTGCTGTCGCGCCTGCGCGAAGACGTGCGGGCCGCCCGTGAGCACGACCCGGCCGCCCGTTCGGCGCTCGAGGTGGTGCTCTCCTACCCCGGTGTTCACGCGGTGTGGGCGTACCGCATCGCCCACCGCTGGTGGCGCGCGCCCGGTCTGCGTCTGCCGGCGCGGCTGCTCTCGCAGTTCGCGCGGTTCCTCACCGGCGTCGAGATCCACCCCGGTGCGCGCATCGGCCGCCGGCTGTTCATCGATCACGGCATGGGCGTGGTGATCGGCGAGACCGCCGTCGTGGGCGACGACTGCATGCTCTACCACGGGGTGACCCTCGGCGGGCGGAGCTCCCGGCGTGAGAAGCGGCATCCCACGCTCGGCGCGCGTGTGACGGTGGGGGCGAACGCCACGATCCTGGGGCCCGTCACCATCGGTGCCGGCAGCAGCGTGGGCGCGGGCGCGGTGGTCGTGAAGGATGCGCCGGCCGGCTCCATCCTCGTCGGCATCCCCGCGCGCGACATCGCACCCGGGCACGCGGCCTCGGCGCGGGAGTCGCTCACCGACCCCACGTTCTACCTCGACCCCGCCATCTACATTTGAGCGAGCCCGGACGAGTGCGCGGGCGCGGCCGTCACCCGCGGTAGGCCGATGCTTCGACGCGAGCGGCCTCGCGTTCGGTGCCGTCGGTGTTGAGCACGAGGCCGCGCGAACCGTTGAGCTTCGCGGTGATGTGGTCGCCGACGGTGATCGGGGCGTAGAGCTCCGGCTCGCCGGGGGTGAGGCAGGTGGGCAGCGTCGAGACGGTGGCGTCGACGTTGCCGTCGAGGAAGAAGGCGGCCGAGCGGCGCCGGCGGATGGTGCCGTCGATGACGGGCGGCTTCACGCGGTGCAGGGTCGACTTCCAGTTCTCGTTGGTCCAGCGGCCGGTGAGGTCGCCGAGGTTGATCAGCAGCGCGCCCGGCTCGGGCATCACGTCGTTCCAGCTGCCGTCGGAGCCGAGCACCTGCAGCCCGGCCACCCGGTCGGCCCAGAGCAGTGTCACGATGCCGAAGTCGGTGTGCTCGCCCATGCCCACGAGGTCGCCCTCGAGAGTCACGTCGAGCCCCTCGGGCAGGGCGTAGTTGTTGATGCGCAGCACGTCGATGGAGTGGTCGGTGAAGGGCGCGAAGTAGCCCGGCGCGAGGCCGAGCGCGTCTTCGAAGATGCGCAGGAGCACCCGACCCACCGCTGAGGCGGCGGCGAACCAGGCCTCGACGCGCGGCTCGAACCCCGGCGCCTCGGCGGGCCAGACGTTCTCGGGGTACACCGACTCGGGCAGCGAGAGGCCGGGGAAGTCGGAGGTGGCGACGCCCACGTTGAAGGCCTCGAAGAAGTCGTTCATGCGCTCGGGCTTCTCCACGCCGAGGCTGAGGCTGAGCCGCTCGGTCTTCGGCGGGGTGTAGCCGCGGTTGACGCCCTGGGGCCGGCGGTACTCCTTCTTCGTCTCCAGTGGCAGGCCGAAGAACTCGTCGATCGCGCCGGCCAGGCCGTCGGAGAGGGGGGCCGGGATGCCGTGGCCCTGGATCTGGATGAACCCCACCGTGCGCGCGGCCTCGTCGAGCGCCCGCGCCACCGCGGCCTTCTCCTCCGCGGAACCGCCCGAGACGTACGGGGCGATGTCGACGGTCGGGACGGTGAAGGTGCTCGTGCCGGTCACGGGTGGTCCTTTCGCGGTGTTCGGGTCGGTGCTCTTCATTATGGAGAGGTGAGACGGGCGCTGGGTTTCCACGATGTTGCGGTCACCCGGGAGAGTACATTCGGTGCTCGGGGAACGAGCTCGAGGAGAACCGCAGATGACGCCGACCACGACGGAGCGCACCGATTTCGTCGCGCGGCTGCGCGCATCCTTCCCCCTCGACCGCGTGCTGACGGAGCCCGGTGATCTCGAGCGCTACAGCCACGACGACGCCGAGTGGGCCCCCTTCGAGCTGCCGCTGGCGGTGGTGCTCCCGGAGTCGGCCGAGGAGGTGTCGGATGCCGTGCGTGCGGCCGCCGAGGCCGGCGTGCGGGTGGTCGCGCGCGGCTCGGGCACCGGGCTCTCGGGAGGGGCCAACGCCGTGGCCGACAGCATCGTGGTGTCGCTCGAGCGCATGACGGCCGTCACCGAGATCGACGTGGCCGAGCGCTTCGCCGTGGCGCAGGCCGGAGTCATCAACGACGTGCTGCGCTCGACCGTGGCGGCGCACGGGCTCTGGTATCCGCCCGACCCGGCGAGCTCGGCCATCTCCACCATCGGCGGCAACGTGGCCACGAACGCGGGGGGCATCTGCTGCGTCAAGTACGGCGTCACGCGCGACTACGTGCTCGGGCTCACCGCGGTGCTCGCGGACGGCTCGATCGTGCGGCTCGGCCGGCGCACGGCCAAGGGGGTGGTGGGCTACGACCTCACCCACCTCCTCGTGGGCTCGGAGGGCACGCTCGCCATCGTGACCGATGTGACCGTGCGGCTGCTGCCGCTCGCCGGTCGCGAGGAGCGGGCGGTCGTGGGATCCTTCGCCTCGCTGCAGGATGCGGGGGTCGCCGTGGCCGCGATCACGGCGGCGGGCATCATCCCCTCGGCTCTCGAGATCGTCGACAGCACCTGCCTGCGGGCGGTCGACGAGTGGCAGAAGCTCGGGCTCCCGCGTGACGTCGACACGATGCTGCTCGCGAAGGTCGACGAGCCGGGAGCGCTCGGCGACGCGGCCGCGGCGCGTGTCGCGGGTCTGATGGCGGAGGCGGGTGCGGTCGGCGTGGAGCAGGCGGCCGAGCCCGCCGAGGTGGCGCGGCTGTTCCTGGCGCGGCGGCTCGCCTATCCCGCGCTCGAACGGCTCGGGCCGGTGCTCACCGAAGACGTCTGCGTGCCGCGAGGGGCGGTGCCCGAGATGCTCGCACGCATCCAGGCGGCGGCCCGGGAGAACCAGGTGACCATCGCGAACATCGCGCACGCGGGCGACGGCAACCTGCATCCGCTGATCATCGCGCCCGAGGGCGACGACTCCGCCAAGGCCCGGGCCAAGACGGCCTTCGACCGCATCGTGGCCGACTGCCTGGCGCTCGGCGGCACCGTCACGGGCGAGCACGGCGTGGGGCTGCTGAAGCTTCCGGGCGCCGCCGAGGAGCTCGGCCCGCGCGTGCTCGACCTGCACCGCGCGGTCAAGCACGCCCTCGACCCGCGCGGCACCCTCAACCCGGGCAAGGCCTTCCCGGCCTGAGGGCCTGCCCGGTCAGAGGCGGGCGACGAACCCGAGCAGCTCGGCGTCGAAGCGGGCGGCCCGCTCGATGTCCGTGGAGTGGCCGGCCTTTGCGAGGGCCCGCTGCTGCGGCTTCCCGCTCGTGGCGGGAGCCTTGAACCCCGCGAGGAGCACCACGCGGTCGTCCGTGGTGATCGAGGCACGAGGGAGGCTACTCCTCGTAGCCGAGGTTGTCGTTCAGCACGTCGGTGTCGTCGTCGAAAATCGGGTCGACCACTTCCTCGTCGTCGACGTCGTCGACCACGTCGATGTCCTCGGTCTCGTCGAGATCGACGTCTTCCCGGTCGTCGCCGACGAGCGGGGTCGTCAGGTACTCGTCGGGTTCGTCGATGCTCTCGTTCAGGTCGGACATCGGGGCTCCTCGTGGTGATTCGTCGGATTCGGGTGTCTTCGCGTGCGGACAGGCTCGCCCGCGTGCGCGGCTCCAGCACGGGCGTGCCGGTCGCTCCCTCAACCGTAGGCATGATCCGCCTCGGCTGTCGACCTCCCGCGCGCGGTGCACCGGGTGTTCACTGAGGCCATGACCTCCTTGTGGCTCGCCGGGCGTCGCCCCGTGACGACGCAGCCCTTCGTGCCGGGCTCCGCCTATGACGACGTGGTCGTGGGCGCGGGCATCACGGGCCTCACCACGGCGTTGATGCTGGCCGAGTCCGGCCGCCGCGTGCTGGTGCTCGAGGCCCTCGGCCTCGGCGCCCTCGCCACCGGCAACACCACCGGCAAGATCTCGCTGCTGCAGGGCGATCGGCTCTCCACCCTCCGCGCCCATCACTCCCGACGGGTGCTGCGCGCCTACGTCGACAGCAACCGCGACGGTCAGGAGTGGCTGCTCGCGTTCTGCGAGGGCGCCGGCGTGCCGGTGGAGCGCCGCACGGCCTACAGCTACGCGCAGCATCCGGATGCCGCCTCCGCGGTCGAGGCCGAGCACCGCGCCGCGCGCGAGGCCGGCCTCCCGGTCGTCCTGGTCGGCGGCAGCGGCGAGTCCACGCGTGCGGGCCGCGGCCACGACGACGTCGACGTGCCGTTCCCCTTCGCGGTCGGCGTGGCGCTCGCCGAGCAGGCGCAGTTCGACGCCATGGACGCCCTCGACGCCCTGGCGCGCGCGGTGATGGCGGCCGGGGGAGTCATCAACACGGGCGTGCGCGTGACCGGTGTCACCGCATCCGACCCCGTGCGCGTGAGAACGAGCGCCGGTGTGGTGTTCGGCCACGACGTCGTGCTCGCCACGGCCACGCCCATCCTCGACCGTGGGCTCTACTTCGCCAAGACCCACGGCCAGCGCTCCTACGGGCTGTCGTTCGAGATCCCGGATGCGCCGGGCGGACGCCTTCCCGACGGCATGTTCCTGTCCGTGGGAGACCCTGCTGTGACCGCCGTGCGCCCGGGCGGCGGGTCGCGCTCCCTGCGCACCGCGACCCGCGGCGACGGCCGCGAGGTGCTCGTGGTGGGCGGCGCCGGGCATCCGGTCGGCAGGCCCGGCGCCGTGTCGGAGCGCCAGCGGATCGCGATGCTCGCCGCGTGGACGGCCGAGTACTTCCCCGGCGCCGAGCTCACCCACAGCTGGTCGGCGCAGGACTACGAGTCGCACAACCTCATCCCGTTCGTGGGCGCCCTGCCGCGCGGCCGCGGCCGGGTGTACCTCGCCACGGGTTTCGCGAAGTGGGGCATGACGAACGGCGTGGCGGCGGCGCTGCGGCTCTCGGCGGAGATCCTGGGGGTGCCGTGGCGCGAGCGGCGGCACTGGCACCGGGTTCTCGGCAGCCGTCTGACGAAGCCGGCCGACCTCGGGCGCGGGGCGACCGAGGGTGCCCGCATCGGTGTGGCCGCGGCTGCGGGCTGGCTCGGTGCCGAACGGTCGCGGGTGCCCGTGGCACGCCCGGCCGAGGGGCAGGGCGTCGTCGCGAGCGCGGCGGGCCGGCCGGTGGGCATCTCGACGGTCGGCGGCCGCACCTGCGCTGTGAGCGCGGTGTGCCCGCACCTCGGGGGCGTGCTCGCGTGGAACGACGCCGAGCTCTCCTGGGACTGCCCGCTGCACGCCTCGCGCTTCACCGCATCCGGAACCCGCATCGAGGGCCCCGCCCTCACCGACCTCCCCGTGCTCCCCCGAACC
>SCNI01000082.1 GCA_005502775.1 Microbacteriaceae bacterium 3FA27C10
GCGCAGCTCGGGTTCGTGGCGCCGTCGCCCTCGACCCGGCCGCCGACGCCACGAACCCGAGCTGCGCCGACGTGATCGTGCGCCTGCCCGACACCGTGGGCGACCAGCCCAAGCGCGAGACGGATGCGCAGGCCACCGGGGCCTGGGGCGACCCCGCGAGCATCCTCTTGCACTGCGGCGTGGCCTCGCCGGGCCCCACCACGCTGCCGTGCGACAACGTGAACGGCATCGACTGGATCCGCGACGACAGCGACGCCCCGCTCTACCGCTTCACGACCTTCGGCCGCACCCCCGCGGTGGAGGTCGTCCTCGACTCCGGCGCGGTCTCGAGCAGCTCGACGCTCGTCGACCTGGCCACCGCTGTGGGCTCGATCCCGCAGACCAGTCAGTGCCTGAACGTCGATGACACCACCGGCACGGCGACGCCGGTGCCCATCCCGAGCGACGCGCCGTAGCCCCAGCCCCAGCCCGCCCGGGAACGGCCGCGAGGTAGCGCTACGTGCTCGCCACCTGGCGCTCGCGAGCACCTGGCGCGACCTCGCGAGCGGACGAGCCGACGGACGGACGCGCGGGCGGGATGCGGACGGGCTCAGCCCTCGAGCGCGAGCGCGATGAGCTCGTCGATGATCTCGGGATAGCTCACGCCCGAGGCGATCCAGCACTTCGGGAACATCGAGATCGGCGTGAAGCCGGGCATCGTGTTGATCTCGTTCACCACGAACCCGGTGGGCGTGAGGAAGAAGTCGATGCGCGCCAGGCCCTCGCCGCCCACGGCCGTGAACGCACGCGCGGCGAGCTCCTGCATCTCGGCCAGCTGTTCCGGCGTCAGCACGGCCGGGCACACCAGCTCCACCCCGGCCGCGCCGAGGTACTTCGCGTCGAAGTCGTAGAACTCCCGCGTGGTCATCACGATCTCGCCCGCCACCGACACCCTCGGCGCGCCGCCGTCGCGGCCTCCCAGCACGCCGCATTCCACCTCACGACCGGCGATGCCGCTCTCGATCAGGATGCGGTCGTCTTCGGCGAAGGCCACGTCGATCGCCGCGGCGAGTTCGTCGCGCGAAGCCGTCGCGACCTTGCTCACGCCCACCGACGATCCGGCGCGAGCCGGCTTCACGAACAGCGGAAGGCCGAGCGACCCGACCGAGGCGACCACCGCATCCGGAGCCGAGGCCCACTCGCGGGCCGTCACCGTGCGCCACGGCGCCACCGCGATGCCGGCGGCGGCCAGCACCGTCTTGGTGAAGTGCTTGTCCATGCCGAGCGCCGAGGCGAGCACGCCCGACCCCACGTAGGGCAGCCCGAGGAGCTCGAGCATGCCCTGGATGGTGCCGTCCTCGCCGTAGGGGCCGTGCAGGATCGGGAACACGACATCGACCGAACCCAGCGAGCGCACCGAGCCCTCGGCCGATCGCACCGCCAGCTCGCGGGTCGCGGTCGACTCCGGCCACAGGATGCGCGAGCCGTTGTCGATGACCTCCGGGAGCGCGTTCACATCGAGCCGGAACTTCGCCGGGTCGTCGTCTTCGAGCACGAAGGCGCCCTCGCGGGTGATGCCCACGGGGATCACGTCGAAGCGCGAGCGGTCGATGGCGTCAAGAACTCCGCCCGCGGTGGCGCAGCTGATCGAATGCTCGCTGGAGCGACCTCCGAAGAGCAGCACCACCGTGATCTTGCCTGGCATCGAGAGTCCTTTCGCCCTGCGGCCCCGAGTCGTCGTCGGTCGTCAGGTGGGGTGCAATGTCTTTCGGATCGAGCGTACCGGCCAGTACTTCGCTCACCTGACGGCAGATGGGCATGTCGACGCCCTTGGCCGCCGCGAGAGCCAGCACGGGCGCCACGGAGGCGAGCCCCTCGGCCGTCTGCTGCATCGACTTCACGACGTCGGCGTAGCTGTAGCCCTGGCCGAGCAGGCGGCCGGCGGTGTTGTTGCGCGAGAGCGACGAGCCCGAGGTGGCGATGAGGTCGCCGAGCCCCGCGAGGCCCGACAGGGTCTCCGGATGCCCGCCGTAGGCCACCGCGAAATCGGTCATCTCCACGAGTCCGCGCGTGATGATCGAGGCCTTGGTGTTCTCGCCGTAGCCGACGCCGTCGACGATGCCGATCGCCACGGCGATCAGGTTCTTCAGCACGCCTCCGAACTCGGTGCCGATGACGTCGGTGTTCACGAAGGAGCGGAAGTAGCGGTTCGTGGCGATCGCCGCCACCGCCTCGGCGGTCTCCAGGCTCGTCGACGACACCACGGCCGCGGTCGGCTGCTCCTTGGCGATCTCGAGCGCGAGGTTGGGCCCGGAAGCCACGGCGATGCGGTCGCGGTCGATCTCGAGCACCTGCTCGAGCACCTCGCTCATCCGCAGTCCGCTGGCCTTCTCCACGCCTTTCATGAGGCTCGTCACCGGCACGCCGGCCGGCACGAGCGAACGGATCTGCTCGAGATTGCCCCGCAGCGACTGGCTGGGGACCGACACGAACACGAACTGCGCCCCGTCGAGCGCGGCGGCCACATCCGGCACCGCGGTCACCGCGAGCGGCAGGTTGACGCCCGGCAGGTAGTCGCTGTTGCGCTTGGCCTCGCTGATCTCCTTGGCGAGCTCGGGCCGGCGCGCCCAGAGCGTGACGTCGGAGCCGCCGTCGGCGAGCACCTTCGCGAAGGTTGTGCCCCAGCTGCCCGCGCCCAGCACGGCCACTCGAGGACGCACGGATGCGCCGCGCCCGGCTCGTGCTGATCGCTGCGGATCCCGGGCGGCGTTGCGGGTCATTCGGTGTCCTTCTCGAGGCGACCGAACTCGGTCTGATTGTGCTTCGACGGGTTCCAGCGCTCGGCAGGGGCGGTCTCGCCGCGCAGCTCCTCGAGCAGCACGGTGATCGCGGCCATCAGGCGGTCGGTCGCCTCGGTGAGCGTCTTCTGGTCGAGCGGGTTGCCACGCAGGTCGTCGAGGTCGACGGGATCGCCGAAGACGATCTGGATGGTCTTGCGCGGAAACACGCTCAGCCTCTTCGAGTAGCGCGGCAGCACCGCCTGCGTGCCCCAGTGGGCCGCCGGGATGAGCGGGATGCGATGCTCGAGCGCCACCCGAACCGCGCCGGTCTTGCCGCGCATCGGCCACAGCTCGGGGTCGCGCGTGAGCGTGCCCTCGGGATAGACGATCACGCCCTGCTGTTGGTCGACCAGCTGGTTCGCCGCCACGATCGAAGCGCTGCCGCGGCCGGGGCCGGAGCGCTCGACCGGGATCTGTCCGCTGCGGCGCAGGGCGAAGCCCACCACGGGGATGCGGAACAGCGAGGCCTTCGCGAGGAACCGCGGTGCCCGCCCCAATCGCCACACCGACCACGCCATGATGACGGGATCGATGTTGCTGTAGTGGTTGGGGCTCAGCACGAACGGGCCGCTCGCCGGCATCTTCTCGCCGTGACGGATGTCGAGCTTCGCGATGACGTTGAGGAACGGCACCACCGCCGCGGACATCGCCGTGAAGGCGACCGTGCGCTCGCTCTGCTTGCGCCGCACGACGGGCTTCGCCGGCTTCGGCGTCTGCTCTTGACTCACTGTTCCCACGCTAGCCGCATCCGCCCGGGAACGCCGCCGACATGACGACTACTCGGCGAAGTAGAAGTCCGCTCCGAGCTTCTCGAGCTTGCCCACGAAGTCGCCGTAGCCGCGGGCGATCAGACCCACGTTCGACACCGAGGACTGGCCCTTGGCGGTGAGCGCCGCGATGAGGTGGCTGAAGCCGCCGCGCAGGTCGGGAACCTCGAGCTCGGCGCCGTGCAACTGGGTGGGCCCGGTGATGACCGCGGCCTGCTCGAGCGCGCGGCGGGGGACGCGACGGTTCGGGTCGGCGAGACCCTCCTTGTGCACCTCGATGTTCGCGCCCATCTTGATGAGCGCATCCGTGAAGCCGAAGCGGTTCTCGTAGACCGTCTCGTGCACGATCGAGGTGCCGTGCGCCTGCGTGAGGGCGATGATGAGCGGCTGCTGCCAGTCGGTCATGAAGCCGGGGTGAACATCCGTCTCGATGACGACGGGCTTGAGATCTCCACCGGGGTGGTAGAAGCGGATGCCCTCCTCCTCGATGTCGAAGGCGCCGCCGATCTTGCGGAACACGTTGAGGAAGGTCATCATCTCGGACTGCTTGGCGCCGGTGGTGAAGATCGATCCGCCCGTGGCGAGGGCCGCGGAGGCCCAGGATGCGGCCTCGTTGCGGTCGAAGAGCGCGCGGTGGTCGTAGCCGTTCAGGCTCTCGACGCCCTCGATGAAGATGGTGCGGTTGGGCTCCACCGAGATGATGGCGCCCATCTTCTGCAGCACGGCGATGAGATCCATGATCTCGGGCTCGATGGCCGCGTTCTTGAGCTCGGTGGTGCCGAGCGCGCGCACGCCGGTGAGCAGAACCTGCTCGGTGGCGCCGACGCTCGGGTAGGGCAGCTCGATGTTCGCGCCGCGGAGGCCGTTGGGAGCCGTGATGTTGATGCCGCTCGGCAGCTTGTCGACGACCGCGCCGAACGCACGCAGCGCATCCAGGTGGAAGTCGATCGGACGGTCGCCGATGCGGCAGCCGCCGAGATCGGGGATGAAGGCGTGACCGAGGCGGTGCAGCAGCGGGCCGCAGAACAGGATCGGGATGCGGCTGGAGCCGGAGAGCGCGTCGATCTCGGCGCTCTTCGCGCTCGCCACATCGGCCGGGTCGAGCTGCAGCACGCCGGTGGCGGCCGAGCCGGTGATCTTCACGCCGTGGATCTCGAGCAGGCTCGCCACCACGTGCACGTCGCTGATGTCGGGAACGTCCCGGAGGGTGCTCGTGGTGTCGCCGAGGAGCGAGGCCACCATCGCCTTGGTGACGAGGTTCTTCGCCCCGCGCACGTCGATCGTGCCGCGAAGCGGGCGCCCGCCGTTGATGACGATCGTGTCGGACTTGAGCCCGACGCGCTCGGCTGCCTTGCGCCCATCCTGTACGAGACTGTTCACTGAATCACCTGCACTGTCTGTTTGACGATTGATCGCGAAGCGGTGCCGTTGTGGAGCACCCTCACGCTATTTCACGGGAAGAGTTCTTGGTCTCCAACTCGCCCGCCGGCTCTCGAATTCCGTGATCGCCGCTTCGTCTCTGAGTGTGAGGCCGATGTCGTCCAGCCCCTCCAGCAATCTCCATCGAGTGTAATCGTCGATGGCGAAGGAGACTGTGAGCTCCCCGATGGTGGCCGTGCGCTCGGTGAGGTCGACCGTGATCTCGACCCCCGGGTCCGCCTCGATGGCCGCCCAGAGGCGCTCGATGTCGGCCTCCTCGACCTGGCCGGTGAGCAGGCCCTGCTTGCCCGAGTTGCCCCGGAAGATGTCGCCGAAACGCGAGCTGAGCACGGCCGTGAAGCCGTAGTCGCGCAGGGCCCAGACGGCGTGCTCACGGCTCGAGCCGGTGCCGAAGTCGGGTCCGGCGATGAGCACCTTGCCGTTCTTGTAGGGCTCCTGGTTCAGCACGAATTCGGGGTCGTTCCGCCAGCCGGCGAAGAGGGCGTCTTCGAAACCCGTCTTCATGACGCGCTTGAGGTAGACGGCCGGGATGATCTGGTCGGTGTCGACGTTGCCGCGTTTCAGCGGGACGGCGACGCCGGTGAGGATGTCGATCTTGTCCATGGTGCTCAGACCTCCACGGTTTCGCGAGTGGTGGCATCCGCTGGTTCGCCCAGGTCGGAGACGCTGGAGAGCGTGCCACGGATGGCGGTCGCGGCGGCCACGAGCGGCGACACCAGGTGGGTGCGGCCCCCCTTGCCCTGCCGGCCCTCGAAGTTGCGGTTGCTCGTGCTGGCGCAGCGCTCGCCCGGAGCCAGCTGGTCGGGGTTCATGCCCAGGCACATCGAGCATCCGGCGAAGCGCCACTCGGCGCCGAACTCCTCGACGATCTTGTCGATGCCCTCGGCCTCGGCCTCGATGCGCACCCGGGCGCTGCCCGGAACCACCATCACACGCACGTGGTCGGCCTTCTTCTGGCCCTTGATCACGCTCGCGAAGGCGCGCAGGTCTTCGATGCGGCTGTTCGTGCAGGAGCCCATGAAGACGGCGTCGACCTTGACCTCCTTGAGCGGAATGCCGGCCGCGAGGTCCATGTACTCGAGGGCGCGCTCGGCGCTCGCACGCTCGTTGGGGTCGGCGATGGCGGCCGGGTCGGGCACCCGCTCGTTGAGCGAGACGCCCTGGCCGGGGTTGGTGCCCCAGGTCACGAAGGGCTCCAGCTCGTCGGCGTCGAGGAAGACCTCGGCGTCGAACACGGCGTCGTCGTCGGTCTTCAGGGTGCGCCAGTAGTCGACCGCGTCATCCCAGTCCTGACCTGCGGGGGCGTGGGGGCGGCCCTTGAGGTAGGCGAAGGTGGTCTCGTCGGGCGCCACCATGCCCGCGCGGGCGCCGGCCTCGATCGACATGTTGCAGATGGTCATGCGGCCGTCCATCGAGAGAGCACGGATGGCGCTGCCGCGGTACTCGAGCACGTAGCCCTGGCCGCCTCCGGTGCCGATCTTGGCGATGACGGCGAGGATGATGTCCTTCGCGGTGACGCCGGGGCGCAGCGTGCCCTCGACCGTGATGGCCATGGTCTTGAAGGGCTTGAGCGGCAGGGTCTGCGTGGCGAGCACGTGCTCGACCTCGCTCGTGCCGATGCCGAACGCCATCGCGCCGAAGGCACCGTGGGTGGAGGTGTGCGAGTCGCCGCAGACCACCGTGATGCCGGGCATGGTGAGGCCGAGCTGCGGGCCCACGACGTGCACGATACCCTGCTCGACGTCGCCGAGGGAGTGCAGGCGCACTCCGAACTCCTTGGCGTTGTTACGCAGGGTGTCGATCTGGGTGCGGCTGGTGAGGTCGGCGATCGGCTTGTCGATCGCCAGCGTGGGGGTGTTGTGGTCTTCGGTGGCGATCGTGAGGTCGGGCCGTCGCACCGGGCGGCCTTCGGCGCGCAGACCATCGAAGGCCTGGGGGCTGGTGACCTCGTGCACCAGGTGCAGGTCGATGTAGAGCAGGTCGGGGCTGCCGTTCTCGCCCTTCACGACGAGGTGGTCGTCCCACACCTTCTCGGCGAGGGTGCGGGGGCGGCTGCCCGCCTGCTCCGCAGCGGCGTCGATGTGCGCGATGACCTCTTCGGCACTCTCGGCCAGGTCGACGGGCTCGGCGGCGGCGTCTTCGGCCTCGGCGATCTCGTCGGCGAGTTCGGCCTCGGCGGCGGCGGCATCCGCATCCGCTCGCAGCAGTTCGCGGATGTCGATGGCGACGGTGTCGGCGGGGATGTTCTCAGGAGAGCCGGCGGCGGCGCCGGGTTCCGGAGTCGATGGGGTGCTCATGGATTCGCGTGTCCTTCGGAGAGTAGGGGGTCAGCCAACGACAAACTCCGCGACGAGGGAGGCCTGGAACTAGGACTCGTCGCGGCACCGAAGAAGAAGCCGACCGAACAGCACTCCCCGATCGTACCACCGCCCCTCCCGCCCCCTCCTCTGC
>SCNI01000083.1 GCA_005502775.1 Microbacteriaceae bacterium 3FA27C10
CCGACACCCGGTGTCCCCCCCGCCGCATCGGGCCGATCGTCACCCTCGGCCTGCTCGTGCTGGCGGCCGTCGCCGTGCTCACCGGACTGCTGCCGTTCGCCGACTTCGGGGCTCTCGTGGAGCGGGTGAGTCCGGTGCTCGCGTTCGTGGTGGCGATCACGATCGTGGCAGAGCTCGCCAGCGCCGCCGGCGTGTTCACGGCGCTCGCCGAACGCCTCGCCGGCTGGGGTCGCGGCCGCATCTGGCTGCTCTGGTGCTTCGTGCTGCTCGTCGCCACGCTCTGCACCGCATTCCTCTCCCTCGACACCACCGCGGTGCTCGTCACCCCCGTGGTCGTCGTGCTGGCGCTCCACAGCGGCATCTCGCCGCTTCCCTTCGCGATCGCGGCGATCTGGTTGTCGAACACGGCATCCCTCTTCCTTCCCGTCTCGAACCTCACCAACCTGCTGGCAGCGGATGCCTTCGGCGGGGTGGGCGGGTACGTCGCGGTCGTGTGGGCGCCCGCGCTCGTCGGGGTGCTCGGGAGCGTCGTCATCCTGTCGCTGGTGTTCCGGCGCTCGCTCCGTGGCCGCTACCAGACGGCGGCGCCCACGCCCGTGGTCGATCGGACGCTGCTCGTGCTCGCGGCCGTCGTGGTGGTGCTCCTCCTGCCGCTGCTCGTCTCCGGGCTGCCGGTCGCCGTCCCGGCCGGAGTGGCAGCCGCGATTCTCGTCGTGGCATTCCTGGTGCGGGACCGGTCGGCGCTGCGAATGGGCCTCATCCCGTGGCAGGCGCTCGGCATCGCGATCGCCCTCTTCGTGCTGGTCGAGGCCGCGCACGCCCACGGACTCGAGTCGGCGCTCGCCGCCGTCTCGGGCACGGGCGACGACCCCCTGAGCCTGCTGCACCTCGCCGCCGTCGGCGCGCTCGGCGCAAACGGCATCAACAATCTGCCCGCCTACCTCGTGCTCGAACCGGTGGCGGGCAGCCCGCTCCGCCTCGCCGCCCTGCTCATCGGAGTGAATCTGGGTCCGCTCGTCACGCCCTGGGCCTCGCTCGCCACACTGCTCTGGCACCAGCGCGTGACTGCGCTCGGGGTGCAGATCTCCTGGCCGCGGTTCGCCCTGCTCGGGGTGCTCGGGGTCGCGGTGATCGTTCCGCTCGCGACGCTCGCGCTGGCCGCGTTCGGCTGAGCGCCTCGCCGCGCGCCGCGCCTGGCGGGCTCGGGCCTCAGGCCTCGACGAACTCTCGTTTGACGACCTGCGCGATGCTGCCCGCGTCGAACTGCACCGCCACGAAGTCTGCGGTCGCGACGAGGGCGAGGGCATCGGGCGCGGCGAGCATCATGGCCTTGGCCGAGGCGCGCTGCTCGGCCGGCAGCGCGAGACGCAGTTCGGCGAGCGAGGTGAAGAGGGGGAGCACCAGCTCGCCGTCGGTGGAGAGCAGGGTGCGCACCTGCGGGTCGGCGGCATCCGTGGTTCCGGTGATGTCGACGATGAGGCCGCCCGTGCGCATCGCCTTCAGCAGTGCGTCGAGCGTGGTGCGGTTCGGCAGCGCGCGGAATGTCTCGAGCGCCTTGCGCAACGGGCGGTTGGCGTAGGACTTGGGAAAGCCGGATGCGGGGCGGGCCATCAGAACAGGGTAGCGGGGCGCCTCGGCGCTCTGAAACGACGGAGCGGGCGGGCGGATGCGGGGTGAGACTCCGTCGTTTCTGGTTCGGGCAACGAAACGCCGTCGGTTGGAGGGCTAGAAGAGGCGGCTGTCGGCGTCGTCGAGGCCGCGCATGGCGTCGTAGTCGAGGAGGAGGGTGCGGATGCCGCGGTCGTGGGCGAGGGTGCGCGCCTGCGGCTTGATCTCCTGCGCGGCGAAGACGCCCTGCACGGGAGCGAGGTGCGGGTCGCGGTTCATCAGTTCGAGGTAGCGGGTGAGCTGCTCGACGCCGTCGATGTCGCCGCGGCGCTTGATCTCGACGGCGACCGCCGCGCCCTCGGCGTCGCGGGCGAGGATGTCGACCGGCCCGATGGCCGTCATGTACTCGCGCCGCACCAGCGTGTGCCCGTCGCCCAGCAGGGTGATCTGCTCGGCCAGGAGCTTCTGCAGGTGCGCCTCGACGCCGTCCTTCACGAGACCCGGATCGATGCCCAGCTCGTGCGAGGAATCGTGCAGCACCTCGTGGAGCGAGACGATCAGAACGTCGTCGGTCTTCTTCTGGGTGACCTTCCAGAGCCGGGTGATTCCCGCATCCGCCTGCGCTTCGTCGGGTTCGAGCTCGGCGACGGTGCAGGGCGGGCTCATCCAGTTGAGGGGCTTGTAGGAGCCGCCGTCGGAGTGCACCAGGATGCTGCCGTCGCTCTTCAGCATGAGCAGGCGCTTGGCCAGGGGCAGGTGGGCGCTCAGACGGCCCGCGTAATCGACCGAACAGGTGGCAATGACAAGTCGCACCTGAAGAGCGTAGCCGCTACCGGGCCGGAGTGAGGGGCGCGGGCGCGGGCCGGCGGTGGCGCTCGCGGGCGGCGGGCGAGAAGAGACCCGCGAGCACGACGAGAACGAGCACGAGCAGGAGCGCGTTCAGGATGCCGTACTCGTGACCGAGCAGGCCGATCACCGGCGGGCCCACCAGGAAGGCGATGTAGCCGATGATCGCGACGGCGCTCACCCGGGCTGCCGACCGCTTCGGGTCGTCGGTGTCGGCGGCGGCCGACATTCCCACCGGGAAGCCGAGCGAGCATCCGAGGGCCCAGAACACGGCGCCGGCGTAGGCGATCCCCGGCGCGCTCACGGGGGCGAAGATGAACGCGGCGATGCCGATCACCCCGAGCAGCGCGCTCACCCGCAGCACCGGGACCCGGCCGAAGCGGTCGAGCACCGGACCGCCCAGGATGCGGCCCGCCGTCATCGAGACCGTGAAGATCCCGAAGATCACGGCCGCCGTGGTGTTGCTCTGGTGGTAGCCGTCGGCCACCGCGATGGCGAGCCAGTCGTTGGCGGAGCCCTCGGCGAAGGCCATGCCGAGCATGATCACGCCGATCGCGAGCAGACGCAGGTCTTTCCACACCTGCAGGCTCGCCACGAGACGCTCGCGCAGCGGCATCTTCGGTGCGCTGAGCTCCGGGTCATCCGTCTCGACGCCGCGCGGCACGAAGCGCACCGCCACGAGAACGCTCGCGACGATGAGGGCTGCGACGACGGGCAGGTGCACGGCGACGCTGATCGAGAGCGCCGAGGCGAGGGCGCCGAGGCCTGCGCCGGCGACGGTTCCGAAGCTGAAGAAGGCGTGCATCAGCGGCATGAGCGTCTTGCCGATCGCGCGTTCGGCGGCGGCGCCCTCGACGTTCATCATTACGTCGACCGCGCCGTTGCCGAAGCCGAAGAGCGCGAGGCCGATGGCGACGGCGACGGGCGTGCCGATGACGGCGGTGCCGAGACCGATGATGACGGTGCCGAGGGCCACCGTGCAGAGGGCGAGCACCATTCCCGCGCGGGCGCCGATGCGCAGCATGATGGGCGGGGCCGCGATCAGGCCGATCACCGAACCGGCCGACATGGTGAAGATGAGAAGCCCCACCTGGGCGGTGTCGATGCCGAGCTGGTCGCGCACGGCCGGCAGCCGGGCCACCCAGCTCGCGATCGAGATGCCGCTCAAGGCGAAGATCACGAAGACCGCGTTGCGCCAGGCCAGGAGCTGGCGGCGGGTGAGGGTCTCGGCCATGGGGTGCTTGGGTCCGTTCGAGCGAGGGCGGAGGAGCCCGGAGCGCGGGTGCTGCGGCGCGGGCGGCGGCATCCGTTGCGGTCGGGCATCGAATCGATTCGATCGAATCGATTCGACTACAGTAGCAACCATGTCCGGCCCCGAGCAACCGCGCGCGACGCTCTCCGATGTCGCGCGCCTCGCCGGGGTCTCGGCATCGACGGCCTCCCTCGCGTTCAGTGGCGCCGGCCCGGTCTCCGCGGCCACCCGCGCCAAGGTCATGGACGCGGCCGCCGTTCTGGGCTACTCCGGGCCCGACCCGCGCGCCCGGTCGCTGCGCCAGGGTCGTTCGGGCGTCGTGGGCATCGTCTTCGACGAGCGGCTGCTCTTCGCCTTCCGGGACCCGGTCAACATCGCCACCCTCGACGGCATCGCCACCGGGCTCGGCGTCGAGAGCAACGGCCTGCTGCTCATGACGGAGACCGGCCCGGCCGGGTCGGGCATCCAGTCGGCGGCCATCGACGCCGCTGTGCTCATGGGGTGCAGCCCGGTGCTCGACAGCAGCGTCGTCGCGCTGCGCGCGCGGGGGGTTCCGGTCGTGTCGATCGAGGGCGGCGTGGCCGAGGGAGTGGTGGACGTGGGGCTCGACAACGCCGATGCCTCCGAACGCCTCGCCCGTCACCTCCACGATCTCGGCCACCGCCGTGTCGGCGTGATCACGCTGGCGACGGATGCGCACCGCGCGACCGCGCCCGTGCCGGCTTCGAGCTTCGGTGCGATCAGCACGGCGGTGACGGCTGATCGCCTCGCCGGAACCCTGCGCGTGTTCCCCTTTCCCGCTGTGCACTCGGCGGGCTACAACCTCGTCGACGAGGGGGCGCGCGCCGCCCGAGTCCTGCTGGCGGGGCCTGCGGGCGAACGGCCGACGGCCATCCTCGCGCAGAGCGACCTGCTCGCCGTGGGTGCGCTGAAGGCGGCCGACGAGCTCGGCCTGGAGGTTCCGCGCGAGCTCAGCGTGACCGGCTTCGACGGCGTGCGCATCGACGGCCTGACCGCCCATGACCTCACCACCATGCGGCAGCCCGCCGCCGAGAAAGGGCGCGCGGCGGGGGCCGCCGTGGCCGCACTCATCGCGGGCGAGCCTGTGGAATCGGTGCGATTCGCCTGCGTTTTCCACAGGGGTGACACGACGGGCCCGGCCGCCTGAGGCATCCGCTACTGTCGTGCTCAGACGCCCCGGGCGGGGCGGCGGAGAGGATGCGATGAGCGGGTCTGCGGGTACTGCGGGTCGTGGGGCGGGCGCGGGTGCTTCGGTTGACACGGGTTCCGGCGGCGGTGCGGGTGCGGGTGCTTCGGCGGGTGCGGCGCCGGCCCGGGGCGGGTTGGTGCTCACGGCGCTCATCCTCGCGGCGGGGGTGGCCAACCTCAACCTCTCGGTCGCCAATGTCGCGCTGCCGTCGATCGGTCAGGACTTCGACGCCTCCCAGACGGCGCTCAACCTCGTGGCCGTCGGCTTCTCGCTCGGCCTCGCCGGCTCGGTGCTCTACCTCGGTGCCATCGGCGACCGGTACGGGCGCAAGCGGATGCTCGTGCTCGGTCTCGCCCTGAGCATCCCGGCCGCCCTGCTCGCGGCCTTCGCACCCTCGGTGGAGGTGCTCTTCGTGGCGAGGGTGTTCGGCGGGGTCGCCGCCGGCATGGCCTATCCGACGACGCTGTCGCTCATCGCCGCGCTCTGGAGCGGGCCGAAGCGCATCGCCGCGATCGCCCTCTGGTCGGGGCTCGGCGGGGCGATCTCGGCCCTCGGGCCGCTCGCATCCGGCTGGCTCATCGGCGTCTTCGACTGGGGTTCGGTCTTCCTCATGACGCTGCCCCTGGCCGCCCTCACGCTCGTGCTCGTGGTGATGGTGGTGCCGGCGAAGGTGAACGAGGGCACCGAGCCCGTCGACAACCTCGGCGGTGTGCTCTCGATCGTGCTGGTGGCCGCGCTCGTGCTGGCCATCAACTTCGCCGCGGTGCCCGGGGCCGGGCTGTTCTCGGCCGTGCTCGGCGCAGTGGCGCTGGTGGCCGGTGTGGGCTTCGTGCTGCGCCAGCGGCGGGCGCGGAACCCGCTCTACGAGCTGCGGGTGGCGGGGCGGCGCACCTTCTGGGTGGCGGCGGTGGGCGGCATCATCGTGTTCGGCTCGCTGATGGGCGCGATGTACGTGGGGCAGCTCTTCCTGCAGAACGTGCTGGGCTACACCGCGCTCGAGGCGGGGGCGTCGATCCTGCCGGCGGCGGTTCTCATGGTGCTGGCGTCTCCGGTGTCGAGCCGGCTGGTCATCCGATACGGGGCGCGGGTGGTGTTCCTGCTCGGCTTCGGGTTCTGCCTGCTCGGGTTCCTCACCATGTTCCTGTTCTGGGACGTGGGCGCGAGCTACCTGCCGGTGGGGCTCGGCTACGCGCTCATCGGACTCGGGGTGGGGCTCGCCGGACCGCCGGCTTCGCGTTCGCTCACCGATTCGGTGCCGGTGGCTCGAGCCGGCATGGCCTCGGGCACTTCCGACCTGCAGCGCGATCTCGGCGGGTCGATCATGCAGTCGGTGCTGGGGTCGATTCTCACGGCGGGGTACGCCTCGGCCATCGCACGGTCGGTGGCGGCGGCGCCGGCCGCGATGCAGAGCCAGGTGACGGGCGACGTGCAGGCGCAGCTGCAGAAGTCCTTCGACGGGGCCATCTCGATCGCCAAGCAGTACCCGCAGTACGCCGACGGCATCGTGAACGCTGCCCGGCAGTCGTTCCTCGACGGGGCCGACTGGGCCTATGCCACGGGCATCGTCACGATGGTGGTGGGGGCGATCGTGGTGCTCGTGTTCTATCCGCGGCGCGAGAAGGAGCACGAGCTGTTCCGCGAGTACGCGGAGGCCGACGCCGGGCGTTGAGTTGCCGGGCGTCGGGCGTGCGCGGGCGTGGGCGGATGCGGGAGCGGCGCCGGATGTGCCGCGGGGAGCGGGCGCCGGCCGCGTGTGCGGCGGGGGCGCTGGGGCGCGGCCACAATGGGGGAATGCGACTCACCGTTCTCGGCACTGCCACTCCTTATCCACGGCCGGGGAACGCGTGCTCGGGGTACCTCGTGCAGAGCGGGGAGGTGAGCGTCGCCGCAAGCTCGGGTGGGGGCGTCGAGGCCACCGGC
>SCNI01000084.1 GCA_005502775.1 Microbacteriaceae bacterium 3FA27C10
GTGGAGTCAGGTCGGATGTCGCGGCAGGGGTTCGCGCCGGGGTGGCGGTCGCGGGGGCAGCGGCCTGCGGCCGGTACTCCCCGGTCGAGATGCGGTCGTCGAGCATGGTGATGCGCCGCAGGTCACGCAGGGATTCGGCCGAGGCCGCACGGCGTTGCCGGTCGGACAGCTGGCCGGGGCCCTTGCCGCCGATGATGCGCGCGACGATGAAGAGCGCCAACACCAGGAGGATGAGCACGGCGGCGGTTCCGAAGCCTCGGGCGACCATGGTCGGCTCCGGAGAACGCACGAAGTCGAACACCTGCAGCGGAAGAGAGATCATCGGGCCGGAGAACGGGTTGACGTTCATCACCGCGGTGATTCCCGAGGTGAGAAGCACCGGGGAGGTCTCGCCGATCCCTCGCGCGGTGCCGAGGATGACGGCCGTGACCAGCCCCGAGCGTGCGGTCGGGAGCACGACGTGCCACACGGTGCGCCAGCGGGTGGTGCCGAGGGCGTACGACGCCTCGCGCAGGTTTCCGGGAACGAGCCGCAGCACGACATCCGAGGCCCGGATGACGATCGGCAGCATCATCACGGTGATCGCGAGTGCGGCGGCGAAGCCCGAGCGCTGGTGGGTGAAGAGCTGGATGATGGCGGCGTAGACGAACAGGCCCGCGACGATCGAAGGCAGCGCGGTCATCGCATCCGAGATCGTGCGCACGAAGCGGGCGAAGCGGCCGCCGACCTCGTTGAGGAAGACCGCGGTGGTGATGCCGAGCGGGATGGTGATCGCCAGGGCGATCGAGATCTGGATGAGGGTGCCGACGATGGCGTGCAGGATGCCGCCGGAGGAGAGCGGGTCGAGCGGCCCGGTCAGCTCCATCGTCTGCGTGAAGAAGTTGAGGTAGGGCAGCGCCTCCGAACCGCGGAAGAGCGTGTAGACCACGATGAAGCCGAGCGCGCCGAAGAGCAGCGTGCCGGCGCTCACCATGAGTACCGTCGCCACGCGGTCCTTGACCTCCTGGAAGTCGGAGCGCAAGGACACCAGCAGCATGTAGAAGCCGAGGAAGGCGATGAAGGCCACCACGAACCAGCCGATGACTCCGGTGAGCGGGCCGACCCAGCCGAAGAGCAGGGTGGCGAGCGCCAAGCCTCCGGCGAGGGCACCGACGATGTTGAAGCGCTCGTCGAGCGTCGCCGTGCGCACGCCCCGGCGCGGGCCGATCTCGACGCCGTCCGACGACGGGATGCGCGTGGGCGCGAGTTCCACCTCGGTCGCGAGTTCGTCGGCCTCATACGGCCGCGGTGCGGGAGCAACCTCCGGCAGGACATCGGTGATGTCGCTCGGCGCCGCCGGCGGGGCCGGGCTCTCGTAGGTCGTGGTCATCGGATCAGTTGCTCTCTGCGCCGGAGCGCGACCGGGCCACGATCGACGACGCGGTGAAGTTCACGACGAGGGTGATGAGGAACAGCACGAGCCCCGCGGCCATGAGCGCCGAGAGGCCGAAGTCGCTGGCCTCGCCGTAGCGCAGGGCGATGAGGGCCGAGACCGAGTTCGTGCCGGTCTTCAGCACCTGCCAGTTGATGGTGAACAGGGGCGAGATGATCATGTAGACGGCGATGGTCTCGCCGAGCGCCCGGCCGAGACCGAGCATCGTGCCGCCGATGATGCCGCCGCGGCCGAAGGGCAGCACCACGGTGCGGATCATGCCCCAGCGGGTGGAGCCGAGCGCGAAGGCTCCCTCGCGCTCCCCCACCGGCGCCTGCGAGAACGCCTCGCGCATGACCGAGGCCTGGGTGGGCACGACCATGAGTCCCACCACGATGCCGGCGATGAAGGCCGAGGAGGTGAAGGCGCTCGCCTCGGTGAGCCGGGCGCCGTCCTCGCCGGTGACGGCGAAGATCGGGATCCAGCCGAAGTATGTGGAGATCCACTCGGAGACCGGGATGATGGCCGCCTGCAGGAAGAAGACGCCCCACAGCCCGAACACGATGCTGGGCACGGCCGCCATGAGGTCGACGAGGGAGACGAGGAACGACCGCAGGCGCCCGCGCACCACCTCGGAGAGCAGCAGCGCGGTGCCGATGGCGAGCGGAAAGCCGACGCAGAGCGCGATGAGGGCGATCGTGACGGTGCCGAACAGCACCGCGCCGATGCCGAACACGCCCGTCTCGGGCGACCACTTCTGCTCCCAGAGGAACGACGGCCCCGCCACCGACAGCGCCGATCCGGCGCGGATCGAGAGGAACAGGCCGACGCACAGCATGATGCCGACCGTGGTGGCGCCGGCGATGTAGGCGACCGTCTGGAACACGGTGTCCGAGCGCGAGCGCTTCGAGGCGAGCGAGCGGGCTCGGATGCCGGCCGAGTCGGCCGAGCCGTGGTCGGAGTGCTCCCCCGGGCCGCCGGAACCGTCGCCGGACGCGTCGTCGCCTGTCGCCTCGAGCGGCGCGATCACCTCGGTGCGCTCGTTCTCGAGAAGGACGTCCTCGATCGTCTGGAAGACGTCGTTGTCCGTCGTTCCGGTCATGAAGCACCAACCATGCGCTGATCGTCGGCGGGGCAGGTGAACGGCACGAGTCCGCCCGCTGAAGGACACGTTGACGCGGCGTGGAGAGAACCGTGAGCGGCCTGCATCATCCCCCCGTTCCGGGGGCGGTGGGCTCCGGCGTGGAGGCCGGAGGCGTCGAGGTGGGCGTCGTCGTCGGGGTGGCCGTCGGCGTGCTCGTCGCCACCGGGGTGCGCGGCGCGGCCACGACGAGGTTGATCGTGCTGCCGAGCGCGGCGGCGGTGCCCTCGGCCGGCGCGACGGAGAGAACCGTGCCGGGCGCCGCGTCGTCCTCCTTCGTGCTGACGATGACCTCGAAACCGGAGCCGCGCAGGCTCGCCTGGGCGTCTGCGCGCAGGGTCCCCGCCACGTGCGGCACCAGGTTCGACCCGGATGCGACGACGAGGTTCACCGTGCTGCCCGCGGGGATCGCGCTGCCGGGCACCGGATCCGCGCGCAGCACCGTGTCGGCCACCAGCAGCGAGTTCTCGGCCGAGATCGTGCCGAGGGCGAGGCCGGCAGCCGCGAGGGCGTCGCGGGCCGCGGCGAGGCTGCCGTTCGCGAGCTCGGGCACCGCGACCGTGGGCGTGACGACGGCGGCGGTCGGGCCGGCCGCCGCGGTGGTGGGCGGCGCGGCGCTCGCCGGAGCGGACGTCGGAGCGCCCGCCGCGAAGGTCGAGGGCGAGGAGCCGCCGGCCGCGAGGGCCCAGGCGACCACCACCACGACCGCCGCGAGGCCCACGACGAGCCAGAGCCCGAGACTGCCGCGCGCGGTGAGGCTGGAGCCGATGCCGGCGGCGGCTGTGGGCGCCGCGGTGGGGGCGGCACGGCCGGTGGGGCGGGACGCGGCGGATGCGGCGACGCCACCCGACGCCGGGCGGGTGCCCGGGTGGACGCCCGAGGCGGATGTTGTCCGAGGCGCGCCGCCGGCGGGCGCGGGTGTGCGAAATCGCATGGTCGGGAGCACGGCCGTGGCCGCGTCGTCTCCGGCATCGGAACGGCGGGCAGCGCCGTCGAAGCCACCACCATGACCCGCCATCGGCATCACCTGCGTGGCATCGGCACCGGTATCGCGCACCTGGTCGCCTGAGGCCGCCGCCCTACCGGAAAGCTCTCCCGGGCGAGCACCGCCGAGACCCGCGGGGGCTCCTGCGCCGAACGCACTGGCCCGGCCACCCGCGACGACCCCCGCGGCGAGAGCTCCGGCCGCCGATGCTCCGCCGGCGAGTGCACCCGCTCCCCCGGGCGGCACCGAGGTGCCCGGCCACCCGCCGCCACGGGGCTCGGCGCCCCTGCCGGAGCCCGCGGACCCAGACGCGGGCACCGGGCCGAGGTGGGTGGCCGCCGAGCGCACGGCCGTGCGCATGTCGGCGGCGCTGGCGAAGCGCATGTCAGGGTCCTTCAGCAGTGCCTTCACCACGATGCGGTCGATCGCGCGCTGGAGTCCCGGGCGCGCCACCGAAGGCACGGGCGGCGGCGCCTGCAGGTGCGCGAGCATCACGGCGCGCGCCGAGTCGCGCACGAAGGGCGCGTGCCCCACGAGAGCGAAGTAGAGCACGGCGCCGAGCTGGTAGATGTCGCCGCGCTCGTCGACGGGTTCGCCCCGGGCCTGCTCGGGCGAGAGGTAGTTGACGTTGCCGAGCACGCCGGCGGGGCGGGAGGGCATGGCCGCCTCGGGGCCCGCACCGTCGCCCGCGCTGCCGACGAGGGCATCCGGGGTTCTCAGCACGTCGGTGCCGACGGCGGCCCGGCCCGCGGCATCCGCGAGACCGAAGTCGACCAGGCGTACGCCGGAGGATCGCAGCACTCCGCGCGGATCGCGCGCGAGCATGATGTTCGCGGGCGAGACGTCGCGGTGGATGAGCCCGGCCCCGTGCGCGAACTCGAGCGCGGCGAGCACGCCGTCGGCCACGGCGAGGGCTTCGCCCGGGGGCAGGCGCCCGTCGCGTTCGACGAGCTCGGCGAGGCTCAGGCCGGGTGCGTGTTCCAGGGCGATCCAGGCCTGTGGGGCGTCTCCGGTGTCGTGCACGCCGACGCCGAGCACCTCGCCGATGTTCGGATGGTGCAGCACCTCGGCCGCGCGTGCCTCGGCGAAGAACGCCTCGCGCGTGGCTTCGGAGCGCGAGAGGTGCGGGTGCAGGATCTTGAGGGCCACCATCCGGCCGGTCTCGCGGTCGTGCGCGGCGAACACCGAGGCGGAGCCGCCCGTGCCGAGCAGCTCGCCGAGGGCGTAGCGGCCGGAGATGAGGCCGTCGTGCGGCTCGCGCGCGTCAGCCATTGCCGGCTCCGGTGGGGATGGCGCTCACGGCGGCCGCGTAGCCGTTGGCCGTGGTCGCGACGAGGTCGACGTAGCTGTCGACGTGGTTGTAGGCGAACACGGCGGTGCGCCAGGCCGACGGGTCGCCGAGCGCTCCGTAGTGGCAGAGATAGCGCGCGGCGGCGAGGGAGGCGTCGTCGATCTGCTGCGGGTCGGCCACGCCGTCGCCCGAGCCGTCGGCGCCCCACTGCTGCCAGGTCGAGGGAATGAACTGCATCGGCCCCACCGCGCGGTCGCCGCTCGGGTCGCCGTCGAGCGCACCCGCGTCGGTGTCGGAGACGGCGGCGTACTGGCCGCCGTCGAGCGCCGGGCCGAGGATGCTCGGGCTGACCGTGCCGTCGGCGCGGATGCTCGCCCCGCCGTGCGTGCCATGGCCCGACTCCACGAAACCGAGGGCGGCGAGGGTGTTCCAGCCGAGACCGCAGCTGGGCTGCTCCTGCTGCAGGGCGAGCGCGGCGCCGGCGTAGCCGATGACGGCGCGCACCGGGATGCCGGTGGCCTGCGCCACCGCGGCGGCCCACGGCGCCGAGACGCTCGCCTCGGCCGGGAGGGCGGAGGGGGCGGTGGTCGCTGGTCCGCCGGCGAGAGGCGCGGCGCCGGATGCGGTTCCCGCGGCGGCGGCGCCGGTGGTGGTCGAGGTGGCGGCATCCGCGCCGTCGGGAGCGGTGGCGGCGGCATCTGCTGCGACGCCCGGCGTGGCGTCGGTCACTCCGGCTCCGGCCACGACATCGGCGTAGACCGGCATCGCGGCGGCACCCGTCGGCCCGGGCGCGGCAGAGGCTCCGAGGGCGCCGACAGCGAGCCAGGCGGCCAGGGCCACCATTCCGGAGATCAGGAGTCCGAGACCGACGCGGGCGCTCATGCCCGAACGTTCCCGGCCCGAGGTGAAGGCGAGGCGTCGCGCAGGTGAAGGGGGCGTTGCGACTCGCTGTCGGTCGCCTCCGGATCGCCCCGGGTCGCCTCTGCACCCGGTGCGGGCCCGTTGCCGCCGCGCGGCGGCAGGCGGCGGTCGTCAGGCCGCGGCGGCGGGACGCGGCAGCGGCAGCGGCAGCGGCAGCGGCAGCGGCAGCGGCCAGAATAGAACGGTGAACGCCCCTGCACCGACCTCGCCCGAACCAGCCGTGCCCACCGGCGACGCCGTGCTCGAACTGCGCGACGTGCGCTTCGTGCGGAACGGCCGGGTCATCCTCGACGACATCGGCTTCGCGGTGCGGCCCGGCGAGCACTGGGCGCTGATCGGCCCCAACGGAGCGGGCAAGAGCACGATTCTGGCGCTCTGCGGGGCGGTGCAGCATCCGAGCTCCGGCGAGGTCTTCGTGCTCGGGCAGCGCCTCGGCCGGGTGGAACTGCAGGCGCTGCGGCGCTCGATCGGGCACGTCAACCCGCGGCATCCGCTCGGCTCGGCGCTGAGCATCCGCGAGGTGGTGCTCACCGGCCTCACCGGTACGGTCGAGCTCATGCTGCGCTGGCAGCCGACGCCCGCAGACCGGGAGCGGGCCGACTCCTTCATCGCCCTGCTCGGGCTCGACGGCAAGGCCGCTGAGCCGTGGACAACCCTCTCGCAGGGCGAGCGCGGACGCACCTTGATCGCCCGCGCGTTGATGACCGACCCGGAGCTCCTGCTGCTCGACGAGCCCTCGACCGGGCTCGACGTGGCGGCGCGCGAGCAGCTGCTCGAGACGCTCGACGTGGTGCGCACGGCGCACCCGGAGCTCGCCTCGGTGCTCGTGACGCACCACCTCGAGGAGCTGCCGAGCAGCACCACCCACGCGCTGCTGCTCGCCGAGGGGCGCATCACGGCCGTGGGTGCGGCCGCCGAAGTGCTGACCACGGCGAACGTCACCGCGGCCTTCGAGCATCCGATCGAGATCGAGCACCGCTTCGGCCGCTGGCACGCCCGCTCCCTGCCCCGGGGCCAGGCCGCCGCCCTC
>SCNI01000085.1 GCA_005502775.1 Microbacteriaceae bacterium 3FA27C10
CCGGCGCCGCCGGCCGCCCCGCAGTACGAGGCGGCGCCCCCGGCTCCGCCCGCGCCTCCGGCGCCGCCTCGTACTGCGGGGCGGCCGGCGGCGCCGGAGGCGCGGGCGGCACAGGCTGCTGAGGCGGAACCGGAGGCTGATTCTCGTCGGTCATGGTGGACTTCCCTTCGTCGTTGACGTTCCCCACGTCGAGCAAGGTGCTTCGAAGGTTACCCCGAAGCACACCGATGCGACCAGCTTCTTCGCACCCGCTAGCGTGGGAGTCGTCCGTCCGACGCTCGAAGGAGTCATTCCCGTGGAATCCGCCCGCCCCCTGTCCGGTGCCCGAATCGACCTCGAGGCCGGCGACTACCGCGCCTCGATCGCGAGCGTCGGAGCGAGCCTGAGGGTGCTGCAGTACCGGGGGCGCAATCTCGTGGTGCCCTTCGAGGTGGACGAGGTGCGCCCCGGCTACCGCGGCGCCACACTCGCCCCGTGGCCGAACCGCGTGGCCGACGGCCGCTACGCCTTCGCCGGTGTCACCCAGCAGCTGCCGCTCACCGAGCCCGGCCGCGGCAACGCCCTGCACGGCCTGGTCTCGTGGCTCGACTTCGGCGTCACCGCCCGGGATGCCGACCGCGTCACCCTCGAGGCCGTCATCGAGGCGCAGGACGGCTATCCGCACCGCCTCGTGATCGAGGTGGCCTACCTGCTCGACGAGCAGGGGCTGCACGAGACCGTGACGGCCCACAACCCCGGCAACGCACCGGCGCCGTACGGCACGGGTCCGCATCCGTATCTCGTGGCCGGCGGCGGACGCGTCGACGACTGGACCTTCACGCTCCCGGCCGCCGAGGTGCTCGCGGTCACGCCCGACCGGCTCCTTCCGGTCGGCCTCGCGGATGTCGCCGTCGAAGACGCGGGCGTGTTCGACTTCCGTGAGCCGCGCGTCATCGCCGACACCTTCATCGACCACGCCTTCACCGGTCTCGCGCGGGATGCCGCGGGCACGGCCACCGTCACGGTGACGGCCCCGGAGGGCACCGGCGTGGCCATGAGCTTCGGCGCCGACTGCCCCTGGGTGCAGATCCACACCGCCGACACCTCCGACCCGGCCACGAGCCGGCGCGGCCTCGCGGTGGAGCCGATGACCTGCCCGCCCGACGCGTTCAACTCCGGCACCGACCTCGTGGTGATCGAGCCCGGCGGCGCGAGCAGCGCATCCTGGACCATCACCGCCCTCTGAGTGCGGTGACGTGCCGTCGATGACGGGCAGTGCGGCGTCTCAGGCCGCCTGCGGCAGCCCGTCGTCGGCGTCGGGGATGCTCGCCTTGCGGTAGGCGGCGTGGTGGCGCGGGATGAAGACCGTGAACGCCACGCCGACGAGCGCGGCGATGCCCGAGATCACGAACGCGGTCTGGAACCCGGAGGAGCTCGGCGTGGTGACCCCGCCGACGGTCACGAGGTTGCCGGTGAGCACCACGCCGAGCACGGCGCTCGCCACCGTGGAGCCGAGCGTGCGCATCACGGAGTTGAGGCCGTTCGAGGCCGCCGTCTCGGTGGCCGGAACCGCGCCCATGATGAGGTTCGGCATCGAGGCGTAGGCGAAGCCGACCCCGAAGCCCACGGCCGTGGCGATGAGGATGGTGTGCCACACCTCGCTCATCAGGAACAGGGCCAGCACGTAGCCGACGGTGATGATGACGAGGCCGAGCAGCAGGCTCGTGCGGGCGCCCCGGGCGCGGGTGAGGCGCGCCGCGACCGGCGACATGGCCCACATCACCAGGCCGCTCGGCATCAGGCAGAGGCTGGCCACGAGCATCGTCTGGCCGAGGCCGACCCCCGTGTCGGTGGGCGCCTCGAGCAGCTGCGGCAGCACCACGGTGCTCGCGAAGAACGCGAAGCCCACGGTGACGGAGGCGAGGTTCGTGAGCAGCACCGTGCGCCGGGCCGCGACCCGCAGATCGATCAGCGGGCTCGCCGTGCGCAGCTCGAACACGCCCCAGACGATCAGCACGATCACGCCCCCGGCGAGCAGGCCCAGGGTCACCGGGCTGGCCCAGCCCCAGCTGCCGCCCTTCGAGACGGCGAGGAGGATGCCCACCAGCCCGACGGCGAGGCCGGCCGCGCCCACGAAGTCGAAGCTGCCCTCACTGCGCAGCGTGCTCACGGGGATGAGCTTCCACACCAGGAGCAGGCCGACGGCGGCGAGCAGACCCGACATGACGAAGAGGAAGTGCCAGTCGAGGTATTGCGAGATGACCGCCGAGACGGGCAGCCCCACCGCGCCGCCCACGCCCAGAGTGGCGCTCACGAGGGCCACGGCGCCGCCGAGGCGGTCGCGGTGCAGGATGTCGCGCAGCACGCTCACGCCGAGCGGGATGACACCGATGCCCACCCCTTGCAGGGCGCGACCCACGATGAGCGGGATGAGCGCGGTCGCGAACAGCGACACCACGGAGCCGACCACCACGAGCGCGAGCAGCACCAGGATGAGACGGCGCTTTCCGTAGAGGTCGCCGAGACGGCCGGAGATGGGCGTGGCGACGGCGGCCGAGAGCAGCGTCACCGTGACCGCCCACTGCGCGTCGTCGGGCGAGACGTTCAGCAGACTCGGCAGCTCGGGCACGAGCGGCGTGAGCAGGGTCATCATGAAGGCGGCGACGAGGCCGGTGAAAGCGAGGGTGAAGACCGCGCCCCGCTGGCTGACCGGCTTGCGCAGCTCCGCGCGCTCGGCGTCGCTCAGCCATTCGGCGTTCTGATCGGGCGTGGACACAGGCATTCCTTTCGCATGAAGCGGGAGGCGACGCTGCTGCCCGGCGGGCGAAGATAATTGCACCCGGTGAACTAGTTTACCCGTGTCACAACCGGAGGCCGGGGTCGGGTATTCCGCCACCGCGCATCCGATAATGGGTCATGCACACCGAGCGGGGATTCGATCGGCTGGTCAACTTCAGCGACGCGGTGGTCGCGATCGCGATCACGCTGCTGATCCTGCCTCTCGTCGAGACGGTCACCTCGCTCGGCGACGGCACGGTCGAGGAGCTGATCTCGGAGGACTGGTCGAAGTTCCTCGTGTTCGTCATCAGCTTCGCGGTGATCGGGCGGTTCTGGATGGCGCACCACGCCATGTACGAGCGCGTCGTCGGCTACAACGTGCCGCTGCTCTGGGTGAATCTGCTCTGGCTGCTCAGCATCGTCTTCCTGCCGTTCCCCACCGAGCTCATCGCCGCCACCTCCTACGAAAACCCCACCACCTGCGCGCTGTACATCGGCACCATGCTCGTGACGAGCGTCGCCGCGCTCGGGCAGCAGCAGATCATCATCCGCTCCCCGGAGCTGCAGGCCGAGCAGGTGCGCGGAACGGTCGACAACCTGGTCGCGGTGGTGATGGCGCTTCTCATGGTCGTGGCCTTCGTGCTGGGCGTGTTCGTTCCGCACGTGGGGCTGTGGGCGCTGCTCGTGCTCGCGCTCACCGGGCCGGTCACAGCGTTGGGCCGGCGGCTGCGCGTCAGAGTCGGTCGTGCTCGGCGGCCGGGCGCGGGATGAGCGGCACTGCGAGCGCGGGGAACAGGGCCACCACCGCGAACGCCCAGGGAAAACCGACGAGCCCCACGAGCGCCCCGATGCCCGGGCCCACGGCCGAGGCGGCGAGGAACTGAGCCGTGTTCTGGGCTCCGAGCGCCCGGCCGGCCCAGGCGGAACCGGCCACCTCGGCCACCGAGGTGAAGGCCAGGCCGTTGTCGGCCACCGTGATGGTGGTCGCCAGCACGAACAGGATGCCGGCCGCCATCGCCACCGGGCCCCCACCGGCTCCCGGGGCCGACGCTCCCACCACCGCGAGCAGCAGCATCGCGGCGGCCGCCGCCACGGCCACCCGGGCGAGCGGGCGCACGCGGCTGCCCATCCGGTCGCTCAGAACCCCCACCGCGATGCGCCCGAGCGCCCCCACGAACTGGGAGACGCCGACCAGCACACCGGCCGTGAGCGCATCCAGGCCCACGCCGGTGATGAGCCAGACCAGGCCGAAGGTCGACAGCGTGAACTGGGGAACCACGAGCAGCACCGAGACGGCGTGGATGCGCCAGAGAAAGCCGCTCGACCGGTAGGGGTTCGCGGCCGCTCGGATGCGCGCCGCAGCCGAGGCGCCGGCCGCGCCGGTGGCTGGGCTCGCCGGCACCGGGGCTGCGGCCGGGCTGGCGGCCGGGGCCGGACGGGGCGGATTCACCACACCGATCGCGCAGGCCACGGCGAACGACGCCGTGAGCACGAACGGCACCAGGAGCGCAGCGCCGACGCCGGCCGTGGCGGCGAGGCCGGGCACCACGAGCGCCGCGATCGTCACGCCGAGCGGCTGGGCCATCTGGCGGATGCCCATGGCGAGTCCTCGGCGGTCCTTCGGGAACCAGCCCACCACCACCCGGCCGCTCGCCGCGTTGGTGCTGGCCGACGCCGCGCCGCCGAGAAGCAGGAAGAACCCGAGCGCCGGGTAGCCCTGCGCCTGCACGGCGCCGAGGGCGGCGAGCGCGGTGAGCGCGAGGCCGCCGGAGATGACCCACTTCTCGCCGATGCGGTCGGCGAGGGCGCCCCAGGCGATGAGCGTGAGAACCATACCCACCGTGGGGGCGCTGGCGAGCAGTCCCGCCTGCGCGAGCGTGAGGCCGCGCTCGGTGTGCAGCAGCGGGATGAGGAAGGCGGGGGCGCTCACGAAGACGGTGCCCGAGATCTGGGCGCCGAGACCGAGGGCGAGCACCGTCCAGGCACGGCCGGCGCGCCAGGCCGCCGGCTTCTGCCCCGGGAGCTGCTGCTCGCTCATCGTCGTTCCTCTCGTGGTCCGGATGCGGTAACGTTACGGTACACCAAATTGGTATACCAAGAATCCGAGGCAGTCATGGCTCCGCCGAATCAGACCGCGCAGTTGTTCGAGAGCGTGCGGACCGCCGTGCTCACGCTCGAGCTCGCGCCGGGCGAGCGTCTGACGGAACGCGGTCTCGAGTCCCGCTTCGAGGCGTCCCGCACGCCCGTGCGCGCCGCGCTGATGAGACTGGAGAGCGAGGGCCTGGTGCGGCGCGACGGCCGTGGCTGGATCGTCGCCCCCCTCGACATCGACGAGATCGGCGCGCTCGCGGAGCTGCGCGAAGCCGTCGAGTCGGCGGCGGTGCGGCTCGCCGCGGTGCGCGCATCCGGAGCCGACATCGAGGCCCTGGCCGAGTTGCTCGAGAGCGCCCGGCCGGTCGCCGACGAGGAGCACGGGGTGCGCGCCGGCGGCGATTTCCACGTCGAGCTCGCACAGCTCTCGGGCAACGCCCTGATGGCCGAAGCGGTGCGCGGTGCGATGACGAGACTCGCCCGCACGCGCTGGCTCGAGGTGCGCACGCCGGAGGCGCGCGAGAACGCGTGGGCCGAGCACCGGGCGGTGGTGGAGGCCCTGCGGGAGCGCGACGGGGCGCGGGCGGCGGCGCTCGTGGCCGCGCACATCCGCGACACGAACGAGCGGCTGGTGACGTTCCTCACCGACGAGCGGCGACGCCTGCGCGGGCACGGGCTGGCGATCGTGGCGTCGGGGCCGGTGCCGGCGCGAGAAGCATCAGTGGGGTGAGGCGGCGTCCTGCTCGGCGAGGAAGCGGACGACCGCCTCCTTGAAGACGCGCGAGGTGACGGCGTTCACGTGGTTGCGCCCGGGAAGGCCGACGAACTCGGCGTGCGGGATCTCGGCGGCCAGCTCCGCCGACGCCGCCGCGATGTCGTCGTCGCCGCCCGCGACGATGAGCATCGGCTGGCGAGGGATGGCCGCCCGCGCCCGGAATCCCCGTCGGCGCACCGCCTCCGCCACTCGGATGAGCGCCCGCGGGTCGTTGCCGCCGCCCGCCGCCATGGCGAGGTAACGGGCGGTCTGATCGGTGTGCGCCGTCGGTGGCGTCGGGCCCGCCGATTCCACCGCGGCGCGGGCCGCCGCGAAGTCGAAGCCGGCGAAGCTGCCGTCGAAGGGGGCGCCGCCGAGCACGAGCGAGCGCACGCGCTCCGGATGCGCGAGCGCGAGATCCCAGCACAGCCGGGCGCCGAGTGAATAGCCCACGAGATGGGCGCTCGGCACCCCGGCGTGGTCGAGCACGGCCAGCAGGTCGGCCCGGAGGTGACGGAGCTCATAGGCCGAGAGCGCATGCGGGCGGTCGCTCGCGCCGTGCCCGCGCAGGTCGAGGGCCACCACGGAATAGCCGGCCTCGGTGAGCGTGCGACCCCAGCCCGCGCGCATCCAGTTGCCGTCGCGGCTCGACGCGAAGCCGTGCACGAGCAGCACCGGCGCGCCATCCGGGTCGCCGAGGGTCTCGTACGCGATGCGAACGCCGCCCGACTCCACCACTGCCACCCCAGCAGCCTACGTGCCTGTCTCTTATACAATCT
>SCNI01000086.1 GCA_005502775.1 Microbacteriaceae bacterium 3FA27C10
CCGCCTGGGCGAAGCCGGTGGCGGTGGCGGCGGCGTCGGCGAGGGGCTGCAGGGCGGCGGGGATGTCCCAGCCCTTGTGCCGCATCGACTGCGCCCAGAGGCGGCCGGCGCGGTAGGAGGAACGCACGAGCGGGCCCGCGAGCACGCCGAGGAAGCCGATCTCCTCGGCCTCCTCCTTGATCTCGACGAACTCCTCCGGGCGCACCCACGACGCCACCGGCAGGTGCCGCGGCGAGGGCCGCAGGTACTGTGTGACCGTGATGATGTCGGTGCCGGCGTCATGCAGGTCCTGCAGCGCCTGCGAGATCTCCTCACGGGTCTCGCCCATGCCGAGGATGAGGTTCGACTTGGTGATGAGCTGCGCATCCCGCGCCTGCGTGATGACGCCGAGCGAGCGCTCGTAGCGGAACGCGGGCCGGATGCGCTTGAAGATGCGCGGCACCGTCTCGACGTTGTGCGCGAACACCTCGGGCCGCGACGAGAAGACCTCGGCGAGGAGGTCGGGGTCGCCCGAGAAGTCGGTGGCCAGGATCTCGACCCCCGTGCCCGGGTTCAGCTCGTGGATCTTGCGCACCGTCTCGGCGTGCAGCCACGCTCCCTCGTCGGGCAGGTCGTCGCGCGCCACGCCGGTGACGGTCGCGTAGCGCAGGTTCATCGACACGACGGACTCGGCCACCCGGCGGGGCTCGTCACGGTCGTAGTCGGCGGGCTTGCCGGTGTCGATCTGGCAGAAGTCGCAGCGGCGGGTGCACTGCGATCCGCCGATGAGGAAGGTCGCCTCGCGGTCCTCCCAGCACTCGAAGATGTTGGGGCAGCCGGCCTCCTGGCACACCGTGTGCAGGTCCTGCGTCTTCACGAGGGTCTGCAGGGTGCGGTACTCGGGGCCGAATTTGGCCTTCGTCTTGATCCACTCGGGCTTGCGCTCGATCGGCGTCTCGGCGTTGCGCGCCTCGAGGCGCAGCAGCTTGCGGGCGCCGGGCACGGCGGCCGCGTTCGGGTCGGGGGCGAGGGTCGCGCCGGCGTGGGCGTCGGATGCGGCGGGCGCGTGGGCAACGGATGCCCCGGCTCCGGATGCGGCACCGCCGGTCTTCGAGATCGCCGCCAGCACCGCGGCGTGCGCGTCGACGGCCGTGCGGCCGGCGGGCATGCCGAGACCGAGGCCCTCGTACGACGGCTGCTCCGGCTCGGGCGCTCCGGTGGATCCGAGCATCTTCGCGCTCATCGGGCGGCCACCAGGGCGGGCTCGGCGACGACGGGGTCGCCGGCGTCTCGGGGCCCGGCATCGGGCGACGGCGCCGCGGCGGCCACCCGCTCCGCCTGTTCGCGCGGCGACTCGAAGCGCGCCTGCACGGCGGCGACGAGATCGGCCGGCTCGACCGTGCGGCCGAGCACCTCGGAGATCGTGGTGACCCCGGCATCCCGGATGCCGCAGGCCACGATCTTCTCGTAGGCCTCGAGGCTGTTGCTGCAGTTGAGCGCGAAGCCGTGCGTGGTGACGCCCCCGGCCACACGGATGCCGATGGCGCCGAGCTTCGCGGTGCTGCCGTCGGGACGGGTGAGCCAGATGCCGGAACGGCCCTCGACGCGGTGGGCGGGAACCCCGAGCTCGTGCACGATGTCGAGCAGCAGCGACTCGAGCGAGCGCACGTAGGCCACGACGTCGATGGGGTCGGGCAGGCGGACGATCGGGTAGCCGACGAGCTGGCCGGGGCCGTGCCAGGTGATCTTGCCGCCGCGGTCGACGTCGATGACGGGGGTGTCGTCGACGGGGCGTTCGGAGGGCTCGGTGCGCTTGCCGGCGGTGTAGACCGCCTCGTGTTCGAGCAGGATCACCGTGTCGGGCGCCTCCCCCGCGAGAACGCGGTCGTGCAGCGCCGCTTGCAGCGCGAGCCCTTCGGCGTAGGGGACGAGCCGCCGCCCCACGCCTTCGACGACGAAGTCTGTCATGCCGCCATCGTACGTTATCTGTACCGAGTCCAATAATCGCGATTCCCTGATGACTCGGTCCCCCGACCGACAGGTGCGGGTGGTGTAGCCATGCGTGCTACGGGCGTGCTACAGTCTCGGCATGACAGCAGTCGCCGTGCGGGATCTCCGCAACAACACCGCCGAGGTGGTTCGCCGCGTGCAGTCCGGTGAAGACATCACGATCACGGCGAACGGCGTCGCCGTCGCCGAGCTCGTGCCCGTGCGGCCCGCTCTGCGGCCGCCGATCGGTCCGGCCGAGCTGCTGATCGCGCTGCGGTCCGCGGCCGACCCCGGCCTGCGCGACGACCTCGCGATGCTCGCCGGCGACACCACCGACGACCTCGATCCACTCTCGTGAGCCCGGCGAGCACCGACCGGGGAACGGGACCGGGCGGTCGGACCGACCGACCGCTCCGTCCCGCCCGCGGCCTCCTCGACACGAGCGTATTCATCGCCTCGGAGACGGGCCGGCCGCTCGACGACACCCTGCTCCCGAGCGAGTCATGGGTCTCCGTGATCACCCTGGCCGAACTGCGGGCCGGAGTTCTCGCGGCGCGCGACACCGAGATCCGCGCGCGTCGCCTCGCCACTCTCGAGGCCGCGACCGGCATCGCGGCGCTCTCCGTCGACGAGACCGCAGCCGCCCACTGGGCGCGCCTGCGTTACCGGCTGCACGAAGCCGGACGGCGCGCCAACGTCAACGATCTGTGGATCGCCTCCATCGCTCTCGCTCACGGGATGCCCGTGATCACGCAAGACGCCGACTACGAGGTGCTCGAAGGGCTGAGCGGCCCGGGCGTCATCCGCGTCTGAACCGACGAGCTGCGGAGTCGATGAGCTGCTGAACAGGCGAGCTGCCGAACAGATGAGCTGCCGAGTCGCCGGGGCGCGAGCCGGGGCAGGATGGCGGCATGGATGCGCTACGTGGGTTCGAGGAGCTGATCGCCGAGGGCGAGGCGGTTCCCGTGGAGGGGTGGGACTTCTCCTGGTTCGGCGCCGCGACCGGGCCGGGCGGGCGCATCCGCGCGACCGAGGAGCGGCCCGGCTGGGGGTATGCGCAGCTCGTGGCCGAGCGCATCGCCGGCGGCACGGAGGCGGTGGCCGCACCCTCCCGAACGCACGGCGGCAGCACCGGCACCGGCACCGGCTTCGGCTTCGGCTTCGGCTTCGGCTTCGGCTTCGGCCCAGCAGGCGCGCATCCGGTCGACAGCGTGCTCGACCTGCAGACCGGCGGAGGCGAGGTGTTCGCCGCGTCTCTCGCGGCGGCGGGGCGCGCGGGGCGCATCCCGCGCACGGCCTGGGCCACCGAGGGCTGGGCGCCGAACCTCGCGCTCGCCCGCGAGCGGCTCGAGCTGTTCCGCGGCGAGGTGGTGCAGGTGGCACCGGATGCTCCGCTGCCGTTCGCGGAGAGCCGCTTCGACCTCGTGACCAGCCGGCATCCGGTGCTCACCGACTGGGCGGAGGTCGCGCGGGTGCTGCGGCCCGGGGGCGCCTTCCTCTCGCAGCAGGTCGCGGCCGGGTCGAACCGCGGGCTCTACGAGTTCCTGATGGGACCGCAGCCTCTGGGCGAGAACCACGAGCGCAGCCTCGAGAACCTCGTGCGCGGGGCGCGGGCGGCGGGCCTCCGGGTGGTGGAGGCCCTGCACGAGTCCACGCGGGTGGAGTTCTTCGACATCGGCGCCGTCGTGCACTTCCTGCGCAAGGTGCTCTGGACGGTGCCCGACTTCACCGTCGAGCGCTACCGCGGCCGTCTGCTCGCGCTGCACGAGCGCATCCTCGCCGAGGGATCGTTCGTGTGCCACAGCGAACGCGCCCTGATCGAGGCCCGGCGGGCCTGACCGTTCTCCCATCCGGCTCATGGCAAGCTCATAGCCGGCGCCCCTACCGTCGCCCTGCACGGCACCGCCCTGCGCGGCACCGCACCGTCACGAGCCCACGAGCCCACGAGCAGGAGCAGGAGAATCCCCGGCATGAGCCCCGCGAAGTCCGACAAGAGCATCTACGACGGGCTCCCGAAGAAGGACCGGCAGGCGCTCGCCCGCGAGCTGGCCCGCATCCAGCGCGAGGAGGAGCGGCGGCGCAGACGGCGCAACCGCATCATCCTGCGCTCGAGCCTCATCGTGGTGGGCGTCGCCGCGCTCGCCGTCGCGGGCGTGACGATCTACAACACCGTGCGGGCGACCTTCGTGGGCCCGGCCAACATGCTGAGCGACGGCATCCTCTTCACCGGCGACGGCACGAACACCACGGCCACCGCCACCGTCGCGCTGCAGCCCGGCGAGACCCCGGTGGCGCAGGCGCTCGACGTGTCGAAGGTTCTGCGCATCACCGAGTACATCGACTACGCGAGCGCCGACGCGGCGAAGTTCGAGACCGCCAACGGCGCCGCCCTGCAGAGCTACGTGACGCCGGGCTACGCGAGCATCGAGCTGCACCCGGTGGCGCTCGACGGCGACGGCTCGTCGAACAGCTACTCCACGCGCGCCGCTAACGCGGTGGCCTGCGTCGCGAACACGACCCCGGATGCGGTGCTCGCCGTGCACAACGCCCTGATCAAGGCGCAGTCGACACTTCCGGACGGCGGCCTCACGAACGACGCACTGGTCTCCCTCGTCAACACGGCCGGGGCCACCGACGCGAAGATCGCCTCGTGCATCACCGGCAACGAGTTCGACGACTGGGTCAAGGGCGCCACCGACCGCGCCAAGGCGAACGTGCCGAACTCCGACGTGACGGCGCTCACCACGGTTCCGCTCATCGTCATGGACGGCACCGCCTACACCGGCGCGCTCGACGACACGACGGCCCTCAACACCTTCATCACCGACGTCTTCGGCAAGGCGACCGGCGCCGGCAGCACGGCCACGCCGACCCCGACGCCCACGCCGTAGGAGGACGCCGCATCCCCGCCCGCAGCGTCGGGAACGTTTGACTAGGTAAGCCTTACCTAACTAGGATCGGGATCGTCTTTCCCGCGCCCGGAGCCTCGCTCTCCGAGCACCGACGATTCCGGATCCATGACCGCCTCCACTCCCCTGCGCCGCGGCGCTCGCCGCTCCCTCGCGATCGCGATCACCCTCGCGATGGCCGCCGGCCTCGGAGCCTGCTCCGGCCCGGCGTCGGGTTCCGCCGGAGGCGGTTCGGCGGCCGGCGCGCAATGCCTCTCGAGCGGAACTCCGCTCGCCGATCTCCCCCTCGCGGTCGACCCCAAGACCCACGCCGGGGAGTCGACCGCCTGCCTGGAGGACACCGGTGTCGAGGCGGTGACCGGCACCTCCGCCGGCAGCACGGGCAGCGGCACGGATGCGCCTCCCGCGCTGCCCGCGACCGTCACCGACAACCAGGGCACCTCCGTCACGGTCACCGACACCAGCCGCATCCTCGCCCTCGACATCTACGGCACCCTCGCCGCCACCGTGTTCGGCCTCGGGCTCGGCGACGGCGTCGTGGGCCGGGACACCTCCACGAGCTTCGCCGGCGCCTCCGACCTGCCGCTCGTCACGCAGAACGGGCACGAACTGAATGCCGAGGCCATCCTGGCGCTCAACCCCAGCGTGCTCATCACCGACTCCTCGATCGGGCCGTGGGACGTGGTGCTGCAGGTGCGCGAGGCGGGCATCCCGGTGGTCGTGACCACACCCGAGCGCAATCTCGACAACGTGGGGCAGATCGTGGACCTCGTGGCCTCGGCCCTCGGCGTGCCCGAGCGCGGCCGCGCGCTCACCGAGCGGGTGAATCAGGAGACCGCCGACGAGATCGCGCAGATCGCCGCGGTGGCGCCGGCAGACCCGGCCGAGCGGCCGCGCATCCTGTTCCTCTACGCGCGCGGCAACGCCGGGGTGTACTACATCTTCGGCGAGGAGTCGGGGGCGGATGCGCTCATCCGGGCGCTCGGGGGCGTCGACGTGGCCGGCGAGATCGGCTGGCAGGGCATGCGCCCGATGACCGCCGAGGCGCTCGTGAAGGCGCAGCCCGACATCCTGCTGATGATGACGAAGGGTCTCGAGTCGGTGGGTGGCGTCGACGGGCTGCTCGAGCGCATCCCGGCCGTGGCCGAGACGCCCGCCGGCCAGAACCGGCGCATCGTCGACATGAGCGACTATGAGGTGCTGAGCTTCGGCCCGCGCACCGCCGGGGTGCTCGACGCCCTCGCGCGCGCCATCTACGCCCCCGACTCCTCGGGCTTCGCCCGGTGAGCGCCCCGGCGGTGCGCGGGCCGAAGCTCAGCACCTCATAGTCGCTCATGTCGACGATG
>SCNI01000087.1 GCA_005502775.1 Microbacteriaceae bacterium 3FA27C10
GGGTGGGCTAGGCACGGGGTCAGGCGCCGGCGAACACGTAGACCCAGGCCTCCTCGCCGGTGTCGAGGGGGACGAGCACGCGGGTGTAGTCGTCGACCTCGTATTCGTCGGCCGCCCGCAGTTCGGAGGGGGTGATGCGGAAGACGGCGCCGGTCACGCGCGTCTCCGCCGAATCGGGACCCGCGGGCACGAGCAGCGGATGCCGGTCGCTCCCGCTCGTGGCGATCACCGCCGGGTCGGTGATGGTGAGCCACTCGAGCCGGTAGCCGACCACGGCGGTCTCGCGCCCCTCGAGCAGCCGCCCGAAGGTGGCCAGCTGAACCTCGGGCTGGCGGAGCGTTCCGTACGAGAACAGGAGCACCGCATCCGTCGTCATGGAGCGATTCTAGAATCCGGATGCGCGCACCGGTGCGAGCGACAGTTGCTCTGCCTAGACGGCTGGGGGCGCCGCCCCGGCGGCCGCGGGAGCAGGCCCCGCGGGGTCGGGGGTGAACGGCTCCGGCGCATCCGCGGGCCGTTCGAGCTTCACGAACACCACGCCCGCGATGATGAACGCCCCGCCCACCGCCTGCAGCCAGGTGGGCACTTCGCCGAGCATCAGCCACGACAGCAGCACCGCGAACAGCACTTCGATGAGCCCCACGAACGAGGCCACGCGCGAGCCGAGCCGGCCGGCGCCGAGCAGCCCCGCGAGGTAGGCGAAGGCGGTGGCCACGAGCACCACCACGCCCATCGGCACGAACCACGGCACGGCGTCGGAGCCGAGGAGGGGCACCGGAGCGAACGACACGGTGAAGGGCACGAGGCCGATCGCGCCGATGATGCCGAGGCCGATGCTGCCGACGAGCAGCCCCGAGCTCACGAGGGCCACGGGGGGCAGATCGCCCATCGGGGCGGCCGCGAGCAGGTAGTAGCCGGCCAGGCAGAGCGCCGCGAGCAGCGCGAACACGATGCCGAGCGCGTCGAGCCCCTCGACGCCGGAGGGGTTGATGACGAAGGCGAGCCCGATGATGCTGAGCACCGCGCCCACGATCGTGAGCACCGGCGGGGAGACGCGCGTGCGCGCCCAGGCGAGCAGCACGAGCAGGATGGGCGCGGTGTACTCGATCAGCAGCGCGACGCCCACCGGCAGGCGGCCGATGGCGGCGAAGTAGAACACCTGGGCTCCGATGACGGCGACGAGGCCGTAGGCCAGGATGAGCCGCCACGAGCGCAGCAGGCTGCCGAAGCGCCCCCGGAGCGCGAAGAGGGTCGGCACCAGCAGCACGATCGCCGCCGCGCCGGCGCGCACGGCGACGGCGGCGGCGGGCGACCAGCCGGCGTCGAGCAGCGGCTTCACGAACGGCCCGCTCGTGCCGAAGGCCACCGCCGAGGCGACGGCCAGAACGAGCCCGGATGCCGACGAGCCGCCGGGGCGCGCGGCGGCGACGGCGGCGGCCGGGCGGCGGGCGGTGACGGACATGGCGGCTTCTCTCGGAGCGTGGGGCGCGGGGCGGCGTGGAGGTTCTCATTCGGTGGCGCCTGAGTCTGTCAGGAGTCAACGCGATTACACTGGTGACACTACCGACCGGCGATGTCAGGAGTCAACATGGTCTTTGCCTATGACACCGAGGCGACCCTCGCGTTCGCCACCACCCTCATCAACACGAGCGAGGGCGCGTCGAACTCCCGCGACGACGAGCTCACCGACATCGACGTGCTGCAGCGCCTGCTCGACGACAGCGGCTACTCCGGCCGCCGCGACCACGACGAGGCCGAGCTCGAGGCCGTGCGGGCGCTCCGCCCCGAGTTCCGGCGCTTCTGGGAGGTCGACCGCGACACGGCCGTCGCGCTCGTGAACCGCATCCTGCGCGAGGCGAACGCCCTGCCGCAGCTCGAGCGGCACGGCGACTGGGACTGGCACCTGCACGCCACGGCGGCGGATGCCCCCCTCGCCACCCGCATGCGCGTGGAGGTGGCGATGGCGTTCGTCGACGTCATCCGCACCGACGAGTTCGACCGCCTGCGCGAGTGCGCGGCCGACGACTGTGCCGCCGTGCTCGTCGACCTCTCGCGCAACCGTTCCAAGCGCTACTGCGACGTGGGCAACTGCGGCAACCGCATGAACGTGATCGCCTATCGCGCGCGCCAGGGCGCCGCCGGCTAGAGCAGCTTGCGCAGCGTGCGCAGGTTGCGGGTGGTCGTGGTGGCCTTGAAGCGCGCCTTGGCCAGGTACTTCGCGAGCGCGGTGTCGGTGCTCGAGCCCTTCGGCAGCTCCCAGTAGACGACGCCGGCACCGGGGAGCACGCGTTCGCCGTGGCTCGTGGCCTCGGGCTCGGCGGCGTGGGCGACGATCTCCTCGGCCACGGCGGCCTCGGAGGCGAACACCACGTAGGGCTGCAGCTCCGCGGCCTCGTCGAAGGGGTAGCCGGCGGCGATCGCAGCGAGGTCGGCGTGGTCGACGAGCACGATCCAGGCGTCGTAGCCGAAGCGCTCGCGGAGGGCCTGCTCGATGGTGCGCTTCAGCGTGGCGTGGGCGGGAGCATCCGGGCCGTCCGCATCACGGCCGCGCGCATCCGGGCCCGTCTCGAAGAGCACGTTGCCCGAGGCCAGCACCGTCTTCACATCGCTGAAGCCGAGCTCGGTGAAGAGCGCCTTGAGTTCGGCGCTCGTGATGGTGATGCCGTTGACGTTCACTCCCCGCAGGAGCGCTGCATAGCGAGTCATGCGCCCACGCTATTGCCCGCGTGCTTCAATGGGGAACGACACAAGGGGGACTCGTGCGCAAGATCGCCGACCGCTGCTTCCAGCTCGATCACTCGAAGGGCGCGAACGGCTACGTCGTCGTGGGAGACGGCCACGCGGCCGTCATCGATCCCGGCCTCGCCGGCGGCGCCCGCGCCGTCGCGCTCGAGCTGCACGGCGGCGAGACGATGACCGGACCCGTCACCGACATCGTGCTCACCCACTACGACCCCGACCACGCCGGAGCCGCCGCCGTCCTCGCACGCGAGCTCGGGGTGCCGGTGTGGGTGAGTGCGGCGGATGCGCGCATCCTTCGCGGCGACGACGCCCCGCCCACCGGGCTCCGCCGCCTCATGGGCGCGCTGATGAAGCCGAAGGTGCCCGGCGAGCTGCGCGAGATCGAGGGCGCCGCCGAGATCTTCCCGGGCCTCGCCGTCGTGCCCGCGCCCGGCCACACCCCGGGGCACCTCGCCTTCCAGTGGGGGCCCGTGCTGTTCGTGGGCGACGCCGTGCGGGTGTCGGATGACGGCACCCTGCGCGAATTCTTCGGCCCCCTGATCAGCGACAAGGCCGTCGCCGCCTCGACCCAGGTCGCTCTCAACGAGCGCATCTCCGACGAGGACATCGAATGGATCTGCGCCGGTCACGACGCCCCGGTGCGCGTCACGCGGGCCGCCGTCGCCTGACGGTGCGCGGGTCGGTCCGGCGCCGGGTGCCGCAGACGGCTGCGCCGCGCCGGGGCGCTGGGCGTGCGCTCGCCGGGTCGGCTGCCACGATGTGCCGGAGGAGACCGCCCTGATCTGAGTCATGGCCTGACGGGAGGCCGAGGCCGCTTGCGCACGGTCTGGAAACATTTGAGCCGTCTATGAATACCGGTCCCGAGGAGTCGGAACGGCGGCCCGCGGCCGAGAATGAGAGCGTGGCCGATGCACCGATCTCCGAGGAACTCCTCAGCTCCGGTCGCCGTCGCGCCGTGCTGGCGAAGCTGCCGCGCATGTACCGGGCCGACGGCTCGGCCATCCGGGTTCTCCTCGTCGACGACGAGGTCGTGCTGACGAGCCTGGTGAGTCTTGCGCTCTCCTACGAGGGCTGGGTGGTCGACGTCGCCCACGACGGTGCCACCGCCCTGCAGCTCTACCGGGAGCACCGGCCCGACGTCGTGGTGCTCGACATCATGCTGCCCGACACCGACGGCATCCGGCTGCTCCGGTTGCTGCGCGAGGAGGACCAGAGCGCGCCCACCCTCTTCTTGACCGCGCGCGACTCGGTCGACGACCGAATCGTGGGGCTCACCGCCGGTGGCGACGACTACATGACGAAGCCGTTCAGCCTCGAGGAGCTCGTCGCCCGGCTGCGCGGGCTGCTCCGGCGTTCGATGACGACGAGCTCCGACGAGGAGTCGCGCATCGTGGTGGGCGAGCTGGTGCTCGACGAGTCGAGCTACGAGGTCTCCCGGGCGGGCGTGAGCATCGCGCTCACCACCACCGAGTTCGAGCTGCTGCGCTACTTCATGCGCAACCCGCGGCGGGTGCTGACGCGCGCGCAGATCCTCGACCGGGTGTGGAACTACGACTTCGCGGGCAAGGCCTCCATCGTCGATCTCTACGTCTCGTACCTGCGCAAGAAGATCGACACCGGGCACGCGTCGATGATCCACACGGTGCGGGGCGTGGGTTACGTGCTGCGGCCGGCCGAAGGTCCCGGATGAGCACGCCCCGCGTGCGGCGACGGATGACCCTGCGGCGCCGGCTGGTGCTCGGCATCGCCTTCGTGGTGGCCGCCGTTCTCGTGACCGTGGGCATCGTCAGCGTCGTGACGCTGAACGCCTCCGTCACGACGGTGGTCGACACGCAGCTCTCGGGGTCGATGTCGGCGCTGCGGCACTCGGTCGAGAAGCTGCGCAACGGCAGCGCCGCCGTCGGGGGCGCGAGCACCGGGCCGGGCGCCGGCAAGTCCTTCGTCGACTACACCGGCCATGGGCCGGGCACCATCATCGCGATCGAGCAGAACGGCGTGGTCACCGACTCCGCGCGCTTCTCCGAGTCGGATGCGGTGGCGCTGAGCCCCGAGGTCGTCGCCCGGCTCGAGGCCGCCTCACTCACCGACCAGACCCACCAGAGCCTCGACCTGCCCGGCCTCGGCAACTACCGCCTGGCGTCGGAGACCGACAGCCAGGGCAACGTCCTGATCGCCGGGGTGTCGATGGCGACCGCGGAGGCGGCAGTGAGGCAGGAGACGCTCGTGATCTCGGTGCTCGCCATCCTGGGCCTGCTCATCATCGTGATCGGCGCGATCGTGGTGGTGCGGCTCGCGCTGCGGCCGCTCGCGCGCGTGGCCGAGACGGCTGTTGCGGTGACCTCGATGCCGCTGGACCGCGGCGAGGTCGCGATCACCCCGCGGGTGGCCGAGGCCGACACCGACCCGCGCACCGAGGTGGGCCAGGTGGGGGAGGCCCTCAACCGGCTGCTCGCCCACGTCGATGACGCGCTCGCGGTGCGCGCGGCGACGGACAAGCGGATGCGCCGCTTCGTCACCGACGCCAGTCACGAGCTGCGCACCCCGCTCGCGGCCATCCAGGGCTACGCCGAGCTGACGAGACAGGATGCGGCGTCGCTGCCGGAGGTGACCGAGTTCTCGCTCGCCCGCATCGAGTCGGAGGCGAAGCGGATGAACTCGCTCGTCAGCGACCTGCTGCTGCTCGCCCGGCTCGACGAGGGGCAGGACCTGCACCTCGACGAGATCGACCTGGCCGAGATCGCGATCAATGCCGTCAGCGACGCGAACGCCTCCTGGCCCGAGCACCGGTGGAAGGCGGACGTGCCCGATGCGCCCGCACTCGTCACCGGTGACCGTGAGCGGATGCATCAGCTCGTGCTGAACCTGCTCTCGAATGCGGCGGTGCACACGCCGGAGGGCACGAACGTGACGGCGGGCGTGCGGTTCGCGGGAGCGGGCGCGGGCGCGGGCGGCCCGGCCGGTGCTGGCGCCGCTGCCGACGGCCCAGGGACTGCAGCCGGGACTCCTGGGGCCGGAGTCCCCGGGGGAGCCGTCGAGCTCTTCGTGACCGACGACGGGCCGGGCATCGACCCCGAGCTCGTGCCGGAGCTCTTCGAGCGTTTCGCCCGCGGCGACTCCTCGCGCTCCCGGCGCGCGGGCAGCTCGGGCCTCGGGCTCGCCATCGTGTCGTCGATCGTCGAGAACCACCGCGGCGAGATCACGGTCGACTCCTCGGCCGCCGGCCTCGAAGGCGTCGATAGCGGCATCCGCCGCGAAGGCGTCTTCCATGTCGGCGAGATATTCGTGCAGCGCGGTCCGCACATAGAAGCTCTTCGATCGTCCGGT
>SCNI01000088.1 GCA_005502775.1 Microbacteriaceae bacterium 3FA27C10
CCTCCCTCCCGCGCCCATCGCCGCCGACGCCGAGCCCGCACCCGCCCTCGCAGAACTGGACATCGAAGCGTGAAGATCTACCACCTGGTCGCCTCCGAGCTCAAGCGCCTCACGGCCACGAGCATGGCCAAGCTCGCCCTCGTGGCGCTGATGGCCGTGCCGATCCTCTACGCGGGCCTCTACCTCTGGGCCAACAACGACCCCTACGGGAACCTCAAGGACATCCCCGTGGCGCTCGTGGTGCAGGACACCGGCTCGACCCTCGACGGCAAGCCGGTCAACTACGGCCAGCAGGTGCAGGAGCAGCTACTGAAGGACGGCGCCGTGGGCTGGCAGGTCACCAGCGCCGAGGATGCCGCGACCGGCGTGCGCGACGGCGAGTTCGACTTCATCCTCACGCTCGGCCCCGACTTCTCGAACGCCCTCACCTCGGCCGGCGGCAACGCGCCGCAGCAAGCCGTGGTGCAGCTCACCACCAACGACACCAACAGCTTCCTCGCCACCACCATCGCCGGCCAGGTGGCCGAGAAGGTGCGCGTGAGCATCACCGAGCAGGTGGGCAAGGAGGCCGCCCTGCAGCTGCTGAACGGCTTCGCCGAGGTGCGCACCAACCTCACGGATGCCGTCGACGGCGCGGGCCAGCTGGCCGACGGCGCGGGCTCGGCATTGACCGGCGCGCAGAGTCTGCAGACGGGCGCACAGGCCCTCACGACGGGAGCACATGCTCTCGCCACGGGCGCGAGCTCGGCGAACGACGGCGCGCAGCAGCTGAACTCCGGCCTGCAGCAGCTCGCCGCCGGCTCCGCCGACCTGCCCGCGCAGGCCGCAGCCCTCAACGACGGCGCGCAGAAGGTGGCCGCCGGCAACGCCTCCCTGTCCACGCAGGCCTCGCAGATCGCCACGACGGTCCAGGATGCGACGAACCAGGCTTCCGCGCTGCACGCGCAGATCGTCGCCCAGATCAACAGCAGCGCCCTGACCGACGCGCAGAAGGCCCAGCTGCTGAGCCTGGCCGACCAGGTCGACACCGCCGTCGTCGACGGCAACACGAAGGTGCAGAACGCCACCGTGCAGATCGGCACCCTGGCCGCGGGCAGCGCCGAACTCGCCGCGGGAACGCAGAAGCTCGCCGACAGCGCGCCGGCCCTCTCGAACGGCATCGCGAGCGCCGCCTCCGGAGCCTCGCAGCTCGCCGACGGCACCGCCCAGCTCGCCGAGGGCTCGGCCCAGCTCGTCTCGGGCGCCCAGCAGCTGACCGACGGCTCCGGTCAGCTCGCCACCGGCCTCGGCACGCTCGACACCGGCATCGGCACCCTGAAAGACGGCCTGTCGTCCGGTCTCGACGAGATCCCGAACCAGACCGCCGACCAGCGCGAGGCCGCCGCCAGCACCATCTCCGACCCGGTCGCCGTCGACTCGAGCGCGGTCACGAAGGCCAGCAACTACGGGGCCGGCATGGCGCCGTTCTTCATCAGCCTCGCGGCCTGGATCGGCATCTACGCCCTGTTCCTGATCGTGAAGCCGCTCTCCCGACGGGCCGTCACCGCCTTCAAGAAGCCGGCCCTGGTCACCACCGCCGGCTGGGCGACGCCCGCCGTGCTCGGCGGCATCCAGATGGCGGCCGTGTTCGCCGTCGTGACCCTCGCGCTCGGCTATCAGGTGCAGCACGGCTGGGGGATGATCGGCTTCATGGTGCTCACCTCGGCCACGTTCGCGGCCATCATCCTGGCCCTGAACATCCTGCTCGGCAGCGTGGGGCAGTTCCTCGGTCTGGTGCTGATGGTGCTGCAACTCGTCACAGCCGGCGGAACCTTCCCCTGGCAGACGCTTCCGGGGCCGCTGCAGGTGCTGCACAACGTGCTGCCGATGAGTCACGCGGTCGACGGCATCCGGCAGCTGATGTACGGCGGCAACCTCGACCTCGCGGCCGGCGACACGGCGGCGCTGTTCTACTGGCTGCTCGGGGCGCTCGCCATCTCCTACCTCGGCGCCCGCCGCCTCACCCGCCACCGCACCCTGCGCGACCTGCGCCCGAGCCTCATCGGGTAAGGGCCGCCCGTCTCCGCCCTCGGTCGGGGCACGGGGGGCTCAGGCCTCGAGGAGGCCCCGCTCGGTCGCGACCACCAGGGCCTCTTCGCGCGAGGTCACGCCGAGCTTGCGGTAGAGGCTGCGCAGCTGCGACTTGACGGTGTTGGCCGACACGAACAGCGACGCGGCGATCTCGGCGGCGCTGCCCGTCTCGGCGAGCGCCCGCAGAACCGTGGTCTCGCGCTCGGTGAGCCGGATGCGCGCAAGGGTCGAGGGCAGGAACGAGGGATGCCCCGACAGCGACTCGAGGTAGGCCACGCTCGTCTCGAGCCCGTGCGCGCGGGCGTTCGCGATCAGGGCGGCGCGATCCGCATCCGGGATGAACACGATCTCGAAGCGCAGCCCGCGATCGCGCATCAGCGCGACGACCTCGTCGGTGCAGCCGGCCGCGAGGGAGTGGTTGCCGAGGCGCAGCAGGGCCGCCGCCCGCACGAGCGCCTGCGCCACCTCGACCCGCCGGATGGCCGTCTCCGGCATCCGCGCACTGCTCAACTGCCGCAGCGCCTCGGCCGCATCGTCGCCGAGCAACGCCGCGAGGGCACGCACCAGCAGCACGGGAGCGGTGTCCTCAGGGCGCCGGCTGATCAGCGCATCCGTCTTCGACAGCCGGCCCGAACCGAGGTGCTGCACGGCGAGCAGGCAGACCAGCCAGTCCTCCAGCTGCGGCGGGATGGCGCCGCCCCGGCCGCGCTCGAGCGCCACCTGCAGCTCGACGCTGCCGGCCCGGTGCCGGAGCGAGCCGAGGTCGATGAGCGCCTGCAGCACCAGGAAGGCACCGCGGTGCTCGTGGGCGGGCAGCCGCCGCACGACGGAGTCGACCTCGGCCTGCGCCGCCACGAAGTCGAAGCGGCCGAGCGCGTCGAAGCCCCGCGCCAGGCGGTACAGCGCCCCCGGATAGCCGTCGCGCCAGCCCTCGGGCCAGTCCAGCCGGTCGAGGGCGTCGAGTTCGGCGATCGGCACGCGCGCCTCCCCCATCTCCCCCTCGATGGCGAGGGTTCCGGCGATCGAGGCGAGCGGTTGCAGCCGTGCGCGCTTGGCCGCGGCGGGGCCGAGCCCGCTCGCGCTCGTGGCGGCCGCGCGGAAGGCCTCGAGCGCGGGCTCCGGCCATCCGGAGTACAGCAGCGACACCCCGGACTGCAGCAGCAGCTGATGCGCGTTCGGGCGCACGGCGTCGCGATCGGCCGGCGAGAGCGACTCGAAGATGCGCAGGGCGGCCTCCCCCGCCTTTCCCGCGCGCTCGAAGCGCCCACTGAGGCGGTAGGCGGCGCTCTCCCCGGCCACGAGCACGAAGCGCTCCACCGGCAGGGTGGTGGAGGCGCGCACGCGGGAGGCGGAGATGGCGAGGGTGAACATCTCGATGGCCCGCAGCCGCTCGCCGGTGGCCGTGTGGCCGAGGCCGAGCAGCATCGCCAGAATCGGATGGTTGCGGATGCGTCGCAGCGGGATGGCCTGCAACGCCGCCACGGTCTCCGGCAGGCTCAGCTCCAACAGGGCCGCCCACTCGTCGCGGGCCACCCGCGAGGCGAAGTCGAGGTCGCCTGAGTCGACGGCGTTCGAGAGCGCGGTGAACGAGAGGCCGTGCCGCTGCGCCCAGAGCGCGTAGCGGTGTCGCAGCGCCGGAAGCTCGGCCGGGAACTCGGCGGCGAGCTCGGCCACGAGTGCGGTGCGCACGACCGTGGAGAAGCGGAACAGCACGCCGTTCGGCCCGCTCGACCACAGCCCGAGGCCGTTCGACTCGGCCTCGTCGAGCAGGGCCTCGGCGCGCTTCTCGCCGGTGAGCTCGCGCGCGAGCTCGACGCTCACGCCCTCGGGCAGCGAGATGCGCACGAGGAACGCGCGGGTGCGCTGGTCGGACACGACGTGCCGCACGGTCTCGGCGACGTAGGCCACCACCGACTCCGGAACGCGGATGTCGTCGGGCTCGATGAGCGTGCCCTCGCTCGCGAGCACGGCGGCCGCCGCCCGCACCGGCAGCGCCAGCCCGTCGGTGGTGCGCTGCACGGCACGCACGGTTCCGGGCCGCGCGTCGACCCCGGCGAGCCGGAACAGCCGCTCCACCTCGCCGTCGCTGAAGCGCAGCGCGGTGGGTCCCACGATCTCGGAGTCGACCCGCAGTGAGAACAGGGCCGTGTCGAGGCCGCTCATCGTGCGCGTGGCGAGGGTCACGCGCAGCTCGTCGCAGTAGCCCAGCAGGTCGATGAGGTCGTGGTGCACGGCGTCGTCGACGACCAGTTCATAGTTGTCGAGCACCAGGTGGATGCCATGCGGCAGCCGCGAGAAGGCGCGCACGAGGGCCCCGCGCGGGTCGTCGGAGCGGCCGAACGAGGCCACGACGTTCGCGAGGGGGGAGCCCTCCTCGGCGATCCCGGCGTCGATCAGCGCGTCGACCACATCGCTCCAGAAGGCGAGCCGCGTCGCAGGCTGGCGGCGGAGCGACACCCAGACGCCGGGCCGCTCCGAGTCGGGCCGGCGTCGCGCCCACTCGGCCATCAGCACCGTCTTGCCAGAGCCGCCGACGCCGCGCACGACCGTGAGCGGCGCATCCGTCTGCAGCAGTTCGACCAGGCGGGGCCGCTCGACGAGGAGTTTCGGGAGTCTCGGAGCGCCGGTGAACGATCGGGCGCGGCGGGCCCCTGTCTCGTGCCGCTCGACCGATCTCACATCCCCACCACGCATCTACTCTATGCACCGCAATGGATTCGCGGGCGGAGCGGCGTGTCCGTGGGCGCGTGCGGGCTCAGCTGACGGAGACCGAGACGGCGTGCCATCCGGTGGCCCCGTCGGGGGCCGGCATCGCCGGCGTGGAGGTCTGCGTGTAGCCGGAGCGGTCGGTGGCGCGCACCGCCACGGTGTGGGACCCGGGCGTCGCCTGCCAGTCGTAGACCCACTGCACCCAGGTGTCGACACCCGCCGTGTCGGCGAGGCGCGCCGGGGCCCACGCCCCGCCGTCGACTTGCACCTCGACCTTGTCGATGCCGGTGTGCTGAGCCCAGGCGACACCCGCGACCGGCACCGTCCCGGCCGCGACGGAGGCGCCGGCGCGGGGCACGTCGATGCGCGACTCGGTCTTGATGGGGCCGAGCGCCGACCAGCCGCGCGGGGTCCAGTAGCCCTGGGCCTCGGAGAACTTCGTGACCTCGAGGGTGGTGACCCACTTCGTGGCCGAGACGTAGCCGTAGAGTCCGGCCACGACCATCCGCACCGGGAAGCCGTGCTCCACCGGCAGGGGCTCGCCGTTCATGCCGACGGCGAGGATGCCGACGCGGTCGGGGTCCTGCAGCGCCTCGAGCGGGGTGCCGGCCGTGAATCCGTCGACGCTCGTGGAGAGCACCATGTCGGCGCCCGCGAGCGGCTTCGCCTGGGCGAGCAGCTGGCGGATGGGGTAGCCGAGCCACTTTGCGTTGCCGATGAGGTCGCCGCCCACCTCGTTGGAGACGCAGGCGAGGGTGACGAGGTGCTCTTCGAGGGGCAGGGCGAGCAGCTGGTCGAAGGTGATCTCGACCTCCTGCTCCACCATTCCCGTGATGCGGAGCTTCCAGCTGTCGGCGTTCACCTGCGGAACCTGCAGTGCGGTGTCGATGCGGTAGTAGCTCCCGTTGGGGGTGAGGTAGGGCGAGAGCCCGTCGAGGGCGAGATCGGCTCCGGCCGGAACGGCGGGGGCCGGGGTGGCGGCCGGCGGCAGGGTGATGGCGGCGCGCACGGCGCTGACGGCGTTGGCCGTCGCGTTCATCGAGCGCGCGACCACGCCCACCACGAGGGCCGCTCCCGCGCTGATGCCCACTGCCTGAAAGAAGCGGCGGCGGTCGAGGGCGGCCTGCGCGCCGCCATCACCCTGCCGCCGGCCGCC
>SCNI01000089.1 GCA_005502775.1 Microbacteriaceae bacterium 3FA27C10
GAGCTGCGGGGCCTGCTCGGAGGGGGCGGATGCCGCATCCGCCGCCGCCCGCGCCGCCGTGTAGCGGTTCTGCACAAAGGGCAGGCCCAGGTTCTCGCGCAGGGTCGTGCCCTCGTACTCACGCCGCAGCACCCCGCGCTCGCGCAGGATCGGCAACACCTCGCCGACCAGGCGCCGGAACTGCGCCGGGTGCCCGATCTGGATGTTGTAGCCGTCGACCGCGCCGGCCTCGAACCAGCGCTGCAGCTCGTTCGCCACCGTCTCCGGCGTTCCCACGAACGGGGTGCGCCGCGGGCTCGACAGGACTTCGACCACCTGGCGCAGGGTCAGGCCGCCGGCCTCGGCGAAGGCGACGATCTGCTTCGCCTGGGTGTGGAAGCTCCGCTCCGAGTACTGGAGCGCCTCCAGAGGGAACGGGGCGTCGAGATCGTAGGCTCGGAAGTCGTGCCAACCGAAGGGGCGCCCGAACTCGGCGAGGGCCTGCTCGAAGCCGCCGTCGGCCAGCTGGGTCGCCCGCTCGATCTCGCGCGCCTCCTCGTCGGTGTCGCCCACGAAGACGCTGATCCCGGGCAGGATGAGCACGTGATCGGGGTTGCGGCCCTTCGCTGCCGCCCGCGACTTGAGGTCGGTGGCGAACGCCAACCCGCCCTCGAGGGTGGGCGCATGCGTGAAGATGCCCTCGCCGATCGTGGCGCCGAGGTCACGCCCCTGCTCGGAGTCGCCGGCCTGGAAGATCACGGGCTGGCCCTGGGGCGAGCGGGAGACGTTCAGCGGGCCGGTGACCTGGAAGTACTCGCCTCGGTGGTCGAGGCGGTGCAGCTTCGCGGGGTCCAGGAACACCCGCGTCTCCCGGTCGCGCGGGAAGGCGTCGTCCTCGTAGGAGTCCCAGAGCCCCTGCGCCACCCGCACGTGCTCGAGCGCGCGCCCGTAGCGCGTGTCGTAGTCGAAGTGCTCCTCCTGGCTGAAGTTGCCGGCCGTCCCGGCGTCGCCGGAGGTCACGACGTTCCAGCCCGCGCGACCGCCGCTGATGAGGTCGAGCGAGGCGAAGCGCCGGGCCACGTTGAACGGGTCGTTGTAGGAGGTGGTGAGCGTGGCGACCAGCCCGATGTTGCTCGTCGAGACCGCCAGGGCCGAGAGCAGCGTGAACGGCTCGAGCCGGTTGAGGTAGTGGGGCGGGGAGTCGGGGGTGATGAACTGGCTGTCGACGATGAAGACCAGGTCGAACTTGGCCTCCTCGGCGATGCGGGCCTGCTCGATGTACCAGCGGATGTCGATGCTGGAGTCGGCGGGGATCTCGGGGTCGAGCCAGGTGTTGAAGTGCCCTGGTCCGCCGGCGCCGGTGAGCACGGCGCCGAGCTTGATCTGGCGTGAGTTCTCGGTCATGGTTCGGTCTCTCTGTTTCGGTCGGAAAAGATAGTCAGGCGGCGAGGCCGGCGGCGAGCGGCAGCGCCTCGGCTGCGGGCACGACGACACGGGAACGGTCCGGGTTCCGCAGACGCTCGAGGAACAGCACGATCGTGGCCGCCACCGAGCGGTGGGTCACGTCGTTGAGGATGTCGTGGCGGCCGCCGGCCACCACGTAGGACTCGGCATCGGGCAGCGCCTCGAGAAGGGCGGTGGCCGCGCCGACCGGGCTCAGCGCATCCGCTGCTCCGTGCACCGTGAGGACGGGCACGGCGATGCGCTGCAGCAGCCCCGCGTCGACCCGCTCGGTGAGGGCGTCGCTGCGGCCGAGGGCGCCGTGCTCGACAGCGCCGTCCCGGGAGAGCGCGCCCCGGTGCACCGGACAGGCGCTGCGCAGCTCGAGCTCCTCGTCCCAGTCCAGAGGAGCTCCGGATGCGCCGGGCGCGTCCACCGGGAGACCGGCCAGAACGGCCACGTCGGCCGGCACCGATCCCTCGGCGAGCAGCACCGCGGCCACGGATGCGCCGGTGTCCGAACCCAGCAGCACACGCGGCAGCTCCGGGCGCTCGGCCAGCAGAGCGGATGCGCTGCGCCGGGCCCCGGGCAGGTCGCGGCTCGCGTCGGCGATCACCGCGACCCGGTAGCCGTCGAAGGCGAGCCGGTTCGCGAGGCGCTCGTAGACCGCGGCCGACTCACCCCGGCCGGCCAGGACCACCACCGAACCCCGGAGCGCCGACACCGGCTCCACCCAGCTCGCATCCGGTGATCCCGGCTGCTCCACCGCACGCACATCGGGTGCACTCACATCTGGCTCCTCGCAACAGGCGGTCCTGAGACCACGTCGTTTTGTCTCACTCATTATGGGGTCCTGCCGAAATATGTTCTGAAACATAACGTAAGACAACGGATGCCGACCGGCTGCGGCGGCCAGACTCGGTGAGTGACCAGAGAACTCTCCAGCGAGCGATTCGCGACGCGCCAGGTGCGCAGCGGCTTCCGCACGGGCCTCCCGCAGAATCCCGCCGTCGTGCCGATCTACCAGACGGCGGCCTACGAGTTCGCGAGCTTCGCCGAGGCGGAGGCCATCTTCTCGCTGCGGCGCAAGGGAAACCTCTACAGCCGCACCGGCAACCCCACCCAGACCGTGCTCGAGGAGCGCATCGCGGCACTCGACGGCGGAGTCGCGGCGCTCGCCACCGCCTCCGGTCAGTCGGCCGTGCTGGTGGCGCTGCTCACGCTGGCCAGGAACGGCGAGCACATCGTGGCCGCCCGCCAGCTCTACGGCGGCACTCTCGACCTGCTGACCGACACCTTCGCCGACTTCGGCATCGACGTGACCCTGGTCAACCAGAACGACCTCGACGCCTGGCGGGCCGCCGCCCGGCCGAACACCCGCGCGTTCTTCGCCGAGACCATCGGCAACCCCACGGCCTCCGTGCTCGCCGTGCAGGAGGTGGCCGACATCGCCCACGCCGCCGGCGTGCCGCTCGTGGTCGACAACACCGTCGCCACCCCCGCCCTGCAGCGGCCGAAGGAGTTCGGCGCCGACATCGTGGTCTACTCGGCCACCAAACTGCTCGGCGGGCACGGCAGCTCGCTCGCAGGCCTCGTGGTCGACCTCGGCACCTTCGACTTCGGCGCGGAGCCCGCTCGCTGGCCGCAATTCACCCAGCCCTTCCCGCGGGTGGGCGACGTGGTGCTCTGGGACGCCTTCGGGCAGGCCGGCAGCGCCTTCCTGGCCTATGCGAAGGTCAAGCTGGTGCACGACCTCGGGCCGTCCCTCTCGCCGTTCAACGCCTTCCAGATCATCCAGGGCGTCGAGACCCTCGACCTGCGCGTCGCCCGGCAGAGCGGCACGGCACTGCGGGTGGCCGAGTTCCTGACCGGGCATCCCGGGGTGTCGCTGGTGCGGCATCCGGGCCTCCCGGGCGACCCGGGGCACGGGGCGGCGAAGCGGTACCTGCCGCGCGGGGCGGGCTCGGTGTTCTCCTTCGACCTCGCCGCCGGAGCGGATGCCGCCCCCGCCTTCGTCGACGGCCTCGAGCTGTTCGCCCTGGTGGCCAACATCGGCGACGCCCGCAGCCTCGTCATCCACCCCGCCACCACGACCCACAGCCACCTCGGCGACGAGGGTCTCGCCGGGGCGGGCTTCACGCGGGCCACCATCCGGCTCTCGCTCGGCCTCGAAGACCCCGACGACCTCATCGCCGACCTCGACCGCTCGCTCGGCCTGCTGGGCTGACGGCCGAGCCCCGCGGTACCGACGCCCCCGACCCCGATCCTCGACCTCGACCCCAAGGAGACGACCATGCACTTCGGCTACTGGACCCCCGTCTACGGCGGCTTCCTGCGCAACATCGGCGACGAGGGGATGCCGGCCCGCTGGGACTACATCCGCCAGGTCTCGACGCTCGCCGATCGCCTCGGCTACCACACCACCCTCGTGCCCGAGCTCTACCTCAACGACCGCAAGGGCATCGACGCCCCGAGCCTGGAGGCGTGGTCGCTGTCGTCGGCGATCCTCGCCGTCACCGAGCGGCTGCGGGTGATGACGGCGGTGCGCCCGGGCTTCCACCTGCCGACCGTGATCGCCAAGACCTCGGCGACCATCAGCGACATCGCCGGGCCCGACCGCTTCGCCCTCAACCTGGTGGCCGCCTGGTGGGCCGAGGAGGCCCGCCAGTACGGCGGCTCCTTCGCCGCCCACGACGACCGCTACACGCAGGCGCGCGAGTTCGTCGACGTGCTGAAAGGCCTCTGGCGGGAGACGCCGTTCGACTACCCCGGAAAGTACTACCAGGTCGACGGAGCCGTGCTCTCCCCCAAGCCGGTCACCGCGCCGGTGATCTTCGCCGGGGGCGAGAGCGAGGCCGGCCGCGAGGCCATCGCCGGTTTCGCCGACTCCTATGTCCTGCACGGCGGAACCGTGGCCGAGGCACGCGAGAAGGTCGCCGATCTGAACGAGCGCCGCACGCGCCTCGCCGGAGCGCCCTTCGGCGAGTTCGGCATGGCCGCCTACGTGATCGTGCGCGACACCGAGGCCGAAGCGCAGCGGGAGCTCGAGCGCATCACGGCCGTCGACCCCTCCTCCCCCGGCTACGCCTCCTTCGAGGAGTTCCGCGCGAACTCGCGCCTGGACGTGGAGCTCTCCAAGCGCGAGTACTCGGTGGGCACGCGCGGGCTGCGGCCCAACCTCGTGGGGACCCCGGAGCAGGTGGCCGAACGCATCCTGCAGTTCGAGGAGGCCGGCATCACGCTGCTGCTGATCCAGTCCTCGCCGCTGCACGAGGAGCTCGAACGCATCGCGGCCGAGGTGTTCCCGCTCGTGCGGCAGGTCTCACCGGCGCTCGTCTGAGGCTGCCGCGGCACCCGCCGCGCCGGCGAACGGCCCGGATACGCCGAACGCGGCCCGCGCGAACCGCTCGCCGATCAGCCGGTGGGTCTGCGCATCCGGGTGCAGCGCATCCGGGAGCGGGAGACGCAGCGCATCCTCCTCGCCGTACAACGCTGTGCCCTCCAGCAGGTGCAGCTCCGGGTCGTCGGACCGGCTCGCGACCACCTCGCGCAGCGCGCGCCGGATGACCGTGAGCGTCAGCCGCCCGAGCGCTTCGTCGCCGGGCGTGCCGGTGGCCAGGAAGCGCGCCTGTCCCGTCGCGAAGCTGGCCGGGTCGATGGCTCCGGGGCCCGGCGTGTGCTCGTGGATGCCGCAGAAGATCGGCGTGACGAGCAGGATCGGTGTGTCGGGGTGCCCGTCGCGTACCGTGTCGAGGAAGCCGTGCACGGCGGGCACGAAGGCGCGCAGCCGCATCGCGTCGAGGTTGACCACGTTGATGCCGAAGGCGAGGCTGATCAGCTCGGCCGGGGCGTCGCGGATCACGCGGGCCAGGAACGGGTCGACCAGCGCGCTGCCGCCGAACCCGAGATTGCGCAGTTCGGCGCCGCCCCGGCGCGCCGCGACCGCCGGCCAGGTGCCGCTCGGGGTGGCGGCGTTCGAGCCCTGACTGATCGAGCTGCCGTGGTGCACCCAGAGCGGACCGGCGGGCGCCGCCGGCTCGAGCGGAGCATCCGAACGCAACTGCACGAGTTCGAGCGACTCGTTGTGCGGCAGCCAGATCTCCACGAGCTTCTCGCCCTCGGGCAGTCCGGCGAGCACCGTGCTGTGGGAGGGGCCCGGCACGACGGCGGTGGATCCCGTCTGCAGGTCGATCTCGGTGAGGTCTCCGCCCGTGAGCGCGTCCTGCAGGCGCAGCTCGCCGTCGACGAACACGTCGATGCCGCCGCGCGGGCGTTCGACGCCCCGATAGCCGACGCGGGCCGGATGCGACTCCAGCTCGAGGCGCCGGGCGCGGCTGCGGAAGACCAGGCGCACGCCTGCGGGCTGGCCCTCCATCGAGAGCAGCTGCGGGTCGGGGAAGCGGCGGCCCACCCACGAGGGAAGGCGGTGCGGACGCACGCCGCGGGCGGTGGGCTCGAGCTCGGCGGCGCCGCGGACGAGTGCGGAGGTGATGGGGGTGGTGATCATGGGGGT
>SCNI01000008.1 GCA_005502775.1 Microbacteriaceae bacterium 3FA27C10
CCCCTCCCCCGCCCCTCCGCCCACCCGCAGCGGGGGGGGGCTTGGGTCACTGGTTCGAGAACGCCGCGTCGAACGAGGCGGCGGGAAGCGGCCACAGCTTCGAGCGTACGAACCCGAGGGCCTCGGGTGCGCCGTGCATCCGGTCCATCCCGGCGTCCTCCCACTCGATCGAGATGGGGCCGGCATAGCCGATCGCCTGCAGCGCCCGGAACGCGTCCTCCCACGGCACGTCTCCGTGCCCGGTCGAGACGAAGTCCCAGCCGCGATGGGGGTCGCCCCACGGCAGGTGGGAGCCGAGCACGCCGGCGCGTCCGTCGTGCGGGCGGAGCCGGGTGTCCTTGCAGTCCACGTGGTAGATGCGGTCACAGAAGTCCCCGATGAAGCCGACCGGATCGATGTTCTGCCACATCATGTGGGAGGGGTCCCAGTTGAACCCGAAGGCCTCCCGGTGGCCGATCGCGTCGAGGCTGCGCACCGCCGTCCAGTAGTCGTAGGCGATCTCGCCCGGATGCACCTCGAGGGCGAACCGCACCCCTTCGTCGTCGAAGACGTCGAGGATGGGGTTCCAGCGCGCGGCGAAGTCCTCATAGCCCGCGTCGATCACCGACGCCGGAACGGGCGGGAACATCGCCAGGTACGGCCACACCGAGGAGCCGGTGAAGCCCACGACGGTGTCGACACCGAGCTTGCGGGCCACCCGCGCCGATCGCTTCATGTCCTCCGCCGCACGCTGCCGCACTCCCTCCGGGTCGCCGTCGCCCCAGACGTACGAGCGCAGGATCGCCTGATGCCGGAAGTCGATCGGCGCATCGCAGACCGCCTGCCCACCCAGGTGGTTCGAGAGGGCGAACACGCGCAGCCCGTGCCGGTCGAGTATCTCGAGCCGCGACGCGAGATATGCGTCGTCCTCATCCGCTCGCTGCAGATCGAGGTGGTCACCGGATGCCGCGATCTCGAGACCGTCGTAGCCCCACGACGCGGCCAGGCGCGCGACCTCGTCGAACGGCAGGTCTGCCCACTGGCCCGTGAACAGGGTGACCGGATGCCTGTCGCTCACGCCGCGTCAGCCCTCCGTCTTCGCCGGCTCGTCGCTTGCCGCCTGGTCTTCGTGGAGCTTGCGGGTCTCGCTCTTGAAGATCCGCAGCGACTGGCCGACGCTCTTCGACAGAGCGGGCAGCCGCGTCGCTCCGAAGAGCAGCAGGATGACGGCCAGGATGAGCAGGAGGTGCCATCCGGTGAGATTTCCGAGCATGAGGGGTTCCGATCGTCGAGGGAGGCCGCGCGGTCACGCGATGGTCAGCAGCTGGGCCGTGGCATCCCAGGTGACGGTGAAGCCGAGCGACTGGAAATAGGTGGCCGCGATGTAGAAGCGGCCGCCCACCCACTGGCAGGGCGCATCCAGGTGCACGGAGGTCGCTCCCACCCACGCCGAGCTGCTGCCGACCTGGGCGATCAGCGTGGTGCCGGAGCGCACGCCGACGAACCACTGCACGTCGGGCCGCCACTCCGGGCGACCCCCGATCGCCTCCACCACGTAGGCCGCCGGCACCATCGGTGTGCCGTTGGGGGCGATCAGCGGAACCGCTGTGCGCGAGTACTTGCCGCTGACGAGCAGCGACAGAGCGGGGAGCGGCACCTTCACCACCCTGATCTCGTCGATCGTGAAGTTCCCGGCCGTCGACATCATGTCGAGCCGAATCTGCCGGATCGTGCCGACCCACTTGGGGTTGCCCCACATTGCGGCGTAGCCGAAGCCGAACTCGTCGTTGTAGGCGTCGAAGATCACCTGCGTGCCCTTGTCCTGGGTCCACGCCGTGTCGGCATCGGTGATGAAGTAGAGATACTCCGGGGGCGTGTCGCTCTTCATCCGCACCCTGACCCAGGGCGCCTGCTTGGCGTCGATGCCGAGATGATCGGGTGACACGAGACCCGGGTCGGTGCCGATCGAGGTGGCCGTCATCACTCCACCCAGCACCTGGATGTTGGTCACCTGGTTCTTCTCGCTGTTGGTCCAGCCCTCGACGTCACCGTCGGTGCTGAAGGTCCACCTCGTCCAGTAGTCTTCGGGCTTCGCCGGGGGCGGCAGCTCTTTGAGCGGCTGGGTGCGGGCGGCCGGGTACAGCAAGCCCAAGCGCGCCGCCTGCGTGGTCGTGGGTGTGACGTTCGTTCCGTGAGCGCTCGCCCCGAAGACGTCGGCGACGGCGTTCACATAGCCGAACCCGGCGAGCGCGCTCGGCATCACGAAATGGCCCTCGCCGAACTCGTTCCAGTTGTCGACGAGCACCATCGACCGGCCGAGGCTCGTGCTCGGCAGCGCCGGCATGAAAGTGTCGCGCACCCAGGTCGCGTTCGCCTCGAAATCGGTCACGCTCGCCCAGGCTCCGGGCGTCAGGTTCCACGGCAGCTGGTCCTGCCCCATCGAGATGGTGGGCACGACGTCGACCACGGCGTTGCCGCGCCAGGTGAGCAGGTTCTGCCGGTAGCCCTCGGTGAGCGCGGCGACGGAGCCGACGCTGTACTTGTACTGGGCGTCGACGCCGACGGTCGGCGCGTTGGCGTCGACCTGCGGGGCGATGATGATCAGGTCGTCGAACCCGGCCGCCTGCACCGCCGTGCGGAGATACGCGACCTCTGCAGCCGCCGCCGCAGCGGTGCCGAAGGTCGTGATCAGCTTCGGGATGGAGTAGATCGAGAAGACCGGCTTGTTGTCGATCACGAGGTAGTCGGGGTCGCGGAAGTAGTACTCGATCCAGTAGGGCACCATCACCGTGCGGAAATCGCTGCTGTTGGTGGCGCCACTGCTGATGTTCTCGTACATGATGGCGAACTTCACCAGCGACTTGTACTGCGAGGTGAAGAGCCCCTGGTGGATGTGGTGCCCGAGGTCGGGCACCTTGATCGGCTGCCCCACCCCGTCGAGCGGGCGGAACCAGCACGCCAGCTCGAACGAGATGCCGTTCTCCACCATCCACTTGATGCCCCAGTCGGTGACCTCCGGGTCGCCTTCGTCGTACCAGCCGAGCAGCGGTTTGCGGCTCGGGTAGGGGCTCAGAGCATCCCAGCCCTGGTGGTGGCCCTCGCGCCAGCCGGCGAAGGTCTGCACGCCGACGAGGTAGTCGCCGGTGTTCAGCGGGACGGGGGTCGGCACGTAGTCGCTCGGCAGCGGCGGGGTCAGCGAGAGCCGGATGTCGTCGAGGTAGACCTTCCCCGATGCGCCCGCCCCCACGCCGAAGGTCAGCGTGTCGATGGCCGTGACGGCCGGGATCGCGACTCCGGATGCCGCCGTCTTGCCGTTCACCCAGACGGTGGCCAGATTGCTCGTCGTGTCGGTCGTGACGCGCACGTGGTACCAGAGGTTGGGCTTGCAGTCGTAGCAGACGACCGGCGTTCCACTCGCATCCGCGTAGGTGATGCTGCCCGCGGAGGCGCCGATCTGGAGCCCGGCCGTCGTGCCGGCCGAGAGCACGGCCGAGACGTTCTGGGCGCCCAAGGGGGCGAGAAAGCGGAACTCGAGGGTGAGGTCGTCGTTCTGCGCGGCGAAGGTGCGCCGGAAGGTCGCGGTCTCGGTGGCCGCGAGCGTGTTCACCAGGAGGCTGTAGCGGTCGGCGTAGCTCGATCCGTGCAGTTCGGCGATCGAGAAGACCGCACCGGCGCCGGCCGCCGTCCAGTCCGCGGGAAGGCCCGACGGCACGGTCACGAACGACTCGTTGACGAGGAAGCCGCGGTGGATGCGCACCGTGTCGATGTAGAAGTTGCCGACGAAGGCCTCGCTCGTCTGCATCGTGAAGAGGTCGAGCACGGTGGCGGCCTGGGCGAACGCGACCGAGCTGGCCGCCAGCGCGCCGTTCACGTAGACCGTGAACTGCGCCGCAGCGAGGTCGAGCACCACTCGCACCCCCATCGGGGTTCCGACGGCGGTGCTCGCCAGGTTCTGGGGGCCCGCGGGCGTCTGCAGACTCAGCTGCCCCGAGTTCGCGGTGAGCACGACGGCGTTCGCCCCGGTGGTGCCGATCGTCCATGTCACGCCGTTCAGAGCGGTGATGGGCTCGAACCGGAAGTCGACGGTGAGAACGCCCGCCGTGTGCGCCGTGAATCGGCGCTGCATCACGATGGGCAGGCCGCCGCTGTCGGTCACCTTCGCCCAGCGCCCGTAGGCGAAGGTGAAGCTGCCGCCGGCCTGGCGCACGTCCCACCCCGACGGCACGACGAGAATCGGGTCGGTGACGGCGTTCGGCATGTGGAAGTCCTCTTCCACCAGGTACCGCGCGGTGCCGGTCGACGCCGACACGCCCCTTCCCGCGATCGCGGGAAGCGGGCGGGCCGCGACCGGCCCCGGGGTGTCCCCTAGCGCGAGGCCACTGGCGGCCGCAGCGGCTGCGGCGATGGCCAGGAACGAGCGGCGGCTGATGCCCTTTCCGGGCTCGGGCTGCAACAACCACTCGCTCTGAAGGATGGATTCGGTATCTGGATCGACTGCATCGCGCACAAGGACTCCCTTATCCTCTAGTTCGGTATTCTGAACTTAAATACGTCAGAATGAACTTCGTGCATGACGCTACTGGAGCCGAGCCCTCGGAGGCAAGGGTCGATCGCGAAATCGCCGAACGGCGCCCGCGGGCAGGCGACAGCGCCCCTCCCTGGAGGGGTCACTCCGGAGCCGTCGCTAGGGACGGATGGTCGCCTCGAGCTCGGAGACGGTGGCGCGCAGCTGCGCGAGGATGTCGGCCGGCCACTGCTCGGTCGTGCGCGAGGTCGGCATGGTGACGGAGAGCGCCATCTGGCGGTGGGCGTCGGACAGGAACGGCAGGGGCACGGCGACGCAGCGGCATCCGCTGATGTACTCCTCGTCGTCGACCGCGAAACCCTCACGGCGGACGCGGTCGAGAAGCACGAGGAGCTCGTCGACATCGGAGACCGTGTGCTCGGTCAGATGGGCGAGCGGGGCGGCGGCGCGGAGGCGTCGCTCCGCCTCCGCGGGCGGGAGCAGGCCGAGGAGCGTCTTGCCGATGCCCGTCGCATGAGCCGGCAGCTGCGTTCCCACCGACGACGCGAGACGCATCGTGCGAGCGGCCTGGCTGATCGCGATGTAGACGTTGTTCACGCCGTCGAGCTGCGCGAGCTGAACCGTCTCGCCCACGGCGGCGGCCAGCTTGTCCATCAACGGGCGCACGATGCCGAGCAGGTCGGTGTGGCCGCGGAAGTTCTGGCCGATCTGCCAGGCGCGGAGCCCCAGCGAGTACTGACGGGTGCGCGGGTCGTGCGCGACCCATCCGGTGGCCGTGAGCGTCTGCAGGAGACCGTGGGCGCTCGATCGTGGAATGGAGAGCTCGGTCAGGATCTCCCCGAAGCTCACGCTCTCGTGCTCGCTCACGTACTCGATCAGGCCGAGAGCCCGCTCGGCGGACTTGACGCTCGTGCCCTTGTCGTCAGTGGCCATGATCTGCCTCTCCATCGCGGCAAGCGGCGATATGCCGCGTTTTCCAGCCGGATGCCATCCCGTCTATAGGATCAGAATACAGCTAGATGAACTTCTAGCAGCGTGACGAAGCCATAGTTCATGGGTGTGAACGCAGATTCCTTGACATGAACCTTCTGGCATGCGAGACTTTCGATCATTCGGCCCGATGCGGCCCCCTGACGGGCCCACGGTCGAGCACTTGCGCGCTGACGCCGGCGATCGACACTCCTGATCGCCGCGGCCAGCACCCGACTCATTGTGGAGTGGACATGGCAATACAGACACCTGACCGGGTGGTGCCGGACACGGTGGCGATCCTGGCGGACACGAATCCGCCGAGGCGCCCTCGCCGCCGGCGATCGATCAGCTGGGGGGCCTACCTCGGGCTCGCCCCGTTGGCGATCATGCTGGGGGTGTTCTGCTACTACCCGGCGGCGAGCGGGATCTTCCACTCGTTCTGGAACTGGAACCCGGGCGGGGAGTCGACCTTCACCGGTTTCGACAACTACGCCACGATGATGAGCGACCAGCTCTGGTGGGAGTCGTTCAAGAACCTCGGCATCATCTTCCTCTTCGGCGTCGTCTCGTGGGTGATCCCGCTGGCGGCGGCCGAGCTGCTCATCTCCCTGCGGAGCGAGCGTGCGCAGTTCGTCTACCGCACCCTCCTGATCGTGCCCATGGCCTTCCCCGGCGTGGTCACCGCGCTCATCTGGTCGTTCCTCTACCAGCCCAACGACGGGGTCATCAACACCTTCCTGAAGTCGGTCGGCCTCGACGCGCTCGCCCAGAACTGGCTCGGCGATCCGCACCTCGCGCTGATCTCGCTGCTGTTCATCGGCTTCCCGTTCATCGCGGGCCTGCCGTTCCTGATGTTCTACTCGACGCTGCAGAACATCCCGAAGGAGATCTTCGAGGCCTGCTCGCTCGACGGTGTGAACCGGATCCAGCGGCTCTTCCTCATCGACCTGCCGCTGATGGGCCGTCAGCTGCAGCTGCTGCTCGTGCTGGTGATCATCGAGACCCTGCAGTACGGGTTCGTCGCCTACATCCTCACCAGCGGAGGGCCCGACAACGCGACGACGGTGCCCGTGCTCCACATGCTGAGCGAGGCCTTCAACGGGGGCAACTGGGGCTATGCGGCAGCGCTGTCGACCACCCTCTTCGTGCTCACCGTCGTCTTCAGCACGATCGTGGCCGTCGCCAAGCGCCGCGATTCCACGACCAATGTGAAAGGGATGTGACCCTCATGTCTGCAGCGACCATCGAGGCCCCGAGCCGGCAGCCCCGCACGAGGGTGAGACGCCGCCGCAGCGGCGCACCCATCCACATCGCCCTGATCGCGATCGTGGCCGTGGGGCTGCTGCCCTACCTCTTCGTGCTCACCACCTCGGTGAAGACCAACGAGCAGTTCGCCACGAGCTACTGGGCGCCGTCGTTCCCCCTGCACTTCGAGAACTACGCCACGGCCTGGAACCAGATCGCCCCGTTCATGCTGGTCTCCGTCGTGGTCGCCGCCATCTCGATCGTCGGGATCGTCGCCCTCAGCCTGCTCTCGGGATACGTCTTCGCCCGATTCCAGTTCCCCGGCCGCCGGTTCTTCTTCACCATGGTGATCGCGCTGCTGATGGTGCCGAGCATCGCGAGCCTCATCCCGCTGTTCGTGATGATGCGCGACCTCGGCCTGCTGAACACGCTCTGGGTGCTCATCGTCCCGCGGATCGCCGGAGGCGCGGTGCTCGGCACCATCCTGATGAAGACCTTCATCGAGGGCATCCCCCAGGAGCTGTTCGACGCCGCACGGGTCGACGGCGCCGGCGCCGGGCGCCTGTTCCGCTCGATCATGCTGCCGCTGTCGCTGCCGGTCGTCGGCACCGTGTCGCTGCTCACCGTGATCGGCGTCTGGAACGACTTCTTCTGGCCGCTGCTCACCGTGACCGACAACGCGCTGAAGCCGGTGAGCGTTGGTCTGCTCTTCTTCCGCGGGCAGGCGGGCACCGACTACGGCGCGATGTTCGCGGGCTACATGATCGCGAGCCTGCCGCTGCTGCTGCTGTTCCTCTTTCTCTCCAAGTACTTCCTGGCCGGAATCCAGGGCGGGCTCCCGGGCTCGCACTGACCGCACCTCCGGCCGTTTCGTCACCAATCACACAGAAGGGCAATACAAGGATGTATAACAAGCTCAAACCGATCATCGCGCTCGGGGTGGTCGCAGCCACCGCACTCGCACTCGCCGGATGCGCTCCCAGCGCGAGTCCAGGCAAGACCACCATCACGATCGCCGGCCCCAACCAGTGGAACACCGACGCGCAGAGCTTCGGACCGGCCTGGGAAGACCTCGTCGCCCGCTTCGAGGCGGCCGAGCCGAACATCGAGGTGAAGACGGTGGTGCTGCCGCTCACGGAGTTCTACCAGACGCTCTCGACGCAGCTCGCCGCCGGCACGGCGCCCGAGCTGATCTTCAACCAGGTCTCGCACAAGCCCGATCAGGTGGTCGCTCTCGACGACTACTTCGACAAGCCGAACCCGTACATCGAGGGCAACGAGAAGTGGATCACCGCCTTCAACCCCGACTACATCGGCGGCCCGTCGAACCTGGGCCGGAACGCGGCGCAGCACTACGAGTTCGTGCCGTTCAACCTCTACCTCAGCGGCATCTACTACAACAAGGACGTGTTCAAGGCCGCCGGGATCTCTGAGGCGCCGGCCACGTACGGCGACCTGATCAAGGACTGCAAGGCGATCAGCGCAGCGGGCTACACCCCCCTGGCCTTCGACAACAGCTACCTCGCCCAGGCGAGCGTGGTGAAGCCGATCACCTCGATGCTGCTCACCAAGTACTTCGACGAGCTGAACTACTACGGCCCCGACGGCAAGCCCGGCACCTCGAAGGCGATCTCGGTGAAGGACTTCTCCAAGGGCGTGCTCACTGGGGAGTTCACCCCGCAGAACACGCCCGAGATCGGCGAGGCCTTCACTCTCGCGAAGCAGGTCGTCGACGCGTGCGCCACGCCCAACTGGTCGGGTGTGGCCAGCACGGGGGCTGCCTTCACCGGCGCCCAGGAGTTCCTGGCCGGCAAGGCCGGCATGTCCTTCGGCGCCAACTTCTCGGCGAACAGCCTCGAGAACGTCGGCTGGGACTACGGAACCCTTCCGTTCCCTACGGTCACCAAGCAGGACAGCCCCCTCTCCACCGGCGAAGCGGCCCGCTCGGGCGCCAACACGGGTGGAACGAGCTACATGATCCCGACCACCACCAAGGGCGACAAGCTCGACGCGGCCGTGAAGTTCCTGCAGTTCGCCTCCAGCCCGGTGGGCATCCAGCCCTGGCTCGACAAGACCGGCGGCATCCCGGCCCTGGCCGACGCGAAGCCCGCACCGGGTCTCGAGGGACTCACCACGGGCGACTGGGCCCTCAGCCCCACCGTTCCGCAGCCGGCGCTGCTACCCAAGGCGCTTCTCGGCCAGGCGATCTACACGGGCTACCTGACGGGCAACAAGTCGCTCGACGACGAACTCACCGAGACGCTGGACCAGTGGACGACCAGCGCGAAGGAAGTCGCCGCCGACGGCAAGTGGACCGACGACTGGGCGCAGAAGTAGTACCCGAACCCACACAGGATCTGGCCCGCGATCTCGCATCGCGGGCCAGATCCGCATGAGGAGGCATGATGATCCGAGTAGGTCTGGTCGGCTGCGGCTGGTGGGCCGCGCACGCGCATGTGCCCGCCATCGAGGCGCATCCGGATGCGGCGCTCGTCGCGGCGAGCGACCCCGACCCGGCGCGCCTCGCCGCGGTGACGGCGGGGTCTCCGAACGTGCGGGGCTTCTCGACGGTCGAGGAGATGCTGTCGGTGAGCGACCTCGACGTGCTCGTGGTGGCGTCGCCGGCTGCGTTCCACGCCGGCGCCGCGCACGCCGGCCTCCTGAGCGAGGTCAGCGTGCTCGTGGAGAAGCCGTTCACCCTGCACGCCGCCGAGGCCCACGAACTCGTGCGCCTGGCGCAGGCGCGCCGGCTCGGCCTCTCGGTGAGCCTGCCCTACCAGTACACCGCGGCGGCACGAGCGATTCGCACGCTGCTGACGGACGGCGCACTGGGCGACCTCGTCGGCGTGCACGCCGTGTTCGAGTCCTACACGGGGCCCCTCTACTCCGGCGACGTCGACGAATACCTCCGGCGCGTGAACCGTCCGCATGCCGTCGCGCCGCTGCCCGGCACCTACGCGGATGTCGCGGTCGCCGGCGGCGGTCACGGCCAGTCCCAGACCTCCCACGTGGTCTCGGCCATCATGGATGCCACGGGCGCGACGCCGGAGCGGATCTCCGGCGAGAGCGTGTTCGTCTCCCCCGGCATGGACACGGCCAATGCGATCGCGCTGCGACTCTCCGGCACGGCGGTCGCGACCGTCTTCTCCTCGGGAGGAGCCCTGCCCGGCCTCGCCGCGCAGCAGTCCGTCTCCTACCTCGGCACCGCCGGCTCGGCGCGGCACGACCTCGCCCGGGCGACGCTCGACTGGGCGACGGCGGATGGCGCGGGCGGCCACGTCGAACCGGGCGACGGCGAGTCGGCCTATCCGAACGGCGCCCCCGTGAGCACGCTGATCGACGCGGTGGCCCAGGTGCGCGCCGGCCACTCCGACGAGGCGCTCCTGGAACTCACCGCGGGCGCAGAACGCGCCGCTCGCGCGGTCGAGGTGATCGAGAGCCTCTACCGTGAGGATGCGGTCCGTGACTGAGCAGCCGGCACCGGCGCATGCCGCCGGTGCCGGCCCGCGCCGACCGTCCATTCGCATTCACCGACGCGCACGGTCGCCACGGCTCCGACCGGGATCTCGACGTCGATGACGACGCCGGATGCCTCGGTGCGCCAGCTGACTCCGGCCCGACCGAGCGGGGTGAGCACCTCGGCCTCGGCGGAGACCAAGCCGAGCACGGCCGGCTCGATGCGGATCTCGCGCCAGCCGGCGGCGGCCGCGGAGAGGCCGGCGACCGAGCCGAACAGCCAGTCGTCGACGGTGCCGAGGAAGTAGTGGCCGTGCGATCGGGCGGCCGGGCTCCAGTGCTCCCACAGCGAGGTCGCACCGGCTTCGAGCCAGAGACCCCAGCTCGGGTAGTCGGTCTGCAGTGCCACGGCGAGCGCCGTGTCGGCGTGCCCGGAGCGGGTGAGCTGCGGCAGCAGGTACTTGGTGCCCAGGGCGCCGGTGTTCAGGTGGTTGCCGTTGTCACGGATGATCCGGGCCAGTGTGTCCGCCACCGGCCGGCGATGCCGCTCCGGCAGCAGGTCGAAGGCGAGCGCGAGCACCTGGTGCGTCTGTCGGTCTCCCTGGTCCCCTGCACCCACGACCTGTTCGCGATCGGCGTCGAAGAACTCCTCGACGAATCGGCGACGCAGCCGGGTGGCGTGCGCGGTCCAGGCATCCGGGTCGTGGCCCAGCACGGCTGCCGCCTTCGCCGCGATGTCGAGAGCGGCGATCAGGTACGCCGTGGCCGCGATGCGCGTGTCTTCGGGCGCGTTGCCGCCGTGGGGGTCGGCATCCGGACTCACCCAGTCGCCGAGAGTCGTGTCGGCGATGCCGTCGGGCCACCGCGAGAGCTCGAACTCGAGGTAGGCGCTCGCGTCGGGCCAGGTGTCGGCGAGCACCCGCACGTCGCCGCGCTGCCAGTAGATCTCCCACGGCACGAACAGCAGCGACGCGTGCCAGGTCGGCGCCGGCGTCCAGTCCATCGACCAGCCGCCGTGCGGCGCGATCACCTGGGGTGCCCCCTCGCCGTGCCGCGAGGCGGCGATGTCGTCCGCCCACTTCGCGAGGAGCTCGTGGCTGTCGAGATTCAGCAGCATGAGTTCGGCGCCCAGCATCCCGTCGCCCGTCCAGCCGTTCTTCTCATACTTGGGGGTGTCGGTGGGCAGCCCGTGCAGATTGTTGAGCACCGTGTCGACGGTGAGGTCGTGCAGACGGTTCAGCAGGGCGTTCGAGCAGTGGAAGCGGCCGGTGCGGACGACCGCCGTGTGCAGCAGCTCGGCCTCGACGACGGGCTCGCTCGCCGCCTCGACCTCGACGTAGCGGAAGCCCTGGTAGCCGAAGCGCTGAGTCCACCGGAGCGGCTCTCCGGCGAGGGTGATCCGGCTCTCCTGGAACCGCCCCGCGTAGTAGCCGTGCGGATCGTCGTTGTCGGGCCGGCCGTCCGCCCGGAGCCTCTCGGCCGTGCGGACGGTCACCACGTCGCCCGGTGCGCCATCGAGCTGGAGACGGATGCGTCCCGCGATCACGCGGGGGAAGGTGAACAGCCAGCGGCCCGGCGCGCTCTGCTCGACCCGCGCCGGGGCGAAGCGCTCCATCACCGCGATCGGCTGCTGGCGCTGGTTGACGCTGCGGCCCCGAGGCCCGGTCGCGCGCGCGACCGGCATCCAGCCCGCGTCGTAGTAACCCGCGCCGGAGAACCCTGGCCGGTCGGCTCGGGCGTCGAAGTCCTCACCGCCGTAGAGATCGTCGTAGCGGGTGGGGCCGTCGACGGCCCGCCAGCCTTCGTCGGAGAGCACCAGCACTTCATCGCCTGTCACGATCAGGATGCGCACGCAGGGCTCGTCGTGCCACGGCGCGGTCTCCCAGTTCCAGGTCGAGCGCGAGGCCATGCCGTAGAAGCCCCGGCCGAGCTCGACGCCGATGGCGTTGCGGCCGGGCACCAGGAGCTCGGTGATCTCCACCACGACGTACTGGGCGGTGACGTCGTAGTCGGTGAAGCCGGGCGCGAGGTCGAAGCCGGGCACGAGCATGCCGTTGATCTCGGGGCGCGCGTAGCCTCCGGCGCCGACCACGAGGTAGCTCGGCGCGACGGTCGACCCGGACGGCGTCGGCACCGTGAACTCACGGCGCAGGAGCGGGGCGGCACCGTCCGGGGTGGGGTGGGAGATCCACTGCGCTCCGCGCCAGTCGTCGTCGAGGATGCCCGTGACGAACGAGGAGGCGGCCCGCGTCGTGCCGTCCTCGGTCGTCACCGCGACCTGCCAGCGATAGCGGGTCAGGGAGCGGAGGGCAGGCCCGTCGTACTCGACGTCGACGCCCGGGCCGCCGCTCGGGTCGTCGCGACTCCAGAGGCGCTCCCCGTCCGGCGCGAACACCTCGAGCCGCCAGCTGCGCACACGGATGCCGGCTCCGCCGCCGTCGACCACCCAGCCGAACCGCGGCCGCACGTCGACGCCGAGCGGCTCCTCGGCGTGTTCGACGGTGAGGCGCGTGAGGCGCACGGCCATCGGCGGCTAGCCGATCCGGTAGCGGTCGAGCGCGTCGTCATCCACGTCGATGCCGAGCCCCGGCGCCGTCGGCACGCTGATCCGCCCGCGGTCGATGCTCCAGGGCGCACTGCGGAGCACGCTCTCGTTCAGGCTCCACGCCTCATCCGGATGCAGCGTCGGCGGGATGATCGCGAGCTCCTGCCACTCCGGCCCGATGAGCGCGGCGGCCTGGAGCCACCCCGGCAGCCGCAGTCCGCCCGTGCCGTGCAGGCACACCGGTACGCCGAGCGCCTCGGCCATCGCCGCCACCCGCACGGTGGGCAGGATGCCGTTGGCGATCGACGCATCCGGCTGGATGACGTCGAAACTGCGCGCCACGAGCGCCGCCGCGAATTCCGCGGGCGTCGTGTATCCCTCCCCGCCCACGATCTGCATGTCGATCTCGTCGGCGAGCCGGGCCTGGCCGCCCAGGTCGTAGCGGTCGAGCGGTTCCTCGAGCCAGCGCACCCCGACATCCTGCAGTTCGCGCGCCTCCGCGAGCGCCTGCTCGTAGCTCCAGGTCGCGCCGGAGACATGGGCGGTGCGATCGACCATCAGGGTGAAGTCCGGGCCGGTCGCGGCCAGGATCGCCTCGCACAGTCGTGCGTTCTCGCCCGGTTCCCGCCAGCAGCGGATCTTCACACCTTCGAACCCCGCCGCCTGGTACGCCAGCACGGCGTCGGCGGTCTCGGCGTGGCTGACCTGCGACTGCGAGGGGTCGCCCGGCCAGACGAGAGTGACGTAGGCCTTCAGCTCCGGCGTCCGCGCGCCACCCAGCAGGGCGTGCACGGGTTCGCCGAGCGTCTTGCCCAGGGCGTCCCAGGCCGCGTGCTCGGCACCGGCTCCGCGATTCAGCCCGCGTCGCAGCATCCCGTCGATGTCGGTGACCGGCGACCCCTCGGTGGCGGCGATGACCGCCGGCCAGACCGTGCGATCGATGGGTCCCGCGAAGCTGTGGCCGCGCACCCCCTCGGTCGTGGTCATGCGCACGACGCAATAGCGGTGGTAGTACCCGGCCGCGACCTGCTCGGGGGTGGCGGGCAGGTTGATGGGAAAGATCTCGGTGCGGGCGATCTGAACGCCTGCGGTTCTCGACTGTGAGCCGTCAATCATGATTTCGAACTATAGCCGGGGAAGCGAGAGAGAATCTAGGCAAAAGTTCTCTATTTCGAACTGACTATCACTCTGGTGAACTTATTGATAAGGTGGCAAAGCCTCGACCGACGTCGAGCGACTCCGATGCGACGATGCGAGACGAGAGGAAATCGACCGTGCGAACACTGGTCCTGGAGGAATTCGGGCGCATGGCCCTGGCCGATCGCCCCATCCCGGAGGTCGCCCTCGGCGAGGTGCTGATCCGGGTGGCGTTCACGGGCATCTGCGGCTCCGACATCCACGGCTACACCGGGCACAACGGGCGCCGCGCGATCGGCCAGGTGATGGGTCACGAGAGCTCCGGAACGATCGAGGCGTTCGGAGAAGGGGATGCTCCGCTCGGGCTCGCGATCGGAGACGCGGTGACCTTCAACCCCGTCGTGCTGCCCCTCGAAGACCGGGTGGAGTTCATCGACCGCGAGCAGCACTCGCCCCGCAAGTCGGTGATCGGTGTCGACCCGGCGCGCTACGCCTCCTTCGCCGACTACGTCGTGGTGCCCGCGGTCAACGTGCTGCGCCTCGCCGACGGCATGCCCGTGGAGCACGGCGCACTCGTCGAGCCGACCGCGGTCGCGCTGCACGCCATCCGCCGAGCCGGAGTGACCGGCCGGGAGCGCGTGCTGGTCATCGGCGGGGGCCCGATCGGGCAGTCGGTGGTTCTGGTGCTGCAGGCGCTCGGCGTCGCGGAGATCTCCGTCAGCGAGATCAGCGCCGGCCGCCGCAGGCTGCTCGAGGGGATGGGTGTTCCCGTGATCGACCCGTCGGCCGGCGACCTGGCTGGCGCGCTCGGCCACCGCGGCGGCCCCGTCGACGTCGTCATCGATGCCGTGGGCAGCACGCGCTCGCTCGCCGACGCCCTCGCCTGCACGGTGCTCGGCGGCACAGTCTGCCTGGTCGGCATGGGGGAGCCGCAGGTGCGCCTCGACGCCTTCCAGATCAGCACGGCCGAGCGCACGCTGGTGGGCAGCTTCACCTACTCGGCGCGAGACTTCGCCGACGCCGCCGCGCTGGTGGCCGCCAACCCGCTCTCGGCCGCGGCACTGATCAGCAGAGTGATCGAACCCGAGAGCGCCGACGAGGCGTTCACCGACCTGGCCAAGGGCGACGACATCCCGGGCAAAGTGCTCGTGGCTTTCACCAAGACCGCCGAATACGCGAAGTGAGGATGCGAGTGGCACAGAATCTGGTCTTCATCGGAGACAGCATCACGGAGGACGGACGACGGATCGACGATCCGTACGACCTCGGGGTCGGCTATGTGGCGCGCGTGGCACGCCGTCGCGCCGAGGCCGGCTTCGACGACCGCGTGGTCAACACCGGTATCGGCGGCAACCGTGCGGTCGATCTGGTGGCCCGCTTCGACCGCGACGGCCTCGCGCACGACCCCGACGTGGTGTCGATCCACGTGGGCATCAACGACACCTGGCGCCGCTACGACGGCGGCGAGCCGACCTCGACCGAGGCGTTCGAGGCCTCGTACCGCGACCTGCTGACGCGGGCGACGGATGCCGGGGCGCGCCTCGTTCTGATCGAGCCGTTCCTTCTCGCCCTCCGCCCCGAGCAGACGACCTGGCGCGAAGACCTCGACCCCAAGATCGAGGTCGTGCGCGCTCTCGCGCGTGAGTTCGACGCTCAGCTCGTCGAGGCCGACGTGGCGTTCACCCGGGCGGGCTACGAGCGCGATCCGGCCGGCCTCCTCTGGGACGGCGTGCATCCGACCGACGCCGGCCGCGAGCTGCTGGCGCGCACCTGGTTCGAGTCGGTGACGATCTGATGCGGGTCGCGAACCTGAACGGCCGCGCGGTGCTGCTCGGCGACATCCGCGCGCTCGACATCGCCTCGGCGAGCGCCGACCGCTTCCCCACCGACCCGCAGTCGGTGTACGCCTCGTGGGGAGAGCTCTGCGAGTGGGGCGAGGGGATCGACGTCGACCGGCATCCGAGTTCGGTCGACGTCGACCGCACCACGCTCGGGCCGCCCGTTCCGCGGCCCGGCCAGATCCTCGCCGTCGGGCTCAACTACGCCGAGCACGCGGAAGAGTCTGGGCTCGCCCTGCCGGAGCATCCGCTCGTCTTCACGAAGTTCGCCTCGAGCCTCACCGGCCCCGATGCCCTGGTGCTGCTGTCGGGCGAGCGGGTCGACTGGGAGGCGGAGCTCGTGGTGGTGATCGGCAGGGGCGGGCGCGACATCCCAGCCGAGGAGGCCTGGGACCGCATCGCCGGCCTCACGATCGGGCAGGACATCAGCGACCGAGACGTGCAGTGGTGGGGCGCGTCGGCGCAGTTCAGCCTCGGCAAGTCGTTCCAGGGGTACGCGCCGACGGGGCCCGCGGTGGTGAGCGTGGCCGAGATCTCGGCCGGGCACGACCGCGACGACCTGCGGGTGAGCTGCCGCAGCATCGACTCGTCCGGACGGGAGCGCGTGCTGCAGGACGGCCGCACCCGAGACCTGATCTTCACTGTTCCGTCGATCGTCGAGCAGCTCTCGGCCATCGTCGAGCTGCAGCCGGGCGATCTCGTCTTCACCGGAACGCCCGCCGGTGTCGGCCAGGGTCGCACCCCGGAGGAGTTCCTGACCCCCGGGCTCATCCTCGTCACGGAGATCGACGGGCTCGGTTCCATCCGCCAGGAGTTCGTCTGACATGCTGCTCGGGGTTCAGTACTACCGGCCGCCGTCGCCCGACCCCGCGCTGTGGGAGAAGGACATCGCCGACATCGCGCAGGCCGGGTTCGGCACCGTGCAGCTCTGGCTGATCTGGGGCTGGGTGGAGGCGACGCCGGGCGAGTTCGAGTGGGACGACTACGACCGCATCCTGGATCTCGCGCACGCTCGTGGTCTGCGCGTGGTGATCAGCACGATCGCCGAGATGCAGCCGGCGTGGTTGCTGCGCCGGTACCCGGATGCGGCGATGGTCGACCATCTGGGCCGCGTCACGCCCTCGACCACCCGGGTCGAGGCCCAGGTCGGGGTGACGCCCGGCGGCTCGATCGACGACCCGCGGGTGCTGGGGCACATGCGCGACTTCCTCGACGCGGCTGCGCGGCACTTCGCCTCGCATCCCGCGCTGGCGGCGTGGGACTGCTGGAACGAGAACCGCTGGGCGATGGAGGGCGACGGCTATCTCGACTACAGCCCGGCGAGCATCCGGGCGTTCCACTCGTGGCTTGTGTCGCGGTATGGCGACCTCGACGGGGTGGCGCGCGCGTGGCGGCGACGGTTCGCGACGTGGGACGACGTGCAGCCCGGCCGCAAGCCGGGTCTGCCGTACACCGACCTCGTGGCGTTCCAGCGCTTCCTCACGGAGCGCGCGGCGGCGCATCTGCGCTTCCGGCGCGACACGATCCGCGCCGCCGACCCCGTGCATCCCATCTCGGCCCACTGCGGCGAGCCGTCTGTGAACTCGGCCGGCAGCCTGTTCGAGCAGCCACTGTCGCGGGGCAACGACTTCGCGCTCGCCGCCGAGCTCGACGGGTACGGATGCTCGAGCTTTCCGCACCTGCAGGGCATGTCGCTGCTCGACCTCGGGCTGCGCATCGAGGCCACCCGCAGCGCCGCCGGCGATCGTCCGTTCTGGCTGGCCGAGCTGCAGGGCGGCGGTGGCCGTCTCGGCCACCATGTGCTGCCGGCGGTGCGGGCCGACGAGCAGCAGCGCTGGCTGTGGAACGGGATGGGCCGCGGCGCGAAGGGCACGATCGTCTGGCAGTGGCGCGACGAGGTGCTCGGCCGCGAGTCGGGCGGCTTCGGTTTCGCCGGCGACGACGGCCACGCGCCGGCGCGCGCGGAAGCGATGGCGCGTACGGCCGGCATCCTCGCCAAGCACGGCGACTTCCTCGACGCGTACCGCCCGGAGGCCGCCCAGGTGGGGGTGATGTTCCTCCCCGGTACCTATTACCTCGAGTGGGCGCAGGACGGCAACGAGGGGCGTCAGGCGCGCGAGAGCGTGCTCGGCTGGATGCGGGCGTTAGAGGAGTTGCAGCTGCCCTACGAGGTGCTCGACCCCGAGCACCTCGAACGCCTTTCGGACCTCAAGCTGCTCGTTCTGCCCTGGCCGCTGAGTGTTCCGGAACCCGCGATGGCGGCCGTAGCCGCCTGGGTGGAGCAGGGCGGGCTGCTGCTGACGGAGGCCGACCTCACGGCGTTCGACGAAGAGGCCTTCTACCACCCGCCCGGGTCGCGTGGCGCGACCGCCCTCGGCTTGCGCTCACTCGGCCGGCGCGAGCTGCCCGCATCCGGAACCCTCTCGCTGGAGCTCGACGGTGCGAAGTTCCAGCTCCCCGCCGCGAGCTGGCTCGAGCACTACGACCCGGCGGACACCCGGGTGCTCGGCACCGACGACGGCCACCCGGTCGCGGTGCAGCGCTCGCTGGGCGCCGGCTCGGTGATCTCTATCGGCAGCTTCCCCGGCCTTGCGCACAGCCTCACGCCGTCGTCGGAGGTGCTCGATTTCGCCAGCCACCTGGTGAGCCGCGCGGGAGTCACAATGTCGGCGCGCGTTCGCGGCACCGACGGCACGACCGTGCAGTGGCGCCGGGGAACGAGCGGCGACTGGTCGGTGCTCTTCCTCATCGGCGCCCCGTTCAGCGAGCACTTCGTCGACGTGCCCGGCCTCGGCGAGGTCGCCGAGATCGAGGAGCTCACGGATGGCCGAGCCATCGTCGTGCGAGAACGCCTCGTCGTCGGCCTCTCGGCCTGGGGCGTCGCGGTGGTGCGCTGGCGCTAGCCGTCCCCACAGCGAGGCCGTTAGGAGCCACGGATGGCGAGGTGGTCGCGCTCGTTGACGCCGACCAGTCACGCGGCCCGTCCCATGGGTGCGTCCGGCTTCTCCTTGTGAACAGCGAGACGGATGTGCTCTGCGCAGTCGCGCTCTTCCTTGCCGCAGCTACGATCGGTAGGTGGGGCTTCTCAGGGCCGTCAGGCGATCGACACGCTACGGGGGTCGTGATGTCAGAAAGCGCATCACTCACGGAAGAGGCCCGCGCTGCGGCCCAGGGCGTTCTTGTCGAGGTTATGGAAGGCACCCCCTTGTGGAGCTTCAGCGCCAGAATCACGACTGATCGAGGAGAGATCGAAGTGGGTTGGCCATTCGCTTCATGGGCACTAAGTGAGTGGCTAAAGGGCGACTTCGTGAACCTTGTGTCTATCGACTGGTGGACTTCGCGTGCACTACCAGCTCCTGGTTGGGTCGACAGAGCATCCGTGAGGAATGACTTCTCTGTGCTTGCGCAGAGCGATGCGCTCGAGCTTGCCGCCGATATCCGGCGATGGCGCGCTGATGTCGACGGTGTCGTGGAAGCGGTGCCGACCCTGTCCGCGCCATTGGATAGTGACGAGTGGATCACATGGCTCGAAGTGAGTTCGACTACGCATCCACCAATTGGGCCAGATGTCGTCTCCCGTGCACAGGCCCGCGCTTCGGCTTCGACTGATACCTCCGAGCTGAATCGGTGGTTCATCTTTCCAGCGCAAGATCCGAACGATAATGGAGAGTAGGTCTTCGCAAAGCGCGCTCCATGCCAACCCGCAGCGTTCGCCAGCTGGCGATCAATCTGGTGGCATTTATGCTTGTAAAAATGTACATAATTCTGAGTAGTTCACATATGCTTGGGACATGTCCATTTCAGATGTGATGCCCGTGGTGATGCCGAGCGGCGAGCTCCGCGAGAAGCTGCCAGCGGTTCTCAAGAGGTTCCGTGCTGACCAGGCTTCTGCGACCCCGGTGATTTTCGGTTCTCACCGGAAGCCCGAGGCTGTTGTGATTCCGTTCGAGCTTTACGCGCAGTTGCTTCCGGCGATCGAGGATCTCGAGATCGCTGCGGTTGTGCGCGAGCGGGCTGCTGCGGGGCCGGCGGTTCCGCTCTCGGGCATCGCCGAGCGGGTCGGACTGAATCCCGCTGACTTCGAGTAGTGGCTCGCGCGCTCGCCCTGACGGCCTTGCCGGGCTTTCAGGACGACATCGATGATCTGCCCGATGGGGCTACCCGTCAGATGGCGGTTAACATGCTTCTGCACGTTCGCAATGGGGATGTCCGCGGCATTCCATTGGATGATCGCGCGTCGACTGGTGATCTCGGGGACTGCTTCAAGCTCTACTTTGATCCGGACGGATCCGACAAGCCGCGGTTCCGGCTGGTCTACCGATTCACTCCGAACGAGATCCAGGCCGTCGCAATCGAGGCTGTTGCTGTCGGGCGTAGGCAAGGTCTTGACGCTTATCTGCGCGCTGCAGTCCGACTCGGCCGGCTATGAGGGTGGGCGCTCGAGTTTGAAATCCGGGCGCTGTATCTCCGCCTCCTCGAATAAAGAAGCGCAATAGCATCTATCAACAGTTCCCTTCGAGGGCCGGGCATTCACTGATTGCCTGAGCCGGTCGGGGGGCCCTTTTTTTGGGGTCGGGTCCGCGCCAACCGTGCCAGCTATCTGCTCTCTGACCAGCTCACGATGATCGAACCGGTGACGCGCTCGAGGACGAGGCGGCCGTAGGCGACCTCGGCGGTTACGGCGTGGGAGGCGACGACGTCGCCGATCAGGCTGAGGGCGGCTTGGTCGTCTCGCACGAGGATGACTTGCGCCGCGTCTCGGGGGACGGTGATGGTGACTCGCGCATCCGTGTGCAGGGTCTTGCCGAAGGAGTATTCGGTGTGACCGTCGGCGGGCCAGGCCTCGAGGCCAGTGAACACGGGTGCCCCGAGCGGGAGACGGTGGCGCGCGCGGGTGGTGGTGTCGGCCAGGTAGCCGTTCAGCCAGGTGGCGCTGCCGTTCTGGTGCAGCGACTGCACGGCCGCGCGCGAGGTCGCATCGCGGCGGGTGACGCAGCCCTGCACCTCGCTCCCCGCTGATTCCACGCGCCATCTCGGTCGTCGCGGCGGTGTTGCGGCGGGGCGGATCAACTTGCGGGCGGCGAGGGGACAGCGGGCGCGCCGACGTCGGCTCGCACTGCAGCTGCCCGCATCCGCTGGTCGAACTCACGGCGCGACGATCGCCAGCCCACCACCGACAGGACGACGAGCACATACACGTTGTTGAGCGCGTGCAGGACCATCGGCAGAACGATGTCGCCGGTCACGAAGTAGAGGTACGTGAACGCCACGCCGAGCATGCTGGCATTCGCGATGCCTCCCCACCCCTGGTAGCTGTGCAGCACAGCGAAGACGGCCAATGAGAAGATCACGCTCACCCAGAGGTTGCCGCTGGTCTGCAGAAGCAACCCCGGGATGCCGACACGGAACATCAGCTCTTCGGTGATGCCCACTACGACCGAACCGAGCACGCCCCGGGTGAACAGTTCCGCGACGGATCGGGGCAGATGAGCGGTGCGTGCCGTCTCGGGAGGACGGAAGAACTCGGTGATGGGGGTGGTCGCCGAGCGCGTGTAGTGCCACACCACGAAGCCGAGGTGTTCCGACTTGCGCACCGTGCGGCGCCAGAGGAGAACAGCTCTCGCCGCGGCCAGCACGAGCCCGGCCACGATGAGTGCGGCGAGCGGCCATCCTCCGGCGGCGAGCGCCTGGCGCCCCCAGGCCACGAAAGGCCAGTCGCCCGCCATCGCGAGCATCGGTTCGATCTGGTCGCCCGCCAGCCAGAGGATCACGAGGAACGACGGGAGAAAGCCGACTACCCGCAGAGCGATGCCCGCCACGATCGTGACTTGGCGGCGGGCGGGCGACATGCCGGGGCGCAGCCGCACCCACATCATCGGGATGATCGACACGGCGACCAGCAGATAGGCGAGAACGAACGGGGCCGATTCGGGCACCACGACGCTACCGATCCCGGTTCTCGTCGCGCATGTCTCCCCCAACCGAGCGTGAACGTAGCCGCCGGAGGTGAACAACAGGAAACTGGCTCCAGATGGCAGCGAGTGCGGGCGCCGCACCCGCTTATCCTTCAGCGGGCAGAGGATCCCCCAGTAGGTGCATATGTCCATTAGTCCAGTAATGGACTATGGTTGACCCATGTTCGTAGGAGAGGGTCCGATCTTTCAGCAGCTCGCTGCCAAGATCGCTGACGACATCGTGGGTGGCACCTATGCCGAAGAGACCGCCGTGCCCTCCGCCACCGACTTCGCGGTGTTCCACCAGGTGAACCCGGCCACCGCGAGCAAAGGCGTGAACATGCTCGTGGAACTCGGCGTGCTCTACAAGAAGCGCGGCATCGGGATGTTCGTCGCGACCGGCGCCAGGGATCTCCTTCTCCGCCAGCGGCGCGAGGAATTCCGGGCGCAATACATGCGGCCGCTTCTCCGTGAAGCCTCGGTGCTGGACATCCCGGCCAGCGAACTGCACTCGATGATCGACGACGAAGAACAGGACCTGGCATGAGCAACGCAATCACGATCCGTTCGATGAGCCGCTCATTCGGGCGCTCGGCCGCACTGGATGACATCACGCTGACCGTGCCGGAGGGATCCATCTGCGGGCTGCTCGGCAGGAACGGCGCCGGCAAGACCACGATCATGTCCATCCTCGCCGGCCAAGACAGACCCAGCTCGGGCACGGCGGAGGTCTTCGGTGAGCGTCCATTCGAGAACGAGTCGATCCTCTCGAGAATCAGCTTCGTGCGCGACAACCAGAAATACCCGGACAACTACCGGGTCCACCACGTGCTCCGAATCGCACCGGAGTTCGCACCGAACTGGAACGCGCAGGTTGCTGCCGAACTCGTCGACGGGTTCCGGATCCCGCTCAAGACGCCGATCAAGAAGTTCTCGCGCGGACAGCTCTCGGCCATCGCCATCGTTCTGGGCCTCGCGTCCCGTGCCCCGTTGACGCTCCTCGACGAGCCCTACCTCGGTCTCGACGTGACAGCGCGCGCACTGTTTCACGACATGCTCCTGCGTGACTACACCGCGCATCCCCGAACTGTTGTGCTCTCGACACATCTCATCGAAGAGTCCGAAGCGCTCTTCGACCACGTGCTCATCATCGATCGCGGCCAGGTTCGCGTAGCCTGCGCCAGCGACGAGACCGCCGATCTGGCGTTCACCGTCAGCGGCTCCGTCGACGCCGTCAAGCTCGTGACAGCCGACCGCGCCACCCTCCTCTCCCACACCGTCGGCCCCCTGAGATCAGCCACCATCAGCGGGGCGGTCGATGATGACCTCCGGTCGCTCGCCCGCACCCACGGGGTCACGATCGCACCCGCCACCCTCCAAGAACTCGTCGCCGCGTTCGGAGCAGACACCCCGCGACCAGAACTGCTTACGAAAGGTGCACGCGCATGAGCGCCATCGTCTCGACCGTCAAACTCCACCTCAACAGGCGGAACCCCACCTTCATCGTGCCGCTCACGATCATCGTCACGGTCGCGATCATCTCCGTACTCATTTCGCTGATCTTCTGGCGAGCGGGCAGCCAACCCGGCAGCGAGGGATGGATCCAAGGATCCCAAAGCAACCCGGGCATCGCCTACGCTTTTCCCGGGTTCCTCGGATATCTCGGAATCGCGACGGTCGTGACGACATTTCCCTTCGCGCTGACCCTGGGCGCCACGCGCCGAGCGTTCATCGCGGGAACTCTCGTCTGGAATGTCCTGATCGCCGCATACATCGCCGCGATCCTCGCCATGCTCAACGCTGTCGAAATCGCGACGAACCACTGGTTCGTGGGCTTCTACATCTTCGACGTGTACGTCCTCGGAGGAGGCGACACCGTACGGCTCCTGCTCATCGTCTTCCTCGGAGTGCTCACGACTCTCACGATCAGCGAAGTGTTCGCCGCATCCTGGATTCGTTTCGGCGCACGCGGCCCACAACTCATCGCCATCGGGCTCATCCTCGCCCTCGCCATAGCTGCGATCATCCTCGTGCCCCAGACCGCCACCATCGTCGCCGCCTTCCAACCCTCGTGGCTCGTGATCACCGCTGTCGCGGCAATCGCCCTGTCGGCGAGCGGAACATGGCTGCTCCTGCGTCCCGCAATCATTCGCTAAGCCCGACCATCGGAACTCTGCGCCACAACGGGAATCCGACCAGGTGATGCCGACGATATTGTGTCAGCCATGACCGAGCGAGTGACGACCATCGATATCGGAGTTGTCTGGGATCCGAACGCCCCCGATGCGGTTCTGCTGACGGACGACGGGGGCAGCACGGCGCTGGCGCTCCGAGCTCACTGTGACGACAGCGACCAGCGAACAGTCGTCCTGTTCTGGAGCGGCGCGCGGTACCGCCTGATGGGCGGCCCGAACGACGAGGCAATCAGTGGGCACCGCCTTTACGGGAAAGGGCTCGAGACGGTCACCTGGATCGGCGAGGTCGCGGGCAGCGAACTCGTCGCCTCGCTCGAGAAGCAAAACAGCGTCCACCCCCAGCATGACCCTGCCAGATTCGCCAAGCTCCTTCATCAGGTGGCCCTAACGAAGGAAGAGACGGTCGAAGTCGTTGCCGACTCGCTGGTCATCAAAAGGATCGCCGGCTCGACCGGCAAAGCCGCTAGGGAAGCAGTTATGGCCTAGGGCTTTGGACCTTTCAAAGTCCTACCTGCAGATCAGGCTCACCCGTGCCCAATCAGATGGGCCCCCGGAAGTCCTCACTCGTGGGAACTCCTGATTCACGACTCCCTTCGGCGGCAGTCAGCCACCGAATTCGGCCGAACGCGTCGGGCACCAGAGAGTTGTTCACGGTCAGATTTCTCAGGGGCTCCGGGATCGTTGGAGCCATGTCAGGTGGGCTGGAGACTTTCGGGCCACCATCAACAGGCACGGCGAGATACTGGGCCGGAAGCCAAGATCGTGGAGGTTCGACGTCAGCGATTGCACGGCGCAGTCCGAACCATCGACGCTGGAGCTTTGGAGGTTCACTCGCTGATGCCATCATTTCGAGGAGGGCATCGCGATCGCTTGGTGCCTCGGAAAGTTCGAGCAGCAAATTCTCGCCTAGTTGGGTGGCGAGCCCGATAGTGACGTGGTCACGGATGAGCGGTGCGTACTCACGCCCGAACCAGCTCACCCAGACGGGGTAGGGCGTGAGTCCACGCCACTGACCAAGCCCCGCCAGGTAGGTGTGGTGCTCCGCCCCGGCCCCGTACCAGAGCGAGCGCCCTGACCATTCGATCCCGCGAAGCACCTCAGCGCTTGCGTAGATCGCGTCGACCGACTTTGCGAAGTCCACGAACATCGCTTTGAGCGCGCGACGCCATCGTTCGTCTTCGAGGGGCCCGGCCAGCATCGAGAGACTGTGAGAGTGCACGACCGAACCGCGTCGCCAGGCTCGACCGATGCTTCCGGATTGAAGAGGGTTGGTGCCTTGAACGTAGACGGTGTCAGATTCGCCACTAACGAAGGAGACGAACGCCTTCTCTCCTCCCTCATCCCACCGCAGCGGTAACGGCTCGAAGGATCCATACCGCCGCGGCAGCGCCTCGGCTAGATGCCGTCGGGCAGCTGCAACAAATGCCGTCGCCGAGCGCGACGGATCATCGCCGAGCGAGCGCACGTACCAGGTGACATCGACCACGGAGACGCGCCCACGTTCCACTCGCGCACTCGAACGAGACCGGCCGCGCCGAAACACTTCATCGGTCTGCGGGTCGAGCACGGCGCCATCCATGGCCGCCGCAACACGTCGAGCCGCGCGAATCGCGTGCGGTATCTCTGAATCCGTAGACCCCTCGACTGACATCTGAACGAGACGCGTCGGGCCGAGGACGACGGCGGTGATCTCCTCGGGCACGTCTTCGGGTTCGATCCGAACGGGGACTCCGACAGTGAATGAATAGCGCCGGCGTTTGCCTCGAACAACGGCCAAGGATCCACCACCATCGTCATCGATGGCGAGGTCGGCCGTGATGACTGCGGCGCGAAGGTCCGAGAGATCTAGGGCATTGCCATAGATGTGCAAGTCTTAGGACATCCCCGAGCCTTCCTTCTGAGCGCAAATGCGACTCTAGATGAGAACCGGTTGCTGCCAGCGTCCAATGGCTAGTCGAACGCCGAACTCGGAATAGCAGGGCCCGCGTCGGTGGCGTCGAGTTGCCGCACCAAGTCGTTGTGGAGGTCGATCAGTTCGCTGAAGGGCAGGGCTTGCCGGGTGCTGGATGCGACGTTCTTGCCCTCCTGCGTGAAAGGAAATGGGTAGAGAAAGAGACCCTGGTCTGGGCCCAACAGCCCTACTTCCTTTTCCCACCCGGACCAGCGCAGCGATTCGTAGAAATCGATCGTCGCGCCGCCGAGCATTGCGGAGATAAACGCCGGATAGGTCAACCCGAGTCCCTCCCATCGCAGAGAATCGACGGAAAAGTGGTGCACTGAGCCATCACCGGCTCCCAGCGCGCCGCCGTCGAGAGCGAATACCCCGCCTAGAACGTCGAACGCCACCACGAGCATGCCCGAAGCGGCGGCGTTCGCTTCGTCGAGGCCCGGCAGCCCGTCGCCTGAGCTTCCCCCGAGCAGGCGGAGCCATCCAGCGTCGACGATCAGGCCGGAGGAGTTCTGCGCGAGGGCGTGGAGGTAGGAGCCCGGCTTCAGGCCCATCGTCTCTACGGTCTTCGCTGCCGGATGCGGCGAGCGGATGCCCGCCGCGACGGGAGACTTCTCAACCCAGGCAGTCACCTCGGACCACGGGGCAACGGGCGCAGGCGTCATTACTACATCCTCGCGGAGGAAGGCACGCATTGGGCATTCCGCACAGCGACATTGAGGGAGGCCCGTGTGGTGCGCACGAGCGCGACGCGACTTGAAGGAGCGACGCCGCTATCCCAAATCGGTCACTCCGACGATGGACAGCAATTCCTCCGGGTTCATCGTCTGGTCCGCTCGTCTCAGAGCGGCGAAGTAGTCCGGGGATTCCGTCCACTCGAAGATGCGGTTGCCCGTCATCGCTAGGAGTAGAACGTCTGCGAAGAGCCGAGTCACCCGCCCGTTACCGTCGACGAATGGATGGATCTTGACCAGGTGATGATGAGCGCTCATCGCGACGAACTCGGGTGTCAGATCGATGCTGTCGAGGTTCTCCACCTGCCAGTGCAATGTCTGCAGTTCGCCATAGAGCAGCTCACGGATGTTCTCAGGAGCGGCCCCGATGCTCACCTCGCGAACACGTAGTTTGCCTGCCCACTTCCATACAGAACCGTAACAAGCCTGGTGAATGTCCTCGAGAGCATACGGGGAGGTGAGATCCTCGGCAGACAGAACGCCTTGGCTGATGGCGTCATAGAGATCGGTGCGCGTGTCTGTCAGCGCCTGCGCCTCTGCGAGGTAGACGGCCGCCTTGTTGTCGAACGAGACGCCCTCGACGAAATCAACCGCATCCTCAATGGATACGGGAGTGTCGTTGTAGGGAGTAGCGGACGCGGCCAAGCTAGCGCGACGCGGAGTGCGACTTCAGGCGAGCCACGACGTCGGTGTGGCGCCCGGCACGGACAACGGGCTCACGCGAGGGCGCTCGGCCTTCGATCTTCATGGTGGTCATCGTTGATCGCACAACGGTCTTGTTGAGACGGTCGATGCTGACGAACTTCTTGGGTGCCATCACGACCTCCTCAGGATTCATGTTCCGGCGACTCCCCAATCATCTCTCGTCGAGGCCAATCTCTCTACCCGCAGGCCTTTCCGAACTAGCAGGGTTAGGACCAGCTCACGATGATCGAGCCGGTGACGTGCTCAAGGGCGAGGCGGCCGTCGAGCAGCTCCGCGGTGACGTCGCGGGAGGCGACCACGTCGCCGATCAGGTTGAGGGCGGCCTGGTCATCTCGGACGAGGATGACACGCGCCGCGTCTCGGGGGACGGTGACGGTGACTCGCGCATCCGTGAAACCGGTCGCCTTCAGAGTTCGGGTCATCGAGTAGGGGTAGGGCGAGAGCTCTCGGCAGGTGAGCGTGGCGGCATCCTGTTGCTGCACGAAGAGGCGGGCCTCCGCGTGCAGGGTCTTGCCGAAGGAGTATTCGGTGTGGCCGTCGGCGTACCAGCCCTCGAGGCCGGTGAACACGGGCGCGCCGAGCGGGAGACGGTAGCGGATGCGGGTGGTCGTGTCGGCCAGGTAGCCGTTCAGCCAGGTGGCGTTGGCGTGCCGGTGCAGCGACTGCACGGCCGCGCGCGAGGTCGCATCGCGGCGGGTGAAGCGGCACGACACGCCCAGCTCGCCGAGCACGCGGCCGAGCAGGGCTCCCGCCTCCTCGAACTCGCGCGGGTCGAGGGGGCGGGAGTGGCGGAAGCCGTGGTCGTCCATCGGCGCGCGGTCGAAGGTCGAGGAGCCTCGCACCCACGCCCAGCGGCCCTGCCGGGTGGCATAGGCGCGAACGTCGGCACCCGAGCGCGCCGACGCCAGCACCGTCGCATCCGGTTCCGCGATCTCGCGGATGGCTCCGCCCGACAGGGTCGATGAGTGCCGGAGCAGGCGCCGCGCCGGCGCGGATGCGATCGCGTCGGCATCGAGGGCCGTCTCGAGCTCGAGGTCACCCTCGATCCCGTCGCCGAGGGCCAGACCGAGCAGGCGGCGCCCTCGGTCATCGGCGCGATCGGCCGGTCCGTATGCCAGCACGCTCGCGCCGCGGGCGGTCAGGCTCTCCAGCAGGTCGAGCACCGTGCCGCGCAGCGCCCTCGTCGGCACGACGAGGATCCTGCCGTCGAGCGACCCCGCCGCCACCGCAGCCGAGAGCATCCGCGTCGACGCCACCGTGTTCACCGGGGTGCCGGCGTTGATCGCGGCGGTGAGGTACCAGTCCTCGAAATACGGATGCCGAACCGACTCCGGGTCGGCGAGGGCGTCGTCGGCGTACTCGTCGAAGGGGTAGACCCAGACCACCGGCCCCGCCTCATCCGGCGCCGACTCGAGGGCACGCAGCACGTGCCCGCTCACCTCGCGGCCCGCGCGCGGATCGAGTTCGCCGCGCTCCGTGTCGATCGAGAGGAACTGCACATCGGATGCCGTGCGCACGGCACCGCGCTCGTCGAGCCGCGAGACGCTCAGTGGCAGGTAGATGTCGAACGGTTCGCGGTTGTAGAAGTCCCACCACGGGTTCTGCCAGAACCACGGGTCGTTCACGTAAAAGCGGAAGAGGAATCCGTCGGACGGCACCTCGGCGATGCGCGAGAGATAGCCCGACATCTCGATACCGAAGTCCTCGTTCAACGGACCCCAGGGCGAGTTCGGCGGCGGGTTGCGGAACACCCCGGCCGCGTAGATCTCGCGGGTGGGCACGGCGTCGCCGCCCAGGTCGATGCCGGTCGAGAAGTTCGTGCCCCGCACCTCGGTCGGGAACGGGCACTCGCGCAGGAAGCTGCGCCAGAACTCCAGCAGGGTCGCCGAGACACCCGCCACCCGGTCGGCAAGGAACTCGTCTCCGTTGTAGGTCTCGCCCAGCGGCGTCCACGAGTAGGCGCTGAAGCCGAAGCCGTTGGAGAGCCAGAGGTAGTCGAAGCCCATCTCCGCGAGGTACGACGCCGACTGTCGGCCGAGGAACTCGCCGAACGGCGTGCCGTCGGGAACGCCGTCGGGGTAGCCGGCGAACGCACGCTCGTCGGCGTGCAGCACGGAGTTGGCGCGGATCATCCTGATCAGCTTGCCGAGACGCTGCTCGTCGTCTCCGGCCACGATCTCCGGATGCTCCTCGTACTTGAAACGCGAGGTCGCGAACTCGGGCCCCGGGTCGAAGGTCGCACCGACCGTCACCGGCACCCCGAGCATCCGCTCGCCCACCCGGCGGATCGCCGCCACCAGACGCCGGATGTCTCGGTAGCGGAGGGGCGGAACATCCGCCCGGAATGGCTGGGCCGTGTTGTCGGGCGTGACCGTGTGCGGGTAGGGATCGTACTCGGTGTTGGAGAAGCCGACCGAGCTCGCCCAAGTGACCTCGCGGTCGAGGTCGAGGTCCCACTGCAGGATCTCGCTGCCGTCGGCGATCCAAAGCAAGACGGCTGCGGACTCGGCCGCCCCGATGAGGTCACGCCACTGGTCGAACATCGTGGCGGCAGTGGCCTCGAGGTCGTCGTCGGTCCAGGATGGGAACGGCTTCAACGACGTTTCCAACCCGACTCGCTTGAGGCTGCGGTGACTCATTCGAACTCCCGATCTGCAGACCAAAGATCCAGCAGGCTGCACCTACGTCTGGCATATTGAACTTTATGGCGGCTTTAGGCTAGCATCGCCGTGCCGCCCCACGAAGAAGTCGGAACCGAGGAACCTGTGCAGATCCGCAACGTCACCGTCGTCGTGGCGCCTTTCTCGGCCGGCACCTGGCTCGACGAGAGCCGCGTTTCGACGCCGCTCTCGCGCTACCCGGAGTTCGCCGATCGCCGCAGCAGCTGGCGCGGGCCGGGCAGCGACCTGGTCTGGCTGCTGATCGAGACCGACGATCCCGACGTCTTCGGTGTGGGGCAGAGCCGGGGCGGCGTGGTCACGGCCGCGCTGATCGAGGGGCACTTCCGCGGGATGCTGCTCGGCCGCGATGCCCTCGACCTCGAGACCCGGGTCGACCAGCTGCACCGGGCCGCGCTCCCCTACGCCGCCGGCGGCATCTCCTCGATGGCGCTCTCGGCGGTCGAGCTCGCGCTGTGGGATCTCGCCGCGCGCACATCCGGCGTCTCCCTGGCCCACCTGCTCGGCGGAAGCGACCGGCCGCTGCGTCACTACCTCACCTGCCCCGAGCCGCAGCTTCTCGACGAGGTCGACGCCGATCTGCTCGCGGCGAGCGCGACGGTCAAGGTGCCTATGGCTTACGGGCCGCCCGACGGCCGCGAAGGACTCCTCGCGAATCTCGCGCGACTCGACGACACGCGGGCGCGGGTGCCCGAGGGCATCCCACTCTCCGTCGACTGCTTCATGTCGTGGGATCTCGACTACGCCACCGCCTTCCTGCGCGACGCGAGCGATCACCGGCTCGGCTGGATCGAGGAGCCCCTGCTGCCCGACGACCTCCAGGGGTATGCGGAGCTGCGGCGCCGGCAGCCCGTCACCGTCGCCGGCGGCGAGCACTTGTTCGGCCTGGGCGAGGCGGAGCGATTCCTTCAGGCCGATTGCGCCGACGTCATCCAGGTCGACGTCACCTGGTGCGGCGGCCTGGGGACGGCCCGCGCGGTGGCGGAGCTCGCGGGGGCGCGCGGGGTGACGTTCGCTCCGCACGGCGCCGCGATGCACCCGTGGGCGGTGGCGCTGCTGTCGTCGCTCGACGGCAGCGGTGACAGCGGCCGCGGCGGCAGCACCGGCGCCGGCACCTTGACCGAAGTACTGATCGGCCTCGGCGGCCCGGCGCAGAAGCCGCGCGCGTCGACGGGCCCCGGCGTGGGCATCGACCCGGCATCGGTGGGCCTGCGGTGATCGTCGACGCGCACTGCCACCTCTGGCGTCGCTGGCCCTACTCGTCGACACCGCCTGCCGACGGGGCGACGCCCGACGCGCTCCTCGAGGTGATGGCGGCGAACGGGGTCGGCCGCGCATTCGTCGTCGCAGCCGCCATCGGCGGCGCGGATGCGCGCACCGAGAACGCGCGCAACAACGACGACGTCGCCGAGACAGTGCACGAGCATCCCGCGACCTTCCGGATGTTCGCCGACGTCGATTCGCGCTGGTCGCCGAGCTACCACCGGCCGGGGGCGGGCGCCCGTCTCGCTGACGAGATCGCGCGCACCGGTGCCCGGGGCTTCACGCACTACCTCGGCGACGCCGATGACGGCTGGTTCGACACCGCTGATGGCACCGAGTTCCTCAGCACGGCGGAGAGCCTCGGCCTGCTCGCGAGCGTGCATGCGCCGCCCGCCTGGCACGCGGCGATCGGCGGGCTCGCGCAGCAGCATCCCGGCCTCCCCCTCCTGCTGCACCACCAGGGCCTGGCGACCACCGACGACGAGGTGGAGGCTCTGATCGCGCTGGCCGCGCATCCGAATGTCGCCGTCAAGGTGTCGGGATTCCGGTACGTCTCGACGACGACTCCGCCGTACCCGGATGTACGCGCCCGCCTCGAACGCGTGGCGCGGGCCTTCGGCGCCGAGCGGCTGGCCTGGGGCTCGGACTGGCCGGTCTCGACGCAGCACCATACCTATACCGACACGATCGCCTTCGCCGCCGAGGCCCTCGCGTTCCTCGACGAGTCGGAGCGCGAGCGGGTCTTCGGCGGCACGATCCTCTCCCTGTACCCCTGGAGCAGCTGATGCATCCCTTCGAGATGTCGCGCGACGACATCCGCGCCGCCGTTCGGGGCACGGAGTTCTTCGACGAGACCGATGCCGGGCTGTCGCCCATCCGTCTCCCGCACAGCATCCGGCAGCGCGGCGGCGACGCATCGATCGAGCGCATGGCGGCCCAGACGGCCGGCGTGCGGCTCGAGCTGACGACCACGGCGAGCGTGATCGAGATCGAGGCGCTGCTGACGCGGAGCTATCCCGCCGACGTGCCCGACGACGCCCGCCCTGCCGTTCTGGTGGCGGTGGTCGACGGGCGGGAGACCGACCGCAAGACGTTCCTCAACGGCCCGATCCTGCATCAGCTCCCCACCGGACGCCTCGAGCGCGTCGAAGGGACCGTCTCCGTCGCCGAGCTCTCCCTCGGCGGAGCCACGGCTCAGCCCCGCGTCGTCGAGATCTGGCTGCCGCAGGTGAGTGCCACCGAGATCCGCTCCGTGCGTGCCGACGCCCCGCTGCACGCCGCCCCGGACAGGGGGCGCCCGCGCTGGACCCACTACGGCAGCTCGATCAGCCACTCCGCCGAGGCCGACGGCCCCACCCGAACCTGGACCGGTCTCGCCGCTCTCGCCCTCGACTGGGACCTCACGAACCTCGGCTTCGGGGGCCAGGCGATGATCGATCCCTTCGTCGCCCGCGTGATCCGTGACCGCCCGAGCGATCTGATCACCCTCAAGATCGGCACCAACCCCGTCAACGCCGACGCCCTGCGCACGCGCACCTTCTCCCCTGCGGTGCACGGGTTCCTCGACACCATCCGCGAGGGGCAGCCCGACACGCCGCTCGTCGTCATCTCGCCGGTGACCCTGCCGATGCATGAGACGACACCGGGGCCCACCGTGATCGGGCCCGACGGCCACCTGACCGGAACACCCGACGCCGGCGACCGCCCGGGCGTGCTCACGCTCTCGTACGTGCGGCCCGCGCTCGAGCGCATCGTCGCCGAGCGCGCCGACCCCGCCCTGCACTACCTCGACGGGCGGCGCCTGCTCGGTCTCGAGGATGCGCATCACCTGCACGATCGGCTCCACCCCGACGCCGAGGGATACGCCCTGATGGGCCGGCGCTTCGTCGAGATCGCGCGCGACGCCGCCTGGGCGCCGCAGAACACGAACACCGGAGAGTGAGCAGCACTGTGACACGACGAGAACGCCTGGCCATCAACCCGCTGTCCTTCCTCCTCGAGGGCAGCGGACTCGACCTCTCGCCCGAGCGCCTGCACGCGAGCTTCGCCGACATCGCCCGGGCCGGCTACACCGCGGTGCACGCCGACGTGCCGCCGGGGATGACGGCCCGCGAGTACGGAGAGCTGCTCGCGTCGCACGGACTGCGGCCGGCACCCGGCTACTACGGCGGGTTCTTCGACCAGCGGGATGCCCGCGACGACACCGTCGAGGGGGCTCGGAGGCACGCCGCTGCGACGGCCGAGCTGGGCGTCGACACCATGTTCATCGCCCAGCACATGTGCGAGGAGCGCCGGGCACGCCCCGCGATCGGGGTGGAGCTGTCGGACGAGAGGATCGCGATCATGGCCGACGGGCTGGAGCTCGCCGCGCAGGCGGCGCGTGCCGAGGGCGTGACGGCGGCACTGCATCCGCATGTCGGGTCGTGGATCGAGATCGAGGCCGAGGTGCGGGCCGTGCTCGCCCGCACGCAGGGCGGCGAGCTGATGTTCGGGCCCGACACCGGCCACCTCGCCTTCGCGGGAATGGACCCGGGGCAACTCGTCGCCGACTACCGCGACCGCGTCGCCGCCATCCACCTCAAAGACCTCGACACCGCGGCGGCCGGCCGCGTGCTCGCCGAGGGCACGAGCTACTTCGACGCCACGCGCACCGACCGCATCTGGGCCGAACCCGGCGCCGGCGCCCTCGACCTCGCCGGGGTGCTACACGCGCTGCCCGAGGACTTCGACGGCTGGTACGTCGTGGAGGTCGACCTGCCGAAGCACGGCACACCCTTCGACAGCGCCGTGCTCTCGCGCGAGAACCTGCTCGCCCTGCCCTACTTCACGGAGGACGCCCGATGACACGAGAACCCTTCGGAGTCGGCATCGTCGGCGCCGGGCCCGTGGTGCAGGCCATCCACCTCCCGACCCTCGCCCGGCTGAGCGAACGGTTCGTGGTGCGCAACATCATGGATGTGAATCCGGATGTCGCGGCCGCGGTGGCCGGCCGGGCCGGCGCGAGGCCGTCGAGCTCGATCGACGAGCTGCTGGCCGACGAGCGCGTGGAGGTCGTCGCGATCTGCAGCCCCAGCGCCTTCCACGCCCCGCAGGTCATCGCCGCGATGCGGGCCGGAAAGCGGGCCGTGCTGTGCGAGAAGCCGTTCGCCACCGACCGCGAGCAGGCCGAGCTGATCGCCGCGGCCAGCCGCGAGACCGGGGTGCCCGTCATCGTGGGTGCGATGCACACGGTCGATCCGGCCTGGCTCGCCGCGATCGCGGAATGGGAGGCGCTCGGGCACGAGGCCCACACCATCCGCTCTCGGGTGGTGCTTCCACCGAACGCGCGGTTCGAGACCTCGGCCACGGAGGTTCTGACTCCACGGCCGGCCTCCGGGCTCCCCGACCTCGACGACCCGGCGGTGCGGGCGCAGATGGTGTTCGGCGGCGTGCTGGGCCTCGCCGTTCACGATCTCCCGCTCATCCGGCGCCTCCTCCCGGCCGTCGACGACATCGAGGTGGTGTCGGCGAGCGCGCTGTCGCCGTGGGGCTATGAGATCGGGTTCACGGCGCACGGCCGGCTGGTGCACGCCATCGGAGCGCTCACCGAGCAGTGGCGTCCCACCTGGGAGCTCGAGGTGGTGAGCGACGAGGCCCGTATGCTCCTCGAGTTCCCGCCGTCGTACGTGCACGCGGGCTCGGCCACCGCGACCATCACCACGGATGCGCGTGCGGTGCGCTTCGGGCCCTACCCGCACAACGGCTACGAAGGCGAGTGGCTGACCCTGCACGCGATCGCCTCGGCCGGATCGGCGGCGGCACCTCCCGTCGACGGCCTCATCGACGATCTCGACTTCGTCTTGGAGGTCGCATCGGCCGCCTCCGAGACCGCCCGGCAGGAGGCGACCCGATGACCGCGCGGACCGTGCTCGTCGAAACGGCAGACCCGCGGCGTGCCGCCGTGGCCGCCGCGACGCTCGCCAGCCTTCCCCTCTCCTACACGGATGGAGGTTCCTCGACGGATGCCGGCCGCGACGCCGAGGTGGTGGTGGTCGCGGGCTCCGAGGGCTGGGTCGACCGCGTTCGGGCTGCCGGCACCGCCGGGGCACGCGGGGTGATCGTGACCGATCCGCTGCCCGCGACGGATGCTGGCGCACTGGTGGCCCATCGCCCGGCCTGCACCGTCGTGCTGGCCGAGACCTGGGCATCCTCTCCCGCACTGCGTTCGGCGGGGGAGCAGTTCGCCGCCCCGATCGCCCGCACCCGCCTGGTCGACGCCCGCACGCTCGAGCCCCGCACCGGGCGCGAACTCCGCGCGGTGCTCTTCGCCGAGCTCCGGGCCGTGCAGAGCCTCGGAGTCGAGGTCGCTTCGCTCGCGATCGTGGCGGAGACGGCGTCGTCGATCCTCGGCGTGGGCCGATCGACGACGGGCGCGAGGATCGTCCTGAGCGCCGCGCACAGCGACACCGCCGACGGCTCCCTCGACCTCCTGCTCGTCGCGCCCGACGAGACGATCCGCATCGAGCTGCCCGACAGCACGACGGCGCGCCCGGGGCGGGCCGTGCTCACCTCGGCGGGCGCCGCCGTCGAGGTGCCCACGATCTGGCAGACGGCGCACCGCGCCGCGTGGCTGACGCTGAGCGACGCCCTCGTCTCGGGCGCCGACCCCGGCCACCTCGAGGCGTTCGCGGCGGCCACCGCCGTGCTGGCCGGCGCCGGCGCATCCTGACCGCAACGGCGTCACCGCCGCTCGCCGCTCGGTGCCTCGCCGCCTCAGTCTGCGAAGGGCGCCGTGCCGTGCGGGCGGGTCGCCGCCGCGAGCAGCTCGAGCACGTGCTGGTACTCGCGGCCCGTGGCGCGGGTCATGCCGAGCTCGCAGGTGCGGTTGCAGCTGGCGTGGGCGGCGGCTCCGAAGGCCTTCACCTCGGCGGCCTGCGCGGCCGTGGCCGAAGCGGTCAGCTCGGGGTGCAGCATCCCGCGGTCGCCGGCGAAGGCGCAGCAGCCCCAGTCGTCGGGGATCAGCACGGTCTCGGCGACGGCTCCCGCCACAGCGGTGAGCTGCGGGTTGATGCCGAGGCGGGTCGACGAACAGGTCGGATGCACGGCGAGCGACTCGATCTTCTCGTGCGGCGGCAGGGTGGGCAGGATGCGCTCGGCGACGAAGTCGACCACGTCGACCACACGCATCCGGGGTTCCGCTGCATCGGCCTCGATGGTGTGCAGGAGCCCCTCGGTGCAGGAGGACGCGTCGCAGACGATCGGGAGCTCACCGTTGCGCGTGGCCGTGCGAAGACTGGCGAGCACCCGCTTCTTCATGACGGCCGCCCCCTCCGGCAGGCCCTTCGACGACCACGGCGTGCCGCAGCAGAGCGCGTCGATGTCGGCGGGCACCAGCACGCTCACGCCGGCGCGATCGCACAGCTCCTCGAAGCTGCGCTGCACGCCCTCGCCGCCGGCGGGACCGAACATCGAGTTCACACAGGCGGGCACGTAGACCGCCTCGGGCTCCGCGCTCGGCGCGGGGCGGGCGCGGCGAGCGCCGCCCGCGGGCAGCTCGGGCGACCACAGCGGCACGACGTCATCACCGACGACCGCGCGAGCAAGCCGGTTGGGCGCGGTCACGAGGGGTGCCAGCGGCGCGGGAAGCACATCAGTGACGTCCATCACGGTTCCGGCGATCTTCGTCGTGGCCGACCAGTGCTTGGCGGCGGTCGTCCAGACGGCCTTCTCCGGCTTGGAGTGCTCGCTCTTGCGCAGCCGCCGCACGAGATCGCCGGTGTTGATCAGCACCGGGCACGCGGTCTGGCACATCCCGTCGACGGCGCAGGTCTGCACACCCTCGTACTCGTAGTCGCGCTCGAGCTCCGCGGCGAGCGCCGTGTCACCGGCGGCGGTGGCCGACGCGATGGCCCGCTTCACGACGATCCGCTGTCGGGGCGTGAGGGTGAGGTCACGGCTCGGACAGACCGGCTCGCAGTAGCCGCACTCCACGCAGCGGTCGGCCTCCACCTCGATGGTGGGCGTGGCCTTGATGTCCTTGAGGTGCACCTCGGGGTCGTCGGTGATGATCACGCCCGGGTTCAGCATCCCGGCCGGGTCGCACAGCCGCTTCACCTCGCGCATCACGGCATAGAGCTCGTCGCCGTACTGCCGCCGCACGAACGGCGCCATCACCCGGCCGGTGCCGTGCTCGGCCTTCAGCGAGCCGCCCTCGCCGAGGACGAGGTCGACCATGTCCTCGGTGAACGCCGCGTAGCGCTCGAGGCCCGCCCCCTCGAACAGGTCGGTCAGCATGAAGTGGATGTTGCCGTCCTTCGCGTGGCCGAAGATCACGCTGTCGTCGTAGCCGTACGAGTCGAACAGCGAGATCAACGACGTGCAGGTGCGCGCGAGCGACGGCACCGGCACCACCACGTCTTCGAGCAGCGCCGTCGTTCCCGACGGGCGGGCGCCGGCGACGGTGGCGTAGAGGCCTTTGCGCAGGTGCCAGAGCGAGGCGCGGGTCGCCGCATCGCTCGAGAGCACGGCCGGGGCCTGCAGCCGCAGCCCGCCCAGCTCCACGTCGCCACCCGCCTGCAGCACCGCCAGCTCCTCGGCCGTCGCGGCCTGGTACTCCACCAGAAGCGCGGCCTGCCGCTCGACCTGGAGGTCGCGGATGATCGGATGCGCGTCGGCCTCGAGCTTGCCCACCCGCAGCGAGGTGGCATCCATCAGCTCGACGGCGGAGGCCCCGGTCGCCACGATGCCGGGAAGGGCTTCGTTCGCGGCCAGAAGGTCGTCGAAGATCACCAGCCCGGTGGAGGCGTGCGGCAGGAGCGGAAGGGTGCGGAAGACGGCTTCGGCCACGAATCCGAGCGTGCCTTCGCTGCCGATCACGAGATGCGCCAGGATCTGCGCCGGATCGTCATGGTCGAGCAGGGCGTTGAGCCCGTAGCCCATGGTGTTCTTCATCGAGAACTGATGCCGCAGGATGCGCACCGACTCCGGGTTGCCGCGCACGCGGTCGCGGAGTCGGAGCAGCCCGTCGAACAGGGCCGGCTCGTCGTGCCGGAGCCGCGCATCCGCATCCGGGGCGCCCGTGTCGACCACGGTGCCGCTCGGCAGCACCACGGTCATCGACTCGAGGGTCTGGTAGGTGTTGCCCGTGATGCCGCAGGCCATGCCGCTGGAGTTGTTGGCCACCACTCCCCCGATGGTGCAGGCCGACTCGCTCGCCGGGTCTGGGCCGAGCTTGCGGCCCGTCTTCGCCAACCGCGCGTTGACCTGGCGCACCGTGGCGCCCGGCTGCACGCGCACCCGCGCCCCGCCGTCGAGCACGTCGATGGCGCGGAAGTTGCGGCGCACGTCGACGAGCACGCCGTCCGTCACGCCCTGCCCGCTCAGGCTCGTTCCTCCGGAGCGCAGGGTGAGGGCCACGCCGTTGCGGGCGCTCGCGCCGAGCAGCCGCCCCACCTCGGCCGCGTCCTTCGCGACCACGAGGGCGTCGGGGACGAGGAGGAAATGGGATGCGTCGTGCGCGTTCGCGTGGAGGTCGATCGCCCGCTCGGTCACCCGGCCCTCCGGGGCATCCAGTTCGCTCGCGAGCAGCTGGCCGACGGATGCGCCTCGGTGCGTCATGCGGATCTCCCTCGATCTCGTCTAATTGTCCGACAAGTCTACATGACAGCCATGAAGACTCCTCTGACTAAGCTGGTCGGCAGCGGGAGTCGGCGAGCGAGGAGTGGTTCGGATGGTGCGACAGGTCGCGGTCACCTCGGTCGTGGATGCCGTCGGCGACGACATCCGGCGTCGTCTCTTCGCGGGCGAGCTGCCCCCGGGCTCGGCCCTCACCGAGGCCGTGGTCTCCGAGGACTACGCGGTCTCGCGCTCGACCGCGAAAGCGGCGATCGAGAAGCTCTCGGGCGAAGGGCTGCTGGAGCGCGGGGCGCACAAGACCGCACGGGTGCCGGTATTGGCCGCCGCGGACGTGCGCGACATCTACCGCACCCGCTTGCGCCTGGAGAGCGAGGCCCTGCGAGAGCTCGCCGCCGACAATCGCGTGCCGGCCGGCGCGGTGGAGGCGAACGCGCGGGTGCGCGCCACCGGTGCCGAGCCGTCGATCGAATCGGTCGAGCCCGACATGCGCTTCCACGCCGCTCTGATCGAGGCGTTGGACAGCCCCCGGCTGCAGCGCATGTACGGCTCGCTGGTCGACGAGGTGCGGCTGTGCATGGCACAGGTTCAGGGCCGCAGCCTTCTCGCGGTCGATCAGATCGCCGACGAGCACCAGCAGATCCTCGACCACCTCGCCGCGGGCGACGCCGAGGCGGCGGTCTCGAGCCTGCACGACCACCTCATGGGGGCAAGTCGCCGCCTCGTGGCGGCGCTGCAGAGCCCCTGAGGCGCGCGGATCACCGGGCGCCGAGCTGTCGATTGCGATGGGTGTGGTCAAGGTGATCTTCTCCTGAGTCGTGGTCGGAATTGGCGCGGTTGGCCGGAACTGGTGGGATCGGATGAGCGTCGTGATGCTTCAGCGCTTGCGGCGGGTGTAGATCTTGACGAGCAGGGCGGCGGACACGGCGACGATGAGTCCTGCGAGAAGCGGGCTGACGTCCTTGCTGAGGCTCTGAGCGCGATCCGGTCGGAGCGCCCAGATCAGCAGGGGCGCGGCATAGGCGGCCGCGACCGCCGCCACCCACCAGCGCAGTGCCCGGCTGTGGGCATCGCGGAGCGTGAAGATCACCGCCACCACGACCGGGACGACCGCGAGGAACGCGAACTGCCCGATCACGAGCAGCGGAATTGACCACGCGGAGACAATGATCGCCGGGTGCGCCCGGCGGGGCTTCGGAACCCTCGACGAGGGGGCGTGGTGCTGGATCGGTGTGGACATGATCTCTCCGTTTCGGTTTCAGGGTCAGCGGGCCGTGCGGGCGCGGCTTGCGGCGATCAGTCCGAGCAGGGTGAAGGCGGCGGCTCCGAGGAAGACCCAGGAGAACCCGGCGGTCAAGGCGTCGGCCGATGCCGTTCCGACGGCTTCGAGTGCACCCGTCCGCGCGGTCGCCACGGAGGCCAGGACGGCGAGCCCGAGCGCGCCGCCGATCTGCTGACTGGTGTTGATGAGCCCGCCGGCCAGGCCCGCTTCGCCTCCCTCGACCCCGTCGACCGCGAGCTGGGTCGCCGTGACGAAGGCGCCACCCAGGCCGATCCCGATCAGGATGCTCGGACCGAGGATGTTCACGACGAAGTCGGCATCGCTCGGTGAGGCCGCGAGCCACACCAGACCGCCGGCGAGCACGAGGAGCGAGCCCACCAGAGTGCCCTTGAGCCCGATTCTGCCGACGATACTCGGTGCGACCCCGGCGACGATCACGAGAGCGCCGGCGAGAGGCAGCTGCGTGAGGCCTGCCGTGAGAGCGTCGTAGCGGAGCACGGCCTGCATGTAGACGGAGAGCGCGAAGAACAAGGCGACCATCGCCGCGCCGACGAAGAGCATGACGAGGTTGCCGGATGCCAGGTTTCGATTGCGGAAGACCGCCAGGGGCACCAGAGGGTTGGCACTGCGTCGCTCGATGAACACGAAGGCGACGGCGAGGACGACCGCCAGAGCGCCGAGGCCGATCGTGACGGGATGGGCGATGCCGATCTGCTCGACGGCGCTGAGCGCTCCGACGACGGCCACCAGGGCGCCGGTGATGGTGGCCGCCCCCGGGTAGTCGAGCCGGGACGGCGTGCCGGCCCGATCTCGGCTGACGAGCCCCGGGATCAGCGCGATGACGAGGACACCCACCGGGACGTTGACGAAGAACACGGCCTGCCAGCCGATAGCCGCGGTCAGCACACCTCCGAGCAGCACACCCGCAGCGGAACCGATGCCGGCGACGGCGCCCCAGATGCCGAGAGCCTTGGTGCGATCGGCGGCGGCAGGGAACAGCTGGGTCACCAGAGCGAGGGCGGCGGGAGCGAGCAGGGCCGCCGACGCCCCCTGCAGGGCGCGGGCGCCGAGCAGCATGCCGCTGCTGACCGAGAGACCGGCGAGCATCGACGCTCCGACGAACCCGATGATGCCGAGCAGGAAGAGTCTGCGATGCCCGTACCGGTCGGCGAGCCTGCCTCCCAGTAGCAGCAGACCCCCGAACGGCAGCACGTAGGCGGTGATGACCCACGCCAGCGCGACGGTGTCCATGCCCAGCTGCTCCCCGACCGCCGGCAGTGCGATGTTGACGATCGAGGCGTCGAGCACCACCAGGAACTGGGCCAGGGCCAGAATGCTCAGGGCGAACCAGCGGCGGGTGCTTCGAATGGCCTGACCGGTTTGGCCGGTGTGGCCGGTCACCGATTCTTCTGCGGCGGCGGACTGCATCTTCATGAGATTCTCCTTCTGGTTGTCGAACATATAGAGAGTGATTGAACACTCACTCTTGTGGGCAAAAAGATTGCATTGCGACCCGGGCGCCGAGTGACGCTAGCCGGGATGGCGGATGCCGTGCGAGAGGATGCTCGCCCACGACTCCGGGATCTCGTCGATGTGCGCCGTGACGATCAGATGACACAGCTGGCCGTAGGCGATGAAGCGCTGCACGGCGTCGTCGCTGCCGCCCGAACGGCCCTGGGCGAACGTGGTGACCTTCGCCAGGCCGGCCCGGAAGGCCTCGCCGATCTCGGGGATCTCGGCGACGGACTGAGCATGCACCTGGAGCATGAGCAAGGTGCGGTCCTTGATCAGCTCCGCATACGCGGCACCCATCGCGAAGAGCACGGAGTCGGCATCCTGAGCGGGCGCCGCATCGGCACCCTCGGCCAGCGCCGTCACGACCTGCTCGAAGCAGCTCTCCAACGCGGTCGCGAACAGACGTTCCTTGCTCGGGAAGAGCTTGAAGACGTAGGCCGGCGAGATCTTCGCCTCACGGGCCACGTCGGCGATCGTCGTGCCGTGGAAACCGCCTCGAGCGAACTCGCGCACCGCCGTGGCGGCCACGAGCGGCCTGCGCGCATCCGCGGTGGAGAGGACTGAGCTACGAGGTGACATGAGAGTGACTGTACACTCACTCCTGTGGCGATGCAACTCCGCCCGACCCTCGGCGACACCGTGACTACCATGGCTCGTGGCCGATCGAGTGGGAGTGTGTGCGGGTGGCTGAGAAACTGGAGTCCGTCGAACTCGCCCTCTTCGAGCGCCTGATCGACGTCGGCAAGCTGCTGGAGCGCCGCGCCGACCGCGCGACCCGCGAGCACACCGGCATCAAGTACTCCCAGTACGAGGTGCTGATCCGCCTGCGCAACGCCGGCGGCGAGATCCGGATGACCGAGCTGGCCAACAAGCTGGTCAGCACCCCGAGCGCGCTGACCTACCAGGTCGCCCAGCTGGAGAAGGCCGCGCTGGTCGAGCGCGTGACCGCACCGGGCGACGAACGCGGCATTCTCGCTCGAATCACCGCCGCCGGGCGCCAGATGCTCCGCGACGTGTCGCAAGTGCAGAACGACATGATCCGCGAGGCCACCATCACTCCGCTCGACCGGGATCAGGTCGAGGCCGCGCACCGCGCGCTTGGTGCCCTGCAACGGCATCTCCGCGGCGAGGAGACCGGCGGGATCCTCCCCGACCAGGCTCCCGCCGAGGAGACCCACTGAGAGTCGCCTCGGTTTTACAAATTTGAAACAAAACACGCCCTCGCTGGTAATGTGACCGCTATAACTTCGAATTTGTAATAAGTCCGAGGTTCTGGGCGACGTCGCCCTCGAGTGCTCGAGGCCGGTTGCACGCCGGGATCCCGTGACTTCCGCAGCGTGAGGAGCATGGATGATCGCACTCGACCACATCGCCATCTGGTCCGGGAACCTCTACCGGACCACCATCGAACTGAGCCGCCTGACCGGCATCGGGAGCGCCGACGGAGGGTATTTCCCAGGGCTCGGCCTCGGGCAGAAGATCATCTCGCTCGGCGGCGGGGTCTACCTCGAGATCGAGAGCATCGTCGACCACCGGATGATCGTGGAGCGCGGTCCGGTGGCGCTCGAGCTCGAGCGGCAGACGGAGGCCGGCGACTGCTTCGCGGGTCTCTGCCTTCGCAGCGACGATCTCGCCGAGATCGAGGCTTTCGCCGCGCACCGCGGCGTCGAGGTCTCCTCGGAGATCGCCGGCGGCAAGACCCTGATGGTCCCCGGCCAGAAGCGGGGAAAGGCCGCTCATGCTCCCGACTTCCTCAACTCGTGGCTGCTGGGCAAACCGAACGTCTACTACGTCGACGGGCTCGGCACCCACTCGAGCTCGCTGCCTCCGCAGCCCGGGACCGGCGACGTCGTCGGCCTGGGCGTGACCTCGATCGAGCTCGGCGGATCGGAGGCGACACTGCGCGAGTGGCTCGGCGACCTCGACCCGGCCACCCTCGGCATCGACATCCGCTACAACGGCCTCGCCGATGGCCTCTACGCCGTCGGCTTCGACTCGTCGGCCGGCCCACAGGAGATCCGTCTCTCCCCCATCACCCTTCAGACCGCACGCCGCCAGTCGGCCCCCATCCCTCTCTCGGAGACATCATGACCACCATCGCCACCGCCACGACCGGTACCGACCCGGCGTCGCGCCGGCGCGTGCGCCGCGCCGCCATCTCGGGCTTCTTCGGCAGCGCCCTCGAGTACTACGACTTCCTCATCTACGGCTCCGCCTCGGCACTCATCTTCGGACAGCTCTTCTTCGCCGAGACCGGCGCGGCCGGCACGCTGCTCTCGATCGCGACCTTCGGCGTGGCCTACGTGGTGCGCCCGCTCGGCGCCGTGCTCTGGGGCCACATCGGCGACCGCTTCGGCCGCCGGCTCGCACTCGTGCTCACCATCGCCCTGATGGGAGTCGCGACCTTCTGCATCGGGCTGCTGCCCACCTTCTCGACCATCGGCTGGGCGGCTCCGGTTCTGCTCGTGCTCCTCCGCCTGCTGCAGGGGCTCTCGGCGGGCGGTGAGTCACCCGGCTCGACCTCGCTCACCGTCGAGCACGCCCCCGACCGCCACCGGGCCTGGTACACCAGCTTCACGATGAGCGGCATGCAATTCGGCATCGCGCTGGGCAGCCTCGTCTTCATCCCGGTCGCCCTGCTGCCCGAGGAGGCGCTGTTCAGCTGGGGCTGGCGCATCCCGTTCCTGGCCAGCGGCGTGCTGACCATCATCGCCTACCTGCTGCGCCGCAAGCTCGACGAGCCCGACACGTTCACCGCGATGCAGGCCGAGGGCACCCGCGCGAAGCTGCCGATCGCCGTGCTGCTCAAGGATCACTGGCGCACCACCATCCGGGTGCTCTTGCTCAGCACCATCAACATCGTGGGCACGATCTTCAACGTGTTCGCGCTCGCCTACGGCACCCAGAACGGCGTTCCCAGCGCGGTGATGCTCGCCGTCGTCTCGCTCGGCAACCTCGTCGCCGTCGTGATGGCCCCGGTCTCGGGGCGCCTCTCCGACCGCTTCGGGCGGCGCCCGCTCTTCGTCATCGGTTCGATCGGGGCGAGCGTCTTCATCACCCTTCTCTTCATCGCGATCGACGCCGGCGACATTCCGCTGATCTACCTCGCCGGGGTGATCGGGATCGGCGTCTTCTACTGCATCCCGATCACCGTCGGGGCGACCTGGTACCCCGAGCAGTTCCCGGCCCGCGTGCGCTACACCGGCATGGCCGTCGGGCTGATGCTCGGAATCCTGCTCGCGGGATTCGCGCCGGCCGTGGCCCAGGGCCTCGGCGCCGGCGGCACGAACTGGCTGCCGGCGATCGTGCTCTGCGGCGGGGCGTCGCTGGTCTCCTCAGCCGTCGCCGTCTTCGCGCCTGAGACCTTCCGCGTGCCGAAGCAGCTGCTCGGCGTGCGGCCACCCCGGCGCTGAGCTCAGAGCGAGGCGACCTGCCACACGGCGAGCGCCGACGAGAACGCCATCAGCTCGTCGGCGGTGCGCAACTCGGAACCGGTGAGCGCCTCGATGCGGCGCAGGCGCTGCTGCACGGTGTTCGGATGCACGCGCAGGCGGGCGGCCGTCGCCGTGCGCTCGGCGCCGCAGGCGAGGAAGGTGCGCAGGGTGTCCAGCAGGTCGCTGCCCCGCCGCTGGTCGTAGTCGATGACCGGCCCGAGCTGCCGTCGGGCGAACTCGAGCAGGGAGTCGGGCCGGTCCACCTGCAACAGCACCCCGAGGATGCCGAGCGCCGAAGGGGAGACCGCGCCGTCGGCGCGGCCGGATGCGCGGGCCAGCTCGAAGGCGCCCGCGGCCACCCGGTGGGCATCGGCGAGCCCGGTGCGACGGATTCCCGACGAGGCGACCAGCACCGGTTCGCCGGCGAAGGCGGCGCGGAGGGCGGCGTGCACGCGGGCCGCCGCGACGGCCCCGGGGTCGGAACCGGGTTCAGACACGAGCTGGGCCCCGGGAGCGGTCCAGCCCTCGACCAGCGAACCCGGACCGCTGACGGCGGCGGGCCACAGGGCGACGATGCGCCCTTGGTGCTCGGCGACCAGAGGGGCGACCTGCTCGAGCGCGTCGCCGGGGAGCCGCACCCCCGACACCGCCGACAGGGCGGACAACAGGCGGCGGCGCTCGTCGCTCCCGTGCGGCCCGGGAACCTCGGCCACGACCGCGAGCCGCAGCTCCGCGAGCTCGTGTCCGAGCGCGCGGGCGCGCCGCTCGGCCTGCTCGCTGACGCCGAAGAGCAGCACGTCGCTGACCAGCTCGCCCTGGATGCGGTACTCGGTCTCGAGGGCGGTGCGCAGACGCAACAGCTCGAGCGCGATCACGACGGCGGCGTGGTCGACGGCGCGCGCATCGATCGGGTCGAAGCCCAGGCCGTCGACGGCGCCGCCCGGCCCGTCAGCGCCCAGGGTCTCGCCCTCTGCGGAACCGATCACGAGGGTTCCCGCCGCCTCCGAGCCCAGCATCACCGGCCTCGAGACGGCGGCGCTGCTCGCCCCGGCATCCCCTCCCGCGGCGGCCAGCATCTCACCCCCGGCATCCTGCATCGCGACCGGCCGGCCGATGAGCTCGGCCAGGGTCTCGACGACACCCGCGATGCCGCCCGACTCGAGCGAGACGCGCAGCAATCGCTGGTGGATGGCCTCCGACCGCGTGAGCAGGTCGCGCTGGGCGAGCAGCGACTCGTTGGCCTCGCGCAGATCCTCGACGAGCGCGGCCGAGTGCAGGGCGGCCGCGGCATAGCCGGCGAGAAGGGTGAGACGCTCGATCTCTGCATCGGAGTAGTCGTGGGGTACCGCGTGGTAGCCGTTCAGCGTGCCGAGCACCCGGCCCGCCGCGCGCAGAGGCACGCTGATCATCGAGTGGTAGCCCTGCTGCATGGCCACCCCACCCCATGGCGCGAAGCCGCTCTCGGTCTCGATGTCGGAGACCGCGACGGGTTCGCCGCTGAAATAGGCGCGACTAGACGGCGCGGTTCCGCCGAGGGTGACAGGGCTCGAGCTGTTGACGCTGTCGACGTAGCGGCGCGAGAGTCCGCTCCAGCCGGCGATCACGAGCGCGGTCGACTCCGCGTCGGGCACGAGCACGCCGCAGAAGTCGAAGCCGAGCAGTTCGCGGGTCGTGGTGGCGACGAGCCGCAGCGATTCCTCGACAGGCAGGGCCGAGCCCACGATGGAGCTCAATTCCCTCAGTCGCCCCAACCAGACCATCAGCTCACTCTGCACAACTCATGTCATCACGAACATGAAATCGACACAAGTGTGTTCACTCACACATTGCCGCACGCCGGTGAGCCTCGGCACACTGGTCAGCACTGGATGGGGCACCGGAGCCTGGGATTCCCTCGGCGCCTCCGTCTGCACCCGCTTCCGACACGAGGAGAGAACCCATGACGATCACCGACAGCCGCGCATCGCTGGCCCCCTCGGAGACAGGCGTCCGCGACATCCTCAACCCCTCGACCGGCGAGGTCATCCGATCGGTCCCCGAGCACGGGGCCGCCGACGTCGACCGCGCCGTGGCGGCCGCCCGGGAGGCGTTCGAGAGCGGGCCGTGGGCGACCCTGCGGCCGAGCGAGCGCTCGCACGTCCTGCTGCGCATCGCCGACGAGATCGAGGCGTCGACCGAGGAGCTGTTCCGTCTCGAGGCCCTCAACAACGGCCGCCCCGTCACCGAGACCCGTGCACAGCTCTCACGCGTGCCGGAGTGGTTCCGCTACAACGCCGGCCTGCTCGCCGCGCAACGCACAGCCGTGCTGCCGAGCGACGGACCGTACCTCACCTACCAGCGCCGCGCCCCCCTCGGCGTCTGCGGCATCATCACGCCGTTCAACCACCCCATGCTCATCCTCGCCCGCAGCCTGTCGGCCGCCCTCGCGAACGGCAACACCGTCGTGGTGAAGCCCTCCGAACTGACTCCGCTCACCACGCTCGCCCTGCTGCCCGTTCTCGAGCGCGCGGGCCTTCCGGCGGGCGTCGTGCAGGTGGTCACCGGAGCCGCCGAGGCCGGGCGCCGGCTCACCGAGCACCCCGACGTCGCGAAGATCACCCTCACCGGCGGAACCGAGACGGGCCGTTCGGCGGCGGTCGCCACCGCTCGCCGCTTCGCCCGCATGACCGCCGAGCTCGGCGGCAAGACTCCCGTGATCGTGTTCGACGACGTCGATCCGCGCGAGGCCGCGGAGGGTGCCGCATTCTCCGCCTTCGTCGCGGCGGGCCAGTCCTGTGTCGCGGGCTCGCGCTTCCTGGTGCAGCGCGGCGTCTACGACGCCTTCGTCGAGCACCTCACCGCCCGCGCCCGGGCGATCCGCATCGGCGACCCGACCAGCCCCGACACCCAGATGGGCCCGCTGATCAGCGCCCGTCAGCGCGGCAAGGTCGCCGCCCTGGTCGACTCGAGCCGCGAGGAGGGCGCCACGATCTCGACCGGCGGCTCGGTTCCCGAGCTCCACGGCGACCTCACCCAAGGCTTCTTCTACGCGCCCACGGTGATCGCCGACGCGACCATGCGGATGCGCGTGGCGCGCGAGGAGATCTTCGGCCCGGTCGCGGTCGTCATCCCCTTCGACACCGAGGACGAGGCCGTGGCGATGGCGAACGACAACCCCTACGGCCTCGGCGCCGGCGTCTGGACCCACCGGCTCGACCGGGGCCACCGCGTGGCCGACCGCATCACGGCCGGCATGGTGTGGATCAACGACCACCACCGCCTCGAGCCCTCGTTGCCCTGGGGCGGCGTCAAGGATTCCGGCATCGGCAAGGACGCCGGTCTCGAGTCGTTCGATGAGTTCTCCTGGCTGAAGACCGTCGTCACGCGCATCGCCCGCGACTCCGTCGACTGGTACGGCGGAGCCGGCATCGAACGACTCAACTGAGCACTCGCAGCATCCTGCAGCACCCCTTCAGAAAGAGAGCACGTCAATGGTGACTGAAACTCGCAACACAGCAAACGCCCTCCGCTCCGGCTGGCGCCAGGAGATCACGAAGGCCCAGTGGCTCGTGCTCACCGGCACCATGCTCGGCTGGGGCCTCGACGGCTTCGCCGGCAGCCTCTACACCTTGGTGCTCGGCCCGGCGATGGCCGAGCTGCTGCCGAACAGCGGCATCGAGGTGAGCCCCGCGGCCATCGGCCTCTACGGAGGCCTCACCGTCGCCCTCTTCCTGGCCGGCTGGGCGCTCGGCGGAATCGTCTTCGGAGTGCTCGCCGACTACTTCGGGCGCACCCGCATCCTCACCATCGGCATCCTCACCTACGCCGTGTTCACGGCGGCCGCCGCCTTCGCCGACACGTGGTGGCAACTCGGCATCCTGCGCTTGATCGCCGGCCTCGGTTCGGGCGTCGAGGCGCCGGTGGGCGCCGCGCTGATCGCCGAGAGCTGGAGGAACCGGTACCGGGCGCGCGCCGGCGGCGTGATGATGTCCGGCTATGCTGCGGGCTTCTTCATCGCCGCGATCGTGTTCGCCCTCGCCGGCGGCATGGGATGGCGATTCATGATGGCCCTCGCCGTGATCCCCGCCATCCTGGTCTGGTTCATCCGCCGCTTCGTGAAGGAGCCGCCGGAGTCGGCCGATGCCATCCGCGAGCGCCGGGAGCGCAAGCGGGCGGGGCGTTCGCTGGCGCAAGACGACTTCGTGCTCCGGCGCCTGTTCCGCCGACCCCTGCTTCGGCCCACTCTCACCTGCACGGCCATCGCCACCGGCGCGCTGATCGCCTTCTGGAGCGTGAGCACCTGGTACCCGCAGATCATCCGCGAGATGGGTGCGGCCGAGGCCTGGTCGCCCGATCGGATCGCGTCACAGGTGGCGTTCGCCTCCATCCTGTTCAACGCCGGAGGCATCATCGGCTACGCGGCCTGGGGCTTCATCGCCGACGCGATCGGCCGCCGCCCCACCTTCCTGCTCACCTTCGGGCTGGGAGCCGTCGCAATCGCCTTCCTGTTCCCGTTCCAGAGAGACATCACCACCTACCTCCTCGTCATGCCGGTGCTCGGCTTCGCGCTCTTCGGGTCTCTCTCGGGGGCCTTCATCTACAGCCCCGAGGTGTTCCCGACCAGCGTGCGGGCTTCGGCGATCGCGTTCTGCAACAGCGTCGGCCGCTTCTTCACCGCGGCCGGACCGCTCGTGGCCGGTGTCATCGCCGGCTCCTGGTTCAGCGGCGACCTCGGCATCGCGACCGCGGTGATCGCCTCCGTCGGCGTCATCGGGCTGGTCGGAGTCGCCTTCGCCCGCGAGACCCGGGGCCACGCCCTCCCCACCGACGACGGGCTCCAGCATGCCGCAGCTCCCCTCTTCCCCGGCATCACCTCCGACACCCGAAAGGCCTGACCATGGACCTCAGCTCCGCCACCCCCTCCGACCGGCCCTATCGCGGAGCGCGCGCCCTCGTGATCGGGGGCTCGATCGGCGGCCTCACCACCGCGCTCGTGTTGCGCGACATCGGCTTCGAGGTCGACGTCTACGAGCGCACCGCCACCCCCCTGCACGGCCGGGGTAGCGGCATCGTGCTGCAACCCGACACCCTGCGCTGGTTCGAGGAGCGCAGCAGCACCGATCCGGCCGGCCTCAAGACCTGCACCGACTGGGTGCAGTACCTCGACCGCGACAACCGCATCATCGCGCATGAGCAGCGGCGCTGGGAGTACACCTCCTGGGGCACCTTCTACCGTGCGCTGCTCGACGACTTCGGCACCGAGCACTACCATCTCGGCGCCTACGCCTCGGGCTTCGACGACGACGGCGACGCGGTGACCGTGCGCTTCGCCGACGGGCGGGTCGAGAACGCCGAGCTGGTGGTCTTCGCCGACGGCATCAACTCCGCCGCCCGACCGCACTTCGACGCCGATGCCGAGCCGAGCTACGCCGGCTACGTCGGCTGGCGGGGCACCGTGCCCCTCGGCGAGCTGAGCCTCGAGACACGGTTGCTGATGAGCGACGCCATCACCTACTCGGTGGTGCCGAACTCGCACATCACGCTCTACCCCATCCCCGGCGAGGAGGGGGTGGATGCGGCCGATCAACTGATGAACTACGTCTGGTACCGCAACGTGGCCGCCGGTCCGGAGCTCACCGAGCTGCTCACCGGCGTCAACGGCTTCGTGGGCGCGGTGTCGCTGCACCCCGGGCAGGTGCAGGAACGGTTCGTGCAGGAGCTCCGCGCGGCTGCCGCGGCCATGCTCGCGCCCGCGGCCGCCGAGGTGGTGCTGGCCACCACCGAGCCCTACCTGCAGGTGGTGCTCGACGTGCGCTCGCGACGGATGGCACTGGGCCGCACCGCCCTGGTGGGCGACGCCGCCTGCAGTGCCCGCCCGCACGCCGCGGCCGGCACGGCGAAGGCCGCGGCCGACGCCTGGTCCCTGCGGGACGCCTTGCTCGCCGCCGACGGAGACATCTCCGGAGCCCTGGCGGCCTGGGAGCCCGCTCAGCTCGAACTGAGCCGATCCCTTCTCGCGCGGGTCACCGAGATGGGCGACCGCTCGCAGTTCCACAACACCTGGGTGCCCGGCGACCCCTCGCTGCGCTTCGGCCTCTACGGGCCCGGCATCCTGCATCCCGAGAACCGGCAGCCGCAGCCCGCGGCGTCCTGAGACCCATCCCCCTCGAACGGAGAACCCCATGTCGAACTTCCTCGCCGATCTGCCGCTGGCCGGCACCCTCATCGGCACCGACTTCGCCGGCTGGAGCGACGAGCTCCGCGCCGAGTTCGCCGAGCACGCGCTCGACGGCGAGGTCGGCTCGCGACTGCTCAGCGAGAACGAGCGCGTGCGGGTCTGGGAGATCCGCCTCGAGCCCGGCGAGCGCTGGCACGCCCACCGGCACGTGCTCGACTACTTCTGGACGGCGGTGAACGCCGGAACGAGCCGTCAGCACACCTTCGACGGCACCACCCGCGACGTCTCGTACGAGGCCGGAGAGACCCGGCACTTCCACTTCGGCCCGGGCGAGTACCTGCTGCACGACATCGAGAACGTCGGCGAAGGGCCCCTCGTGTTCACCACGGTCGAGCACCTCGACTCCTCGAACCCGCCTCTGAGCCTCGTCGCTGCCGTCACCCCGGATCGGGACGCACGATGACCGTCACCCTCCGCCCCGGCCCGATCGACGTGCACGCGCACTGGCTGCCGCGCGAGCTGTTCAACCTGCCACCCGGTGCACCGTTCGGCGGCATCACCGACCGAGACGGCCGGCTGTTCCTCGGCGAGGTGCCGCTCTCGATCGAGACCCGGCTGATGAGCGACGTCGCGGCGATCCGCGCCGACATGGAGCGCGCCCGAATCGGATCGCGAGTACTCTCGGCACCGCCTTTCGCCTTCGCGCTCGGCACCGAGGCGGGCACCGACGAGTACGTCTCGGCTTTCAACGACGGCCTCGCCCGGGTGGTCGGCGACGGCGACGGCTGGTTCGCCGGCTTCGGCTGCGTCAGCCTCGCCGATCCGGATGCCGCGGCGGCCCAGCTGCGCACCCTCGCCGGCACCCCCGGCCTGCTCGGCGTCGCCCTGCCACCGCTCCTGCACGGCACCTCACTCGACTCCGAACCGCTCGAGGGCGTGCTGCGACAGGCCGCCGAGTTCGGCCTCGCCGTTCTCGTGCATCCCATGCAACTGCCCGCCCCCTCCCTCGCGAAGCACTACCTGGCGAACCTCATCGGCAACCCGGTCGAGACCGCCACTGCCATCGCCTCGGTGGTTCTGGGCGGCGTGCAGGAGCGCATCCCTTCACTCCGCATCTGCTTCGTGCACGGCGGCGGCTGCGCCCCCGATCTGCTCGGCCGCTGGAGCCACGCCTGGCATGCCCGGCCCGACGTGCGCAGCGCATCCTCCCGGCCACCGGAAGAGGGCTTCCGCGAACTCTGGCTCGACACCGTCACGCACGACGACGACGCTTTCGCGTTGCTCACGGCGAAGGCGGGCGCGGGCCGCATCCTCCTCGGCAGCGACTACCCGTTCGACATGGCCGATCCCGATCCGGTGCGGCACACCGTCGATCGTGGCATCCCGCCCCATCGCCTCGAAGACGACGCCCGCCACTTCCTCGGGCTGTGAGCCGAGACGCTTCGAGGTCGCGCCGACCGCTCGTGTCTCCGGCCGCCCTGCCCACGGCCGCGGGTCAGGCGAACAGAGCGTGCGCGCCCGTGGCGATCGCGTAGATCCCGACCCCGGCGATCGCTCCCACCACCGTGCCATTGATGCGGATGAACTGCAGGTCGCGGCCCACCTGCAGCTCGATCTTCTGCGTGGTCTCGCGGGCATCCCAGCGCTGCACGGTGTCGCTGATCACGGAGGCGAGGTCGTGCCGGTACTTCTGCACCGCGTAGCCCGCCGCGTCGGCGATCCACGCGTCGATCTTGGCCGACAATGTGCGATCGGCCGAGAGCCGCACGCCGACATCCACCAGAGCGGATGCCGCGGCCGACCGCAGCTCGCTCGCGGGGTCGGCCAGCGACTCGCCGAGCCTCGTCTTCACCGCGCCCCAGAGCTGCCCGGCGAAGGAGCGCAAGCGAGGGCTCGCCAGGAACTCGGCCTTGATCTCCTCGACCCGTCCGGCCATCGCGGGGTCGTGCTGCAGCCGATCGGTGACATCGACGAGGTAACCGTCGATCGCCACCCGCAGCGGATGCTCGGGGTCATCACGCACCGCATGCAGCAGGGCGATCACCTCCCGATGCGCCCTCTCATCGGCGAGACCGCCGACGAACCCGGGAACCCAGCGCGGCAGACGGGTGGAGACGACCTCGCCGAGCGCATCCGGATGCTCGCTGAGCCAGGCCTCCGCCGCGTCGGCGAGGGCGTCGACGACCGCGCGCTGCTGGCCGGCGGCGACGAGCTCCGCCCCCACCCGGCCGAGCGTGGGCGCCCACTCGCGGTCGAACAGGTACTCCCGGGCGAGCCTCTCGATCAGGCTCTCGACATCGCTGTCACTGAGGAATCGCAGCAGGCCCTGGGCCATCACGGCCCCCTCGGCGCTCGCCCGCTCGGCGTTGACGGGGTCAGCGAGCCACGCCCCCAGCCGGTCGGCCACACTGAAGGTGGCCAGCTTGCTGCGCACCACCTCGTCGGAGAGGAAGTTCTGCTCCACGAACTCGCCGAGGCTCACCCCGATCTCGTCCTTCCGGTTCGGGATGATCGCCGTGTGCGGGATGCGCAGGCCCAGCGGATGCCGGAACAGCGCGGTCACCGCGAACCAGTCCGCGAGCGCCCCCACCATCGCCCCTTCGGCCGCCGCCCGCACGTAGCCCAGCCACGGGTACCGATCCTGCAACGCGAAGGCGACCGCGAACACGATCGCCGAGAGCACCAGCAGGGAGGTCGCGATCGCCTTCATGCGCCGGAGAGCAGCCCGGCGTTCGAGGTCGGCCTCGCCGAGGAGGGTGTCGCGCGTGGTGGTGCTCATCATGTTCCTCCCGGGACGGACCAGCTACACGATACGCGCCACGCCGCGCCGGAGGAGATCCCGGAGTTCGACGGCCGACCCGCGACGTGCGCGATTCACACGACGCATCAGCTGGCCGTAGTTCGGCCCTTCGCTGAGATCGACGTCCATGCGCAACGGGATGCTCTGGGTTATGAGAGAAGGGTCCGCCGCGATCGCTGCGGTGGTTTCGTCCCAGATGGGATAGCCGACATGACCGACCTTCTCGATGAATTCGCTTGCCGGAGTATCTACGGACGTGATGCGCTGCTGGCCGCCGCAGCCGTGCTCCCCGTGGCCTACGTCGACAACACGGCGCTCGCGATCGTGCTGCTCTCGGTCGGCTACTTCGCCTCGCAGGTGCCCATCGGATGCCTGTGGACGCTCGCCTCCGACATCGCCGGCGGCACCGAAGCCGTCGGGAGTGCCATGGACGCCTGAGGCGAGGCGAGGCGAACGGCGGGCGCGAACGTCGAAGCGACCAGTCCCCCGCGGATCCCCCGGCGGACTCCGTCGTCAGCCTGCCTCCGGCAGCAGCTCGAGAGTGCGGGCGATCGTGCTCAGCCGAAGCGCGTCATCCGCGTGCGGCGGGGCCGCCACCTTCACGCCCAGGTACGCTCCCGGGCCGGCCATCCCGACGCAGTCGGCGATCGCCTCGGCCGTCATGAGGCTGGTCGGTTCGAGTCCGGCCGCGGGAAGGTGCACATCGGCCCAGGCGGCACCGAAGGGTGACGCGGATGCGCCGGCACCCGAGAACATGACGCCGGCCAAGCATCCCGCAGATCGCGCGGCCGTGATGTGCTGCAGGGCTCCGCCGGGGCTCCGCGTCTCGATCGCCGACCGGCCCCAGTTCACGGTGACAGCGATTCCCGGCAGGAGCGCGGCGATCTCGTCGGCCAGGGAGAGGAAGCCCTTCTGCGCCTCCTGCCCCGGCAGAGCCGCGTCGCAGTGCTCGACCACCAGCCGCGCCCCTCCCCAGTCGAGCGCCTGGATCGCGGCGAGCGAGTCGGCGAAGGCCGCGCGCGACGCCGAGCCGGCTCGTGCCGACGACTGCAGATGCACCACCGAGATGGACCCGAGCTCGTGCACCACGCGCCGGGCTCCCTCCACGAGCGCGATCGCTTCGGTGCGCCCCCGTGCCGAGCCGGAGGCGAGCCCCACCTCCGGGTCCTTCCGCAGCCGGCCGAACAGCGCCGGAATCAGTGTCAGCGCGTGCGACCCTTCGAAGCGCCGCGCCAGCCAGGGGTTCGGTACACCGGGCTCGGTGAACGGAAGCTCGAGGCCCGTCACGCCGTCCAGGGCGAGGATGCCCTCGGCCAGGCGGTCGAGATCGCACGGGGCCGCGCCGGTGGCGGCCGCAGCGTAGGCGCCCACCAGCATCAGCGGTGGACCGGTTCCTTGGCGGTCAGCAGTGCCAGCTCCTCGCGTCGCGGCAGACCCTCCCAATCGCCGGGAACCGAGCACACGAAAGCGCCGACCGTCGCGGCGGTGAGCATCCGCTCCGCCATCCCCGACCCTCGGATGTATTCGCTCAGGTAGCCGGCGACGAAGGCGTCGCCCGCGCCGACCGTGTCGATCGCGGCGACGGGCACGGCGTCCTGAGCGAAGAACGAGGAGCCGGACAACGCCAAGGCGCCGCGCGCGCCGAGTTTGACGACGGCGGTGGCCGCCCCCAGCTCGACGAGACCGCGCGCCAGCGTTTCAGGGTCGTCGGCCGAGCCGACGGCGATGGCGGCTTCGTCGTCGCCCGCGAAGACGACGTCGGCGAGCGGGACGAGTTCGCGGTAGAAGGCCCGGGCGGCCTCCGGAGCCCACAAGGCGGCCCGGTAGTTGAGGTCGAACGACACGAACACGCCGGCCGCACGGGCACGGGCGACGGAGCGCCTCACCGTCTCGGCCGCGGACTCCGACAGCGCGGCCGTGATGCCGCTGACGTGGAGCACGCGGGCGCCCTCGACGAGGCCCTCGGGCACGTCGGAGGGACGTAGGCGCGACCCGGCGCTGCCGCTGCGGTAGTACAGCACCCGCTGCGACGCGGTGGTGCGCCGTTCCTTGATCATCAGACCGGTCGGCGCCGTCTCATCGATCGTCACCCGGGCATCCACTCCCTCGGCCGTGATCTCACGCCGCACCAGCTCGCCGAGCGGATCGGCGCCCACCCGGCCGCACCACACCACCTCGGTGCCGAGTCGCCGCGCACCGATCGCCACGTTCGACTCCGAGCCGCCGATCCCGACGCTCATCGTGGCGGCGTGGGCGAGCGGCCCGGTCTTCTCGGCCGACATCAGCGCCATCGTCTCGCCGAAGGTGAGGAGATAGTCCCTCATGAACCGCTCGCCAGCTCGATCTCCTCGCGCACCCGCTGGGCGCGATCGGTGAGCGCGCCCAGATCGCCGCCCTTGAACGCGTCCCCGATCAGGGGACCGCCGAGGGAGACGGCGAGCGCTCCCGCGCGGATCCACGAGCCGATGTCCTGGATGCCGACACCGCCCGAGGGAACCACCTGGATGCCGGGGAACGGGCCCCGCAGGTCGGCGATGTAGCCCGGCCCCACCTGCGAGGCGGGGAACACCTTCACCGCCGTGGCGCCGAGCGCCCACCCGGCGAAGAGTTCGGTCGGCGTGAGACCACCGGGGTAGACCGGCACTCCGCGGGCCACGGCGCTGCGGATGATGGCCGGCACGGTGATCGGGGTGACGATGTAGGCCGCTCCGGCGTCGACCACGGCCTCCACCTCGTCGGGGGTGGTGACCGTGCCGACGCCGAACTCGACCGTGTCGCCGAAACGCTCGAGCAGGGCGGGCAGCTCCTCCACCACGCCGGGGGTGCTGAGCGTGAGCTCGACGCTGAGCACCCCGCCCGTTGCGAGGGCCTCGACGACCGGAGCGTATTCCCGGGCGTGCGGAGCGCGCAGCACGGCGATCGCCCGGGTGCGCAGCAGGGTCGGCGACGCGCTCGCGCGTTCCGTGCCTCCCGGGGCGAGGCGGCCGCCGGTCGCGGTCGCGGTCATCACGCGTCCGCTCCGACCGGCGTGCGCTCCTCGGCCGGCACTTGCGACGCGTTGCGCGGGTCGGTGAGGTCGCGGTTGAGGGTCTCCGGCGACAGCCGCACCACGATGAAGGAGACCAGCATGGTCAGCGACATGTAGATCGCCACCGGGATCCACGATCCGGTGAAGGCGGTGACCAGCGCGGTGCAGATCAGCGGAGCGACGCCGCCGCCGATGATCGACGAGAACTCGCGCCCCAGCGTCACGCCGGCGTAGCGGTAGCGGCTGCCGAACATCTCCGGGAAGTAGCTCATCTGCACGCCGGTCACGCCCTGGCAGGCGAGCACGAAGCCCACCACGATCACCAGCATGATCGCGAGAGGCGATCCGGTCGTCAGCAGCAGGAAGGCGGGGGCCGGGAAGAGCACGAGGGCGCCGGTGATCAGGGAGTACGTGCGGCGGCGGCCGATGACATCGCTCAGGTTGCCGAAGGCGAAGGCCGCGATGGCACCGGAGATCGAACCGATCAGCAGCACGGGCGGGATGAAGGTGGGGTCGACGCCCACGATCGTGATGAGGAAGCTCGCCATGTAGACCTGCACCGTGTACGACTGCGTGCTGACGCCCCAGTTCATCAGGATGACACGCAGCACGTTCAGCTTCCCGTCGCGCACCACCTCTTTCAGCGGCGCCTGAGGCAGGCTGTTCTCGGCCTTCAGCTCTTCGAACACGGGCGACTCGCTCAGCTTCATCCGGATGATGAAGGCGGCGATCGTCACGAAGATGCTGGAGAAGAACACCAGCCGCCAGCCCCAGGCCAGGACGGCCTCCTGCGGGAGCTGCTGCACGGCGATCCAGACGAGCGCGCCGAGCGCGGTGCCGAGGGCCGCGCCGACCATGATGAGCGAGGAGAAGCGCCCTCGCCGGCCCGCCGGCGCCGACTCGGTGACGAGCGTCGCGCCTCCGGACTGCTCGGCGCCCGAGCCGAAGCCCTGCACGAAGCGCAGCAGCACCAGCAGCAGCGGCGACCAGAGGCCGGCGACCTCGTAGGTGGGCAGCACACCGATCAGGAAGGTCGCTCCACCCATCAGCATCAGCGTCGTGACGAGCACCCACTTGCGGCCGAGGCGGTCGCCGAACTTCGAGAAGAAGATGCCGCCGAGCGGCCGGGCGAGGAATCCGACGGCGTAGGTGGCGAAGGCGGCGAGGATGCCGGCGGCGGGCGAGACGTTGGAGAAGAACACCTTGCTGAACACCAGGGCCGACGCCGTTCCGTAGATCACGAAGTCGTACTGCTCGAGGGTGGTGCCGATGAGGCCGGCCCAGGCGGCCTTCTTCACACCCGAGCCGCTCGGGCGTGGGGCGGTGGTTTCCGCTGTTGTCATGTCCATACTCCTTTGAATGGCGTTTCGGGTGAGTGTCTCGTCGTGCTGGTTTCCGGCTCTGCGGCCGGGTCGATCAGTAGGTGATCAGGACCTTGAGGTTTGTGGGGTCGGCGACCGGCGCCACCAGGGCATCCGCGACCCGTTCCAACGGGAACGTGGCGGTGATGACCGACCGCACGTCGACCTCGCCCGAGGCGGCGAGACGGATGGCGGTGGGGAAGGCGTTCGCGTAGCGGAAGGCCGTCACGAGATCGATCTCGTAGCGCTGCAGGAATCCCAGCGGCAGTCCGTCGATCGTGGGCCGCGCCTGGCCCACCACGGTGGCCCGGGCGGCGGGACGCAGGGTCAGGATGCCGCCGGCCAGGGCCGCCGGGCTGCCCGAGCATTCGATCAGCCGATCGATCCCCGTCGCATCCAGGGGCTCGCGGGCGGTGTTCACGACCTGGGACGCGCCGAGAGCCGTCGCGACCGCGAGCCGGGCGTCGTTCACGTCCGTGACGATCACCTCGGCGGCCCCGGCGGCGAGGGCCACCTGCAGCACGAGGAGTCCGATCGGGCCGGCTCCGGTGATGAGCACGCGGTGCCCGGCGGCCACCTCGGCCCGTTCGACGGCCCAGACGGCGACCGCGAGCGGCTCGATGACCGCTCCGATCTCGGGCGGCACGGCGGCCGGCAGCTCGTGCACCGACGCGGCCGGCACCACGACGCTCTGGCTGAACAGCCCGTCGGTGGGCGGCGATCCGAAGCAGTAGCCGTCGGGGCACACGTTGTAGCGGCCGGCGAGGCAGCTCGCACACACCCCGCAGGGCACGGCGGGCTCGATCACGACCGGCGTGCCGACCGCGACGGATGCGCGCGCGCCGGCGGCGACCACCACTCCCGCTCCCTCGTGGCCGAGCACCGTCGGCTGCCGGAGCACGTTGGTGCCGTTGCGGCCCTCGGCGAAGTAGTGCATGTCGGACCCGCAGATGCCGCCGGAGCGCATCGAGACCAGCACATCGGTCTCGCCGGGCTCGGGAAGGGGGCGATCGTCGACCCGGATGTCCTGGGCGCCGTACAGCACGGCGGCGCGGTTCGTGGTGGTCATGAGATTCTCTCCGAGACGGTGGTGGACAGGGCGGCGCGTGAGGCGGCCGCGGCGTCGCGGGCGGCGGCGCGCGGGCCGTCGGCGTGCAGCACGTCGACGAGATCGCCGACGCGGTCGAGGAAGGCGCCGTATCCGGCCAGCTCATGGCCGAGGAGGTGGTGCTCGCCCAGCGCCCGGGTGGCGAGCTGCCGGCCCGAGGCGGAGGCGTCGGCCAGGGATCGCAGGAGCTCGCGGGCGGGGTCGGCCATCAGCGCAGCATCCTGACCCGGGTCGAAGCCCTTCAGCGGAGCCACACAGGTGAGGTAGGCCGCGACCGTGAGTGCGAGGTGATGCGGCATCCGGCCGGCGTCGAGCAGCTGCATCGCCGGCTCCGGGATGCGCTGGCGCAGCTTCACCGATCCGTCGGAGCCGACCTGGCTGGTCTTGTGGCCGAGCGCCGAGTTCGACCAGCGCACGAACAGCTGCGCTTCGTACACGTCGACGTCGACGCCGCTCGGCACGGACACGCTCGGGAGGTACTCGTCGCGCAGCACCGCGTGCGCGGCGTCGGCGATGAAGTCCTGGGCGCGGGAGGCGGGGATCGTGCTCGCTCCCGACAGTGCGCCGAGGTAGGCCAGGAGCGAGTGGGTGCCGTTCAGCAGCCGCATCTTGAGCTGCTCGTAGGCGCCGACCTCGTGCGAGAAGACCGCTCCCCCGGCCTCCCACTGCGGCCGGCCGGCCGCGAAGTCGTCTTCGATCACCCACTGGGTGAACGGTTCGGCCGGCACCGGGACGGCGTCGGCGAAGCCGGTGGCCTCGAGCACCAGGGACCGGTAGTGGTCGGTGGTGGCCGGCACGATCCGGTCGACCATCGAGGAGGGGAAGGTCACCGCCGCGTCCAGGTAGGCCAGGAGGTCGTCCGACTCGGTGGCCGGCAGCAGCGAGGCGAACTCGCGCACCAGCTCGGCCGTGTGCCGGCCGTTCTCGGCCAGGTTGTCGCAGCTCAGCACGGTGAGCGGGGCGCCCCCCGCGGACAGCCGCCGCTGGAGGCCGCGGACCAGGCGCCCGATGGTGCTATGCGGCGCCGTCGTGGTGGTCAGGTCGTGCCGGATGCCGGCATCCGTGGTGTCGAGCCGGCCGGTGGACGGGCTGTAGGTGTAGCCGTTCTCGGTCACCGTGAGGGTGACGATCCGGGTGGCCGGTGCGGCAAGGGCGTCGAGCAGCCGCTCCGGTTCCTGACGCGCCACGAACACCTCGGAGAGGGCGCCCGGCACCTGGAACTCCGCTCCCTCCGGGGAGACCTCCACCACGGTGTAGCGCAGGTCCTGGGCGCGGAGGGCATCTACGACGGTGCTCGACCGGGGCGAGACCCCGAGGATGCCCCAGTCGCCGCCGGCGGCCTGCAGCGCCCGATCGGTGTACACGGCCTGGTGGGCGCGGTGGAAGTTGCCGAGGCCGAGGTGCAGGATCCCCGGGTTCGGCACGGCCGCCCCATCGGCGCGGATGCCTGTGCTGCTCGTGCCCACGGCGCTCACCAGTCCTTCATCGTGCCGTCGAGATCGCGCGCGATCGGCAGGTAGGCGGGTGAATAGGGGAACCGGGCGGCGGCCGCCTCGTCGAACTCGATGCCGAGGCCCGGCTCGTCTCCGGGATGCAGGTATCCGTCGTCGTAGCGGTAGCTGGAGTGGAAGACCTCGCCGACCTGCGCGGGGTAGCCCATGAACTCCTGGATCGCGAAGTTGGTGGTCGAGAGCCCCAGGTGCAGCGAGGCGGACATGTTGATGGGCGAGACGTCGCTCGGCCCGTGCGGCGCCGCCTTCACCTGGAACACCTCGGCCAGCGCGAAGATCTTGCGCAGGTGCGAGATGCCGCCCGCGTGCACCACGGCCACCCGGATGTAGTCGATCAGGCGCTCGGTGATGAGCTGCTGGGCGTCCCAGACGGTGTTGAAGACCTCGCCGATGGCGAGCGGGATCGTCGTGTGCTGACGCACGGCACGCAGCAGCATCTGGTTCTCGGCCGGGGTGACGTCTTCGAGCCAGAACAGGTCGACGGGCTCGAGCGCCTTGCCGAGTCGTGCCGCCTCGATGGGGTTCAGCCGGTGGTGCACGTCGTGCAGCAGCTTGAGCTCGGGGCCCACGGCCTCCCGAACCGCCTCGAGCACCACGGGGGCGTGCCGGAGGTAGGCCGAGGTGTCCCAGACCTCCTCGGCCGGTCCGACACCGCGGCCCGCTGGCTCGTAGACGGCCGCGCCCTTGGTGACGCCGTAGACCTTGTCGAGCCCGGGCACACCCGACTGCACGCGCACCGCCCGGTATCCCTGGACCCGGCGCTCGGCCACGGAGTCGAGCAGCTCGGGCACGTCCCAGCCCGTGGCATGCGTGTAGGTGAGGATGCGGTCACGCACGGCGCCGCCGAGCAGCTGGTAGACCGGAACGCCGGCCGCCTTGCCCTTGATGTCCCAGAGCGCCATGTCGATCGCGCCGATCGACGCCATCGCCACCGGTCCCCGGCGCCAGTACACCCCGCGGTAGAAGTAGTTCCAGGTGTCCTCGATGCGATCGGCGTCCCGGCCCACTAGTGCAGGGGCAAGGTGGTCGCGCAGGTAGCTCGCCACCGACAGCTCACGGCCGTTCAGGGTGGCGTCGCCCCAGCCCACGAGGCCGTCCGACGTGGTGATCTTGAGGGTCACGAAGTTGCGGCCGGGGCTGCTCACGATCACGTCGACCGCGTCGATCACGCGGGTCATGAGGCGCTCACGATGTTCTCGAGGGCCTCGCCACGCTGCAGGCGCCCGATGTTCGAGGCGATGTCGCGGGCACGTTCGCGGAACGTCTCCTCCGTCACGCCCGAGGAGTGCGGGGTCATGATGACGTTCTCCAATTCGTGGAAGGGCAGGGTGCTCGGTGCGCCGTGCCCGGAGCCGTCGGGGGCGTGGTACCAGACGTCGAGGGCGGCGCCGGCGATCACACCGCCGGACAAGGCGTCGTAGAGCGCCCGCTCCTGGACGACGGCGCCCCGGGCGACGTTCGCCAGGATCCCCGCGGCGCCCAGCGCCTCGAGATGGTGGCCCTGGATGAGACCCTCGGTGTCGCCGGTGAGCGGGATGCTCACGACCAGCAGATCGGATTCGGCCAGGGCGCCCTCGAGCTCGTCGAGTCGTCCCGCCCGGCGGAGACCGTATGCCGCGGCATCCGCTGAACCGGTGCGCGTGATGGCGATCCCTTCCATGCCGAAGGCCCGGAGGAGCTGCCAGGTCGCTTGACCGATGTGACCGAAGCCGAGGAAGGTCACCACCGAGCCGCGCAGCGTGCGGGGCTGCGGGATGCTCGCGTCATAGACCGGCGAGAGCCAGGTCGAGGCCCGCAGTGCGGTGTCCTGAGCGATCGTGTTGCGGCGCAGGGCGACCGTGGCGCTGACGATGTGCTCGGCGATCGAGCCTTCGTGGTGGAAGGTGTTGCACACGGTCACTCCCGCGCGCCGCGCACCTGCTTGGATGCCGTCGGTGCCCGCGCCGGCGGCGTGGATCAGTGTCAGGCGCGGGGCCTTCGCGGCCAGCTCGGCGCTGATCTTCGATCCGACGATCACCTCGGTCCCGGCGAGATCGGCCTCGTCCACCGCACCAGGGCCGTCGAACCAGCTGACGGTCGAACCAGGGGGCACGGAGGCCTCGAACAGTTCGCGATGAGCGGCCAGCGAGGGGTCGGTCACGATGATCTTCATCGGGCAGCACCTGCCTCGATCGTGTTCGTCATTGAATACTCCAGCTTCTCCGTCGGAACCCTCGTCATCCATGGTGCGATGCTTGTACAACTTTGTCAAGAGTTGCAGAATAAGAAGCCACGGCCTCGGTCGATATCCTCGAGCATGGCGTCGCGACCGCACCGAGGCGCGACCGGAGAGAAGGAGGAGCCTGAGGTGCCCGCACTCCTGACCGATGTCGCCAAGCGGGCCGGCGTCTCGCTGGCCACGGCATCCCGCGCCTTCGGCGAACCCGACCGGCTCGCCAAGGCCACGCGCCGCCGCGTGCTCGAAGCCGCCGCCGAGCTCGGGTACGTCACCAGCACTCCGACCTCCGAGCGCACCTTCGGGGTCCTGGTCCCCGACGTCTCCAACGTGGTCTTCGCGGCCCTCCTGAAATCGATCCAGGGCCAGGCCTGGCACGGACGCCACCGGATGATGCTGAGCGACACCAACGAGGAGATCCCGCGGGAGCGCGAACTCCTCACCCAGGCGCGGCAGCTCGACGGGATCATCCTCTGCTCGCCGCGGCTGGATCCGGCCGAGATCATGGAGCTCGCTGGCGGCACCCCCCTCGTGGTGATCAACCGCGAGGTCGAGGGCGCGAGCTCGGTGCTGATGGAGGCCGGCGCCGGCGTGCGGCAGGCCGTCGAGAACCTCGCGGCGCTCGGGCACCGGCACCTCGCGTACGTTCCCGGCCCCGCCGCATCCTGGGCCAACGGGCGGCGGCTCGCGGCCATCCGCGATGCCTGTGACGCCCACGACCTCGCCGTCAGCGTGGTGGGCAACCAGGCCGCCAGCGTTCACGGGGGCGTCGCCGCGGCCGCGAGCGTGGCCTCGAGCGGGGCCACCGCGGTGATCGCCTACAACGACCTCGTGGCCCTGGGCCTGATGTCGGGGCTGGCGGAGTTCGGCCTGCACTGCCCGGCCGACATCAGCATCGTCGGCATCGACGACCTCGACATCTCGGCCGCGTCCGAACCCGGGCTCACCACCGTCCGGGTGGCCCTGGACCGCAGCGGCTCGCTGGCGCTCGAACTGCTGCTGGACCGCATCGCCGGCCGGCCCACGCCCGAGCACGCCGTGCATCTCGACTCGCAGCTCATCGTGCGCGGCTCAACGGGGCGCGCACCCTCCTCGCCCCGTTCCGGGCAGAACACGCCTCCGAGCCCCTAGGCGAGACGAGATCGGTACTGACATGCTCTTCCACTCCTTCGATGTTGCTTCGGTGCCATCGTCATGACCGCCGGCAACGAGAGAATCCACTTCCGGATCGAGTCCTTCATCACGGATGCCGACTATCGCAGCGCAGACGAAGCCATCGAGGATGCGATGAACATCGCGCTGCTCAGCGCCCATCCCGATGCTGCGAAGGCCAGGGAACTCGCGCGAGCTGCTGCCGTCCGTGAGGCCAACACCCGCCGAGGGGCACCGACCGTGGCCGCGCGCCGGGCCGGCCTGCGCCATCGCGTGATGTCCATCGCGTCGATTGTCCTAGGCGCTCTGGCCGTGGGCACCGGCGCGCTGTCCCCACGCACAGGTTCCGCCTCCATCACCCTGCAGCAGGGTGCGCTCGTCGCCGGGCTGATCGCGGTGGCTGCGGTCGCCATCATGATCTGGCTAGAGCCGCTCCGAAGCTCAGGGGAGCTGTGGGGTTCGAATCTTCCGGCCCGGCTCTATCTGTTCTTCGCGGTGCTCTGGATCGGCTTCGCCGGATCGATCGTCGCCTTCCGATGGAAAGAGGTCGACAGGTACCAGCCATGGCCGGTGATGATCGGACTACTACTCTTCCTGGCGTCCGGGATCGCGGCGCTCATCCTCTGGCGGCAAGGGCGCCGAGCCGACCGCTCGGGAAGGCGATCCGGTCGCGCGTACGTGCTGAGAGGACTCGTCGACAATGCCGATGCGCCGCTCATCTTCGAGGCGCTGGACCAGTGGTGGGCGGTCACGGGCCCACGCGTGAGCTCGTCCGACGAGAAGACCTTCGTCGAGACCTACCGCGAGGTGCTCGCCTACCTCGCTCGAATGGGGTTGATCGATCCATCACAGGAGCGCAAAGCGGCGCGCCGGAATTCGTTCGTGGAATGGAAGGAACGCCGACCATGAGGTCACGGGAAATGAAGACCACACGGGCTCTCATCGCGGTCGGCATCGTGGCGAGCACGCTCGCACTGACCGGCTGCAGCCCGGCAGCCGACACCACGGGGTTGGCGGCGGAAATCACCCAGAGCGCCGGCGTTCTCGCGACGACGGTCGACATCACGCATCCAGGTGCCCCGTGGAACACGGAGCTTCTCGTGCGCATCTACGTCGACGACCCGTCGGTGGAGTCTGTGGCCCAGAAGGTGAGGGCGATCGCTCCCGCGCTCGCGCGGGACGCGACGGCCAGCTCGCACACCGTCGGCATCACCGCCGTGCAAGGCGACCCGTCGACGATTGCGGCATCGGGTTCCGAGGGAAAGTCGACGCTCGAGATCATGGTCAAGGTGGCCGGAGTTCTCGACGTCTCCCGCGGCGGCAACTCGGTGCTCTTCTTGACCCCGGACGACATCGCGCGGCTCGCACAGCCCGAGAACTGAAGCACGCACGCGCAGCCTTCCGCAATGTGATTCCCGAACTGCATGAGCTGACGCACCGACTCAACATCGGGGCAACCCACCGTCACGAGTCGCCATCCGTCAACGACTGGTTCGGCTTTGCTCAGTCGACTACCCACGAGGTCGCGATCGGGACCTATGGCTGCGGGCTCGGAGAGCGCCTCGTAGCCGGGTTCGCATCCCCGTCAGTACCCGACCTACGACGGGCGAGTCCATCTCGCGCTTGGCGACCGGTGAGGCTCGAGTCGACTGTCAACCCCGGCCCGAGCCTCACGATCACATCACATTACGGACTGGTGACGATGCCAGTGCTCTTCTGAAGAGGGTTCTGCACGCCGTTGTAGGCAACCGAGAGACCGGCACCGAGACTAGCTGACACGGAAGTGAAGGAGCCGCCGTCCCGGTTGTGCTCATAGGTGAACATTCCTCGCGCCATGCTGGGGCCGCAGTACGGCCACATAGTGAAGGACTGCGGGTCTGTATCAATGGCCATGAACCCCCAAAAGAAATACGGTTGAGATCATGAAATCTGCGGCGTGGGGTCTGTATGGGCTAGGGGTGTTGATCGCTCTCTTGGCGATCTTCAGTGGTGATTTGGATCTAGCGCTGAAATCCGCGATTGCAGCGATAGTGTTCTTCGTCGGCGCGCTTCTAGTCGCACTGCTTCGCATCGCGGATCGACTCGAGACTGGGCCCACCAGGACAATCGAAGCCGACGTCACCACTGAATCGCTCTAGTCAGCCAAGCCCCGTCTGATGGACGCCCTACCAGCGTCGCGCCGATCGAGCGGTTAGCTGCGGGCCCGCAGGCGGTGCGCTGCATGTTATTTGTGTGCGGATAGTGGACGTTGTGTCAATAGCGGGATAGACGCCCTCGAGCCAACGACCCGAATGGCGGCACTCGACAGTGCCGCCATTCAGCACGGCCACTTGCGAGCTCTGGCTCTCCGTCGAGCGCGCTCAGTAAAAGGACCTGTCGGCCGTGGGATGCCGACAGGTCCGCCGCCCATTGAGAGATCCTCTGTCGAGACGCGGTGATGTCTGGAGATGTGTAGAGGTGGATTGGCTGCCAGACATTGGGCCAGCCACGACCCGCAAAAGTCCTGGCACCTCGGGAACTGCTCCGGAGCGGACCGACACAGTCACCATAATCATCCGCTGATCAGGGCTTTCACGTGCGGAGACGGTGGGATTTGAACTCTATATCTGGACCAGCATCTGAGCCACTTGACGTTACCAACCCCGGAATCTCAACGATCTTCGTTCATTTGAATGGTCGTTCAGTCAGGGCAGTGGCAGTCGAGTGTGGTCAAAATGTGGTCATGCTATGCAAGGGCCCGTGCCGGGTCCATCGCGCCGAATCGCGAGCGCCGGGTCGGTCCAGGTGCAGGGGTCAATGACAATTCTTCGAGTCGAGCGAGTTGGTTGTTAGTGAGGTAGCGGAAGCTCTGGTGTAGGGACGTCGTCAAAGATGATCTCGACCAAGGGGCTACCGGCCATCCAGTCGTCGACGCGCTGGGGCTGTCGGACGATGGCTGGATTGTGGGGTTGGTTGAAGTCGTCGACAATGTATTCGAAAATCGGCTGCTTCTGCGCGGGATCAATAATCGGCAGAGCGGTCGCCCGCAAGTCGGCTCGGATGCCGTGTTTGAGATGGAAGACGAACTCGGGGTTAGCCAGCAAGTTCGAGTACCAGTCGCGGCGTGCGGGGGTGCTGCTGAGGTACCACCGGCCATAGACGCGATGGAACCAGATCTCGATCCGGCGGGGCTTGCCTGACCGCGCGCCGATGGTAGTTATGTCGACGGTGCGCTGCCAGGCTGTGGAATCGCGGCTGATGTTTAACGCGCTCAGGATTTCAGTAGTGCTGGGCATGATTTCTCCTCGCACCTCCGCCTCGCCCTGGACCATTCCAGGACGAGGCGGAGGATGGTGGGTGGTTAGACCGTGAGGTCCCATTCGGCGGCCTGCGCTTCACGGGTCTCGTGCTCCATTGACGGCGGGAACACGTTGCGGTATTTGGTGATCTCGCCTGTGATGACCTTGACGATCACGTCGACCATGTTCTGCGGGTCTTCCTGCCCGACCAGGGTGAACGGCGGTTCCCACCCCGGCAGGATGGCCGTCGCTGGGTCATACCAATAGGTGGATGCCTCGAGCGCGGTGTCGTTGAAGCCGGTCAGGTAGAAACCAGGCTGCACCGTAGCCACACTGATCCCCTTGGGTTTCAGCTCTTCTCGAAGCGTCGCGGCGATCGCTTCGATGGCGTATTTCGTCGCACTGTACGCGCCTCCGAATGGTGGAGTCTGCAGGCCCGCGTCAGAGGAGTTGAACACGATTCTTCCGCTGCCCCGCGCGGCCATCTGTCGGATGAAGCCCTTGGTCAGTTCCATCGGGGCGAACACGTTCGACTCGAAATTCGCCCGAAGGCGGGACATCGGGAGGTCCGTCAGCGTTCCACTGTGGGCGACGCCGGCGTTGTTGAACAAAACGTCGATGTCATAACGGAGGGCGTGGGCGACATCGATCTCGTCGAACAGGTCGAGTTTGATGACCTCGATATTTTCCAGACCTGCTGCCGCGATCTCCTGACGCAGCTGCCAGGCCTGCGGCCAGATTTGTACACCGGCGATCACGCGATATCCGAGGCGCGAGAGGTCGAAGGCCGTCAGCCGACCAAAGCCACTACCCGCGCCCGTGATTAGAACTGTCTGCATATTGCTCACTCCTAAAAACTACTAACTGGTTCGTAGTTAACCTATGCGTCCGCGCCGAGTGTGTCAAACAAACTAGTTGGTAACTAGACTGACAGCATGACTGTCACGACTACTAAGGGCGAGGCGACGATGCGCCGCATCCTCGACGCGGCATCCTCAGAATTTGCCCGGTTCGGTATCGCCGGCGCCCGTGTGGACCGCATTGCCGCCGCATCGAACTCAAATAAAGCTCAGATGTATAGCTATTTCGGCAACAAGGACGCGCTGTTCGATGCGGTCTATTCCGAGCACATCGGGTGGATGGTCGATTCGGTTCCTCTCCGTGGAGATGACCTGCCGCGCTATGCGATTGAACTGTATGACACGTATCTCGCACGTCCCGAGGTGGTGCGACTCACGACCTGGGCGCGCCTGGAGCGGCATCCGGTCGGGGACCTTTACGACGACGGACATGATCACAATCGCGAAAAGATCGACGCGATTCGACAAGGGCAACGATCCGGTTCTATCGACGGTTTGCTGAATCCGGAAGACGTGCTTTCGCTGGTGACCGCCATGTCGATGGCTTGGTCACCAGCGAGCGCACTCATCGCCGCCGGACCGGCAGATGCTGGAGAGCTCCACGAACGACGCCGACGCGCTCTGGCGGCAACCGTCCGTAGAGCCTTCGGGTCGGAGGGTGACCGCTTGGCAGTTTCGGATTAGTACCTAACTGTCCGCTGAACGCGCACTGCCAAGCGGTCGGCTTCATCGGTGATACTTCTCGCTTTCGAGGGCGCCTGCAGCGCGCAGCACCGCGATCTCTTCTGGGGTGCGCTCTAGAACAGACGCCAGAACGAAATCTGTATCTTGCCCGTACGATGGCCCGGAGCGGCCATACACTCCTCCAGTTCTGACGGGCGTGTGGCTCATGCGGAACGGCACCTTCTTGACCGGCCAGGTGCCAATGTCTGCTTGGGGAAGGTCTTCCATCCAAGCGAGGTGCGACAGCTGCGGATCAGTCTCGTAGCGGTCTTGAGCGGTCTGGCACACCCCGGCAGGGACGTGAACGCTCTGCAGCATCTGCATCAGTTCGTAACCGTCATGTCCGCGCGTGGCCGACGCCAGCAGGACATCAAGGTCCGCGGTATTGAGAACGCGTAATTCCAATGTCGAGAAGCGGGGGTCGGCAAGCCACTCCGGATGCTCCAGCGCGGTGGCTAGGGCCTCCCACTGGTCGTCAGTGAAGGCGGCGATCGCCAGCCAGCGATCGTCTCCGGCTGTGGGGTACGCGCCGTGCGGCGCAGCGGTCTTGTAGGGGGAGGCGTTCCCATATCGCGACCATGCCCGCCCGTTCACGCTGTGGTCGAGTACAGCGGTGCCGGTCAGAGCCAACCCAGTTTCGGCCTGCGATGTATCGATGTAGCATCCCTGGCCCGTCGACCGCTGGCGGTAGAGTGCGGCCAACATGGCGTTGGCCATGTTGTAGGCGCCGAACCAGTCGAGATACGAGTAACCGATTCCGGCCGGAGGATAGGGCTCGGGCAGTCCTGACATCTCGGTGATGCCTGAGAATCCCTGCGCTGTGGGTCCGAAGGCTCGGGCGGAGCCATAGGTGCCGGCCTGCCCGAAGCCCGATTGCTGCACGTAGACGATGCGCGGGTTGAGTTCGCGCAGACGGGCGTAGCCGAGACCCATGCGTTCCATGGTGCCGGGCGAGAATCCCTCCACGATCATGTCGGCGTCGCGGATGAGGTCCTCTAGTACCGCGCGACCCTCGGGCGACTTCAGATTGAGGGCGATGCCGAGTTTGCCGGAATTCAGCTCGGCGAAGTTACCCGACCTGTTGGGCCCGCCGGGAGTCGGGGTCGGGATGGCCTTGGTGGCGGTCTCCCGCTCGGAACGGCCGCCGGCCGGCGCCATGCCGGCCCCGAAGCGCATGCTGTCCCAGCGGGTGTCGTGCTCGACCTTGATCACCTCGGCACCCAGGGCGGCGAGGAAGCGCCCTGCACCGGCGCTGGCGAGCATCCAGCTGAGGTCGACCACTCGTACCCCGCTCAGCGCTCCGGCAGAGCCCCGATGGTCCGAGACGTCGCCGGACAGTGCCTCCGCGGCGGCCGGCCCACCCGATCGCGGAACGCTCTCGCTCAGTTCGGCGGTGTGCTCGCCCAGCAACGGTGCCCGCGGGCCGATGGTCCACGGGACCTCACGGCACAGCCATCGGGGGCCGACGTAGGTGAATGAGCGGTCGAGCTCGGGATGCTCGACCTCGACGAACGTGCCCCGTGCACGCCAGTGCGGGTCGACGACGTTCTCCTCGGGCTTTCTGATCGGCGCCCACGGCAGCCCCTCCGCCTGGGCGTCCTTCCAGATGTCGTCGGCGAACAGCAGACGGGAGATGAGCGCGTCGGTGACCGCGTTCACATAGAGCGAGGTGCTCGATGACGCGCGGAGATCCGGATCGCGGTACTTTGGGTCCTCGAGGTCGGCCTGCATGCCGTATTTCTTTAGCACCGCGAGATCCGAGTCCCAGCTCATCGCGAACGATCGCAGGTAGGTGCGATAGGGCATGACGTAGCGGCCGTCCTTCGTGATCGACAGCGCCGGTGCGGTGATGCCGGTCATTGAGTGGCGTCCGGTGAGGCGGCGGTGCTCCTGACGGAGGTACACCCAGTCGGGCATGTCGGTCTCGGTATTCGCACTGACCGCCTGGTGAATGTTCACGTCCAGACGCTGGCCACGACCGTCCCGCAGCCGGGCGGTCAGTGCGCCGAGGACGCTCATCACGGCCATCTCGCCGGCGATGTGATAGGCCTGCCACATCTGAGGGGCGATCGGCGGGGTGTCGTAGTGACCGTCGGGATGCGGGTCGTAGCCGCAGTTCATCATGACCCCACCGAGAGCCAGGTGGATGAGGTCGCTCCCCTCGAAGCGGGACCAGGGGCCGTCGTCGCCGAACGGCGTAATGCGCAGATAGATCAGGCCAGGGTTGATCACGGACAGGTCGTCGAAGCCGAGCCCGCGCTCGTCGAGGTACGACGCGCGACGGCCGTCGATGATGACGTCCGCCGAGCGAGCGAGCCGGCGCGCCGTGTCGCGTCCTTCGGAGGTGTCAAGGTCGAGCACGACCCCCCGCTTGCCGAGGTTGTAGTGCCAGAAGTGAAGACTGCGATCCGGGTGGGGCAGGTCGTCGACGAACGGGCCGTAGGTGCGCGTGATCTCGCCCTCCGGGGGCTCGATCTTGACGACGTCGGCTCCGAGCCCCGCGAGCAGCTTGCCGGCGTACTCGCCCCGCTCGTCGGCGAACTCCAGCACGCGTATCCCAGCGAGGAAGGACGTGGTCTGGGTCATCGGTGGTCTCCTTTCGATGTGGGGTCGACGGTCAGGACGAGTCCCTGCGAGTTGTAGAAGAACCCGCCGATGGCCAGAAGCGCGGTGCGGGCACCGTGCACCTGCCGGTCACCGGCTGCTCCGCGGAGCTGCTGGACGGCGTCGCGAACGAACCCCGCCCCCTGCGTGCCGCCCTCCGAGAGCATTCCTCCCTGCAGGTTGACGGGAACCCGGCCGTCGAGCAGCAGCCGACTGCCGGCGGCATCCCAGTTGGACCTCAGGTAATCCGCTGCGCCGCCGGAGTCGCACCATCCCAGTTTCTCGAGCCACGACAGCGTAATGAAGGTGAACCCGTCGTAGACGTAGGCGAGGTCGATGTCGTCGACTCCGATATCCGCCTGCTGCCGGAGCCGGCCCACCACGACGTCCTGGCCGTGGTGCTCGAGCGACGGCAGCTGCTCCTCGTCGCTCGCGGACGCCACGAGCCCTTGGGCAGCGGCCCGGACCAGGACCGGCGGTCGCCGGAGATCGCGAGCGCGCTCGGTCGTCGTAAGAACGAACGCCTCGGCACCGTCGACTGGGAGGTCCATGTCGTACATGCCGAACGGGTCGCGCACCATACGGCCGGCCAGATAGTCGTCGAGGGTCAGCGGCTCGCGCATCGCTGCGAGCGGGTTGCGCATCGCGTTACTGCGGCTGTTGACCGCGACCAGTCCCAGCGCCTCCCGGGGCACCGCGTGGTCGTGGAGGTATCTGCTCGCCCAAGCGGCATAGGCGACGGCGTCGTGCACCGCCTCGGGAGGCGCGGAGTTGTACCCTCGGATGTGCCGACGGTAGGGATCCGACGCGAGCCTTCCCGAGTTGAACGGTGTCCGGTAGTTGTAGTGGTACACCAGCACGGTCGTGCACGCGCCGCTGTGGATGGCGTTCATCGCGTCGATGAGGGGCCCGACGATGACGGGGTTGCCTTCGCCGAAGTGGGTCACGTTCGGCAGGCGCAGCGATGCGGTCAGCTCGGGTGCCGAGGGCGGCAGGATGGTCGTGCTTCCCATTCCCGGCGATGCGATCACTCCGTCGATGTCGTCGGCGGTGAGGCCGGCGTCACGGATGGCCGCGATGGCCGCCTCGAGCGCGTATGACCGCGCCGTCCTCCCGTTCGTGCGGAAGTACCCGGTCGACCCGACTCCGGCGACGGAGACCCGGTCCGGGATGCCGACGCCGGTCATGCGCTCGCTCCGATCGGACGGAACACCGGGAACGGGGCGGCGTCGCGCACGACCCAGTCCAATTCGACCGGGGCCCCGATGGGCGAGGTCCGAGAAGGATCGGCAAGGCCGCTCGAGAAGCGCAAGCCCGCCTGCTCCTCGAGTTCGACGGTCACGACGGGATACGGGTATCCGACCCCTGGGTAGGCAGGCCCCTGCCGGAGGGTGATCGACAGGGCCACCACTCCGCGACCGCTGACCGGCTCGTGCTGCACCTCATCAGACCAGCAGTAGGGACACACGGGCCGAGCGGGGAGGTGGAGCCGGGAGCACGAGGCGCACCGCGGCACGAGGAGGCGACGGTCGAGCCATCCGGCGACGCCGGGGGCGCTGTCCTCGTCGAGCGCCAGTGACGGGTAACGCGCCCAGACCGGTGCGGAGAAGTAGGCCCGCAAGCCCTCCAGGCCGGCATCGACTGCGGCTCTCAATCCGGTCCGCACCTCTTCGGGATCTCGGCTGTCGACCGTGACGTCGAGCACCCAGTCGACGACCGTCGCATTCGGTCCCGCGGAGTGGACGGCGATCGTGCCCTCGTGCGTCGACAAATCGAGGGGCGAGTGGATCAGGGAATACGTCACCCGGTGTTCGACCGGATCGATGCCCGTCAGGCGTTCGAGGAAGGTCGCCTCTCCGCTTAGAACGGTTCGCACGCGGCCGTCGGGCGTCGCAGCGAAGGCGTCGATTCCGGGCATCCATCTCGGCAGCTGATCGAAGCGGCTGACGAGATCCCACACCTCGTCGACCGGGACGGCCACGCCAATCGACCGGGTGACCCGGACGCGTGTCATCGCCCCACCCGCTTTCCGGACGCCGGTGCGACCTCGAGCGGCACGCCCGACAGATCCAGGTCACGACGACGGGTCAGGCGCAGATCGATCGTGAACGCGATCAGCGCCGAAGCGACGAGGAGCACGGAGATAAGGACGAAGCCGGCGTTTGGGTTGCCGGTGAGGTCTTGGAGCCATCCCGTGAAGTAGGGGCCGAAGAAGCCTGCCGTGATGCCGATGGTGTTGACCAGGGCGATCGAGGTGGCCGCGCTCGCCCCGGTGTGGAGTTTGGCGACCAGCACCAGGGTCGTCGACCCGCCTCCGGTGATGCCGAAGGCCATCAGTGACAGGCACAAGATGAGCACCAGCGGGTCGGTCGCGAAGCTGGCGGCTACACCGCCGATGAGGCCGATCACCGCGGCGACCGCGATATGGAAACCGGCGTGGCCGCGCCGATCGACGAGGCGCCCGAAGAGCAGTTGAGCCACTCCACCGCACAGGAACGGCACTGCGGTGATCAGAGAGATCTGGAGGGGTGAGTATTCGACGTCGAAGCGGGCCTGGAAGCCCACGACGAGAGTGGGGAGGAAGAAAGTGAGGGCGTAGGTGCCGTAGATGAAGCTGAAGTAGCACAGGCCAAGGAGCCAGATGCGGCCGCTACGGAAGATCTTGCCCACCCCCATGTCGCCGAGGGAGTGTGTGGAGGTGTCAGACATGATGCGGCGTTCGATGTCCGCCTTCTCGGCCGCGGTCAGCCATTTCGCCTCCGCCGGGCCCTTGTCCAAGTAGAACCAGGTGATGACCCCGAGGATAATCGCTGGCACACCGACGGCGAGGATGAGGAAACGCCATCCGGTGAGTCCGAACGGCGTGCTCGCATCCCCTACACCAATGAGGAAGTTCGAGATCGGGGCACCAAGAACAGAGGCGATCGTCACCGAGAACAGGAACCGGGTGATCGCGCGTCCACGGAACTCCTGCGAGAACCACAGCGTGAGATAGAAGATCACTCCGGGCGCGAAGCCCGCCTCGGCGACGCCCAGGAGGAACCTCAAGATGTACAGGCTGATGTCGTTGGGGGCGAAGGCGGTGAGCACCTGCACGATACCCCAGCTCACGATAATCCGTGCTAGCCAGGTGCGCGCACCGAAGCGACGGAGTGCCAGGTTGCTCGGCACTTCGAGCAGGATGTATCCGAAGAAGAAGATGCCGGCGGCGAAGCCGAACGTTGTCGCCGTGAGCCCCAGATCTTCGTTCATGCCAGCGGGGCCGGCGTAGGACAGGCTGATGCGGTCGAAGTACGACACGAACATCAGCAGGCACAGCAGCGGAAGAAGCCGCCAGGCAATCTTCCGGTTCACTCGTTTGGTCTCAGCGCGTTCCACGCCGTCGTCAAGCATCATTCGGGCCACTTCTCTGTGTCCGATGGCAAGAATGCCATTCCTAATGCCTATAGGTTTTCCTATAGGCATTAGGAAGCATAGAAAGCTTCTGTCAGGACGTCAAGGCTTTTCCCCGTCGCCGGCGCGCACGCGGGCGAGCGCGTCGGCGAACATACCGAGGAACAAGTCAAAAGCAGCGGTGTCATCGTGGTCAACGTCCCGCAGCGCTTCATTGAGTTCGAGGTTCACGAAGCCGAGGATGGTCGCGCGGAACACAAGGTGCGCATCCGGAATCGCGGCCGGTGGCAACCCGAAGCGTCGGAACACGTGCCGCACCTCCTCGGCGGCGGCATTCGCCGACGCCCAATACTCCTCGGTCGGGGGAGCGCTCTGCTGCAACATGTACACCGCAGGATGCTCCCGCACGAAACCGCGATAGGCGACGGCCATACTCCGCAACGCGTCAAGGCCCCTCGCTTCACCGACCGAATCGCGCACGCGCCGGCCTAGATCATCCATCCCGCGGATCGCGACCAACGTGCGAATCTCGTCGAGGTTGTCGACGTGACTGTAGAGGGTGGGCTGCGATACCCCCAGCCTCTCCGAGATCAGTCGGGTGGTCAGACCCTCCGGCCCGATGTCGTCAAGGAGTTCGATCGCTGCATCGGTGATCCGCGCAGGGGTCACACCTTTTCGAATTTTTCTGGAAGAGTCCACATCGACACGTTACTTGCAAGAAAATGCGAGGTGCCTCTAACCCTGATCGGCGTCTCTAACCTCGAGGTCACCGACCTGGAAATGCTCACGGCCACCTCTCGCCTGGCGCCGCATGTAACCAGATCAAATTCTTCACACGACGAGGACTCGAGAGCGGTGCTTCCGCGCTGACCGCCCGAACGAGCTCTGGGTGGTGGACTTCACCTATGTTCCGACGTGGTCGGGGATGGCGTTCACCGCGTTCGTCACCGACGTATTCTCCCGCCGGATCGTGGGCTGGCGGACCATGAACCGCATGCCGACCGATCTGCCGTTGGACGCGCCCGAGATGGCACTTTGGGTCAGGGATCGTGCCGGCGAAGACGTCACTAGCGTGATCCAACATTCGGACGCGGGATCTCAATACACTGCGATTCGCTATGCCGAGCGTCTCGCTGACGTCGGCGCGATCGCGTCGATCGGAACTGTCGGCGACAGCTATGACAACGCGTTGGCCGAGTCTGTTGTCGGGCTCTACAAGACCGAGTGCGTGAAGATCGACGGCCCGTTCCGCACTGCCGACGAGCCAGAACTCGCGACCTTGTCGTGGGTGCACTGGTTCAACGAGCACCGGCTGCACTCCTCGATCGGATACCTCACACCGCTCGAGAAGGAGAACCAGTACTACCGTGAGACGAACCCCTAGAGCCACCCGGTCCTGGGAGAACCCGCCCTCCACTAAACCCGGGGCGATTCAGTGGGCGACATTCGCCACAGTGACGTCCAGAGCTGGATCAGCGAGCTCAGTGCGGAGAAGGGTGCAGCAACCTTTCTCCGCGCCTATGGAGTGTTAGCTGGAATTCTCGACGTTGCGGTGAAGGACCGGCGCCTAGGTAGCAACCCAGCTCGAGGAGTGAACCTCCCGCGCAAGATCAAGAAGAAGCACACGTACCTCACCCCTGACCAGGTCTCCAAGGTCGCGGAAGCGTCCGGCGACCGGGCGCTCCTAGTGTTGGTCTTGAGCTACACCGGAATTCGATGGGGTGAAGCAGCAGGATTGCGCGTACGCGACCTCGACCTCTCTCGCAGACGAATCAATGTCACAGAGAATGCTGTCGAAGTCGGTGGTCGCATTGAGGTTGGAACACCCAAGTCTCATAAGAAGCGATCAGTTCCGTTTCCCGACAGTCTCACACTGCCCCCCCCAGCAAGCCGTCCTCGGCAAGGGCCCGGCTGATCTCGTCTTCCCAGGCGCTGACGGCGACTACATGAGACGCACGCGAGTGAGCGGCGGATCTCGCTTCTGGTTCAAGACAGCTCTGTCGACAGCTGCCGTGCCGGCGATGACCATTCACGATTTACGTCACACAGCCGCAAGTCTCGCGGTCAGCGCAGGAGCTAACGTCAAAGCCATCCAGCGGATGTTCGGTCACGCCTCTGCAGCAATGACTCTCGACGTCTATTCCGACTTGTTTGACGACGACCTCGACGACGTTGCGTACGGCTTGATCACGTGCTTTCGGGAACGAATGTGGTCAAAATGTGGTCAGACTAGCTCTTGAAACTAGAACAGACCCCCGCGCATCCCTTTATCTAAAAGGAACTTCGAGGGTCTGGGTCTGCGGAGACGGTGGGATTTGAACCCACGGAACCCAATAAAGGGTTCTCCACCTTAGCAGGGTGGTGCACTAGGCCGAACTATGCGACGTCTCCTTGGCTTGCGCCTCAGCCATCATAACCGACGCAGCGAATCCGTCACGCCACGGCTCGGGATGCCCGGGTTCAGCCCTCGTTGCCTTTCGAGCAGGAGTACTCGGCCGCGTTCTGGCCCGTGATCGACGGGGGCAGGGCCGTCGCCGTGGCCGCCGGGGCCGCCGCAGCGGCATCCGGAGCCGATGCCGACGCATCCGGAGCAGGCGCGTCCGGAGCGGCGGTCGCGGGAGTCGCATCTGCGGCAGCCGATGACGCCGGCGCGTTCGGGTCGGCCACCGCCCCCAGCCCGAGATTGGTTCCCCCTGCCGTCGCCACGGGCTGGTCGGCCGCGATCGCCGTGAACAGCACCGCCGCATCGTCGGCGAGCGGCTGCACCTTGCCGGCATAGACCCCCGAGCCGCCAGTGGTGCCGGGATAGGCCACGAAGGTCACCTTCTCGAGCGGGATGTCCTTCAGTGCCAGCGCGATCGACACCAGCGTGTCGGCCGATGCGAGGCTCTTCGAGAGCTGCATGTTGCCCGAGGCGGCGCGCGCGATGCCGTAGAGCTTCGAGAAGTCCGACAGCGTGGAGTCGGACTTGATGGTGCGCACGAGCGACGACAGGAACACCTGCTGTGACGAGATGCGCCCGAGGTCGCTGCCGTCGCCCACGCCGTGGCGCGTGCGTAGGAACTGCAGCGCATCCATGCCCGCGAGCGTGTGCGTTCCGGCGGTGAGGTGCACGCCGGTGTAGTCGTCGTCGATCGGCTCCGCCACGCACACGGGCACGCCGCCCACCGCGTTCGACATCTCGATCACCCCGTTGAACTGGATCTCGGCGGCGAACGGGATGCTCAGCCCCGTCAGCGCCTCGATGGTGAGCACGGTGCAGGGCAGGCCGCCGTACGAGAGCGTCACATTGAGGGGCTGAGCTTCCATCGCGTCGAAGCTCCCGCCCGTGGGGTCGGGGCACGAGGGGATGGGCACCACCATGTCGCGGGGAAAGCTCACGACGGTGGCGTTCGAGTGATCCTGCGCGATGTGCAGCAGCATCGTGACGTCGTTGAGGTTGCCCTCGGTCTCGCCGTAGGCATCCCCTTGGCCCTGCCGGCTGTCGCTGCCGACGAGCAGGAGGTTCACGCCGCCGTCGATGGCCGAGAGCTGCGGGGGCGGGCCGCCGGTATCGCCGGCGAGCGAGACGGTCTGCACCTCGCTCGAGACGCTCCAGGTCGCGTAGCCCGCGAAGGCCGCCCCACTGACCGCGACCACGAGCGCTGCGACGCCCACGAACTTCGCCACGAGCGCGAAGGGATGCGGGGTCTTCAAGCGGCCATGGCGGGCGATCGGATGAGTCATGACGGGGCGGGATCCCGGGGTTGTCGGAGAGCGGTCGGAGTCTGGCGTCGCGGGTAAGCGGACCTTCCATGATTGCGGATGAAACTGAGAGTCCCATAGGCAGGGTTGACTTGTCGACCCTCATGCCTATATTCAATGCATTAGTTGATAAAGCGATTGGTTGATCATGGATGACGCGAACACGCCGACGGGCGACACGGACGAGCAGCTCGATCGCGCGTTCCTCGCCCTCGCCGACCCGGTGCGGCGCGGCATCATCGCCCGCCTGAGCCAGGGCCCCGCCACCGTGAACGAGCTCGCCGAACCGGTGAGCATCACGGTTCAGGCGGTCTCGAAGCACATCCAGGTTCTCGAGGCCGCCGGGCTGGTCACGCGCAGCCGCGACGCGCAGCGCCGGCCGGTGCATCTCGCCCCGGCCGCCCTCGAGCGGCTCACGGCCTGGATCGACCGCTATCGCCTGGCGCACGAGCAGCAGTTCCGCCGCCTCGACGCCCTCCTTGCCCAGCCGGGCACCACCACCGGACAACCCGCAACACCGATCGAACAGGAGAAGAAGAAATGAGCAATCCCGTCACCATCACCGCCCCCGAGGGCACACCCTTCATCGACATCGTGCGGGAGTTCGACGCCCCCGTCGACGCCGTCTTCGCCGCCTACGCCGACCCCGAGCTGGTGAAGCAGTGGCTCGGCCCGAACGGCTACGAGATGACCGTCGACGAGTACTCCCTCACCACGGGCGGCCGCTACCGCTACGTGCACAGCTCGCCGGCCGGCGGCAGCTTCGCCTTCAACGGCGTCTTCCACGTCGTGCGGCCGAACGAGCTCATCGTGCAGACCTTCGAGTTCGAAGGGATTCCGGATGTCGCGAGCCTCGAGTCGCTCCGCTTCCACGACCTCGGCGACGGCCGCACGCGCCTCACCGGGCACAGCGTGTTCCCGAGCATCGAGGCGCGCGACGGCATGATCGCCAACGGCATGGAGCACGGCGTCGTCGAAGGCTACGAGCGGCTGGATGCGCTGCTCGCGGCCTGAACGACGGTGCCGGTGAGACCCCGAGAGGAGTCTCACCGGCACCGTCGTTCAGTGACTCAGTCCGAACTGCAGGCGGTCAGGTTCTCGACCGCTGCGGACAGGGTCGCCGTGCCGCCGAGCAGGGTCACCTTGGTCGCGCCGAGCTGCGTGATCGCCGCCAGCGTCTCTGCGGGGATGCAGGTGCCCGGAACGGTGAAGAGCGGCGCATCCGTGAGCGGCGCCAGCGCAGAGCCCGAGAGCGCGTCGGAGAACTTCTCACCTGTCGCCAGGTACACCTGCGAAGCACTCGACAGGAAGTGCCCGTTGATGGCGCGCGACGCGGCATACCGGTCGGCTCCTCCCAGCCTCACCGTCGTGGCCAGCGCCTGAGCATCGGCTTCGATCCCGGTGCTGACCGAGTTCGGGCCTCCGGCGATCACGAGCTGGGTGACACCCAGCTTCGTGATCAGCGCCTTCGTGGCGGCATCGAGGTGCGCGGCGCCGCCGTCGACGAGGATGACGGGACGTTCACGTTCTGTGCCTCGAAGTCGTAATCGAGGATGAGGGCATCGGTGGGCACCGTTGCGGCGCGCGGGGCCGCGGCGACCGCCGGTGCGCCCGACGCGACGGGGGCGGCACCGACCAGGGTGCCGAGCGCGAGTGCGGCGACGGTCGCGCTCGCGAGCAACGACGTTCGGCGCACCCGGCCTGACGGGAAACGGGGGTGATCCACGGGGAATCCTCTCGGTGGTGTCGGTCGCGGCGCCGCCGTATCGAAGACACCGGATGCGGGGTCACCGAGAGGATGCGCCATTGCGAGCGGCCCGACTGCATACGTCGAACCGGTTCGATGAGTGTAAACACAGCAAGAGTCGAGCGGCAAGGGCTGATTTTCCGCCGAATCCGTGCTAACGCCGCCCCGCCAAGGTCGTTCGACGACATCGGACTTGCATTTTCGAGCACTGAGCGTCTATTTTGATCGAACCGGTTCGAATAGTGCCGGCCGACCCTAGGAGCAGCGTGGCCACCATCGGAGATGTCGCACGAGAAGCCGGTGTTTCTCGCAGCACGGTCTCCTATGCGCTTTCCGGCAAACGCACGATCTCGCAAGAGACGCGCGAGCGCATCGAGTCGGCCATCTCCCGACTCGGATTCACCGTCAATGCCGGTGCGCGCGCTCTCGCGACCTCCGAGACGATGGTACTCGGGCTGTTCCTGCAGTTCCACGAAGACGAGTTCCCGCCGGCGATGCTGCAGTACATCTACTCGATCTCGCAGGCCGCCCGGGAAGAGGGCTACGACATCCTCATGGTCACCGACGCCGATGGGCCGGCGGCCGTGCGGCGCATCACGTCGTCGAACATGGTCGACGGCATCATCCTGCTCGACATCGCACACGACGACCCGCGGCTGGAGCCCCTCCGGTCGGCACGGCAGCCGGCCGCACTGATCGGCCTGCCCCGGGACACCGAGGGGGTCGACGTGTTCGACCTGGACTTCGGCGAGGCGGCGCGCCTGCTCGTGGACCACCTCTACGGGCTCGGCCACCGGGAGGTCATCCTCCTGGCCCCGCCCCGGCACGTGTTCGAGCGTGGCGGGGCCTATGCGTGGCGCTTCCGGGACGCGGCGATGGAGCGGGCGGCCCGATACGGCATCACGCTCTACACCTACTACGGCGAGTCCCAGCAGCCGGCCATCAACCGGAGCCTGAACGCGATCCTCGATGCCCGCCCCAGCGCCACGGCGCTGATCGTGCACAACGACGCCTCGATCGCGGCGCTCCCGCAGATCCTCCAGGAACGGGGAACGAGCGTCCCCGGCGACCTCTCGGTCGTCAGCCTGTTCCCTCGAGAATTCGGGCGGAGTTTTCAGTTGCCCTACACGGCGATCGAGACCTCGCCCGACGCCTTGGCCCGCGAAGCGGTCCAGCACCTGGTTCGCCGAATCATCGATCCGGACTACGCTCCGCCGATCGTGAAGTTCATCGAACCGCAATTGACGATCCGGGGAAGCACGGCCTGAGAGAGGGGGACTCTGTGCCCTCTTTTTTTGCCCATGAATCGAACCGGTTCGACGTCCTTAGCGCACCATCCCATCACCACGAAGCGACAATTCAGAGAGGAATATCGTGATCACATCCAAGAGGGCACGCGCTGTCGGCGTGCTCGCATTCACGGCAGTCATCGGCGTCACCCTGGCCGGCTGCTCCAGCTCGAGCACTCCCACCAGCAGCGACTCCGCGGCCGGCGGCGACTACACGTTCTGGGACCCGTACCCCCAGTACGACGAGACCAGCGCCTGGGCCAAGGTCATCGACGCCTGCGCCACCGAGGCCGGCGTCACCGTCACCCGCACGGCCTACGACACCAGCGACCTGACGAGCAAGGCACTCCTGGCCGGCCAGCAGGGAAGCTCGCCCGACCTGCTCCTGGTGGACAACCCCGTCATCTCCACCCTCGCCTCGGCGGGCATCCTCACCACCACCGATGACACCGGGCTGGACGCCTCCGGCTTCTCGAAGAACCTGATCTCGGCCGGCCAGGTCGACGGCAAGACCTTCGGTGTGCCGATCGGCGCCAACACGCTCGCGCTCTACTACAACCCCGAAGTCCTGAAGGCCGCCGGAGTCGACATCGCCTCCGTCAAGGACTGGACCTCGCTCAACGCCGCGCTCGAGAAGGTGACGGCGTCGGGGAAGAAGGGGATCACCTTCTCCGGCATCGGAACGGAAGAGGGCACGTTCCAGTTCCTCCCCTGGTTCTGGGGGTCGGGAGCCGAGCTCACCAAGCTCGACTCCTCGGACGCCGCCTCCGCCGTGCAGCTGTGGACCGACTGGGTGAAGAAGGGCTACGCCCCGAACTCCGTGATCAACAACACCCAGACCACCAGTTGGCAGGAGTTCCTCACCGGGGACTTCGGCTTCGCCGAGAACGGCACCTGGTAGAAGGCCGACGCCGCCAAGGCCGGCTACCAGGTCATCCCGATCCCGGCCTCCACCGGCGGCTCGGCCGCTGCCCCCACGGGAGGCGAGTTCCTCAGCATCCCGGTGCAGAAGGACACGGCTCGCTACGCGACCTCAGCCAAGATCGTCTCCTGCCTGACCAGCACCGACAACCTCGTGAACACCGACAACACCCTCAACTACATCGCCCCGACCGAAGCCGCGCAGCAGGCGCAGCTCGCGGCCGACCCGACCCTCAAGCCGTGGGTCGAAGCGGTGTCGGCTGCCCGTGGCCGCACGGGGGACAACCTGGGGACGAACTACCCGATCATCTCGGAGCAGCTCTGGACCGCGGTGCAGGCTTCGCTCACGGGGTCGCAGTCGGCAGCTGACGCTCTGGCGACGGCCCAGGCCGCCGCCGCCGCGAAGACCAAGTAAGTCCCGCACATCCCGACACGCACCGAGTATCGAGAGAAGACAACCATGACAGCGACCGAGACCCGCTCTGGGTCGGCGGTGCACGGCAACGGCCGCGGGGCGGCGGGCACTCAGCCCGCCGCTTCCGCGGCCGCGGCCGGTCCGCGCCGCCGCCGATTGAAGGGGCACTGGGCCGGCTGGGCGTTCGCGGCGCCGGTCGTGATCTATCTGCTGGTGTTCTACGCCTACCCGCTCTACCGCAACCTCGAGCTGAGCTTCCGGGACTACACGGTGCGGTCGTTCATCGACGGCTCCGCACCGTTCGTCGGCTTCGACAACTACGTCAAGGTCATCACCGACGCCACCTTCACGCCGGCTCTGATGAACACGGCCATCTTCACCGTGGTGTCGATCGTCTTCCAGTACTCCTTCGGGCTGGCCCTCGCGGTGTTCTTCTTCCGCCGCTTCCCGCTCTCCGGCACCCTCCGCGCCCTCTTCCTGGTGCCGTGGCTGTTGCCGCTGCTGGTCTCTGCTTCCACCTGGTCGTGGATGCTCAACAGCGACTCCGGCGTCGTCAACGCCTTCCTGGGTGCGATCGGCATCGATCAGATCAACTGGCTCACCTCCCCGCAGTGGTCGCTGGTGGCCGTGCTGCTCGCGAACATCTGGATCGGCATCCCCTTCAACCTGGTGATCCTCTACAGCGGGCTCCAGGGAATCCCCGAGGAGGTCTACGAGGCGGCATCCATCGACGGGGCGAACGCGTGGCAGAAGTTCTGGCGCATCACCTTTCCTCTGCTCCGGCCGGTCTCGGCGATCACGATCCTGCTCGGTCTCGTCTACACCCTGAAGGTGTTCGACATCATCTGGATCATGACCAAGGGCGGGCCCGGGTCGTCGTCGACGACCTTCGCCATCTGGTCCTACCGCCTGGGCTTCGGCTCCGCGCTCCCCGACCTCTCCCCCGCCGCTGCGGTCGGCAACCTGCTCATCGTGATCGCCCTCATCTTCGGATTCGTCTACATCCGAGCCCAGCGCCGATTGGACCCCTCATGACGACTGTGCGCCGCCGATGGTTCGACACCGTCATCGGAATCGTCCTGACCGGCATCATGCTCTTCCCGGTCTACTGGATGGTGAACGTCTCGCTCACCAAGACCAATGCGATGCGGCAGGATCCACCGAGCCTGTTCCCGTTCGACCCCACCTTCGAGGGTTACCAGGCCGTGCTCTCCCAGCAGCTGCCCTACCTCGGCACGAGCCTCGTCATCGGCCTCGGCACCGTGATCCTGACCGTCGCCCTCTCGGCACCGGCGGCGTTCGCCCTGGCGAAACTGCGCATCCCCGGCGGCGGCGCCCTCAGCTTCGTGCTGCTGGTGGCGCAGATGATCCCCGGCATCATCATGGCGATGGGGTTCTACGCGATCTACCTCAACCTGGGCATCCTGAACACGATCCCCGGGCTGATCCTCGCGGACTCCACCATCGCCGTGCCTTTCGGCGTGTTGATCTTCACGGCGTTCATGTCGGGGATCCCGAACGAACTCCTGAACGCTGCGCGGATCGACGGCGCCGGCCACTGGCGCACCTTCCGCTCGATCGTGCTCCCGGTCAGCCGCAACTCGATCGTCACGGTGTCGCTGTTCGCCTTCCTCTGGTCGTGGTCGGACTTCCTGTTCGCCTCCACCCTCGACGGCGGCGGCAAGCTGCAACCCATCACCATGGGCATCTACCGCTACATCGGCAACAACAACCAGGAGTGGAACGCCATCATGGCGACCGCCGTCGTGGCCTCCATCCCGGCCGCCGTGCTGTTGATCGTGGCCCAGCGCTACGTCGCCGCGGGCGTCACGGCCGGCGCCGTCAAAGACTGACCTCTCCTCGCCCTCCACGAAAGGCCACCGTGTCCCGTCCCTCCTCTCTCGTCTTCGATGTGTGGCAGATCCCGTTCAGCCGGCGGCGATCCTGGCTCGACATCTCGCCCGTCGTCGGGCTGCACGCCGTTCGCCAGAACCTGCACCTCGTGTCTCACCAGACCGGCATGAACGCCGTGTTCGTGTTCGAGGTGGGGGCCGACAGCCCTCCGCCCGCCCTGCAGGTGCACGCCTCCGCGAGCGTGCTGAGCTGGGTCGACGACCGGGACGGCCGCATCGACGCGGTCTTCGAATCGGAGACGGCCGTGCGGATCCGCGGGCGTGCGCTCGCCCTGCGCATCGCGGATGCGACCCCGGAACTCACCCCCTTCACCGGCACCTACTTCTTCCGTGACCCGATCGACGGCTCGGCCGTCTTCACCTCCTACGAGACGGGCCGCCGCTACCGGATCACCTCGATCGCCGGCGCCTTCGATCTTCACGGGGCGGAGGCCCTCGGTGCCAGCGAGCGAGCGGTGACCGCCGACGGCCCGGAGTGGGAGATCGTGATCGAGGAGTACGACGCCGCGCGTGCGCCGTATTCGCCGTCCGCCGCCTTCGACGAGGTCGTGGCCGCTGTCGCGAGCGAGTTCGACGAGTACGTGGACCGCATCGCCGCGTGGCGCAGCGATCGGTCACCGGCGGTCGTGTCCGCGGCCTACGTGCTGTGGTCGGCCACCGTGTCGCCGAAGGGCTTCCTCGGGCGCGAATCGGTGCTCATGTCCAAGCACTGGATGGACAAGGTGTGGAGCTGGGACCACTGCTTCAATGCCCTGGCCCTGGCGCCGGGGCTGCCTGACGAGGCGATCGACCAGTTCCGGATCGTGTTCGACTTCCAGGACGACAGCGGGGCGCTCCCCGATTCGGTGACGCACTCCGAAGTGCTCTACAACTTCGTCAAGCCCCCCATTCACGGCTGGGCGCTGCGCAAGCTCCGCGCGACCCTGCGCGAGGCCGTCGACGCCCGGACTCTTCGGGAGCTCTACGACAGCCTGGCGCGGTGGACCGGCTTCTGGCTCGAGCATCGCCGCGTCCCGGGCCATGCGCTCGCTCACTATCAGCACGGAAACGACAGCGGCTGGGACAACTCGAGCACCTTCGATCGCGACCGCCTGATCGAAGCCCCCGATCTGGCTGCGTTCCTCGTCGTGCAGTTCGGGGTGCTGGCCGACCTCGCGGAGGAACTCGAGCTCTCCGAGCAAGCAGAGCGCTGGCGGAGGGAGCGCTCCGCCATGGCGACGGCCCTCGCCGGACTCTGGGACGGCGACACGTTCATCGCCCGGGGTGCGACGAACGGGCGGGTGAGCAAGAAGAGCTCGCTGCTCAACAGCCTCCCGATCGTCGCGGCGCCCCACCTGCCCGCGGAGCAGATCGATGCCCTGGCCCGCCGCATCGAGTCGCACCTGACGGAGCACGGCCCGGCCACGCAGTTGCTCGGCACCGAGGAGTATGAGGCCGACGGCTACTGGCGGGGTCCGATCTGGGCTCCGTCGACCGCTCTCGTGGAGGACGGCCTCCGGCAGGCGGGCGAGGTGCGGCTGGCCGACACGATCAGCGAACGCTTCCGCCGTCTCTGCGAGCGTTCGGGATTCGCCGAGAACTTCGACGCCCAGACGGGTCAGGGCCTCCGGGACCGCGCCTACACCTGGACCGCGAGCGTCTACCTCACCCTCGCTCGCGAGGCCGAAGAGCGCGCCGCCGCGGGCGCCTGAACCGGCTCAGGCCGATCGCACGCGCAGCGTCGCGCGGGTGCCGATCGCGGCGGCCCTGAGCGTGAGCTCTCCGCCGTTCGAGGCGGCGAGCCGCGTCGCGAGCGTGAGCCCCAGGCCGAGCCCGGGGATGGCCTGCTCCTCGGCGTAGGGCGAGCGATAGAAGGGGTCGGCGGCCTGGCGCAGCTCGTCGGGCGTCATGCCCACGCCGGTGTCGCGCACCTCGACCTCGACGTCGTCGCCCACGTCGCGCACCAGCACCGTCACGCTGCCGCCGGGAGGGGTGAAGGCCACCGCGTTCGACACGAGCACGTCGACGATCTGTGTCAGATCACGGGCATCCGCCATCGCCCAGCGGGCCTCGTCGTCGACCACGGCGAGGCCCACGCCCTTCGCGGCTGCCTCGCCGGCGAACCGCGCGCGGGCGCCCTCGACGATCGGCGCCAGCGGCACCGGCTCGAGCACGGCCTCGGCGAAGTCGCTCCGGCTCGCCGCGAGCAACTGGTTCACCACGCCCAGAAGCCGGTCCCCCGCCCGCTCGATGGCGGCGCCGGAGCGGGCGACGGCTCCGGTCTCGGCACTGATCAGGGCAGCGTGCCCGAGGATCGTCGTGAGCGGTGTCTTCAGCTCGTGGCCGACCGTGTCGAGGAAGTGGTCGCGCACCTCGACCGCTTCCACGAGGGCCGTGACGTCGTGCCCCACGACGATGGCGCCGAGCACCTCCCCCTCGGAGTCGCGCACCGGTCGGGCCAGGAACGAGATCGCCCGCTGCCGGCCCGCGCGGCCCACCCAGACCTGGCGAGGGCCGTCGAACTCGTCGGAGAGTGCGAGCTGCACGATCTCGGGCCCGATGTCGAGCCGAGTCGTCCGGTCGACGTCGAAGACGTCGGCCGCCTCCGCCATCGGGCGCAGCTCCGTGGTGACGCCCCCGTGCTCCGCGAGCTCGCGCGCGAGCGAGTTCACGAGCAGCGGCCGCCCTTCACGGTCGAACATCGCGATGGCGTCGGCGGTGGTGTCGGTGATGGCCCGCATGGTGGCGGCGTTCGCCGCGGTCGAGCGCACGGCTTCGCGCATCCGGCCTGAAGCGCTCGTGAGCGCGGTGTGGGTGCGACTCAGCTGCCGGGCCACCGCGAACGAGAGAGCCCCGAGCAACGTCACCATGATCGGCAGCGACAGCACCACGGCCCACTGGGCGAAGCTCTGCGGCGGCTGGCCGGCGACGATGAACGGATAGGCCGTCACGAAGAGCACCCCGCACAGCCCGGCCAGCGCCAGCGGCCACGGGAACGAGAAGGCCAGCCACACCATCGGGAACGCGACGATGATGCCGACCGCCGGGAGCACCCCCACCAGCGCGCCCCGGATGGGTGCGGAGCAGAGCAGGTCGAGGAGCGGGATGACGGCGAGCCAGAGTCCGTCGCCGAGTCGCGGCATCCGCCACACCACCAGCTGGGCGACGGTCAGCACGACGATCGCGGCGGCCGCCGAGGTCGCGGCCGGGGTCAGCGCCGCGGGCTCGATCGTAAGCCCGAACCCGAGCACGATGGCCACAGCCAGGGCGAAGAGGAGCTGAGCGAAGGGCAGGCGCCGCGTGCGCTCGAGGGGCTCGGCCGAGCTCGCCATTCGCCACCCCCGTTCAGCCGGAGCGCTCGACGGACTGTTCTGAGACGACAGTAGTCGAACACGCCCCCACCATCGTGGATCGCGGAGCGGAGGGCGCGAGATTCGAACTCGCGAGACATTTCTGCCCACCAGTTTTCAAGACTGGCTCCATCGGCCGCTCGGACAGCCCTCCTGATCGCCGGGGCGATCGGGGTCGAGTTTAGCGCGATGCGCTCAGAGCGTGGCGAGCACCACGGCGACGCCGTCGTCGTCGATCGAGGCGGTGACCTCGGTCGCGACCGCGATCACGTCTTCAGGCGCCTGCGCCATGGCGACCGCGCGGCCCTCCGCGCCGGCCCAGCGGAACATCTCGATGTCGTTGCGGCCGTCGCCCACGGCCATCACGCGGGAGCGCGGGATGCCGAGCCGCGAACGCACACGCTCGAGCCCGGTGGCCTTGTTCACGCCGTCGGGGGCGATGTCGAGCCACGCCGTCCAGCCGATCGAGTACGACACGCGGTGCAGGCCCATCCGCTCCACCACCTTCAGGAAGTCCTCCATGTCGTGGTCGGGCGAGATCACCACCACGCGGGTGGCCTCGATGCCCAGCAGCTCCTCGAACGCGACGCGGCGATTGCCCTCGCCCTGCACCCCCGCCGGGAAGTCGCCCGTGTACATGAACTGGCCGTGGTCGTCCTCGACCGCGAAGACCGCCTCGGCGAGGTGCGAGCGGATGGTGGTGAGCACCGGCCCCGGATCGAACACCTCCACGTGCTCCTGCCGGTAGCCCAGCGGCGCCGACGTGTCGCGCATCATCGTGACGGCGCCGTTCGCGCACACCACGTACTGCGGTGCGATGTCGAGCTGCGCGAGCACCGGCAGCGTGTGCGCGGCCGAGCGGCCGGTGGCGAGCATCACCACGTTGCCCTCGGCCACCACCCGGCGCACCTCGGCGCCCACGATGTCGCTCAGCGAGCCGTCTTCGTGCAGCACCGTGCCGTCGATGTCGAGGGCGATCAGCCAGCCGTCGGTCCCCGTCGGGGCATCGGATGCGCCGCTCACTTCGCGACGATCAGCTCGAGCCCGCCGAGGTACGGCCGCAGCACCTCCGGAACCACCACGGAACCGTCGGCCTGCTGGTGCGTCTCGAGCAGCGCCACGATCCACCGCGTGGTGGCGAGCGTGCCGTTGAGCGTGGCGACCGGCGCGGTCTTGCCCGACTCGGTGCGGTAGCGGGTGTCGAGGCGGCGGGCCTGGTAGGTGGTGCAGTTCGAGGTGGAGGTGAGCTCGCGGTAGGTCTCCTGCGACGGCACCCACGCCTCGGTGTCGAACTTGCGGGCGGCGCTCGAGCCGAGGTCGCCGGCCGCGACGTCGATCACGCGGTAGGCGAGGCCGAGGTCGGTGAGCATCCGCTCCTGGTAGCCGAGCAGCGCCTCGTGCTCCTTCTCGGCGTTCTCGGGCAGCACGTAGCTGAACATCTCGAGCTTGTTGAACTGGTGCACGCGCAGGATGCCGCGGGTGTCTTTTCCGTGCGAACCGGCCTCGCGCCGGTAGCAGGTCGACCAGCCGGCGTAGCGCAGCCCCGGCTCCTCGGGCTTCTTCGGGTCGAGGTCGAGGATCTCACCCATGTGGAACCCGGCCAGCGCCACCTCGCTCGTTCCGGTGAGGAAGAGGTCGTCGGCGGGCAGGTAGTAGACCTCGTCGGCGTGCTCGCCGAGGAAACCGGTGCCGTCCATGGTCTCGGGCCGCACGAGCGTGGGCGTGATGAGCGGCACGAAGCCCGCCTCGAGCGCGCGGTCGAGCGCGAGGTTCATGAGCGCGAGCTCGAGCCGCGCGCCGATGCCGGTGAGGAAGTAGAAACGGGCGCCCGAGACCTTCGCCCCCCGGGCGAGGTCGAAGACGCCGAGCGTCTCGCCGAGCTCCACGTGGTCGCGGGGCTCGAAGTCGAACACGGGCTTCGTGCCCACCTCGCGCAGCGTCACGAAGTTCTCTTCGCCGCCCTCGGGCACGCCGTCGACGACGATGTTCTGGATCTGCCGGGCGGTCTCGGTGAACGCGTTCTCGGCATCCGTCGCCCTCTGGCTGGCAGCCTTGACGGCCGCGGCGAGTTCTTGCGCCTGGGCGACCAGAACCTTCTTCTCCTCCTTCGGAGCGGCGGCCACCTGCTTGCCGAAGGCGTTCTGCTCGGCACGCAGGTTCTCGAACTCGAGGATGGCCGCTCGGCGCTCGGTGTCGGCGGCCAGGGCCACGTCGACGAGCTCGACCGATGAACCGCGCGCACGCTGCGAGTTCCTGACGACATCGGGGGATTCACGCAGGAGCACTGGATCGATCACAGCATCATCCTACTTTGCGGGTACGGTGAGTCCGTGGGGACGGATGCGGACGAGGCGGCAGGCCCCCGCGCGGCGATCGTGGTGAATCCGGTCAAGGTCGACGCGGCGAAGCTGCGGCCGATCATCGAGGCGGCCGAGAAGGCCAACGGCTGGGGCGAGACGCTCTGGTTCGAGACCACGATCGACGACCCCGGGCAGGGCGTGACGCGCGAGGCGATCGCGGCCGGCGCATCCGTGGTGATGGCGGCGGGCGGCGACGGAACCGTGCGCTGCGTCGCCGAAGGGCTGCGCGACTCCACCGTCGCACTGGGCCTGCTGCCCGTGGGCACCGGCAACCTGCTCGCCCGCAACATCGAGATGAACCTCACCAACGTCGAGCTCGCGGTCTCGTCGGTCTTCACCGGGGCCGACCGCATGATCGACCTCGGCATCACCCGCATCACCCGCGGCGACGGCACGGCCAGCGAGCACGTCTTCCTCGTGGTGGCGGGGCTCGGCATCGACGCGAAGATGATCGCGAAGACGAACGTGAAGCTCAAGAAGGCCGTGGGCTGGCTGGCCTACGTCGACGGCATCGGCCGGGCCATCCCCACCCTCAAGCCCGTGAAGCTGCGCTACAGTCTCGACGGCTCGCCGTGGCGCAGCACCACCGCGCACTCGGTGATGGTGGGCAACTGCGGGCTGCTGCCGGGCGGGCTGCTGCTGATTCCGGATGCGCGGCCCGACGACGGGCACCTCGACATCGTCACCCTGCGGCCGGAGGGCCCCTTCGGCTGGCTGAAGGTGTGGAACAAGCTCGCCTTCGAGAACGGGGTGCTGCGCAAGTCGGCCGCCGGGCGCAAGATCATCGACCTCGTGCACGACGTGCGCTCGGTGCGCTACGCGACCGGCAAGGACTTCGAGCTGACACTCGACCTGGAGCAGGAGATCCAGCTCGACGGCGACGCCTTCGGCACCGCGATCGCCGTGCACACCTGGGTGCACCCGGCCGGGCTCGCGGTGCGCGTGCCCGCCGACGACGCCGCCCTCCTCGCCCCGGACCTCCCCGCCTGAGGCCTCCCCGCCGTCGTCGTCCCTCAGCCGCGGCGGCCGCGACCCGAGGTGCGAGGGGAACGGCCGGATGCGGGGCGCGGCTTGCCCTTGCCCGCACCGCCGCCCTTACCCTTGGGCTGGGCCTTCGCGGCCGCCGCGCGCGCCTCGGCCGCCTTGGCCTTCGCCTTCGCGGTGGGCTTCTGGCGGCGCAGCTCCTCCACCTCGGCGGCGGTCATGCGCGAGCTGTTGGCCGTGCGGCCGCGCACCACCCCGATGAACTCCTCCACGAGCTCGGTGTGCTTCTCGGCCTCCCACACGAGCGCGATCTCGGTCTCCGGCACCCCGGTCACGGGCCGCGACTCCACGTCTCGCCGGCCGTGCAGGCGGGCCACCGACTTCGGCACGATCAGAAGGCCCACGCCCGCGGCCACGAGCTCGACGGCATCCGCTCCGCCGGTCGGACCGGCCGCGATCTCGAGCATCCGCTCGTCGGCGAGCTCGGCGACGTCGATCGCCTCGTCGTCGCCCAGGGCCGCGATCGCGTGGTCCTTCGGCGCGATGACCACCGGCACCTCGGAGTAGAGCCGGATGGCGCGCAGCTCGCCGTCGACGGGCCCGCGCGCGAACACGACGTCGGCCAGGTCGTCGCGCAGCACGCTCAGCTGGGCGCTCTCCTCGACGGGAACCGCCTCGATCGGCACCTCGGGCCGGCGTTCCGCCCAGATGCGGAACCACTTCGTGGGGGTGACCCCCGGCACGAAGGCGACGCGAAAGGCCATGTCCCCAGGATACGCTGGGCCCATGAGCCCCGAGAAGACACCGCAGACCATGAAGCCGGCGACGGCCGCGAAGAAGCTCGGAATCTACCTGCCCGCGGCTCCCGCCGAGTTCCAGGAGGCGCCGGTCACCCGCGCGACCCTCAACGCGCTGCTGGAGACCCCGCCGGAGTGGCTCGTGCAGCTGCGTCTGGAGGGCCCGCACCCGCGCGACATCGTGGCCCGCAAGCTCGGCGTCTCGATCTCGGGTCTCGCCCGCGCGGGCGTGACGGATGCGCTCACCACCGCCGAGATCGCCGCCCTGCTGCAGTCTCCCCCGGCCTGGCTCGTCACCGAGCGCGCCACCCAGGCCGAGGTTCGCGCCGAGAACAAGCGGATCAAAGACGAGAAGCTGGGCAGAGCGATCCTCGCCGCCGAGAAGAACGCAGACTCGGAGTAGCTCCTCCCGCCCGGAGGGTCATTCGGAGCAGACCCTCAGGGGTCTAGGCCTTTCAGTTCGCCTCCCCCGGGCGTAGTGTCCGACACATGAGCGTCTCCACGGTGAGCATTCCCCCTACCCGGGAAGTACGACCGGCGCTTGCGGACTGGATTCAGCGCCAACGCTGGTTCGCATCCTCGGCCGAGCATCCCGTCCTGTCCCGCGTCGGCATGTGGTCGCTGGTCGACCACCGGCATCAGGTCGGCCTCGAAACGCACCTCATCCTCGATGAATCGGCCGCGCATCCGGTGCTCTACCAGGTGCCCCTGTCGTTCCGCGGGTCGACCCTGCTCGGGGGCGACCGCGCCCTGATCGAGCGCGCCACCATCGACGGCAAACCCGTCTTCGTCTACGACGCACCCCACGACCCGGCCTACACCCGGGCACTCCTCGCGCTCATGCTCGACGACGAGGTGGAGGTGAGCGAGCACTACGACGACGCCGACGCCGTGGGCCATCACGCGCTGACGAGCGCCGACATCCGCGTCTCCGACTCGCACGTGCTGCGCGGCGAGCAGTCGAACACCTCGATCATCTACGACCTCGTGCACCCGAACGGAAAGCCGGCCGGGCCGGTGATCTGCAAGGTGTTCCGCGCGCTCTCCGACGGCGCGAACCCGGATGTGGTGGTGCAGTCCGCCCTCTCCGACGCGGGTTCGCGGCTGGTTCCGCGGGCCGTGGGCAACGTCACGGGCAGCTGGCACGACCCGCGGATGGGTTCCGGTTCGGCCACGGGGCATCTCGCCTTCGCGCAGGAGTTCATCCCCGAGGTCGAGGACGCCTGGCGCGTGGCCCTGCGCTCGGCTGAGGCGGGGGAGTCGTTCGCCGCACCGGCGCGCGCGCTCGGCGAGGCGACCGCGCAGGTGCACACCGAACTCGCGCGGCTCTTCCCGGTGCGCCGGGCCTCCACCGACGACATCGCCGGCATCCTCGCGAGCATGCGGCAGCGGGCCGAGCAGGCCATGGCCGACGTGCCGGCGCTCACCGCCGAGCGCGAGGCGGTGGAGGCGGTCTTCCGCCTCGCCGGCGCGGCCGAGTGGCCGGCGTTCCAGCGCATCCACGGCGACTACCACCTCGGGCAGGTGCTCGCGGTTCCGGGGCGCGGCTGGGTGCTGCTCGACTTCGAGGGCGAGCCTCTGCGGCCGCTCGTGGAGCGCAACGAACCGGATGTGACGCTCCGCGACGTGGCCGGCATGCTGCGCTCCTTCGACTACGTGGCCGGATCGCTGGCCGGCGGCCCGCACGCCGCGGCGGCGAGCGCCTGGTCGCACGAGGCGCGCGACGCCTTCCTCGACGGCTACATCGCCCGCTCCGGCTGCGAGCTGCGGGCCCAGCGCGCGTTGCTCGACGCCTTCGAGCTCGACAAGGCGCTCTACGAGGTGAGCTACGAGGCCCGCAACCGCCCCGGCTGGGTCTCCATCCCGGCGAACGCCATCCGCTACCTGGCCCACCGCGACCGCTCGAGCGTCTCCGCCTGAGCACCCCCAGCCTGAGCAGCCCCAGCCTCGTCACTTTCGGCTCGATAGCGCATGGTTTCGAGCCGAAAGTGACGAGGCTGAGGGGTGGGAGGAGAAGAGTCAGGCCTCGGGTTCGCCGGCGATGAGGGCGCGGAGCCAGTCGCGGGCCTCGACGAAGACCTCGTTGTCGTAGCGGGGGACGTACTCCACGGGGGCGCCGTCGGCGCGGGGGTACGAGCCCAGGAAGATGATGTGCGGGCTGAACCGGCGCACGCCGAGCAGCGCATCCGCCACCCGCTCGTCGGTGATGTGGCCGTCGGCGTCGATCACGAACCGGTAGCGCCCGAGGGCGTCGCCGATGGGCCGCGACTGCAGCAGCGAGAGGTTCACGCCCCGGGTCGAGAACTGCTCGAGCAGCTCGAGCAGCGCGCCGGCGCGGTCGTCGGGCAGCTCGGCGATGATGCTCGTCTTGTCGGCGCCGGTCGCCGGCGGCAACGCGGTGCTGCGCGACACCAGCACGAAGCGCGTGACGGCGTTCTCGTTCGAGGCGATGTTCTCGGCGAGCACCTCGAGCGCGTGGTGCTGCACGATCTGCGGGGGCGCGACGGCCGCATCCGCGAGGTCGTTCTCGAACAGGGCCAGCGCGGCGGCCACGTTCGAGGTCGACGGGATGTGCCCGTGGGTCGGCAGGTGCGCATCCAGCCACTCGCGTGTCTGGGCATAGGCCACCGGATGCGCGTTCACCACCCGCACCTCGTCGAGCGTCGTTCCCGGGCGGGCCACGAGCACGAACTGCACCCGCACGAGGTACTCGCCGACGATGCGCAGGCCCGGGATGTTCGCGAGCGCGTCGAGCGTGGCGGTCACCCCGCCCTCGATCGAGTTCTCGATGGCGATCATCGCCGCCACGCTGCGGCCGGACACCACGTCGTCGAAGGCCTCGCCGACGTTGTTGACCGAGCGCCACTCCTTGCCCACGGCCTCGGGAACCTGCGCCAGCGCGGCCTCGGTGAAGGTGCCGCTCGGGCCCAGGTAGCTGTACGTCTCCGCCATGCCCCGAGCCTATCCGCCCCGCCTGCGGAGACTTGTGCGCGGGCCCGCGCGGGGTGCCAGACTTGGGGCATGCATGAGCGCGCCGGCACAGTGGCCCTTCCCGAAGACCTGATCGACGTCGAGGCCCTGGTGGCCGCGTACTACGAGCTGCACCCCGACGTGGAAGACCCCGAGCAGAAGGTGATCTTCGGCACGAGCGGGCACCGCGGCTCGAGCTTCAACACGGCGTTCAACGAAGACCACATCGCCGCCATCACGCAGGCGATCGTGGAGTACCGCGCCGCCCAGGGCATCACCGGCCCGCTCTTCATGGGGCGCGACACCCACGGGCTCTCCAAGCCCGCCGAAGACACCGCCCTCGAGGTGCTGAACGCCAACGGCGTGACGGTGTGGACCGACTCGCGCGGAAGCTGGACTCCCACGCCCGCCGTCTCGCACGCCATCCTCGCCTACAACAAGGCCGGGCACGACGACCAGGCCGACGGCATCGTCGTGACGCCGAGCCACAACCCGCCCGCCGACGGCGGCTTCAAGTACAACCCGCCGCACGGCGGCCCGGCCGACTCGGATGCGACGGGCTGGATCGCGAACCGGGCCAACGAGCTCATCGCGGCCGGTCTGGTCGGGGTCGCGCGCGTCGAGCGCGGGGCCGGAACGCCGAGCGGCACCTACGACTTCCGCGAGCACTACGTGGCCGACCTGGTGAACGTCATCGACCTCGACGCCATCGCCAAGTCGGGCATCCACATCGGCGCCGACCCGCTCGGCGGGGCGAGCGTGGAGTACTGGGAGCTCATCCGCGACCGCTACGGACTCAACATGGAGGTCGTGAACGAGACGGTCGACCCGCAGTGGGCGTTCATGACGCTCGACTGGGACGGCAAGATCCGCATGGACTGCTCCTCCCCCTACGCCATGGCCTCGCTCGTGTCACGGCGCGACCACTACGACATCGCCACGGGCAACGACGCCGACGCCGACCGGCACGGCGTGGTGACCCCGGACGCGGGCATCATGAACCCGAACCACTACCTGGCGGTCGCCATCCAGTACCTCTACTCGCGCCGCGAGGGCTGGCAGCCGGATGCGGCCATCGGCAAGACGCTCGTCTCGAGCTCGATGATCGACCGCGTGGCCTCCTCGCTCGGCCGCACCCTGTGGGAGGTGCCGGTGGGCTTCAAATGGTTCGTGCCCGGCCTCATCGACGGCTCCGTGGGCTTCGGCGGCGAGGAGTCGGCCGGCGCCTCCTTCCTCCGCTTCGACGGCTCGGTCTGGACCACCGACAAAGACGGCATCCTGCTGGCGCTGCTGGCGTCCGAGATCCTCGCCGTGACCGGCAAGACGCCGTCGCAGCTCTACGCGGAGCTCACCGAGGAGTTCGGCTCGCCCGTCTACGAGCGGGTGGATGCGCCCGCCTCGAAAGCGCAGAAGGCCGTGCTCGCGAAACTCGACGGCGACGCCATCACGGCCACCGAGCTCGCGGGCGCCCCCATCATCGCGAAGCTCTCGCACGCGCCGGGGAACGGTGCGGCGGTGGGCGGCGTGAAGGTCGTCACCGAACGCGCCTGGTTCGCCGCACGCCCCTCGGGCACCGAGGACGTGTACAAGATCTACGCCGAGAGCTTCGTGGGCCCCGAACACCTCGCGGCCGTGCAGGCGGAGGCGAAGCTCATCGTCGACGCCGCCCTGAACGCGTAGTCCTCAGGAGCGGAGGAGGGGGTCGAGCAGCTCGAGCAGGGCCCGTTCGGTCTCGGCAGGGGTGAGACCGCCGTCGTGGCGGAGGATGCGCCACGTCGTGGCGTCGCAGACCGCCACCACCTGGGCGAGCCGTCGCGCCCGGACGTCGTCGTCGGCGGCCACGATGTGCCCGGAGAACGCGCGCCGGCACCACTCCACGTGGTCGGCGCGCCCCTGGGCCGCGAGCTCGGCGAGGCCGTCGACCAGCGCCGCCTCCGAGAGGGTCTTCAGGATGAGGGCGCCGTAGCGCTCGTAGTGCCCCACCAGCGCGGCGACGGTGTCGGCGGGCGTCACCGCGATCACCTGCTCCCGCGCGAGGGCGACCCGGCCGAGCTCCCGCTCGACCACTGTGATCATCAGCCCACCCTTGCCCCCGAAGCGCCGGATGACGGTCTGCACGGCGACCCCCGCATCCGCCGCCACGTCGTCGAGCCGGATGCGCTCGTAGGGCGTCGTGGCGAAGCGCTCGAGCATCGCGTCGATGATGCGCTCGCGCGTGAGCTCGGCCGAGTCGGCTCGCGCCGACATGCGGTAGCCGCGGGGTTCCCGCACCCCTGATTCTTTCATGTCACCCAGGCTACCACCAAATGCGGGCCGGCCGGCGCCACGGAGGCCTGCGGCATCCGGTTCTAGGCGATGCTCCAGAAGTGCGCGGTGCCGCCCGGGTTCTCGACGGTGATGGCGGTGTCGAGGTCGCGGTACTGGGCGTCGACCGTGTGGCCGACCAGCCCGATCGAGATCGTGCCGTCGGCGTTCTTCGTGACCTTCGACACGATCATCGTGTGGTCGACGCCGTTGTCGTTCGCGGGATCCCAGTCGAACATCACGACGTCGCCGATCTTCACCTGGTCGCGCTGCTCGAGCGTGAGCCGATTGGTGTCGGGGCGCGAGGCGTAGTAGTCGTCCATCTCGTTGCCGCGGATCCAGCTGAGGCTGTAGTCGCCGGTCGTGGCGTAGTCGCTGTACCAGTCGGCGGTCTGCTCCCAGCCCCGCGCGACCATCGCCTGGTTCACGAAGTTGCCGCAGTCGTTGTCGCTGAACACGCTCCAGGCGTCGAGGTTGTAGTCCTTCCAGTAGGTGAAGGCGTAGCTCATCTCGCTGTCGACGGGCGTGACGATCTCGTAGGCGTACTGCGCCGAAGCCGGCGAGGTGACCTGCGAGCCGTCGGCCAGGGTGACGGTGACGGGCACCGAGCCCACCGCGAAGTCGAGGGCGGCCGGCGTCACGGCCGTGAGGGTGCTGTCGTCGAGCACGGCGAAGGATGCCACGGGTTCGGTTCCGAACGAGACGGAGGCGACCGCCGCTCCCGCCTCATAGCCCTGCCCTGCGACGGTGACCGTGGTGCCTCCGCTGAGTGAGCCCGAGGCCGGCGAGAGCGAGGCGACCGACACGATGTCGCCCGCCGCGGCCGCGTCCTCCCCGGAGCCCGCTGCCGCGGCGAAGGGGGCGTCCGACGCGGTGCCCGCCGCGCATCCGGTGAGGGCCAGAGCGGCCACCGCCGCCATTCCGGCGAGCAGCAGCAGAGGATTCTTGGTGCGTCGGGGCATGTGCTCCACGACATCACAGCAACATTTGCGACCCCTATGAGGGGGACATGAGCAGCTATGAGCGAGGCGCGCGCAGCGTCAGCGCGAGACGCGGGCAGAGCTCCACGGCGTCACGGCCGGCATCGAGTTCATCCGCGCGCAGCGGCACGTCGCTCTGCTCCGCGGCGTTCATTCCGGGCGCGGAGGGATAGCCCCACTCGTCGGCCACGAGGCGTCCGGCGAGCAGCTCGATGCAGCTGCCCCGGGCATCGCACCGGGTCCAGTCGATGTGGAGGCGCGCCGCGGGGGCCTGCTCGCGGGCGCTCATCGCCGGCCTCCTGCAGCGGCCCGGCATCGTCCGGAGCGGTGGGCGGTGACCTCCTCGGCGAAGACGCCGAGAGCAGAGGCGGCGAAGCGCACCGTGCCGTCGGGGTGGTGGCAGGCGCCGCGCCCGGGCAGCGTGCTGAGCATCCGCTGCAGCACGTCACCGCCGCGGCCCCGGCCCATGGTGACCTCGTCGAAGGCGCCGGAGAGGGTCGGAAGTCCGAAGAGGCAGGGGCCGCACTGGGCGGCCGACTGCGAAGCGAGATACCGGAGGATGGTGCTGGAGGCGGCGATGCCGCACTCGTGCCGGCCGAGCAGGTGGACGACGCCGGCGCCGACGCCGGTCGTGCCCCGCGCCGCTCTCGCCGTGAGGGGGCGCGGGAAGCCGGAGGGCTCCACCCACACCCCGTGATACCCGCCCACCAGCACGGCCTGCACCGAGGTCTCGGCAAGGCCGCAGGCGGCGATCACTCCGCTGAGCGTCGTCCCGCCGCCGACCTCTCGCACGTGCGGTGCGATGCCCATCCCGGAGACCGTGATCAGCCGGGTTCCCGGGTCGTCCGGCGTGCCTGTGCTGCGGAACCACGCGGCGCCGTAGCGGGCGATGAGCGCCAGGTGGGCGAGGGTCTCGACGTTGAAGACGAGCGTCGGCTTGCCTTTGAGACCCTTCTGCGTGAGGTGGTAGGGGTGGTCTCGAGGCAGGCCCCGACCGCCCGAGAGCGCGTCGACGACGGCGGAGACCTCCCCCGCCACGAAGCCGTCGGCGGCGGCCGTCACGCGGATGCGGTGTCCGTCCGGGCGCTCTGCGACCGCCCGCTCGGCGGCATCCAGGCTGAGCGGGTTGACGTAGAGGAGGAGTTTCGCCCGCGGCGCCAGGCTGCCGGCGAGCACCAGCAGGCCGTCGAGCACGAGCTGGGGAGCGTTGGCCAGCAGCACGGCATCCTTGCTGCTCAGGGGCTCCCCTTCTGCGGCGTTGGCGATGATGGCGGCGGGCGCACCCGCGAGCGAGGCGATCTTCTGCCAGACCGGGAAGGCGGCGCCGCCGTGGCCGACCAGACCGGCGTCGCGGAGCATGTCGACGAGGCCGGTGGCCCGCTCGGGCACCGGACCGAAGGCGGCGAGGTGCGTCGCCCAGCCGGGATGCCCGATGGTCGTCAGGAGACGGATGCTCGATGCGGAGCGGAGCTGCGGCGTGGCGTCGGGCGCGATGGTCATCGGGCGCTCCTTCCGGGGCGGTTCTGGACGAGTCGCGGGTCGGAACTCGGACGACCCGCCGTGGGAGGCGGAGTGGAGCGGGCCGAGAACCGCCAGATCACCGCGGAGACGACGGCGATCGAGCAGGCGGCCACCAGCAGCACGAACCCGGGGCTGGAGCCGTCGGTGCCGTTGCCGATCGAGTGCAGAACGGCGACCGGCCACAGGGCGTAGACGAACCAGTGCACGAACCGGAACGCCCGGTCGCCGATGCGGTGCCTCAGCAGACTCGTGATGATCACGGCGAGCACCAGATCGAACGCCACGGTGCCGAGGCCCTGCCAGAACGGCTGGAACGACCCGAGGAACGGAACGATCACGTCGACGAGGTTCAGCTTCGCGTAGCTGTCGCCGAGAAGGGTCACCACGTGCAGCACGAGGAACACCGCGGCCAGCAAGGAGACGCTGCGGTGCACCATCACCACGCCGAAGCGCGGCAGTCCGGGGAGGGGTCGGCCGCGGCGCGTCAGGATGCCGAGCACGATCGACGCCGTGAAGAGGATCAGCGACACGATGCCGCTGGTGCGGCCGATCGCCCAGAGCACCTCGCTCACGACAGTGCCGCCGTCGAGTCGGCGGCCGGATCCAGCTCGGAACCCGCGGGCCACATCGAGGTCGAGACGACCCGTCCCTGCCGATCGACGAGCCGGGCTGCGACCCCGCGACCCTCGAGCCACTCGGCCGCGGCCACCCCCTTCACGATCGCCGCCGTGGAGTACGCGTTGGCGAGCAGGCAGGATTCCGCCGCGCAGCTCGCCGTGCGCCAGACCTCGGCCGCCGGCAGCCCGAGCCACGGGTCGAGGATGTGATGCCGCTCGACTCCGCGCTGCACCCATCGTCTCTTCTGGGTGCTCGACGTCGCGATGGCCATGCCGGCACGCAGGGCGACGGATGCGGCCGGGTCGCCGTCGAGGTCCTGCACCAGGATCGACCACCCGCCCTCGGGTGCCGCACCGGCGGTCGCGATGTCTCCGCCGAGGGAGATCAGCACACCATCGGCGCCGAGCTCCCGATCGACCGTGCGGGCGATGAGGTCGGCCGTGAACGCCTTCGCCGTCGCCCCGAGATCGAAGCGAGCCCCGGCGGGGGCGGTGAGCACGCCGTCTTCGACGGTCACGCGACGCCACGCCGGCACGGTCGTCGAGAGGGAGACCGGATGCGCTCCAGCGGACACGGCACCGGTGTAGCCGATCGCCTCCAGCTGCGTTCCCAGCGTGGGATCCACGGCGCCGTCGGTGAGCACTGCGACGAAGAGCGCCGCGCGCAGGAGATCGGCGAGCAGCGGCGTGATCGCCACACCGGATGCCTGCTGCGTGGCGATGCGCGCGAGCTCCGAGTCGGCCCGGAATCGGTTGCACGCCGCATCGACCTGAGCGATCACCCGGTCGGCGACGTCTCGGGCGGCGGCCAGCGCGCCCGGGTCGCCGACGGTGAGCGAGGCGTCGACGGTCCAGACGGTCCAGCGCCGGGTGACGGGCCCGGTCATCGTCGTGGACACGTCACGACCCCGTCGACTTGGCGTGGGTCGCGCCCCGGCTCGACGGCGCGAGCGGGCTGGTGCCCGACGTGCCCGAACCGGAGCTCGTGCCGCTGCCGCCAGTGCTGCTGCCGGTGCCGGTGCCGGACGACGACGTGCCGGCTGCGGCCGAGGCCGATCCGGTCTCGGCGACCCAGAACGCGGCGCTCCCGGCCACGACGGTCGTCACGGATGCCGCGACGAGCGTACCCGTGATGGTGCGTGCTCGCCGTGTGCCTGTCGTGCGAAGGGACATGGGGTGCGCCTCTCTGTCGTCGTGACTCCAGAGTGCGCGCGAATTCTTCCAGGATTCTTACAACGCCCGGCCCGCACCGGGGCGTCAGTCGGGTGAGCCTCCCGTGTGGCGCACGATCGCCGCGAGCGTGACCGCCGGGGGTTCCCCGCCGGCCGGATGCACCGGCCCCACGAACTCGAACGACCCCCTCGTCTCCTCGTGCGCGCACGATCCGCCCACCCACAGCTCGATGCGGCCGGGCTCCACCACGCGCTCGAACCGGCGGTCGGTGAAGGCCAGGCGGGCCGCCGGAGCCTCGAAGCGCACGAGCGCCTCCTCCCCCGGCTGCAGCTCGACCCGGCAGTAGCCGAGCAACTGTGCGACCGGGCGCGTCACGCTGGCGACGACATCCCGCGCATAGAGCTGCACGAGGTCGACGCCCGCGCGCGACCCCGCGTTGCGCACCCGCACGGTCACCTCGACGGTGCCGTCCGTCGGCACGATCGGGTCGACGCGCAGACCGCTCCGCACGAACTCGGTGTAGCTCAGCCCGTGGCCGAAGGGCCGCACCGGTGTGCTGTCGGCGCTCGTGACCTCGTTCGGGCCGCCGAGGATGGGATGCCGGTAGCTGTAGGGCTGCGCACCGGCCGAGCGGGGAAGCGACACCGGCAGGTGCCCGGAGGGGTCGCGGTCTCCGGCGAGGATCGCCGCGAGCGCGTTCGCCCCCTCCTCTCCGGGGAAGAACGATTGCACCACGGCGGAGGGCACCGCGCCCGGCTCGCCGTCGAGGGCCCAGCCGATGGCGTAGGGACGACCGGAGAGCACGATCATCACGACGGGAGTGCCGGTCGCGACGACCGCCTCCACGAGCTCGCGCTGCACGCCCGGGAGCTCGAGCGACTCGACGTCGTTCCCCTCGCCGACGGTGCCGCGGCCGAAGAGCCCGGCGCGGTCGCCCACCACGAGGAGGGCGACGTCGGCCTGGCGTGCGGTCTCGACGGCGGCCGGGATGCCCGCCCGGCTCGTGCCGTCGACCGTGCAGCCGTCCACGGCGACGATGACGGCATCCGGATAGCGTGCCGCGATCGCTTCGCGCACGGTGGGGATGGCGAAACCGATGGGCAGTCCGGGGTGGTGCGCGAGCACGTGATTGGCGAAGGAGTAGCAGCCCATCAGCGCCTCGGCGCTGTCGGCGTTGGGGCCGATGAGCGCGATCCGCGCCGGGGCGGAACCCGCACCGGCGCCACCGAGGGGCAGCGTGCCGTCGTTCGAGACGAGCACGATGGAGCGTTCGGCGAGCTCGCGCGCGATCGCGCGATGGGCGGCGTCGTCGAGATCGACGGCCTCCGGCGCCTCGTCGAAGCGGGCGTCGAGCAGCCCGAGATCCTCCTTCTGGGTCAGCACGCGCAGCACGGCGCGGTCGACCAGCGACTCCGGCGTGCGCCCGTCGCGCACGCGCTCAGCGAGGGGCTGGAGGTACGCGTCGCCGCTCGGGAGCTCCACGTCGATGCCGGCCTCGAGCGCGAGTTGCGCCGCTTCCCCCCGGTCGCGCGCGATGGCGTGCATGGTCTGCAGGAAGGCCACGGAGAAGTAGTCCGACACCACGACGCCGTCGAAACCCCAGCGGTCGCGGAGGATGCCGGTGAGGTACTCCGTCGACGCGGCGACGGGCACGCCGTCGACCTCGGTGTACGAGTTCATCACCGACCTCACCGCTCCGGAGCGCACCGCCATCTCGAACGGCGGCAGGAACTCGTCTTCGAGCTCGCGCCGCCCGAGGCTCACCGGCGCGTGGTTGCGCCCGGCCTGCGAGGCGGAGTAGCCCACGAAGTGCTTGAGGGTGGCGTGCACGCCTTCGCCCTGGAGTCCGCGCACGTAGGCGGTGCCGATGGTGCCGACCACATAGGGGTCTTCGGAGATGCACTCGTCCACGCGGCCCCACCGGGGGTCGCGGACCACGTCGAGCACGGGCGCGAGACCCTGGTGGATGCCGAGCGCGCGCATCGACCGGCCGATCGCCCGGCCCAGCCGTTCGACGAGCTCCGGGTCGAAGGCCGCCCCCCAGGCGAGCGGGGTCGGGAACGTCGCCGCCTTCCACGCCGCGAGCCCCGTGAGGCACTCCTCGTGGACGAGGGCGGGGATGCCCAGCCGGGTCTGCGACTGCAACCGCCTCTGCTCCGCCCAGAGCCAGCGTGCGCGCTCGAGCGGCTCGACGGGCCGCGTTCCGTACACCCGTGTGAGGTGCCCGATGCCGTGCGCGGTCGCATCCTCGTAGCGCGTGGAGGTGGTCATCTCGCCCGCCATGGGCGCCACCACCTCGTCGCCCTGGTCGACCCAGAAGCCCACCAGCTGCGCGAGCTTCTCCTCGAGGGTCATCTCGGCGAGGATGCCGGCGACCCGCGTGGACACGGGGGTGAGAGCCGGCTCGGCCGGTGTCTGATCGATCGTCACGCGTTATCCCTTGACGGCGCCGGTCAGGCCGCCGACGATGCGGCGCTCGAACAGGCTGAAGAAGATGAGGGCCGGAATCATGGAGAGCGAGGTGAACGCCAGCACCTTGGCCGTGTCGACGGCGTACTGCGAGGCGAAGGCCTGCGTGCCGAGCGGCAAGGTGTAGGCGGCCTCGTTGTTCAGGATGAACAGCGGCAGCATGTAGGAGTTCCAGCTGCCGATGAAGGCCAGGATGCTCACCGTGATCACCCCGGGAACCGAGAGGCGCAGCACCATCCGCCAGAAGAATCCGAGGCGGCTGCACCCGTCGATGGCCGCGGCCTCCTGGATCTCCTGCGGGATGGCCGACAGGAAGGGCACCAGGATGATGATGGTCATCGGCAGAGCGAAGGCGATCTGCGGCACGATCACGCCGGCGAGCGAGTTCATCAGGCCGAGGTTGCGCACGAGGATGTAGAGCGGCGTGATGGCCACCGTCATCGGGAACATGAGACCGGCCGTGAACAGGGCGTAGACGGCACCCCGGCCCCGGAAGGTGTAGCGGGACAGCGCGAACGCGGCCATCAGGCCGAGACCGACGACGAGCACGGTGGTGGTGACGGCGGCGATGGCCGAGTTGCCCACCTGACCCCAGAACACCCCGCTCGTGAGCACGTCGGTGTAGTTCGACCACTGCCAGGTGACGGGCAGGCCCGCGGGGTCGACGGTGATCTCCGAGTTCGAGCGGAACCCGCCGAGGATGATGTACGCGACCGGCGCGAGCATCAGGCCCACGAGCACGAGGGCGACGAAGTAGATCGCGAACGTCGTCCTCTTCCGCGGTGCGAGCGCGGTCGAGCGGCGCGGCGCCGGTGCGAGGGTGGCTACGGCCATCAGTTCTTACCTCCGGTGAGGGCGCCGGCGGTGTCCCGGCGAAGCACGAAGCGCTGGTAGAGCAGCGCGACCGTGAGAGAGATGAGGAAGATCACGAGCGCGACGGCACTGCCGTAGCCGTAGCTTCCGGCGTTGCGCCCGTTGGCCACCATGTACGTGGCCATGGTCGAGGTTCCGGCCGTCGAGGCAACGTACTGGCCCCAGATGATCCAGACCAGGTCGAAGAGCTGGAGCGAGCCGATGATCGAGAGGAAGGCCCAGATGCGCAGCGTCGGCCCCATCAGCGGCAGCACGATGTGCCGCTGGATCTGCCAGTAGCTCGCCCCGTCGATCGCCGCGGCCTCGGAGAGTTCCTCGGGAATCCCCTGCAGACCGGCCAGGAACAGGATGACGGCGAAGCCGACGTACTTCCAGGTGATGATCACGAGGAGCGTCCAGATGGCGATGCCCGGGTCGGAGAGCCAGTCGGTGGCGAGACCGCCGAGCCCGATCTTCTCGAGCAGGCCGTTGAGCGCGCCGTCGGACTGCAGCATCAGGCTCCAGCCGAGCCCGACCACGACCTCGGAGATGACGTAGGGCACGAAGATCAGCACCCGGATGAGGGACTGGAACCGCAGCTTGCGGTTGAGCAGGAGCGCGAGACCCAGAGCGAGCGGCCCCTGCAGCACGAGCGACATCACGACGATGAACGCGTTGTGCCCGAGAGCCTCGTGGAAGGCGGGGTCGGTGAGGATGGTGATGTAGTTGCGGAAGCCGACGAAGTCGGTCGCTGGGCCGTAGCCCGACCAGCTGAAGAAGCCGTAGTAGGCCGCCATCGCCACCGGGAAGATCACGAAGGCGACGAACACGATGAGCGCCGGCCCGATCAGCAGCGACAGCTCCCCCCGCTTCACCCAGCGGGCGCGGCGACCGCCGGCACCGGACCGGGCGGACACCCCCGCAGGGGGAAGCACCGAAGCGCTCCCCCCTGCGGGCACGGTGTGGCGAGAGGCGGTCGCGGTGACCCGCTTCTCCTCGTGGAGCGAGACCATCGTCGTCTCCTAGGACTTCGCCGCCGCCGCGTTGACCGCGTCGACGATCCCCTGCGCGTCACCCTTGCCGGCGAACATGTCGACCACGGCCACGTTCAGCGCGTTGCCCACGTTCTGGCCGTAGAGCGTGTCGAGCCAGACCACGACGTACGGGGCCTTGTTGTAGGCGGCCAGCACGTCCTTCAATGCCGGATCGGTGACCACGCTCTGGGCCTCCTGCGAGGCCGGCAGAGTCTGGAAGGCCGTGGCGTAGGCCTCCTGGTTGCTCTTCTCGACCATGAAGTTGAGGAAGTCCACGCACTCCTTCGGGGCGTTGACCCAGCAGCTGAAGCCGTCGACCCCGCCCATCATCGCGCCGGCTTCGCCCTGGCCGCCCGAGACGGCGGGGAACGGGAACCACTTGAGGTCGGCGAGGGGCTTCGTGTCGGGGGTGAGCGAGGCGATCACGCCCGGGTCCCACGCTCCCATGAGCTCCATGCCGGCCTGGTGATTCGCCAGCAGACCGGCCGACGACCCGGCCCCCTGCTGCGCGGCCGTGGTGAGGAAGCCGTTGTTGAAGGGCTGCGTGTTGATGAAGTCCTGCAGGTTCTTGCCGGCCTCGAGCCAGCACGGGTCGTCGAAGCTGCGGCTCGCCGCCGCGGCGTCGAGCACGTCTTTCGAGCAGGCGCGCAGGGCGAAGTTGTAGTACCAGTGCGCAGCGGGCCAGGCATCCTTCGCGCCCACCGCGATGGGGTCGATGCCCGCGGTGCGGAGTTTCTCGTCGGCGCTCTCGAGCTCGGCGATCGTGCTGGGCGGCGTGGTGACCCCCGCCTTCGAGAAGAGGTCGGAGGAGTAGAAGATGCCCGAGGGCAGCACGGCGACCGGCACGCCGTAGTTCTTGCCGTCGACCTCGAACGCCGACAGCGAGCTGCCGACCGCCGTCTTCGAGGCGTCGGTGAGGTCCGAGGTGAGGTCCATGGCCTGGCCGGCCTTCACGACGTCGGCGAGTTTTCCTCCGCCGCGGGCCATGAAGATGTCGGGGGCGTCGCCGGAGTTCAGCGCGGTCTGGAGCTTGCCGTCCATCTCCTCGTTCTGCACGGCCTGGATCTCGATCTTCACGTTCGGGTGCTCGGCCTCGAACGCGGCGGCGGTGTCGACCCAGTACTGCTTGCCGGCGCCGGTGGTGGAGTTGTGCCAGAACGTCAGGGTGACCGTGTCTCCCGTCGAACTGCTGCTGCCGCCGGCGGCACAGCCGCTGAGGGCGAGGGCGCTGAGGAGGATCGCGGTCGATCCCGCCAGTATCTTGGTGCGTCGCATGTGAGGTGAACCTGCTCTCTTCATTGAGGCGCATCCGTCGTTCCGCGGATGCGGTGCTGGTGCATGGTGGTGGGTTCTTGCGCCCGGAGCGGTTCCAGAGGATTGCCGTCTCCGGTCTCTCCCGCCGCTCAGGCGTCATCAGTGTCGCAATCGGCCGGAAGCTCGTCAAACGTTTTCGAAATCATTTTCCAAGGGCATAGAATTCGGCGCATGATGGCGCGGGCGACGATCCACGACGTCGCCACGGCGGCGGGCGTCTCCGTGGCGACGGTGTCGAAAGCGGTGAACGGCCGCTACGGCGTGGCGCCCGACACCGCCGTGCGCGTGCTCGAGGTGGTGGCGGAACTCGGCTACGAGTCCAGCCTCGTGGCGAGCAGCATGCGATCGCGTCGCACGAGCGTGATCGGGGTGCTGGTGGCCGACTTCGAGCCGTTCAGCGCCGAGATCCTCAAGGGCGTGAGCACCGGCCTCCGCGACTCCCGCTACGACCTCCTCGCCTACAGCGGCTCCCGTCAGGGCGACGGCGAGGGCTGGGAGCGGCGCTCGCTCAGCAGACTGAGCGGAACCCTCATCGACGGCGCCATCATCGTGACCCCGACCGTCGTCAACGTGTCCGCTGACGTTCCGATCGTTGCCGTCGACCCCCACACCGGCCGCGCCGACCTGCCCACCGTCGAATCGGACAGCCGGGGCGGCGCCCGCGAGGCCACCGACTACCTGATCGGGCTCGGGCACCGCCGCATCGCGTTCGTGGCGGGCCGCCCCGACCTGAAGTCGTCACGGCTCCGCGATGCGGGCTACCGTGACGCCCTCTCGGCCGCGGGCATCGCCTTCGACCCGGGCCTCGTGCGCGTGGGCTTCTACGACGCCGACACCGCCCGCGCCGCCGCGCAGAGCCTCCTCACCCAGCAGGACCGGCCCACCGCGGTGTTCGCCGCCAACGACCTCTCCGCCATCGCGATCATCGACGTCGCCCGCGGGCTCGAGCTCGAGGTGCCGGGCGACCTCTCGGTGGTGGGCTTCGACGACGTGCCCGAGGCATCCCGCCTCACCCTCCCGCTCACCACGGTGCGCCAGCCGATGCAGAGCATCGGGCAGACCGCCGCGAGGATGCTCACCGCGCTGCTCGCCGGAGAGGAGCTGCCCACCACCCACGTGCTCATGCCCACCCGGCTCGTCACCCGGGCCACGACCTCACCGCCGAGGAACCCGCCGCGCTGAGCGGGGCGCCGCACCACCTGAAGGGAGCCCCCGTGGGCCGTTACCTCAACCCGATCCTGCCCGGCTGCCACCCCGACCCGAGCGTGTGCCGCGTGGGCGAGGAGTTCTACCTCGTGACCTCCACCTTCGAGTACCTGCCGGGCCTGCCGGTGCACGTCTCGCGCAACCTCGTCGACTGGACACCGCTCGGCCACGCCATCCACCGGCCCGGTCAGCTCGAGCTCGCGGGCATCCCCTCGTCCTCGGGGCTCTTCGCCCCGACCATCCGGCATCACGACGGACGGTTCTTCGTGGTGTGCACCGTCGTGGGTCCCGACGACGGCAGCTGGGCCGGGCGCACCGGCCACTTCGTGGTGACGGCGACGGATGCGGCGGGTCCGTGGTCCGACCCGGTCTGGATCGACGGCCTCGGCGGCATCGACCCGTCACTCACCTTCGACGGCGACCGCGTCTGGCTCACCGGAACCCGGCTCGCCGCGCGCCCGCAGTGGCCGGGGCAGACCGAGGTGTGGCTCGTCGGCCTCGATCCGCAGAGCCTTCAGCCGCTCTCGGAGCCGGTCGCCATCTGGAGCGGAGCGCTGCTCGGTGCCGTCTGGGCCGAGGGCCCTCACCTCTTCCCCCGGCCGGGAGGCGGCTGGATGCTCGTGGCCGCCGAGGGGGGAACCTCCCTCGAGCACGCGGTCTGCGTGGCCTACGCGGACGAGATCGGCGGACCGTACCTCGGCGACCCCGGCAACCCACGGCTCAGCCATCGCGACCTCGGGCGCAGCGCGCCGATCGCCGCCGTCGGGCACGCCGATCTCGTCGACGACACCGGCGGCCGCACCTGGGCGACGGTGCTCGCGACCCGGAGCACCGACGGCGTCGACGGGCTGCTCGGGCGGCAGACGTGTCTCGTGCCCGTCGGCTGGGAGAACCGTCGCCCCGTGTTCGCACCGGGTCACGGCCGTGTGCTCGCCGCCGTCGACGTCGACGGGGTGGCCGACCAGGCTCCGCAGCCCACGCGGTTCCATGACGGGTTCGACGGGCCCCGACTCGACCTCGCCTGGAACGGCGTCGGCCGCCAGCCCGCCACCTTCGCCGACCTGACCGCGCGGGCGGGCCACGTGCGGCTGCGCGCGGGCGCCGAACCGACCACGCCGGGCGCCCAGTCGTTCCTCGGCCGACGACTTCCCGCGGAGCACGCCGACATCAGCGCTGTCGTCGAGCTGAGCGGCGCCGCCGTCCCGCTGCGCGGCGGCCTGCTGCTGCGCACGAGCGAGCAGGCGCAGCTCGAACTGAGCATCGGTCACGACGGCACGGCGCGCTGCGTGATCACGGCGCGGGGCCGGAGCCGCACGATCGGCGAGCAGCCCGGGCGCGGGCCTCGCGCCGAGCTCCGGATCGAGCTCCGTGGCCTCGACGCGCGCGCGACCATCGACGGCCTGGAGCTCGCCACCGCCCAGCTCGAGAGCCTCGTTCCCGATCCGGCCCACGGCTTCGTGGGTGCCTGGGTGGGGCCCTTCGCCGTCGCAGACGCCGCCGGCGGTGACGGTGACGGTGACGGTGGCCACCTCGACGTCGACGAGGTGACGATCGAGCTTGTCGAGCCGGGGCCGCGGGAGCGGCCGGCGCCGGCACTCACCCGTCGGCCCGGTATCGCCCGGGCCGGTGGTTGAGCGCCAGCACGAGGTTCAGCACCACGGCGCCGGCCGCCGAGAGCAACACCACAAGGGGCGGCACCACGGCGAGGGAGGCGAGCACCACCGCCACGTCGAGCACCATCTGCACGTAGCCGGCGCGCCAGCCGAGCCGCTCCTGCAGCACGAGGGCCAGGATGTTGAACCCGCCGAGGCTCGATCCGTGGCGGAAGAGGATGAGCATACCCACACCGGCCAGCAGGTTGCCCACGAGCACGCCGTACACCGGGTCGAGGCGGCCGACGGCGAGCACGCCGGGCATGAGCCCCGAGAACACCGAGATCAGCCCAACGGCGACCACGGTGCGCACCGTGAACGCGAGCCCCTTCTTCCACAGCGCGAGCACGAAGAACGGCAGGTTCACGCCGAAGAACAGCACCCCGAACGGCAGCGTGGAGGCGTAGCTCACGAGCAGTGAGAGCCCGGCCGTGCCCCCGGTCACCGCCCCGGCCGTGTTCAGCAGGAAGAGGCCGAGCGAGGTCGTGATCGTTCCGGCGAGGATGGCGAGCACGTCTTCGACGAGACTGTGCCGCGGCGCCCGGGGCAGCGCCGGTGTCTCCGCGCCACCCAGCGTCGGGGCGCTCATGCCCGAAGTCCCGGCGCGGCCAGCACGGCGAGGATGCGGTCGTTCGTGGCGGGGTCGGCGAGCGTGATGCGCACCCCGTCACCCGGATAGCCGCGCACCAGCAGGCCCTCCTCGGCGAAGGCGGCGATCAGCCGTTCGCGCATCCGGTCGCCCGCCGGCAGCCAGACGAAGTTCGTGCCGCTCGGCGGCGACACCCAGCCGCGGGCGCGGATGCCCTCGAGCACCCGGGTGCGCTCGCTCACCGTCGCCGCCACCCGCTCCCGCAGCTCCCCGGCGGCCGCGAGCGAGGCGACGGCGGCGTGCTCGGCCATCGCGCTCACGCCGAACGGGATCGCGGCGCGCCGCAGCCCCTCGGCGATCGCGGGAGCGGCGACCGCATATCCGACCCGCAGGCCGGCGAGACCGTGCGCCTTCGAGAAGGTGCGCAGCAGGCAGAGGTTCGGATGCGCGCGGTACAGCGCGAGGGAATCGACCGCCGGCCGCCCCGCCGCGTCGACGTCGTAGTCGGTGTAGGCCTCGTCGAGTACCACGAGCACGCCGGCGGGCACCCGCTCGAGGAAGCGCTCGAGCTCCGCCTGGCCGATCGAGACTCCGGTGGGGTTGTTGGGCGAGCACAGCAGTACGAGGCGGGTGTGCTCGGTGACCGCCGCCGCCATCGCGTCGAGGTCGTGCCCCTCGTCGGCCCGGAGCGCCACCGGAACGGCCGTCGCTCCGGCGAGCGCGACCACGATCGGGTACGCCTCGAAGGAACGCCAGGCGAACACGGCTTCGTCGCCGGCATCGCAGACCGCCTGCACGATCTGCTGCAGCACGGCGACGCTGCCCGTGCCAACCGCCACCTCCTCGGCGCTCACGCCGTGGTGGCGGGCGATCGCCGAGCGCAGCTCGAGCGAGGCGAAGTCGGGGTAGCGGTTCAGTCGGGCGGCCACCTGCGTGACGGCGTCGAGCACCGAGGGCAGCGGGTCGAAGTGGCTCTCGTTCGAGGCGAGGCCCACGGCGTGCTCAGCTCCGCGGGCGCCCGGTGCGGGGCGGCCCGAGCCGTAGCCGGGCAGGGCCGCGACCGTGGCGCGCAGGCGCGGGGCCGTCGGCAGGGTCGGATTCAGGCTGTCGGTCACTCCCCGATCTTCGGCGAGCCGGCACGCGTGCGCAACAGAGTATCTCTCTACTGCGCATTCTGGTGCAGTGTGCACGTCTTTCATGACAAAATGCGCACCATGGATCTCCTCGACCCGCTCGACGCCCGCCTCCTGCTCGCCCTCGACGCGGAACCCGACGCGACCGCGCTCTCCCTCTCGCGCGCGCTCGGCATCGCCCGCAACACGGTGCACGCACGGCTGCAACGCCTGGCCCGTTCGGGCGCGCTGCGCGAGCCGAGCCGCCGCCTCGATCCGGATGCGCTCGGGTACACGCTCGTGGCCTTCGTCTCGATCGCGCTCAGCCAGACCACGAGCCACCTGGCGGAGCAGGGCATCGCCGCCATCCCCGAGGTGGTCGAGATGCACTCCACCACCGGGGAGGCCGACCTGCTCGTGAAGGTTCTGGCCCGCAGCACCGAGGAGCTACGGCGAATCACAGCCAGGATGCTCTCCGTCGAGGGCGTCACCCGCACCAACACGGCGATCTCGCTCACCGAGGTGATGCCGCTGCGCCTCGGCCCGTTGATCGCCGCCGCCACGGAAGGAAAGTAAGGATAGTGAATCCAGTGAGATGAGTGAGGTCCGTGCTAGTCTCTGGGCACTCACGTCGAGAGGAATTCCTTGAACCGCTTTCACCCCACGCACGGAACAAGCGGGAGCAGTAGATCGCGAGTGACGGCCAAGGGCCGTCGACGGAAGACGATTTCGCTGGTCGGATACCAAACCACAGCACACCCGAACAAGACGGAGGTCGCTCGAGCTGTTGCGCGCGTGTTCGACGGTGGGCCCGTGGACCTTGCTCGCACGATCGCAGCGCCCGTCGAACGCACGATTCGCAACCTGATCCAGCATCGCGGTGCTGCTCCAGAGGGCGATCTCGCCATGGCGGGAATGCTGGTGGGTGACGTCGAGCTGGCTGCGCGGGTCGTGTCGAGCAAGCTGTGGCGCCAGTCGAATGAGCTCACGCTCCAGAGCTTGAACCTTCCCTCCGGTTCGCGTCGACTCGTCATCGGAACCCGGAAGGTTCCTGCGCCTCGCGGCCGCCCCCGCGCATCCGATCATCCGGTCGACGTTCACGATGAGGCTCTGTCGACTCTGCAGGGCTATCTCGATGAAGCAACACTGGAGGGCGGGACACGACCGGTTCCGGGCGGCGCGATCCGAGCGCAACTCCAACGGGCCGCCCGAGCGCGTCGCGAATTCGCCGAGGAGTTCGGGCTGCTCACGTCACGGGAGGTCGCCGAGTACGCAGGCTCCGAAGCACGCAACCCCTCTTCCACGGCCTCGCGCTGGGTGAGTGGAGGCCGGATCTTCTCGGTGAAGACGGCGCGCGGCGAACTCTATCCAGCGCTCCAGTTCCAGGATGGCGTACCTCGTCCGGTGATCAGCGACGTGCTTCAGGCATTCGGCGGAAAGGCCACCGGGTGGTCTGTCGCGCTCTGGTTCAGCGCGCCCAACAGCTGGCTCGGTGGGGCGCGCCCGGCCGATCTGCTCGAGCAGGAGTCCGACACCATCGTCACCGCAGCCGTGCGCGCTGCCAACGAGATCCTCTGAGTGTCAGCTCCGCCCGCTCGCCCCTTGACTGTGCGCGCCGTCGAACGCGTCTCTGCCGGGGCGGCGTTCTGGCGCGTACACGACGCTCGGAGATCAGCGACGGCGTTCTTCGACGGCGTCGGAGCAGGGATCAACCCGACTCGCTTCGCACCGATCGTCAATGACGTCGACTCTCAGGCCGTGCCCGTGCTGTATGCGGGTGGCAATCGGCAGGGCGCCCTGTTTGAAAGCGTCTTCCACGATGCACCCCGTGCAACTCCTCGATACGTGCATGCGGCTCGACTCAAAGGGCGGGTCCTCACGAGGATCACTCTCGCTCGCGAGGTGGTTCTTGCCGACCTGACGATGGAGGGGCTGCCCAGCCTCGGCACCGACCGGGTGCGGCTGATCGACTCCGAATCGACGGAGTACGACACGACACGCCAGTGGGCCGAGGCGATCCACAACGACAATCCGTCGCTCGACGGCCTGTACTGGATCTCTCGTCAGAACGATCGATGCCCAGCGATTCTCCTCTTCGGCACCCGGGTCGGCACTCGTGATGTCGCGGGCGATCCCGCGTCGCTCGCCCTGGACGCAGGTATGGGCTTCGACCTCGTCGCGAGGTGGGCGGACAAGGCCGACATCACGCTCATCTGACCCATGGCGCGCCCCGGTCTGCCGCTGCGGCGTCGGGCGACGCGGGGCCTCAGCCGGCGTAGCCGGGTGCGGCCGGCAACCCGAAGAACTCCTCGAGCGTGCTCACCCCGGTGTCGTGCATCTCGGTCGCGAGGGGCACGCCCACCCAGCGGTAGTGCCAGGGCTCGAACTCGTAGCCGGTGATCGGGGTGCCGCCGTCGGGGTAGCGCAGGATCCAGCCGAAACGGTAGGCGTTGGCCGCGAGCCACTCCCCCGCGGCCGTGCCGGCGAAGCAGCGGCCGTCGGTGGAGCATCCGGACACCGTGTCGAGGATGTCCATGGCCATGCCGGTCTGGTGCTCGCTGTACCCCGGCCGGGCCGAGGTGAGGTCGGCTCCGGCGACACCGAGGCTGTTCACGTAGTAGTCGTAGGCGCGCACCTGCACGCTGTAGGAGCGGTAGCCGCTCTGCGCCACGAGCTGCACGCCGATCTCGCTGAGCGCCGCGTGGAACATCTCCTCGAGCGAGGCCGCCGCATCGGCCCGCATCTGGTAGCCGTTGGGGTTCGGCATGTCGGCCGGCAGGTCGACGAGATCCGGCGGAACGTAGTCGGCCCCGTCGGCCAGCGGGCGGAGCTTGTTCACGACCACCCACGGGCTCGTCGGGTCGTCGATCGAGTTCGCCGTCTTGTCGAAGGCGGGCGGGCTCGCGGCCGGGGGCGCCGCCGCGAGCCCGCCCGCCTTCGACAAGACGGCGAACTCGAT
>SCNI01000090.1 GCA_005502775.1 Microbacteriaceae bacterium 3FA27C10
TGCCCTGGTCGAGGCGGCCCTTCGCCAGCCGGGCGTCTGACCCCCTCCCCCCCCCCCCGCGGTGGGCGGAGGCGTTCTCAGTCGAACAGGCCGTCCATCAGCACGCTCGGGTTGCCGAAGCGGTGGTTGGTGAGGCTGACGGCCTGTTCCACGAGGAACGGGAGCAGTTCGATGCGGCCGGCGCGCGTGACCTCGTCGGCGTAGATCGCGACGTCGGGCGAACCGCCGAGTGCGCGAGCGAGTGCCGCCGCGTCGCCACCGATCAGGCGGATGCGGTGCACGAGCCCGAGCAGCTGCGGCGCCCGGGCGAGCCAGGCGGCGTCGTTCTCGACGGTGACGCGCACCCCGCGCTCCTTGAGCAGCGCCCGGAGCGGGCGGGGCAGCTTGGCCGCCGAACTCACGACCACGGTCGAGCGCGCGAGGGTGGCCGCGGCCAGCACCCGCACCAGTTCGTGCAGGGGGCGCCCTTCTGACAGGCGGATCGTGACCGGAACCGGCAGGTAGCGCAGCACGTCGATCTCCACGCCCAGCGCCGACACGTCGCGCGCCGCGAAGATCTCGGTCCACGCCGCCTGATCACTCTTCGCCCCGCGGCGGGCGATGTCGAAGTCGCTCCACTCGAGCCCGGCCGTGGCCGTCTCGAGCAGTTGGGCGACGCGTGGCTCGAGGCCGGCGAGACTGAGCCCCTCGCTCGGCGAGCCGGGCTCGTTGCGCCAGCCGCCCAGATGCACCAGGTAGTTCGGGCCCCCCGCCTTGGCTCCCGCGCCCACCGACGACTTCTTCCAGCCGCCGAACGGCTGCCGGCGCACGATGGCGCCCGTGATGCCGCGGTTGATGTAGACGTTTCCGGCCTCGACGCCGGCGAGCCACTGCTCGATCTCGGCCGGGTCGAGCGAGTGCAGCCCGGCGGTCAGCCCGTAGGGCACTGCGTTCTGCAGCTCGAGGGCCGCCTCGAGAGTGGGCGCCTGCATGATGCCGAGCACCGGTCCGAAGTACTCGGTGAGGTGGAACGGCGTTCCCGGCAGAACCCCGTCGCGCACGCCCGGCGACCAGAGGCGGCCCGTGTCGTCGAGCGGCCGCGGTTCGACGAGCCAGCGCTCCCCGACTCCGAGCGTGGTGAGCGCGTCGGCGAGCTTGCCCGCCGCCGGCTCGATCAGCGGACCCATCTGCACGGTGGGGTCGCTCGGGTAGCCCACGCGCAGCGAGGTCACGGCGTCGACGAGCTGCCGCGAGAACCGCTTCGACTGCCCCACCGAGCCCACCACGATCACGAGGCTCGCGGCCGAGCACTTCTGGCCGGCGTGCCCGAAGGCGCTGGAGACGATGTCGGCCACCGCGAGGTCGAGGTCGGCGCTCGGCGTCACGACGATGGCGTTCTTGCCGCTCGTCTCCGCGAGCAGCGGCAGCTCGGGACGCCAGGAGCGGAACAGGGCCGCGGTGTCGTAGGCGCCGGTGAGGATGAGCCGGTCGACCCGCGCATCCGACATCAGTCGCCGACCGAGCTCGCCCTCCTCGACGTCGACGAGCTTCAGCACCTCGCGCGGCACTCCCGACTCCCACAGGGCCTCGACCATGACCGCGGCGGAGCGCTTCGCCTGCGGTGCGGGCTTGATGATGACGGCACTGCCCGCGGCCAGCGCGGCGAGCACGCCCCCCGCCGGAATGGCGACAGGGAAGTTCCACGGCGGCGCCACGACCGTGAGCGCCGAGGGCTCGAAGACCGCGCCGTCGACGGCGTCGAGCTCGATCGCCGTGTGCGCGTAGAAGTGCGCGAAATCGATGGCCTCGCTGACCTCGGGGTCGGCCTGCGCGATGGTCTTACCGGTCTCGGAGGCCATCACCTCGATCAGGCGGTCGCGGTTGGCCTCGAGCGCATATCCGGCGCGGCGCACGTAGCCCGCGCGCTCGGAGGCGGCTCGCGCGCCCCACGAACGCCCGGCTGCGGCCGCACCGGCGATGATCTGTTCGAGCAGCGCCGCATCCGTCACCCGCGCCGCTTCGATGGCGGGCACGCCGAGCGTCGACTCGGGCACCCGGCTCAGGATGCGCGCCCCCCACACCCGGTTGGCCAGCAGCGACGGGTCGGTGTCGGGCGTGTTCGCGAACTCCACGGGCGCCGGCTCGATGTCGCCGTGCAGGCGGTCTTGCCGGCGGTTGGGCAGCGGCGGTTCGGAGACCACCGGCTCGAGCTCGGCCAGGGAGGCGAGGAAGCGGTCGCGCTCCTTCGCGAAAGCCGCCTGGCTCGACGCGAGGTCGAACACCGACGACATGAAGTTCGCGTCGGACGAATTCTCCTCGAGCCGGCGCACGAGGTAGCCGATGGCCACGTCGAACTCCGCGGGCGCGACCACGGGCGTGTAGAGCAGAAGCTGACCCACGGTCTTGCGCACCGCATCCGCCTGCGCCGTGGCCATGCCGAGCAGCATCTCGAAGTCGACGGATGCCGCGACCCCGCGCTGCGAGGCGAGCAGCCACGACCACGCCACGTCGAACAGGTTGTGCCCGGCGACGCCGATGCGCACCGCGTCGACGTGCTCGGGGCGCAGCGCCCAGTCGAGCACCCTCTTGTAGTTCGTGTCGGTGTCCTGCTTCGAGGAATAGGTGGCGAGCGGCCAGTCGTGCAGCGCCGAGTCGACGTGCTCCATGGCGAGGTTCGCGCCCTTGACCACGCGCACCTTGACGGGCGCGCCGCCGCGGGACCGGCGCTCGGCCGCCCAGGCGTGCAGGCGCTGGAGGGCGCCGAGGGCGTCGGGCAGGTAGGCCTGGAGCACGATGCCCGCTTCGAAATCGAGGAGTTCCGGCTCGTCGAGCACGCGCTGGAACACCGCGATCGTGAGGTCGAGGTCGCGGTACTCCTCCATGTCGAGGTTCACGAACTTGCGGGCCGGAGCGACGCCGCCGGCGCCGGGGCGCGGACCGACGAGACCCTGCCGGGCGGCGATGCGGTAGAGCGGCAGCAGGCCCTGCGCCACCCGCTCGACCGTCTCGTCGAAGGCCCACATCGAGAGCCCGCTCGCCACCGACGAGACCTTGACCGACACGTAGTCGACGTCGGGCCGCTCGAGCAGCGCCATGGTGCCCGCGAGGCGCTTGGCGGCCTCGCGGTCGCCGAGCACGGCCTCGCCGAGCAGGTTGATGTTGAGGCGCACTCCGTCGGAGCGCAGCGTCTCGACCGCCTGGGCGAACTTCGCGGGCCGGGCGTCGACGATGAGGTGGCCGACCATCGAGCGCAGCACCCGCCGGGCGATGGGCACCACGGCGCCGGGCACCACCTCGGCGAACGCCCCGCCGAGCGAGACCGCCGCCCGGAGGTACCACGGCAGGAATCGCGGAACCCGCTTGGCGAGCTTCGCGAGGTTCTTGCCCGCGACCCGCAGGTCTTCGGGGCGGGCGACACCGTCGACGAAGCCGACGGTGAAGGCCAGGCCGTCGGGGTCTTTCAGAACGCCCGCGAGGCGCGCGGCCGAGGGATCGACCGGCGCGTGGGCGCTCTCGTCGAGCCAGCGACGCGCGAGCGCGACCGCCTCCTGAGCGAGCTCGGTGGAGGCGGCAGGGGTAGCCGGGTCGGTCTGGTCAGCCATCCTTCGAGGATAGGTCGTCGGCCCCCGCATTAGGCTCAAGGCATGCTCGCTGTGGAGAACTTCGACATCGTGGTGATCGGTGGAGGACACAACGGTCTCGTGGCCGCGTGCTACCTCGCCCTCGCCGGGCGCAGCGTGTGCGTTCTGGAGCGGCTCGACGAGGCCGGCGGAGCCGCCGTCTCCTCGTATGCCTTCGAGGGAATGGATGCGCGCCTCTCCCGCTACTCCTATCTGGTGAGCCTTCTGCCGGCCGCCGTGGTCGAGGAGCTGGGCCTGGACCTTCGGCTGCTGCGCCGCCGCTACTCCTCCTATACCCCGCTCCCGGGCAGCGAACGGGGTCTGCTCATCGACAACGACGACCCCGACGCGACCCGCGCCTCCTTCGCCTCCGTCGGTGCGGGTGCCGACGCCACCGCGTTCGAGGAGTTCTCGGCCGACCTCGCTCGCCTCGCCACCGCCTTCTGGCCCACGCTCACGGAGCCGCTCCCCACTCGCAGCGAGGCCCGCGCCCTTCTCGACGACGACGAGCTCTGGAGTGCGTTCATCGAGCGCCCGATCGGCGAGACCATCGAGCACCGCTTCGCGAGCGACCTGGTGCGCGGCGTGGTGGCGACGGATGCGCTCATCGGCACCTTCGCATCCGCTCACGACCCCGGTCTGCGCCAGAACGTCTGCTTCCTCTACCACGTGATCGGCGGCGGCACGGGCGACTGGGACGTTCCGGTGGGCGGCATGGGCGCCGTCACCGGAGAGCTACTGCGGGTCGCGCGGGAAGCGGGCGTCATGATCCGCACCGGCGCCGAGGTCACCGCGGTCACCGCGGACGGCATGGTGTCGTATGCCCCGAGCGGCATGGGGAGCGCCGCACCCCGCTCCGTGCACGGCCTGCGCGTGCTCGCGAACGTCGCCCCGGCCGTTCTCGACACCCTCCTTGCCGCTGGGCACGCCCCCGCCACCGCAGAGACGACGGAGAATTCAGGCGAAGCATCGATACGACGGTTCACGGAGCGGAGTGTCGCGGGAGATCTCCGTCGTTTCGAGCCGCGCAGCGGCGGGAGCGAGCCGGAGGGGGCCCAGGTGAAGGTGAACCTGCTGCTCGATCGGCTGCCGAGGCTGCGCGACTCGACGGTGCCGCCCGAGGCCGCGTTCGGCGGCACCTTCCACATCAACGAGCTCTACTCCCAGCTCGAGCACGGCGTGACCGAAGCCGAGAGCGGCCGCCTGCCGAGCCCGCTGCCCGCGGAGATCTACTGCCACTCGCTCACCGACCCGAGCATCCTGTCGCCCGAGCTCCGCGAGCGCGGCGTGCAGACGCTCACCGTGTTCGGCCTGCACACCCCGCACCGCCTCGGGCTCGACGCCCCCACGCTCGAGCGCGCCGTGCTCGACTCGCTGAACAGCGTGCTGGCCGAGCCGATCGAGCCTCTGCTGACGACGGATGCGCAGGGCCGGCCGTGCATCGAGACCAAGACCACCGCAGACCTCGAGCACACTCTCGGCATGCCGGGCGGCAACATCTTCCACGGGCCGCTGACCTGGCCGTTCCTCGAGGACGACGCCCCGCGCGGCACGCCGGCGGAACGCTGGGGCGTCGCGACGGCCCACCCGCGCATCCTGCTGTGCGGCTCGGGCTCGCAGCGTGGTGGTGCGGTCTCGGGCCTCGGCGGCCGCAGCGCCGCGATGGCCGTGCTCGAGCACGACCTCGACCGCTGAGGCGAGAGAGAGGGATGCCATGACCGCCCGCCCTGCTCTGATCGGGCATGCTCGAGGCGCGCTGGCGTCGATGATCGCGATCCTCCTCACCTTCTGGTCGATGCTGGAGCTCTCCCGCTTCGCACCGGTCGACGTCGACGCGATCGTGCTCAGTGTGGTGGTCGCGGTGATGATGACGCGGCGGGACCTCGGGGCGAACCCCCGCGAGCGGGCCGTCGACCTCGGTGTTCTGGCGGCGGCCACGGCCGCGGCAGCCCTCGTGGGACTGGCCGGGCAGGGCGTGCCCGTTCTCGGCGAGGCGCTGTTCGTGGTGGCGCTGGCCTCGTTCGTGTGGCTGCGGCGGTTCGGCCCGCGGGCGTCGCGCCTCGGCACCATCGCCACGCTGCCGTTCATCGCCACGCTCGTGACCCCGCTGCCGCTGCCCGTCGGCGGCGGTTTCGCGCTGTGGGCGCTCGTCGGGGTCGGGATGGCCTTCGGCTGGTCGAGCGCGGTGCAATGGATCGCCGCGCACTCCGCACTCCGGCATCCCCCGGCGACCGCCC
>SCNI01000091.1 GCA_005502775.1 Microbacteriaceae bacterium 3FA27C10
GCGCACCCCGCGCATCCGCCGCCCCGCCCCCTCTCCATCTCAGCTTCCCCGGGAGACCTCCGCATGACCGCCACCATCACCCCGCCGGTGACCGCGCCGACTCCGGATGCGCCCCCGCGGGCGCCCAAGGCGCCCTGGCGCCACCGCCTCGGCCGCTGGGACGTCAAGTACTCCCCCTACGCCTACGTGGCGCCCTTCTTCATCCTCTTCGGTCTCGTCGGCCTGTTCCCCCTCGGCTACACCTTCGTGGTGTCGCTCAACAACTGGAACCTGCTCACCGGCCCCGGCGAGTGGGTGGGCCTCGGCAACTTCGCCGCCGAGCTCACCGACCCCTTCTTCTGGAACTCGCTGTTCAACACGGTGAGCATCTTCTTCCTCTCCGCTGTTCCGCAGCTCGTGGCCGCCGTGGCGATCGCCGCCATCCTCGACCAGAACCTGCGGGCCAAGACGTTCTGGCGCATGAGTGTGCTCATCCCCTACGTCGTCACCCCGGTCGCCGTGACGCTGATCTTCTCGAGCGCGTTCTCGGAGAAGTACGGCCTGATCAACAACCTGCTCGAGGCCGTCAACCTCGCCCCCGTCGGCTGGAAGACCGACGTCTTCCCCTCCCACATCGCCATCGCCACCATGGTGAACTGGCGCTGGACGGGGTACAACGCCCTCATCCTCCTCGCCGCGATGCAGGCCGTGCCGCGCGACATCCACGAGTCGGCGGCGCTCGACGGGGCCGGCTCGTTCCGCCGGTTCTTCTCCATCACGCTCCCGAGCATCCGGCCCACCATGATCTTCGTGATCATCACCGCCACCATCGGCGGCCTGCAGATCTTCACCGAGCCCAAGCTCTTCGACCCCACCGTCTCGACGCCGGGCGGCCAGCACCGGCAGTACCAGACCACCGTGCTCTACCTGTGGGATCTCGCGTTCAACCGGCAGAGCTTCGGCAAGGCCTCGGCCGTGGCGTGGCTGCTGTTCCTTCTCATCGTCGCCTTCGGCGTGCTCAATTTCTTGATCTCGCGGCGCATCGCCACCACCGAGGCGCGCGTGGTGAAGAAGAGGAGCGCCCGGGCGCTCGCCCGCTCGCGCGCCGAGCAGGAGCTCGCCTCCGGCTTCGTGCCCGGCGTGGCCCCTGGGGTGCAGGATGCGCGCGACGAGGTTCCGGATGCCCGTGCCACCCAGAAGGAGACCGAGCGATGACCGCCACCGTCACCCGACCCGCGGGCGCGCCCCGCGCATCCGCTCCGGCCCCGGCTCCGGCCCCGCGTCGCCGCCGCAGCCGCGCGCTCGGCATCGACCGCCGGCCCGGCTTCCTCACCTACGGGCTACTGCTCGCCGTCTTCCTCGCCGGAGCCTTCCCGCTCTGGTGGTCGTTCGTGGTGGGCTCGAGCGACAGTCAGGCCCTCACCGAGACCTGGCCGTCGCTGCTGCCCGGCGGACGGTTCTGGGACAACGTGGCGCAGGTCATCGACACCGTGCCGTTCTGGACGGCGCTCGGCAACAGCATCCTGGTGTCCAGCGTCATCACGGCCTCGGTGGTGTTCTTCTCCACGCTCGCCGGGTACGCCTTCGCCAAGCTGCGGTTCCGCGGCAAAGAGGGACTGCTGGTGTTCGTGGTGGCGACCCTCGCCGTGCCCACCCAGCTCGGCATCATCCCGCTGTTCATGCTGATGCGGCAGTTCGGCTGGACCGGCTCGCTCGGCGCCGTCATCGTGCCGACTCTCGTCACCGCCTTCGGCGTGTTCTTCATGCGGCAGTACCTCGTCGACGTCATCCCCGACGAGCTGATCGAGGCCGCACGTGTCGACGGGGCGAGCATGATCTCGACGTTCTGGCACGTCGGGGTGCCGGCCGCCCGGCCGGCGATGGCCATCCTCGGCCTCTTCACCTTCATGACCGCCTGGACCGACTACCTCTGGCCGCTGCTCGTCGTGCCGCAGAACCCGACGCTGCAGGTGGCGCTCAGCCAGCTGCAGTCGGCCAAGTACGTCGACTACTCCATCGTTCTCGCGGGCGCCGTTCTCGCCACCCTGCCTCTGCTGCTGCTGTTCGTGCTGGCCGGCAAGCAACTGGTGTCGGGGATCATGGCGGGCGCCGTCAAGGGGTGACCCCGCGGGGGTCGACCCCATACCATTGCACGACCACCACTCAAGGAGCAGTAACACAGCCATGACCAGCTCATTCCCCCCCGGCTTCCTCTGGGGCTCAGCCACCGCCGCCGCCCAGATCGAAGGCGCTGCGTTCGAAGACGGCAAGGAGGCCTCGATCTGGGATGCCTTCGCCCGAGTGCCGCACGCGGTGCTGAACGGAGACACCCTCGACGTGGCGGTCGACCACTACCACCGCATGCCCGAAGACGTGGCGCTGATGAAGGAGCTCGGGCTGCAGGCCTACCGCTTCTCCACCAGCTGGGCGCGCATCCGGCCGGGCGACCGCGACGTGAACCCCGCCGGACTCGACTTCTACTCGCGGCTCGTCGACGAGCTGCTGGGGGCGGGCATCCTGCCGTGGCTCACGCTCTACCACTGGGACCTTCCGCAGGCCCTCGAGGAGAAGGGCGGCTGGGCGAACCGCGACACCGCCTATCGCTTCCGCGACTACGCCGAGATCGTGTACGACGCGCTCGGCGACCGGGTGGAGCACTGGACCACCTTCAACGAGCCCTTCTGCTCGTCGCTGCTCGGCTACGCCGCCGGCGTGCACGCCCCCGGCCGGCAGGAGCCCGCCGCCGCGATCGCCGCCGTGCACCACCAGCACCTCGCGCACGGCCTGGCCGTGCAGCGACTGCGCGAGCTCGGGGCGCAGAACCTCGGCATCACGCTGAACCTCTCGAACTCCCTCCCGCGCGACCCCTCCGACCCGGTCGACGTCGAGGCCGCCCGGCGTTTCGACGGGCTGCAGAACACGATCTTCCTCGACCCGATCCTCCGCGGCGAGTACCCCGAAGACGTGCGCGAAGACCTCGCCGCCTTCGGCATCGACGAGGTGGTGCTGCCGGGCGACCTCGAGATCATCGCGCAGCCGCTCGAGTTCCTCGGCGTGAACCACTACCACGACGACCTCGTCAGCGGGCATCCCCTCGACGGTGCCGAAGACCCGCACCTGGTCGACACCGGACGGCCGCTCAGCTCGCCCTTCGTGGGCTCGGAGTACATCACCTTCCCGCTGCGCGGCCTCCCGCGCACCGCGATGGGCTGGGAGGTCAACCCGGCCGGGCTGCACACGCTGCTCGTGCGCCTCGGTCACGAGTACCCCTCGCTGCCGCCGCTCTACGTCACCGAGAACGGCGCCGCCTACGACGACACGGTCTCGCCCGACGGCGCGATCCACGACGAGCTGCGCACGAAGTACATCCTCGACCACATCGACGCCGTCTCCTCGGCCATCGAGGCGGGAGCGGATGTGCGGGGCTACTTCGTCTGGTCGCTGCTCGACAACTTCGAGTGGGCCTGGGGCTACGGCAAGCGCTTCGGCATCGTGCGGGTCGACTACGACACGCTCGAGCGCACGCCGAAGGACAGCGCGCTCGCCTACGCCCAGGTCATCGCCGGGGCCGTGGTGCCGGTATCCTGAGGCCCACGGTCGGCGCGTGAGCGACGGCCAGGCGATGTGGCCGGATGCTTCACCCGGCCACCCCGCCGGCGGCACGCGCCGCCCGACCCGCACGAGCATCCGGAGGTGAGAGCGATGTCGACCGACACGAACGCGACGCGCTCCCCCACGCTCGAGATGGTGGCCGCGGAGGCCGGAGTGTCCCGCGCCACCGTCTCGCGGGTGGTGAACGGCTCGCCCAAGGTGACCGCCGAGGTCACAGCCGTGGTGAACGACGCCATCGCACGCCTGAACTACGTGCCGAACCGGGTGGCGCGCTCGCTCGCGAGCCGGCGCACCGACGTGATCGCCCTGATCGTGCCCGAGTCGACCTCCACGGTGTTCGCCGATCCCTTCTTCGCGCCGGTCGTGCGCGGGGTGGCCCGGGCGCTCTCCGACACCGACTACACGCTCAACCTGCTCATCGCCTCAGAGACCCGGCCGCAGAAGACCCGGCGCTACCTCCTCGGCGGCAACGTCGACGGGGCGCTCGTGGTGTCGCACCACGCCGAAGACCACTCCTACGTGGGGCTCGGCTCGAAGCTGCCGATCGTGTTCGGCGGCCGCCCGATCAACCCCGAGACCTTCGACAGCTACTTCGTCGACGTCGACAACGTGCACAGCGCCCGCACCGCCACCGAGCACCTGCTCTCGCTCGGGCGGCGACACGTGGCCACCATCGCCGGGCGGCAGGACATGCCGGCCGGCATCGACCGGCTCGCGGGCTGGCGTGAATCGGTGCGAGCGGCCGGGCTCGACGCGTCGCTCACGGAGATCGGCGACTTCTCGCAGAGCTCGGGGGCGGAGGCGATGGAGCGGCTGCTCGCCCGCGGCGAGCCGATCGACGCGGTGTTCGTGGCGAACGACCAGATGGCGGCCGGCGCCATCCAGCTGCTCCAGGCCCGCGGCTTCTCGGTGCCGGGCGACGTGGCCGTGGTCGGCTACGACGACGACACCTTCGCCTCGACCCTCACGCCGCCGCTCACCACCATCCACCAGCCCTCGGTCGACTTCGGCGCCACCATGGCCGAGCTCCTGGTGCGCCTCATCGCCGGCGAGGAGATCCCCCGCCGCACCCTCATCCCCACCCGCCTCATCCTGCGCGCCTCGGCCTAGGCCGCCCTCCCGCACTCCCGCACGCTCTCGCCCCATCGACCAGTCGCGTTGTGCCCCTATCGCGGCGTCTTAGCGGCACAATGCGACTGGTCGATGGATGCGATCGGCCGTCAGGGGAGGAAGGTGGCCGCCGGGAGGCGGCGGCGCATCACGGCGAGGGCGTCGGGGCTCTGGTCGACGAGCACGAAGTTGCGGCCGAGACCCGCGGCCACGGCGCCCGTGGTGCCGCTGCCGGCGAAGAAGTCGAGCACCCAGTCGCCCTCGCGCGAGGATGCCTGCACGATGCGCCGCAGGATGCCCTCGGGCTTCTGGGTGGGGTAGCCGGTCTTCTCGCGGCCGGTGGGCGAGACGATCGTGTGCCACCAGACATCCGTCGGCAGCTTGCCGCTGGCCGCCTTCTCGGGCGTCACCAGCCCCGGGGCCATGTAGGGCTCGCGGTCGACGGTCGTGGAGTCGAAGTAGTAGCCCGCCGGGCTCTTCACGTAGACGAGGATCGTGTCGTGCTTCGTGGGCCAGCGGTTCTTCGACTTGGCTCCGTAGTCGTAGGCCCAGATGATCTCGTTGAGAAAGCAGTCGCGCCCGAAGAGCGCGTCGAGCAGCACCTTCGCGTAGTGCGCCTCGCGGTAGTCGAGATGGAGGTAGAGGGTGCCGTCGTCGGCGAGCAGGCGCCAGGCCTCGACGATGCGCGGCTCGAGGAAGCCCCAGTAGTCGTCGAAGCGGTCGTCGTAGCTCAGCAGGTCGCCCTTGATGCGGTCGTACTGGCGGCCCTGGAAGCCGGTGACGCGACCGGGCACGGGAGCGGGGGACTCCGCCTCGGCGGCAGCCTCGCCGCGCGCATCCGGCACCACCCGCGTCGCCGTCGAGGAGCGGCGCGCCTGCGCCCGGCCGGTGTTGAACGGCGGGTCGAGGTAGATCACGGTGAAGGAGGCGTCGGCGAACGCGGGCAGCACCGCCAGGTTGTCGCCGCGCAGCACGAGCCCCTCGCCGCGGGCTTTGACGTCGACTCCGGCGCGCGGATCGGCGGGGGCGGCGGAACCGGGGGCGGGCA
>SCNI01000092.1 GCA_005502775.1 Microbacteriaceae bacterium 3FA27C10
AAAGTAAGTCCGGCGGTGTCCTACTCTCCCACAAGGTCCCCCTTGCAGTACCATCGGCGCAGAGAGTCTTAGCTTCCGGGTTCGGAATGTGACCGGGCGTTTCCCTCTCGCTATGGCCGCCGAAACACTAGAGATGTTTATCTAGAAGTTTCAAACAAACCACGCGTTAGCGTGATTGTTTGGTTCTCGACCGTACATCGAGAACCACAGAGTGGACGCAAGCAATCTCAGGACCACCCAAACCAGCCTTACAACATGTTTGGGTGTAGTGATTATCAAGTTATCGGCTTATTAGTACAGGTCAGCTCCACGAGTCGTTAGTCCTCGCTTCCACATCCTGCCTATCAACCCAGTAGTCTAGCTGGGAGCCTCTCCCCCGAAGGGATGGAAATCTCATCTCAAGGCCGGCTTCCCGCTTAGATGCTTTCAGCGGTTATCCATCCCGAACGTAGCTAATCAGCGGTGCTCCTGGCGGAACAACTGACACACCAGAGGTTCGTCCAACCCGGTCCTCTCGTACTAGGGTCAGATCCTTTCAAATTTCCTACGCGCGCAGCGGATAGGGACCGAACTGTCTCACGACGTTCTAAACCCAGCTCGCGTACCGCTTTAATGGGCGAACAGCCCAACCCTTGGGACCTACTCCAGCCCCAGGATGCGACGAGCCGACATCGAGGTGCCAAACCATGCCGTCGATATGGACTCTTGGGCAAGATCAGCCTGTTATCCCCGAGGTACCTTTTATCCGTTGAGCGACAGCGCTTCCACAAGCCACTGCCGGATCACTAGTCCCGACTTTCGTCCCTGCTCGACTTGTCAGTCTCACAGTCAAGCTCCCTTGTGCACTTACACTCGCCATCTGATTGCCAACCAGATTGAGGGAACCTTTGGGCGCCTCCGTTACTTTTTAGGAGGCAACCGCCCCAGTTAAACTACCCACCAGGCACTGTCCCTGAACCGGATTACGGTTCGAAGTTAGATATCCAGAGTGACCAGAGTGGTATTTCAACAATGACTCCACCTGAACTAGCGTCCAAGCTTCACCGTCTCCCACCTATCCTACACAAGCCACACCGAACACCAATACCAAGCTGTAGTAAAGGTCACGGGGTCTTTCCGTCCTGCTGCGCGTAACGAGCATCTTTACTCGTAGTGCAATTTCGCCGAGTTCGCGGTTGAGACAGCTGGGAAGTCGTTACGCCATTCGTGCAGGTCGGAACTTACCCGACAAGGAATTTCGCTACCTTAGGATGGTTATAGTTACCACCGCCGTTTACTGGGGCTTAAATTCTCAGCTTCGCCTTACGGCTAACCGTTCCTCTTAACCTTCCAGCACCGGGCAGGCGTCAGTCCGTATACATCGTCTTGCGACTTGGCACGGACCTGTGTTTTTAGTAAACAGTCGCTTCCCACTGGTCTCTGCGGCCATCAAACGCTCCAGGAGTAAATCCCTTCACGCCTCAGGCCCCCCTTCTCCCGAAGTTACGGGGGCATTTTGCCGAGTTCCTTAACCACGATTCTCTCGATCTCCTTAGTATTCTCTACCTGACCACCTGAGTCGGTTTGGGGTACGGGTGACTAAAACCTCGCGTCGATGCTTTTCTTGGCAGCATAGGATCACTGATTTCGTCCGTGAGGACTACCCATCGGGTCTCAGGCTATATAGAAGACGGATTTGCCTATCTTCTGCCCTACATCCTTAGACCGGGACAACCATCGCCCGGCTCAGCTACCTTCCTGCGTCACACCTGTTAATACGCTAACCGCACCAGAACGGGGTCGAGCGTTAGACCGGCCGTCTCCCCCCGAAGGGATCGATCAGCCGGGTTAGGACTCTTAGCACTACTGGATTAGCTTGGGCGGTTTTTCGTCAGTACGGGAATATCAACCCGTTGTCCATCGACTACGCCTGTCGGCCTCGCCTTAGGTCCCGACTTACCCAGGGCGGATTAACCTGGCCCTGGAACCCTTGGTCTTTCGGAGGACGGGTTTCTCACCCGTCTTTCGCTACTCATGCCTGCATTCTCACTCGTGTAGCGTCCACGGCTGGTTTACACCGCCGCTTCACTCGCCACACGACGCTCTCCTACCCATCCACACGGCTGGACCACGAAGGCCTGCCACTAATATGAATGCCACAAATTCGGTGGCGTGCTTGAGCCCCGTTACATTGTCGGCGCGGAATCACTTGACCAGTGAGCTATTACGCACTCTTTCAAGGGTGGCTGCTTCTAAGCCAACCTCCTGGTTGTCTGTGCAACTCCACATCCTTTCCCACTTAGCACGCGCTTAGGGACCTTATTCGGTGGTCTGGGTTGTTTCCCTCTCGACGATGAAGCTTATCCCCCACCGTCTCACTGCTGCGCTCTCACTTACCGGCATTCGGAGTTTGGCTAACGTCAGTAACCTTTTGGGGCCCATCGGCTATCCAGTAGCTCTACCTCCGGCAAGAAACACGCAACGCTGCACCTAAATGCATTTCGGAGAGAACCAGCTATCACGAAGTTTGATTGGCCTTTCACCCCTATCCACAGCTCATCCCCTCCATTTTCAACTGAAGTGGGTTCGGTCCTCCACGACGTCTTACCGTCGCTTCAACCTGGCCATGGATAGATCACTTCGCTTCGGGTCTAGAACATGCGACTAAAACGCCCTATTAAGACTCGCTTTCGCTACGGCTGCCCCACACGGGTTAACCTCGCCACATATCACTAACTCGCAGGCTCATTCTTCAAAAGGCACGCTGTCACACCAACAAAGGGTGCTCCAACGGTTTGTAAGCAAACGGTTTCAGGTACTATTTCACTCCCCTCCCGGGGTACTTTTCACCTTTCCCTCACGGTACTTGTCCGCTATCGGTCATCTGGGAGTATTTAGGCTTATCAGGTGGTCCTGACAGATTCACACGGGATTTCTCGGGCCCCGTGCTACTTGGGATACTCTTCGCGCCATTGCAACATTTCGACTACGGGGTTGGCACCCTCTATGACTGGCCTTTCAAAACCATTCGTCTATATTGCGTTGTAACGCTCGCAGTACGGCAGTAACTGCTGAAAAGTCCCACAACCCCGACCATGCAACGCCTGCCGGCTATCACACATGATCGGTTTAGCCTCTTCCGGGTTCGCTCGCCACTACTAACGGAATCACTGTTGTTTTCTCTTCCTGTGGGTACTGAGATGTTTCACTTCCCCACGTTCCCTCTACCCGCCCTATATATTCAGGCGGGAGTCACCAGGTCACCCAAAGGGCCTGGCGGGGTTTCCCCATTCGGAAATCCTCGGATCAAAGCTCTATTATCAGCTCCCCGAGGCTTATCGCAGATTTATACGTCCTTCTTCGGCTCCAGATGCCAAGGCATCCACCGTTTGCTCTTAGAAACTTGAAATCACATGAGTTTGAATCGATTCTTCGTTAGAAAAATTGACCAATGATCTACACAACCCCAAAGGGTTGTTGTTTAGATCTTTGTGATCCAGGATCGAAATCCTGAATCTAAGATGCTCGCGTCCACTGTGTAGTTCTCAAAGTACGGGCGATACCCTCCGCGAAACCCTCAATATAAAGGGAAACAACGAAAGGGTCCGTGAGGTTCGTCCACCCCGACCCGAAGATCAGGGGATCCGGTCCCTCAGGACCCAACAGCGTGCATACACAGACCTCCCCCACGAAACACGTTCCAAACCCCTACAAGTAAGAGTCGTACTAGCGCTACGCCGGCTGAATCTGCATCAATGTCTATGTTCCACCCATGAGCTACCAGCAAGAACATTCGTCTTGATCTGGCCTCTGTCCAAGCAAAGCTTGGCAGTTGCTCCTTAGAAAGGAGGTGATCCAGCCGCACCTTCCGGTACGGCTACCTTGTTACGACTTAGTCCTAATCACCGATCCCACCTTCGACGGCTCCCTCCAAAAGGTTGGGCCACCGGCTTCGGGTGTTACCGACTTTCATGACTTGACGGGCGGTGTGTACAAGGCCCGGGAACGTATTCACCGTGGCGTTGCTGATCCACGATTACTAGCGACTCCGACTTCATGAGGTCGAGTTGCAGACCTCAATCCGAACTGAGACCGGCTTTTTGGGATTCGCTCCACCTTACGGTATTGCAGCCCTTTGTACCGGCCATTGTAGCATGCGTGAAGCCCAAGACATAAGGGGCATGATGATTTGACGTCATCCCCACCTTCCTCCGAGTTGACCCCGGCAGTCTCCTATGAGTTCCCACCATAACGTGCTGGCAACATAGAACGAGGGTTGCGCTCGTTGCGGGACTTAACCCAACATCTCACGACACGAGCTGACGACAACCATGCACCACCTGTTTACGAGTGTCCAAAGAGTTGACCATTTCTGGCCCGTTCTCGTATATGTCAAGCCTTGGTAAGGTTCTTCGCGTTGCATCGAATTAATCCGCATGCTCCGCCGCTTGTGCGGGCCCCCGTCAATTCCTTTGAGTTTTAGCCTTGCGGCCGTACTCCCCAGGCGGGGAACTTAATGCGTTAGCTGCGACACGGAGACCGTGGAATGGTCCCCACATCTAGTTCCCAACGTTTACGGCGTGGACTACCAGGGTATCTAATCCTGTTCGCTCCCCACGCTTTCGCTCCTCAGCGTCAGTTACGGCCCAGAGATCTGCCTTCGCCATCGGTGTTCCTCCTGATATCTGCGCATTCCACCGCTACACCAGGAATTCCAATCTCCCCTACCGCACTCTAGTCTGCCCGTACCCACTGCAGGCTGGAGGTTGAGCCTCCAGTTTTCACAGCAGACGCGACAAACCGCCTACGAGCTCTTTACGCCCAATAATTCCGGACAACGCTTGCACCCTACGTATTACCGCGGCTGCTGGCACGTAGTTAGCCGGTGCTTTTTCTGCAGGTACCGTCACTTTCGCTTCTTCCCTACTAAAAGAGGTTTACAACCCGAAGGCCGTCATCCCTCACGCGGCGTTGCTGCATCAGGCTTGCGCCCATTGTGCAATATTCCCCACTGCTGCCTCCCGTAGGAGTCTGGGCCGTGTCTCAGTCCCAGTGTGGCCGGTCACCCTCTCAGGCCGGCTACCCGTCGTCGCCTTGGTGAGCCATTACCTCACCAACAAGCTGATAGGCCGCGAGTCCATCCTTGACCAAAAAATCTTTCCACCCCCTAACCATGCGGTTGAGGGTCGTATCCGGTATTAGACGTCGTTTCCAACGCTTATCCCAGAGTCAAGGGCAGGTTACTCACGTGTTACTCACCCGTTCGCCACTGATCCACAGAGCAAGCTCTGCTTCACCGTTCGACTTGCATGTGTTAAGCACGCCGCCAGCGTTCGTCCTGAGCCAGGATCAAACTCTCCGTAAATGATTACGCACAACCAACAGGCCGGAACAGGCCACGA
>SCNI01000093.1 GCA_005502775.1 Microbacteriaceae bacterium 3FA27C10
GGGTAGGAGAGAGCGGTCGTGCGCAGGGCCTCGGCCCACGGGGTGGCCCGGATGCCGAGCTCGCGCTCGGTCACGGCCGAATCCACCACGAAGGTGTCGGTGAACTGGTAGCTCGACGCCCGCACCTCGCGGATGAGCGGTGAGAGCACGCCGATGAGGCGCAGCAGTCCGCGCGGCCAGGGGGCGACCTTTCCGCGCGTGCCCGAGAGGGCGTTCGTCTCCGCTGCGATCTCGCGGAAGGTGCGCGTGGTGGACGGCACGAGGAAGACCCGCGCGCCCGGCGCATCCGAGCCGTCCGCGGCCGTGCCGGCGGGGGCGTCGCCGGCGGCCACCAGTGTCGTCACGATGTCGGGCAGGTAGCTCCAGCTGTGCCGCGCATCCGGCGAGCCCACGACCCTCGCCGTGCGCGAGCGCCGCAACGCCGTGAAGAAACCGGCGCCGAGGTGGTTCGTGCCGCCGACGCCCGGGCCGAAGTAGTCGCTCGCCCGCACTTCGCTCACCCGGATCTCACCGCGCGCCGCGGCCTCCGCCGCCTGCAGCCACCCCGTCTTGCGCACGAGCCCCTTCGTCTCGGTGGTGAGCAGCGGCGAGCTCTCGGTCATCGGGGTGCGCGTCGGGCCGTAGGCGTAGAGGTTGCCCATGATCACGAGGCGGGCTCCGGACGCGTGCGCCGCTTCGATCGCCGCCGTGAAGATGGGCGGCCACTCGACCGGCCAGGTCCAGTAGGGCGGATTCGTCACCAGGAAGATGGTCGCCACATCCGTCGCGGCCGCGGTGAACGCGGCCGGGTCGGAGGCATCTAGGCGCAGCGATGCGCATCCGGCCACGGCGGTCCCCGAGCGGGTCGCCACCCGTACTTCGTCGCCCCGCGCCGCGAGCCGCGAAGCCAGCTGCCCGCCGATGTGTCCCGCCCCGACCACCAGCCGAACCGCCACGGAATCTCCTCACGCTTCGCTCAGCGAACGATCAGCGCTCGCCTTTTCTCCCAGGGTAGTGTCCTCGTGTGGATACGGTCCTTCAGTTCATTCTCGGCGTTCTCATCATCGGTGTGGGCGTCGCCGTCTCCATCGGCCTGCACGAGGTCGGGCACCTCGTGCCCGCCAAGCTGTTCGGCATCAAGGTCACGCAGTACATGATCGGCTTCGGCCCCACCGTGTTCTCGAGGCAGCGCGGCGAGACCCAGTACGGCCTCAAAGCGGTTCCCCTCGGCGGCTACATCTCGATGATCGGCATGTTCCCGCCGCGCCGAGAGGGCGAGAAGGCGAGAGCGAACAGCACGGGTTTCTTCCAGTCGATGGTCCAGGATGCGCGGGCCCAGTCCCAGCTCACCATCGGCCAGGACGAAGACCGGGCCTTCTACCGCAAACCCGTGTGGCAGCGCATCATCGTGATGCTCGGCGGCCCGTTCATGAACCTCGTGCTCGCCTTCGTGTTCTTCTCGATCGTGCTCGTCGGCTTCGGCACCGCCCAGGTGTCGACCACCGTGGGCAGCGTCTCTGCCTGTGTGCTTCCCGCCACGAGCACGCAGACGACGTGCGAGTCCACCGACCCGGCCTCTCCGGGAGCGGCCGCCGGGCTCCAGCCGGGCGACAAGCTCGTGAGCCTGGGCGGCACCCCCATCACGAGCTGGGCGCAGTCGACCGACATCATCCGCCAGTCCTCCGGCCAGACCCTTCCGCTCGTGGTCGAACGCGACGGCGCCGAGGTGACGCTGAGCATCACGCCCCTGCTGACGCAGCGGTACGTCTACGACGACAAGGGGAACGTCGTCACGAATGCCGACGGCACGAAGCAGACCGAGAACGTCGGCTTCGTCGGCATCGGCGCCGCCACGCAGCTCGTGCCCCAGCCCATCACGGCCGTCCCTGCGATGATCGGCGAGAACATCGGCAGCACGGTCGCCCTCGTCGCGAACCTGCCGCAGCGCCTCTACGACGTGGCGCAGGCCGCGTTCGGCTCGGCGCCGCGCGATCCCAACGGCCCGATCAGCGTGGTGGGCGTCGGCCGGGTGGCGGGCGAGATCGCCTCGATCGACAGCATCCCGCTGGCGGCGAAGGCCGCGAGCCTGCTCGGCCTCCTGGGTTCGCTCAACATCGCCCTGTTCGTCATCAACCTGGTGCCGCTCACCCCGCTCGACGGCGGGCACGTCGTCTCGGCGGCGTGGGAGGGCATCCGGCGATTCTTCGCGAAGCTGTTCGGGCGCCGCGACCCGGGGCCGGTGGATGCGGCCAAGCTCATGCCGCTCACCTTCGCGGTGGTCATCCTGTTCGGCGGCATGACGGCGCTGCTCGTCTACGCCGACATCGTGAAGCCGGTCAACATCTTCGGCTGAGGCCGCTGACCGCGCATCCAGATAGCGGTTCTAGACTGAACCCGTGCCAGCAATCAATCTGGGAATGCCCAAATCGGCCCCCGAAACCCTCGCTCCGCGGCGCAAGTCCCGCCAGATCAAGGTGGGCAAGGTGCTCGTGGGCGGTGACGCCCCGGTCAGCGTGCAGTCGATGACCACCACGCCCACCCCGAACATCAATGCGACGCTGCAGCAGATCGCCGAGTTGACGGCATCCGGATGCGACATCGTGCGCGTCGCGGTGCCGTCCCGCGACGACGCCGAAGCGCTGCCGATCATCGCGAAGAAGTCGCAGATCCCGGTGATCGCCGACATCCACTTCCAGCCGAACTACGTGTTCGCGGCCATCGACGCCGGCTGCGCCGGGGTTCGGGTGAACCCGGGCAACATCCGCAAGTTCGACGATCAGGTGGGTAAGATCGCCGCTGCCGCCAAGGCGGCGGACGTCAGCATCCGCATCGGCGTGAACGCCGGCTCGCTCGAGCCGAGCATCCTCGCGAAGTACGGCAAGGCCACCCCGGAGGCGCTCGTGGAGAGTGCCGTGTGGGAGGCGAGCCTGTTCGAGGAGCACGACTTCCACGACTTCAAGATCTCGGTGAAGCACAACGACCCCATCGTGATGGTGAAGGCCTACCGCCTGCTCGCCGAGCGCGGCGACTGGCCCCTGCACCTCGGGGTCACCGAGGCCGGCCCCGAGTTCCAGGGCACCATCAAGAGCGCCACCGCGTTCGGCATCCTTCTCGCCGAGGGCATCGGCGACACCATCCGCGTCTCGCTCTCGGCGCCGCCGGCGCAGGAGGTGAAGGTGGGCCTGCAGATCCTGCAGTCCCTGAACCTCCGCGAGCGCAAGCTCGAGATCGTGTCGTGCCCCTCCTGCGGGCGGGCGCAGGTCGACGTCTACAAGCTCGCGAACGACGTGACCGACGGGCTCGAGGGCATGACCGTGCCGCTGCGCGTGGCCGTGATGGGCTGTGTCGTGAACGGCCCGGGGGAGGCGCGCGAGGCCGATCTCGGCGTCGCCTCAGGCAACGGGAAGGGCCAGATCTTCGTCAAGGGCGAGGTCATCAAGACCGTGCCCGAGTCGGAGATCGTGGCGACCCTGATCGAGGAGGCCAACCGCCTCGCCGCCGAGATGCCGGCCGGCGCCGTCGGCTCGCCCGAGGTCGTCACCGCCTGACACCCCCAGTTCTATATACTGCTCTATATAGAGGAGGTCGTTCATGGTGGTGACGTCGATCGACATCGACCCGGGGGAGCTGCGCACGGCGCGAGAGCTCACGGGCGCGTCGAGCAACAGGGAGACCGTCGACCTGGCGCTGAAGACCCTCATCGCCGTGCGCAGCCAACCCGGGGCGGTGGAGCGGATCATCGCACGCCGGTTCACCGACGACCAGATCGATGCGCCGACGATCGCGCCGTCCGGTGCACAACCCTCCGGGCAGTGAGCACCTATCTGGTCGACAACAGCATCTGGCGGAAGGCCGGCCGAAGCGGGAACATCGCGGCTCGGTTGCGTGAGTTGTCGCCTCAGCATCTGATCATCACCTGCCCTCCGCAAGTGCTCGAGTACTGCCATTCGGCCCGTTCCCTCGCGGAGTACAACAGCCTGCGAAGCGACATGGAGGCCTTGCTGGCGGCGTCCGTGCATCCCGACGAGGCCGACGTGCTCGACATCCAGCAGGCGCTGTGGTCGGCGGGCAGCATCCGTGCCGCAGCCGCTTTCGACTGCCTGATCGCCGCCTATGCGCAGGTCAACGAAGCGATCGTGCTCAACAGCGACCACGACTTCCGGTACATCGCGGATGCCGTCGGTGGGGCTGTGCGACAGGAGTTCGTCGCGGAATAGTCACGCGCGGCGCGAGCGACGGTGGCTCGATGTGACTGTCACATGCCTCTCGGGGCACTCACAGCACCGGGTGCATAATGAACATGCGCTCACAGTTGTGACCGTGCACACGAGCCATCCTGCGAGCAACGACGTGACCACAGAACCTCCGCCTCCGGCGCGACGCACACGGGCTCCGAGCATCCGCGACGTCGCCCGCCTGGCCGGCGTCTCGCACCAGACGGTGTCACGCGTGCTCAACAACCACGCGAGCATCCGCGACGAGACGAAGAGCCGCGTGCTCGAGGTGATGGAGCAGCTCCAGTACCGCCCCAACCGTGCGGCTCGGATGCTCGTCACCAGCCGCTCGCGCACCATCGGCGTGCTCACCTCCTCCCGCTCGGAGTACGGGCCGGCGTCGAGCATCCAGGCCATCGAAGAAGCCGCGGTGCTGCAGGACTACCTCGTCATCACCGCCAACGCCGACGGCAACGACTCCCGCTCCATCGCCCGCGCGATCGCGCATCTGCTCGACCAGGCGGTCGAGGGCATCGTGGTGATCGCCCCGCAGGTGAGGGTGTTCGACACGCTCGCCGAGATGCGGCTCGACCTGCCCTTCGTGACGCTGCAGTCGACCGGCCGGATGAACGACCACGCCCTCTCCGTCGACCAGATGACGGGCGCCCGGCTGGCCACCCGCCACCTGATCGAACTCGGCCATCGCGGCATCTACCACCTCGCCGGCCCGCAGGACTGGATCGAGGCGGAGGCCCGGATGGAGGGCTTCCTGCGCGAGATGAGCGACCAGGATGTTCCCACCACGGCCCCGATCCTCGGCGACTGGACCTCGGAGTTCGGCTACTACGCGGGCCGTGAGCTGCTGCGGGTGCGCGACTTCACGGCCATCTTCTCGTCGAACGACCAGATGGCGCTCGGGCTCATCCACGCCATCCACGACGCCGGGTTGAACGTGCCGGGTGACATCAGCGTGGTGGGTTTCGATGACATCCCCGAGGCCGCGCACTTCTGGCCGCCGCTCACCACCGTGCGCCAGGACTTCGCGGAGCTCGGCCGCCGCGCCGTGGCCCTGCTGATCGGCGAGGGCGTCACGGATGCGGACGCCGACGCGGAAGCGCAAGCGGATGCGGATTCCGACCGGGCACCGGACGCGCGACCCGCCCAGGCCGCCAC
>SCNI01000094.1 GCA_005502775.1 Microbacteriaceae bacterium 3FA27C10
CGTCCCGCCCGCCCAGAGAGTTCCATCGCGGGCGAGAGTCAGCGTCGAGACGTCGATGAGGCCGAGGGAGACGGAGTCGAACGCTCCGGTGCGGGGGTCGTAGGAGCCCAGCGAAGTGAGCCCCGCGCGGGTGTACCAGAGTCGCCCGTCGGGTGCGCTGACGACGTCGGTGATGATCGCACCGTCCGGGTCTGCCACCCGCGAGATGGTTCCATCAGGAGCGATGCTGCCAAGGCCTCCCGCACTGGGCTCCCCGAACCAGATGTTGCCGTCCGGACCCGCGACGACGGAGTACGCCCAGTCGAAGGGGGCGCCGAGGGGGAATGAATCCACGGCCCCCGTGCTGGGGTCGAGACGGCCGATGGCGGAGTTGGCGGTGTCTCCGAACCAGATGTCTCCGTCGCGGCCCATCGTGAGGTCGATGACGCCGCTATACGTCGTGCCCAATGAGAACGGGCGCTGGGCGCCGGTGAGGGGGTCGACTCGCACGAGCTCGTTGTTGAGACCGTCGGCGTACCAGAGGAAGCCGGAGGCGTCGCTGGCGATCGCCTGGGGGCGGCCACCGGGTGTGGCCGGCGACGCCTCGTGCCAGCTCGCGAAGCCGCCCGGGGCCGGCTCGAGTGCGGACGCCGGAGCCGTCGCGAGCATCTCGCTCGCCGCCATCCCGACGACCATGAGAGCGAACAGGGCGCGACGGGCGGTGGACGGCATGGGGGGACTCCTCGCGGGGATGGTGAGTGGGCGGCGCGTAGGGGGGACACGCGCCGCCCGCCATCACCGTAGGCGAGGGGGATTCAGGGGTGGGACGAGTAGTTCGTACTCAGTCGATCCCGGGTTCAGTCGGTGACCTGGACTTCTTTCCAGAACGCCACGTAGTTGCTGAAGTCCTTGCCCACGCGATCGAACGCGGTGGGGTACGGCGTGGGATAGCTCCAGGCGCGGTCGGGGAGCACAGCGTCGCCGTCTTTCACGTCGAAGTACTGGCACTCGCCCTTCCACGGGCAGGTGTAAGGGGTGTCGCTCTTCTCGAGGAAATCGGCGTTCACGCTCTCCGGCGGGAAATACCAGTTGCCCTCGATGGCGATCAGGTCTTCTTTGGGTGCTTCGGCGATCACGGTGCCGCCCAGAACTGCCTTCATGTGCTGACCTCCCAGTCGATGCAACGCTACGCCTCGCACGCCCCCTCGGGCCACGGATGCGCGAGAAGTCAGGAGACGCTCAGCACCGTGTCGACGGCGTCGAGCCGGGCGGCCTCGGCGAGCGCGTCGGCCTTGCCGAGGCTCACCCACTCCTGGCCCGCGACCGAGGCGGAGACCAGATGCCCGATCGCACGGCGCAGGCCGGTGAAGGCCGCGCAGGCAGCGGCGGCCTCGGGCGAGGAGAAGTCGAGCCCGAGTTCGGCGAGCGCGTCGACCACGGCGCCCGCCGCGAGGAAGTCCTCCACCGCGAACCGACCGTCGGCGCGGCCGAGCGTGACGACGGTGACGTGTGCCCTGGTGCCGAATCGGGCCTGCGCATCCAGAACCACCTGGGCTGCTGCGGTGCGCGTGCGGAAGTCGGCCACCACCACCTCGGCCCCGGCACCCGCCGGTGAGATCGCGCCGAACGCGGCCTGCTCGCCGAAGCGCACCAGGTCGCCGTCGTCGAGCACGTCGACCACGACCACGACGTCGGAGCTCGAGACCGCGGCCCGCACCTCGGCGACACCCGCGCCGACGAGGAGGCGGACCTGGTAGCGGGACTGCGGAACGACGGCGACGGATTCGGCGGAGCTGGGCATCCGTCGATTTTATGCCGCCACGCCCTCGCACGCGCGAGACTGAGAGCATGCGCGTTCTGTTGAAGCTGGTGCTCGATTGCGACCCGGATGCCGCGTGGCGCGCCATCCGCAGCCCCGCCGTGTTCCGGGAGGTGTCTTCGCCGCTCGTGGAGATCGAGTCCCTGGCTGCCGACGGCTTCCCGACCGTGTGGGAGCCGGGGCAGCATCCGGTGCTCATGCGCGGCGGCGGGGTGGTGCCGATGGGCAAGCAGATCATCCGGCTGAGCTTCGAGACGGCCGAGCGCGGGGGAACGCGCATCCTGCACGACTCGGGGCGGGGCGTGACCGGCGCGGTGAGCGCCATCCGGCTCTGGGACCACCGGATGGCCGTGGCACCCGACCCGGCGGGCACCGGGAAGACGCTCTACCGCGACCAACTCATCGTGGGCGCCGGACTCCTGACCCCGTTCGCCTGGTACAGCCTCTGGGCGTTCTGGCAGTGGCGCGGGCGGAAGCTGCAGCAGCTCGCCCCGAGTTGGGCCTACGATTTCCCTGCACCCGATCCCGACGCCGACGCGGTCGTCGTCGACGCGGAGTCGGCGCCCTCGGAGGAGAAGCCATGAACGCACGTGCCACGACCGCGCTCGAGACCGCCGACTGGCGCCGTCGGGTGTTCAGCATCTACGAGGAGGTGCGGCGGCTGCGGAGCGTCGACGCCGCCGAGGCGCACGAGTTCTGGCGCGAGACGCGCGACGACCTGTTCCGGCTGCATCCGGCATCCCCTCTCCTGGCCGAGGATCTGCCGGATTTCTCCGGGCTCCCGATCGCGCCCTACGACCCGGCATGGAGCTTCGAGGTGGAGATCGAGGAGGTGGCCGACGACGACCCGCGGCCCCGCCGCTTCGACTTCGAGACCGGGACCGACGGCGTGGTGCCGTTCGAGTTGCTCGGCATCGCGCGCCTCGAGGGTGTGGGCACCCTCGACGTCTGGCGCCTCGCGTCCTACGGCGGCGGGCTCTTCGTGCCGGTGAAGGATGCGCGCGCCGGCACGCCCGGCGGCACCTACGGCGGCGGCCGCTATCTCGTCGACACCATCAAGGGAGCGAGCCTCGACGCGAACGGCGTGCTCGGCATGGGCGAAGGCTCCGCCACGCTCGTGCTCGACTTCAATTTCGCCTACAACCCCTCGTGCGCCTACGACCCGGCCTGGGCCTGTCCGCTGGCGCAGCCGGGCAACCGCGTGGCTGGGGAAATCCCGGTCGGCGAGAGCTATCCAGGATCCGTGCACTAGGCTGTAAGCAATCGAGGGCTCGATAATGAGCCCCGTGCGTCGAAAGAACGCTCCCTCTTCACTCTGAAGCGCGGCACCGCGGTAGCAACCGGGGCCGGTTTCATTTGCAGATACTTCTTGCGGCGAACGGATGCACCGTCGGTGCGTTCGCCAAGCTTCCGAGTGGGCCTTCTTCGTAGTGCGCCTGCCGGACTGATGCCGGAAAGGCACCACTTTGTCCACAACACCCACCACTTTCAGCGCGCTCGGCGTGCCTGCACCTCTCGTGGCGGTTCTCGCCGCCGAGGGCAAGATCGAGCCCTTCCCCATTCAGGTCGACACGCTTCCCGACACCCTCAACGGCCGCGACGTGCTCGGCCGCGGCAAGACCGGCTCGGGCAAGACGCTCGCGTTCTCCATTCCGATGGTCTCCCGCCTCGCCGGCGCACTGGCGGGCGGCAAGCGCCGTCCGGGCCGCCCGGTCGGCCTCATCCTCGCGCCGACCCGTGAGCTCGCCACCCAGATCGACGCCGTCATCGCGCCGCTCGCCAAGACCTACAACATGACGACCACGACGATCTTCGGCGGCGTCTCGCAGGGCCGCCAGGTCACCGCGCTCAAGGCCGGCGTCGACATCGTCGTGGCCTGCCCCGGGCGCCTCGAAGACCTCATGAAGCAGGGCTTCGTGACCCTCGACGCCGTGGAGATCACCGTCCTCGACGAGGCCGACCACATGGCCGACCTGGGCTTCCTGCCCGTGGTCACGCGCATCCTGGACAAGACCCCGCAGTCGGGCCAGCGCCTGCTGTTCTCGGCCACGCTCGACAACGGTGTGGACAAGCTCGTGCGCAAGTTCCTCCACAACGAGGTGCTGCACTCGGTCGACGAGGCGAACTCGCCCGTGGCCGCCATGACGCACCACGTGTTCGAGACCGCCGACGTGGAGTCGAAGCGGGTTCTCGTGGAGAAGCTGGCCTCGGGCACCGGCCGCCGCATCCTGTTCATGCGTACCAAGCACCAGGCCAAGAAGCTCGCGAAGCAGCTGACGGATGCCGGCATCCCGGCCGTCGACCTGCACGGCAACCTCTCGCAGGTGGCCCGCGACCGCAACCTCGCCGCCTTCTCGGCCGGCGACGTGCGCGTGCTCGTGGCGACGGACGTGGCCGCCCGCGGCGTGCACGTCGACGACATCGAGCTCGTGATCCACGTCGACCCGCCGGCGGAGCACAAGGCGTACCTGCACCGCTCGGGACGCACCGCGCGTGCCGGCTCGGCCGGTGACGTCGTGACGATCATGCTGCCCGCGCAGCGCAAAGACGTGAAGGACCTGCTGCGCAAGGCCGCGATCACCGTCACGCCCGAGGTGGTTCCGGCGTCCGCCGACGCCGCGTCGGTGAACGCACTCGTGGGGCAGGTGGCCGCGTACGTGAAGCCGGCCCCGCGCACGACCAGCCAGCTGCCCGCGTCGGGTCAGCGCCGCACCGGGAACGACGGTGTCTCGCGCGGCGGCTCGCAGGGTGCCAATGCGCAGCGCAAGCGCTCACGCCGGGGCGAAGGCGCCGGTGCGGGCCAGGGTGCCGGTGCCGGCGAGGGTCGCGGTTCGCGCCAGGGCGGCGGCTCGGGCCGCGGCGCCGGCGGATCGTCGCGCGGTGGCAACGGCGGGGCCGCAGGCGGCAGCCGCTCCTTCTACAGCACCTCGAGCGACGGCGCCTCCTCGGGCGCCGGGCGCGGCAACGGCGGCTCGGGTTCGGGTTCGGGCGATGGCGGCTCGCGCCGCGGCCAGGGCTCGGGCGCTGCCGCCGGGAACGGCGCGGGTCGCCCGCGTCAGTCGGCGGCCGCCTTCTCGGCCGGCTCGGGTGGCGGGCGTCGCAGCTCGCGCTAGTCGCGCATCCGCTGCTCGTCGCAGTGCTCTCGTCTGAACGGCCCGTCTCCTCATGAGGCGGGCCGTTCGGCGTCTCGGGAGCTCGCCCGGGCGTGGCGCGCCGGGCCCCGGATGGTCGGGCCGCGCGGGTCGACGGAGTTCGGGGGTGGAACGCGAGAACGACGGATGCTGGGTTCGGGCCGAGCGGACTACTCCGTCGATTGGGGGCCACAGGCGGGGCGCGGCGGGGGCGTCAGGCT
>SCNI01000095.1 GCA_005502775.1 Microbacteriaceae bacterium 3FA27C10
TAGCGTCGGGGCTCTTCGTAGTTTCAAAGGAAACACCGGTACTGAAGTCCAATCCGAACGGCGGAATCTACGTCTATAGCGACAGGTCTTCACTGATAGCGTCGTTCGCGACCTCCGCGGCCGCCGCCGCGAACGCCACCGCGCCGGCCACGTCCTGCGTGCCCGAGCGCACGCGCTGCTGGTTGCCGCCGTGGATGAGCGGCTCCACCGAGCTCCGCCGCGACAGCACGAGGGCGCCGATGCCCACCGGCCCGCCGATCTTGTGCGCCGAGACGCTCATCACCGCGGCCCCCACCGCGTCGAACTCCAGCGGCAGGTAGCCGTAGGCGGCCACCGCATCGACGTGCACCGGCACTCCGAAGCGCGACGCCGCGGCGACGAGCGCGCGCACGTCCTGGATCGTTCCCACCTCGTTGTTGGCCCAGAGCACCGACACCAGGGCCACGGATGCGCCGTGCCGCTCGAGCGCCGCCTCCAGCACCGCAGGGTGGAGGCGCCCGAGCGCGTCGACCGGCAGCCAGACGACCTCGGCACCCTCGTGCCGCACGAGCCACTCGACCGCGTCGACCGTGGCGTGGTGCTCCCCGCCCGGAACCAGCACGACCGGGCGGGGCGGGAGCTGCCGCGCCCAGTACAGGCCCTTGACCCCGAGATTGATCGACTCCGTGCCCCCGGAGGTGAAGATCACCTCGATCGGCTCGGCCCCCACCGACGCCGCGACGACCTCGCGCGACTCCTCGAGCATCCGCTTCGCCTGCTGCCCCTGGCTGTGGATCGACGAGGGATTGCCCACCACCCCGAGCGCGTCGACGTAGGCAGCCCGCGCGCCCGGCAGCATCGGCGTGGTGGCCGCGTGATCGAGGTAGACGGGCATCGGATTCCTTGCGCGTTCAGGAGCGGTTCGCGACCCGGGCTGAACCGTTTCACGCCGGATTTCAGCGGATTGTCGCGTGCAACTACTCTAAGTCTCATGATGACGGCCGACCCATTCGCCCGGATGGGCGTGCGACAGACCTCACACGGCGGCGAGATCAGGGTCTGGTCGGAGAACGCGTCGGCCATCGAGCTCTGCCTCTACGACAGCAAAGACCCGAACTGGGTCTTCAAGAGTGTTCCGCTCACGCGCGACCCGGTCTCGAACGTGTGGACCGGCCGCACCCGCAGCCTCACCCCCGGCCGCCGTTACAGCCTCAAGGTCACCGGCCCCGAAGGCCCGCAGCACGCCTTCGACCCGAGCCTCGCCCTCCTCGATCCTTACTCGCGCGGCCTCGTGCGCTCGGGCCGCGAGCAGTGGCGGAGCGTGGTGGTCGACGAGGAGTTCAATTGGAACGGCGTCACCAAGCCCAACACCCCGCTCGACCACACCGTCATCTACGAAGCCCACGTGAAGGGGCTCTCGAAGCTCAACAGCCGCATCCCCGAGAACCTCCGCGGCACCTACGCCGGACTCGCGCACGAGACGAGCATCGGCTACCTCAAGAGTCTCGGCGTCACCGCCGTGCAACTGCTGCCGGTGCACGCCTTCGTCTCCGAGCAGCGGCTGCAGAAGCAGGGGCTCAGCAACTACTGGGGCTACAACACCCTCGGCTTCTTCGCGCCGCACAACCTCTACGCCTCGAAGGCCGCGCAGGCGGAGGGCCCGAGCGCCATCCTGCGCGAGTTCAAGGGCATGGTGAAACTGCTGCACGAGGCCGGGCTCGAGGTCATCCTCGACGTGGTCTACAACCACACCGCCGAAGAGGGCCGGATGGGCCCGACCACGAGCTTCCGCGGCATCGACAACGCCAACTACTACCGGCAGACGGCCCGCGGCGACTACGTCGACGTGACCGGATGCGGCAACTCGGTCAACACCTCCGTGCCCGCCGTCTCGCGATTGGTGCTCGACTCGCTGAAGTACTGGGCGAACGAGGTGCAGATCGACGGCTTCCGCTTCGACCTCGCCGCCACCCTCGGGCGCAACGCCGACCACTACTACGACCCCGCGCATCCGCTGATCACCGGCATCGTCTCCGACCCCGAGCTCGCGGGCGTGAAGATGATCGCCGAGCCCTGGGACGTCGGCATGGGCGGCTGGCAGACCGGCAACTTCCCGCTCGGCTGGCAGGAGTGGAACGACCGCTTCCGCGACCGCATGCGCAAGTTCTGGCTGCGCGACATCAAGTCGATCCGGGAGAACGGCAACCCGGGCGACGGCGTCGGGATGCTCGCCACCCGCATCGCCGGCTCGTCGAACACCTTCTCGCAGCAGCGCGGCCCGCTGGCGAGCGTCAACTTCGTCACCGCGCACGACGGCTTCACCCTCGCCGACCTCACCGCCTACAACGTGAAGCACAACGTCGGCAACGGCGAGGCCAATCGCGACGGCAGCGACAACAACATGTCGTACAACCACGGCATCGAGGGCCCCACCTCGAGCCGCGGCATCGAATCGGCGCGACGGCGGGCGATGCGCAACCTGATGGGAACGCTGCTGCTCTCGGCGGGTGTTCCGATGGTGACCGCGGGCGACGAGTTCGGGCGCAGCCAGAAGGGCAACAACAACGCCTACTGCCACGACTCGGAACTCACCTGGATCAGCTGGGACCGCCGCACCTGGCAGAAGGACCTCTGGCGCACCACCCAGCACCTGCTGCGGATGCGCCGCGAGAACCCCGCCCTCCGCCCGGTGCGCTTCGGCGTGTTCGGCGAGCGCACCCCGAGCGCCAGTCAGATGGACTGGTACGACGCCCGTGGCGACACCATGTCGGTGCCCGACTGGAACTCCCCCGAGAACCGCACCCTCATCTACGTGGCGGCGTCGACGCCCGAGCACGAGCCGTTCAACCGCATCCTGACCGTCATCCATGGCGTCGAGGCGCCCGAGAAGGTCACGCTGCCGCTGCACGACGGTGTCGAGGCCTACGAGCTGCTCTGGGACTCGGCCCAGGATGCGCCGCCCACCCACCACCACGACGACCCCCTCCCCCGGTTCGCGCCGGGAGAGGTGGTCGACGTGTCGCCCACCTCCATGCAGCTCTACCGAGCGGTCTGAGGAGCCTTCGCGGCTCGGCCGGCGGGCAGGGCCAGCGAGAGCAGGGCGGCGAGGGCGAGCGCGCCCGCGCCGGCCCAGATGGCGGGGACGGCGGCATCCACGTAAGCGGTGGGGGTGAACTGCCCGCCGGCTCCGGTGAAGATCGCCGTGAGCACGGCGATGCCGAGCGCCACCCCGATCTCGCGGAGGGTGGAGTTTGTGCCGGAGGCCTTCGCGTTGTCCTCCGGCGTCATGTTCGCCAGCACCGCGGTCGACAGCGGCGCGAACACGAGACCCATTCCGACTCCGGCGAAGACGAAGGCCGGCAGCATCGTGCCGTAGGCGACATCCGGCGCCATCGTCGCGGCGAACCAGCCCACGCCCACGGCCTGGAACGTGAGGCCCACCACCACGAGCAGCCGGGTGCCCACCCGCGGGGCGATGAACCCGGCGAGCGGCGCGATCACCATGGGCGCGAGCGTCCACGGCATGGTCTGGATGCCCGCATCCAGCGGCGACGCGCCCTGCACGATCTGCAGGAACTGGATCAGGATGAAGATCGACCCGAACACCCCGAAGCTGAAGACCAGACCCACGATGTTCGCCACCGAGAAGCTGCGGTCGCGGAACAGCCGCAGCGGCAGCAGCGGGTTCGACACCCGCGACTCCCACCAGACGAACACGAGCATCAGCGCGGCGCCGCCGAGGATGCTCCCCAGCACCTCGAGGCTGCCCCAGCCGGCGTCGTTGCCCCGGATGATGCCGTAGACGATACCGAGCACGCCGACGCCCGCGAGCAGCACGCCCACGACGTCGGCGCGGAGGCGTGCCCCGAACGAGTTCGGAAGGGCCAGCAGCACGAGCGGCACGGCCACGATGCCGACGGGCACGTTGATCCAGAAGATGGCGTCCCAGGTCCAGCCCTGGATGACGGCGCCGCCGATCAGCGGGCCGAGCGCCACGCCGAGGCCGGAGATGCCGCCCCAGATGCCGATCGCGAGCGGTCGCATCCGGGCGCTGACGGAGCCGACGAGCAGCGTGAGCGAGAGCGGCATGAGGGCCGCGGCCCCGGCGCCCTGCACCGCGCGGGCGGCGATGAGCATCCACGGCTCGGTGCTCATCGCGCAGACCGCGGAGGCGGCGGTGAAGATGCCGATGCCCCAGAGGAAGACGGTGCGCCGGCCGAAGCGGTCGCCGAGCGCCACCGCGAAGAGCATGAGGCTCGCGAAGCTCAGCGTGTAGGCGTTCACGAACCACTGCAGCTGCTCGACGCTCGCGTTCAGCTCGCGGCCGAGCACGGGCAGCGCACTGGTCACGACGAGGTTGTCGAGGGTGGCCATGAACATGGGCAGGCTGGCCGCGATGACCGCGAGCCAGATCGGGATGCGCCGGGCGGCGCGGGCGGGCGAGGCTGCTGCCTCGGGCCGCACGTCGGTGAGTGCCATGACGGACTCCTTCGAAGACTTTTGGTAATCGGATGATTACAACGGCAACCATAAGTAATCGACTGATACCATGTCAAGTGTGAGTGACGACGCCCCGGAGAAGAAGAGCCGCATGCCGGCCGACGAGCGGCGCGAGCAGGTGCTCGCTGCCGCCACCACGGTGTTCGGCGACGCCGGCTACAACGGTGCCACGACGGATGCGGTGGCGCGCGCGGCCGGCGTGAGCCAGCCCTACGTGGTGCGCATGTTCGGCACGAAGGAGCAGCTCTTCCTCGAGGTTCTGGGGCGCGCACTCGACCGGCTGCTCGTCGCCTTCCGGAGCGCCATCGCCGGCGACCCGGCCGTCGGCATCCACCGCCGCCTCGGCCTGGCCTATTTCGAGCTGACCGCCGACCGCGGCATCCTGCTCATCCTCATGCACGCCTTCGCCCTCGGGGCAGACCCCGTCATCGGCCCGGCCGCGCGCTGCGGCTTCATGGACGTCTACCGCCTGCTTCGCGAGGAGGCCGGCATGACCGCGGCCGACGCCTCCGAGTTCCTCGCCGGCGGCATGCTCGCGAACGTCGTGCTCGGCGTGCGCATGTTCGACGACTTCGACCGCGACCCCGCGGTGCGCGAGCTCATGACCGCCGTCTTCCCCGAGAAGCTCGACATCATCCGCGCCACCCACCCGCCCCTGCAG
>SCNI01000096.1 GCA_005502775.1 Microbacteriaceae bacterium 3FA27C10
CGTCCGCACAGTCCGTCCCGCCCTCGCCCGCCCGGCTCGCCAGCAGCAGTGTCGCCAGCACGTTGTCGTGAATGAGCGCATCCGCCCGCGCCTGCTCCTGCACGCGGGCCTCGATGCGGGCCGCGGCCACGAGGTCGTCGCGCGCAGAAGCGGCAGCCGCGTCGAGCGCGCGCGCCCCGCGCAGACTGGCGACGGCGAGTCCCACGAACACGAGCTGCAGCAGCAGTCCCACGAGGGCGTCCTGGAGGGCGACGTCGAGGATCGACCCCGGATAGGCGGCGATGCGGTCTGCGGCGAGCAGCCCGGCGAGCACCAGCGAATACGCCCACGCGCCCGCCGCGGGCATTACCAGAACCGCCGCGGTGGCCGGAATCGGCGTCAGTCCGAGCATCCACGGCGCGCCCGCCCCTGGCGGCAGCGATCCCCCGTTCAGTGCCGGCAGCAGAGCGATCATCATCAGCGGAAAGCCCACCACGAGCGTCGTGGCCCCGATACGCAGCGCCGCTCCCGCGGTGAACAGCGCGAGAACCGCGCTGGCGAGCGGGATGCCCACGGCCGTCACGACGGCGGCGCCCGTCCACCACAGGGCGAGCAGCGGCGCCTGCCCGGCGATCGAGCCGCCGGCGACGGCCACGGCCCCCAGCGACGCCACGCCCAGGCAGATCGTGACGCTCCGCACCAGCCGTGCCTGTGCGCTGTCGGCCCGTCGCATCCGCGTGCCTGCGAGCCGACGAGGCTCCCGGGCCGCACGCGCGAGTCGATGCGCCGCGTCGGCCACGATCTCGGGGTCGGGCCCCGCGCCCGAGCTCACAGATCGGCCCCCGGCACCGGCAGCAGCCCGTCTTCGAGCGCCCGCTTGTAGAGGTCGATCTTGGTGTGCGCGGGTCGCCCCGACGACGAGTACTTCGACCGGATGCGCCGCACGTAGTCCTCGACCGTGCCCGTCGCGATCCCCAGCTCGCTCGCCACCACCTGCGTCTTCAGCCCGTCGGCGAACAGCTCCAGCACGCGCTGCTCCTGCGGGCTGAGCCGGGCGTCGGTGATCTCGGGGTCGGAGTGGATGGCGGCGGCGAGATCGGCCGACATGATCCCCTGCCCGGCGGAGGCCGCGAGCAGCGCTTCCCGCAGCGCGGCGACAGGCTCCGACTTGCGCACGACGGCGGCGATGCCGCTGCGTGCCGCGAGCCGGATGAGATACGGATGCTCGCCCGAGGTGTACGCCACCACCACGGCCCCGGTGGCGTCCCGCACCTGCTCGGCGTTGCGCGCGGGCGACGAGCCGTCGCGCAGCCGCAGGTCGAGCATCACGACGTCGAGCACGTGCGCCCCTCCATCCGCGCCCGCCCCTTCGCCCGCAGCGAGCGCCCCGGATGCCGTCGCCAGCATCCCGTCGACCGTCGCCGCATCCGTCACCACGTCGATCGCAGGGTCACCGGCGAACGCCTGCCGTACCCCGATCCGGATCGCCTCGTGATCGTCGACCACCGCGATGCGAATCGCCCGTGATTCTCCGCTGCCGCCCATGGACCACCCCCTGCCCGCCCGTGCGACAAGTGTAGAGGCGCGGCCAAAACCTCCGGGCCCGCGGGTCACCCCCACTTCGGGGACGGGCACTCGCTCGACCGTTGCTCAGCGCAAGAAGCGCGCCACGTTGGCCGCGAACGTGCTCCAGCTCCCTCCCCGGTATTGCTGTGCCACCCAGTTGACGTCCATCACGATGACGATCCGCCCGCCCCCAGCGACGTCTCCCGGGCCCCACGCCGCGACGCCGGCCGCGGCGGATTGCCCGCCGTAGGCCACGATGTTCTCGTCTTCGACTCCGGTGAGGAAACCCGGCGCTGAGGTCTGCACCTCCGTCACCCGGTTGGGAGTCGATCGCAGAGGCGCGGATGCTCCGGGATTCATCGTGAGCCCGTTCACTCCGTCCTCCCCACCGAATGCGACGGGTGCATCGGTGATCACGTCGTTGATGATGCGGATCGACCCGTCGGTGACCGAGCAGCATCCCCACTCCCCGGTCAGGAAGACGCCGTGCCCTGCTCGGGCGTACTCGGCCAGGCGGGACTCTTCGTCTTGCACGAGGGCGTTGGTGTCGACGTACCAGATCTGACCGAATCCGTCGATGTTCGACGGAAGCTCGGTTGACCGCACGACGGAGTATCCGGCGCCGGTGAGGGCCGCTGAGAGATCTCCGATGTCGGTGCCGTTGCCGGACGCCGTCCGGTCGCCTTGTCCTAGCAGGAGGATGTCGCCGCGTGTCGGTCCGCCGACGGCGCAGGCGACAGCGGCTTCGGCGTCGACGCGGGGGATCCGGCCGGAATACGGAATGGTGCGCTTGTACTGCGTCGGCAGGCTGCTGCCCGCCGTGACCTCGCCGGTTGCGGTCCCCGCACTGGAGGTCACGCATCCCGCGATCTCGGCCGCTCCGAGCGACGGGTTGGCCGCGCTGACAAGGGCCGCAACGCCGGCCACCACGGGAGCAGCCATCGAGGTGCCTGCCTTCGCTTCGTAGGTGCCGCATGTCTGCAGCCAGAGGAAGCCGCAGCCCGAGTCGCTGATCGATGTGCTCCAGACGCCGTTGCCGCTTCCGGCAACCGTTCCGACGCCACCGGGGGCGGCCACCTCCACGCCGGGGCCGAAGTTGGAGAAGGAGGCGAGATCACCTCCGCGATTGACTGCGGCGACCGTGATCACATTGGGGAGTGCCCAGTCCGCTCCCCACGGACTGTGAGCTCCGAGCCCACAGTTGTTGCCCGCGGACAGAGTCCAGACGATGTCGCGACCGAGCGGCCCATTGAAAAGACGCCGGAACATCGCGGATTCCGCCGCCACTTCCGTATTGATCGCGTCGGACTCGGCTTTCGTCACGCACCGCACCTTTCCGGTGTTCGGATCGGCGAATCCTCTGCCGAGGCTGATGTTGACGACCTTCACGCTCGACGACCGGGCGATCCGGCTCGCCGACTCGAAGACGTCTTTGTCGGCCATGGAGCCCTTCGAGTCGGATTTCACGCCCACCGAGGTGATCGGGCAGCCCCACGAGGCTCCCACCGTGCCCTTCCCGTTCGCCACGGCGCACGCCAGGCCGGCGACGTGGGTCGCGTGCGCTCCCAGCTTCTCGTTGCCGAGCACCGCGGCCACGTTCAGGTCTTCGTGGCCGGCGAAGACAGTGCCCTGGTCGACCACGCCGACGCTGGTGCTGGTGCCTTTGGTGGTGTCCCAGGCTTGGGGCGCACGCAGCTCGGTGAGATGCCACGTGCCGGCGATGCCATCGTCGTCCCAGTCGCCCGGCGGCAGGGCATCGGTCTGCACCGTGCCGAATCGGGATCGCGTCGCCGCTGACACATCCGGCCAGGTGGCGAGGTTGGCGATCACGGCATCGAGGTCCGACTGCGCGGCAGCCCAGCGGAGCTCGTAGACGCCCTGGTCCGGATCCGCGGCGGTCACCACCGCGCCGGCCTGCTGGGCCACCTCCTGCGCCCGCTCGATGCCCCCGGGCTCGATCTCGCTGCCGAGAGTGATCAAGGCCTCATCCTTCAGAGCGAATCCTCCGCTCGGAAGTGCCACCGCGGCAGCCAGGCGGTCGTCCGAAGGGTGAGTGAACGCCTGCAGAACCGGAGCGGCGTCAGCGAGCGCGGTCACGGAGACGGTGACCGTGAGGCGGAACGCGATGTCACAGACCGCGCCTTGGCATCCGGTTCCGCTCAGCTCCAGCACATCGCTGGCACCCGCTTCGCCGAGCCGGGCTCCGACGGCGAGCTGGCCGGCCGAATCCACCTCGACGGATGACGCGGAGGGTGCGTTCCCCGTGAGCACGGTCTCCACGGTGCTGAGCTGACCGGCGAGGTCGACCTGCGACGTCGATCCTTCGGTCACGGCCAGGTCCACCGGCGGGAGTTCGACCACGCCCTGCGTCGTCGCCGTGATGGTGACCGCTGGTCCGTCGTTCCCACGCAGGTCCCGGGCGAACACGCTGTAGGAGTAGGTGCTGTCCGGCGCCAGCCCGCTGTCCAGCACCTGGGTGTCGGTCGGCACCGGTGCCGCGACCGGGTCTCCGCTGGTGGGAGAGGACGGCGGAACCGCTCCGGCGGAGCGTCGGATGACGATGCTCGCGATCTCATCGCCCCCGGTCGAACTCCAGGTCAGTCCGATACGAGTGGAGCCCGCGCTGGCGGCCAAAGCGGAGACGGCGACCGCCGGTGTCGCGCTGACCAGGGTGCTGAGTTGGTTGGCGACGTTCTCGGTGATGGTGTTGGGGCCGCCGAGGATCACGATCTTGTTGGGGTGGAGTCGGGTGATCTCGTCGCGGATGGCGGTGGGGAGTTGGTTCTTGGAGGTGAGGAGGATGGGGGCGTCGGTGGAGCCGGCGACGGGGGCGCCGGAGAGGGCGTCGGTGAAGAGTTCTCCGCTGGCGATGTAGACGGTGGGGGTGTTGGCGGGGAAGGTCGCGGCGGAGATGGCGGCGGAGGTGTCGTATCGGTCGGCACCGGCGCGGCGTTCGGTGGTGGCGAGGGTGCTGAGTTGGTTGGCGACGTTCTCGGTGATGGTGTTGGGGCCGCCGAGGATCACGATCTTGTTGGGGTGGAGTCGGGTGATCTCGTCGCGGATGGCGGTGGGGAGTTGGTTCTTGGAGGTGAGGAGGATGGGGGCGTCGGTGGAGCCGGCGACGGGGGCGCCGGAGAGGGCGTCGGTGAAGAGTTCTCCGCTGGCGATGTAGACGGTGGGGGTGTTGGCGGGGAAGGTCGCGGCGGAGATGGCGGCGGAGGTGTCGTATCGGTCGGCACCGGC
>SCNI01000097.1 GCA_005502775.1 Microbacteriaceae bacterium 3FA27C10
GACGGGGGCAGGTTACCGGGAGACGGCCGCCAGGGACTGGCGGGCGATCTCGAGCTCCTCGTTGGTCGGCACCACGAGCACGGCCACGCGCGAGTCGGCGGGCGAGATGTACCGCGCCGCACGGCTCTCCACGCCGTTGAGCGCCGGCGAGACCGTGATGCCGAGCTCCGCCAGCCCCGCGAGCGAGCGAGCCCGCACCAACGAGTTGTTCTCCCCCACCCCGGCGGTGAACACCACCGCATCGACGTGGCCGAGCTGGGCGTAGTACGCCCCGACGTAGCCCTTGATGCGGTGCAGGTACACGTCGAGCGCCAGCACCGCAGCCGGGTCGCCGCCCGCGGCTGCCTTCTGCACGTCGCGCATGTCCCCGCGCCCGGACAGCCCCAGCAGCCCCGAATGCCGGTTGAGCAACTCGTCGAGCTCGCCGAAACCCATGCCCGTCTTGCGGTGCAGGTGGAACAGCACCCCGGCATCGATGTCGCCCGAGCGCGTGCCCATCACGAGCCCCTCGAGCGGCGTCATACCCATCGAGGTCTCGACCGAGCGCCCGCCGTCGATGGCCGTGACGGAGGCGCCGTTGCCGAGGTGCAGCACGATCAGCTTGAGCGACTCCAGCGGCTTGCCCAAGAAGGCCGCGGTCGCACCTGCGACGAACTGGTGCGAGGTGCCGTGGAAGCCGTAGCGCCGCACCCGCTGCCGCTCGGCGAGCGCGGCGTCGATCGCGTAGGTGTAGGCCTCCTCCGGCAGCGTCTGGTGGAACGCCGTGTCGAACACCGCCACCTGCGGCACATCCGGGAAGGCCTTCTCCGCCGCCACGATGCCCTGCAGGTTGGCCGGGTTGTGCAGCGGCGCGAGCTCTGCGAGGTCTTCGATGTTGATCTTCACGAGCTCGGTGACCACGGTGGCCTCGTGGAACCGCTTGCCGCCGTGCACCACGCGGTGCCCCACCGCGGCCAGCGGATGCGTGTCGAAACTCGGCCCGTGGTCGTGGAACGCCTGCAGCATCGCTTCGAAGCCGGCGGTGTGATCGGCGATCGGCAGCTCGCGCTCCCACAGACCCACCTGCGTGGTGTGCCGGGTGTGCCCCGACTCCTCGCCGATGCGCTCCACGAGCCCCGAGGCCAGCACCTGCTCCGACTCGACCTCGATCAGCTGGTACTTGAACGACGACGAGCCGCTGTTCACGACGAGGATCGTGGTCATGCGCCGGCCCCCTGCGACGGCACGGCCCCGTTCGCCTGCACGGCGCCCTCTGACTGGATGGCCGTGATGGCGATGGTGTTCACGATGTCCTGCACCAGTGCTCCTCGGGAAAGATCGTTGATCGGCTTGTTGAGCCCCTGCAGAACCGGGCCGACGGCCACGGCTCCCGCGCTCCGCTGAACAGCTTTGTAGGTGTTGTTGCCCGTGTTCAAGTCCGGGAAGATGAACACTGTGGCACGACCTGCCACCTGCGAATCGGGCATCTTCGCGGCGGCGACCACGGCATCCGCCGCCGCATCGTATTGGATGGGGCCCTCCACGAGCAGATCGGGCCGCTGCGCCCGCACGAGGGCGGTGGCGGTGCGCACCTTCTCGACGTCGGCGCCCGAGCCCGAGGAGCCCGTGGAGTAGGACAGCATCGCCACCCGCGGCTCGATGCCGAACTGCAGCGCCGTCTCCGAGGAGGAGATGGCGATGTCGGCCAGCTGCTCGCTCGTGGGGTCGGGGACCACGGCGCAGTCACCGTAGACGAGCACCCGGTCGGCGAGCGCCATCAGGAACACGCTCGACACCACCGAGACGCCCGGCCGGGTCTTGATGACCTCGAAGGCCGGCCGGATGGTGTGCGCCGTCGTGTGGGCGGCCCCGGACACCATTCCGTCGGCCAGGCCCTGCTGCACCATCATCGTGCCGAAGTACGACACGTCGGTGATGGTGTCGTAGGCCATGTCGAAGGAGATGCCCTTGTGCGAGCGGAGCTGCTGGTAGGCCTCCGCGAAGCGCTGCCGCAGCTCCGGGTCGAAGGGGCTCACGACCGAAGCCCCGTCGATGTCGACACCGAGCTCGGTGGCGCGGCCGCGCACGGCGTCCTCCTCGCCGAGGATCGTGAGCCGGGCCACGCCGCGCTTCAGCACGGTGCCGGCGGCCTGCAGGATGCGGTCGTCACTCCCCTCGGGCAGCACGATGTGCCGGTCGAGCGAGCGGGCACGGTCGAGCAGGCCGTACTCGAACATCAGCGGGGTCACGACGTCGGACTTCGTGACGTCGAGCAGCTCGAGCAGCTGCGTGCCGTCGACGTACTGCTCGAAGAGACCGAGCGCGTTGTCGTGCTTCACCGGGGAGTCGGCGGCGAGCCGGCCGCGGGTCGAGGTGATGCGCAGCGCCGTCTCGTAGGTGCCGAGCGGCGTGGTGATGATCGGGATGCGCGGGTCGAGCCCGTCGAGCAGCCGCCGCACCGGTTCGGCGATGTCGAAACCGCCGTTCAGCACGATGCCCGAGAGTGAGGGGAAGGTTCCGGAGGCGTTCGCCATCAGCACCGCGAGCAGCACGTCCTCGCGATCGCCGGGCACCACCACCACGGCGCCCTCGGTGAGGCGCGGCAGCACGTTGCGCATCGACATCGCGGCCACCACCACCCCGAGCGCCTCGCGGGCGAGCAGTCGCGGATCGCCCGAGATGAGGGTGCCGTCGGTGGACTCCAGGATGCTCTGCACGCTCGGCGCCACGAGCACGCGGTCTTCGGGGATGGCCCAGACGGGGATGCGGCGGGGCTGCGCGGGGGCCGGCACCGGCGCATCCGGAGCCGTCGCATCCGGAGACGTCGCGTCCCGGGCCGGAGCGGCGGCCGCAGCGGCGAGCCCCGCGACGGCCTCGCGCGCGGCCACACCGATGGCGTCGCGGATCTTCTCGAGGTTCTGCGGGTCGGAGCGGTTCGACACGATGCCCACGAGGGTGGCGTGCGCGCTCTTCAGTTCCACGAGGGCGAGCTCGGTGATCTGCCGCATCTCGTCGGCGGTGCGCGCCTCGGAGGCGCCGAGCAGCTCGTCGGAGCCCTGGCCCTTGCGCCCGCCGAGCACGAGCAGCACAGGGGCGCCGAGGTTCGCGGCGATGCGCGCGTTGTAGGTGAGCTCGGTGGGACTGCCGACGTCGGTGTAGTCCGAGCCGAGGATGACGACCGCGTCGCACTCACGCTCCACCGCCTTGAAGCGCTCGACGATGCGCGAGAGGGCGGCATCCGGGTCGTCGTGCACGTCGTCGTAGGTCACGCCGATGGCCTGCTCGTAGCCGATGTCGATGCCGTCGTGGGCGAGCAGCATCTCGAGCACGTAGTCGCGGCGGCTCACGGAGCGGGCGACCGGGCGGAAGACGCCCACGCGCTGCACGGAGCGGCGGAGGGTGTCGAGCACTCCGAGCGCGACCGTCGATTTGCCGGAATGGCCCTCGGCGGAGGTGATGTAGATGCTCTTGACGGCGGCGGCTGGGGTCTGTTCGGGTGACGGCACGGAATCCTCTTCGCTAGTCCGTACTCAATCCTAGATCGAAGGGCTCCGCGGTGCCTGGGACGAAGGTCCCCGGCTCAGGCGCCGCAGTACTCCGCGCCCACTCCGCCGGACGAACTCACCGAGATGATCTGCAACTCGCCCGTGCCGAAGTCCTCGAAGTCGAGGGAGGCCGAGCCCTGGACGACCTGGTAGATGGTCGTGCCGTTCATGCCCTGATGGCTCTGCAACCCGGGGTAGGCGGCCTGCAGCTCGGCGACGGTGGAGCCCAGGGTGATGCCGGTCGCAGTGGCGGGCTGGGCGGCGGCGGGGGTTCCGTCGATGCGCAGCAGCCGCACGATCTGGATGGGGGCGGCGGGGTCGGTCTCGTCGATGCCGGTGACCGCCGTGAGACCGAGGCCGTCGAGACTGTAGGTGTCCACCCCAGGGCGGCAGGTGTCGACGGCGGCCGGCAGCAGGGCCTGCACCTGTCCGAGCGTCGAACCGAGGGTGAGCGGGCCGATGCCGGCGAAGTCGATGAGCCAGGTGCCCGGGTCGGACGGGTCAGCGGCAGCCGCGCTCGCGGTCGGCGAGGCCGCGGGACCGGGGCTCGCCGCGGAGGCCGTGGCCGGGACGGCCGTCGCACCGGCGGTGCTGCTCACGGCCGGGGAGGCGCTCGGGGCCGGCCCCGCGCATCCGCTTGCCGCCAGCGCCACCGCGGCCGTGACGAGCACCGCTGCAACTCCTTGTCGATGCTTCATCGGCACTTCTCTCCTGCGCTCGTGGGCGCGGTCACCGGGGGTCGTGCGGGCATCACCCGCACACCTCCTTCGGGGGCACGTCGAAGGTGCTGACCGCGATGGCCGACACGACACCCGTGTCGGAGACCCGGAAGTTGATGAACGTGGTTCCGTCGGTGACGAACCAGTAGTCGCCGACGGAACTCGGATGCGTTCCGATGCCGGGGTAGGCGGCCTGCAGGTCGGCGAGGGTCGAGCCGGCACCGATGCCCTCGGCGGTGGTGGGCGAATGTCCCGCTGCCGGGGAGCCGCCGCCCTCCACCAGTGCCGCGTAGACGAGGCCCCCGTCGGTGGCCGTCGCCGCCACGTCGGCGCCACCCTCCACGGAGTACCACGCGGTGTTGGGGAGGCACTGGTCCACGGGCAGCGCGATGGCGGCCTGCACCTCGGCGAGCGGGGTGCCGATCGTCATCGGGCCGATACCGGTGAAGTCGATGAGCCAAGTGGAGGGGTCGGCCGGGTCGGGATCGGCGGCCGCCGAGGAGGTCGGGGTCGCCGACGGGGTCGGAGCGGGGC
>SCNI01000098.1 GCA_005502775.1 Microbacteriaceae bacterium 3FA27C10
GGGTGGCTCTTCGTCGACAAGGGCGTTGGTAGTGGCAGCCACCGTGCGCTTCGACGGGTGAGGACGGCATTTCCCGGTGGGTCCGCCGCCTTGCTCCGAGCCGGCGGCGGCCGCAGCTCCTCTCGGCTGGTTGTCGTGAGCGTCGACGATCGGGCGGTGCGGCTCTGGAGTGCGGCAGACTCCCGCACCGGTGTGGCGTCGGTGACGCTCCGCTTGGCTGACGTCGCGTCGGCATGGCGAGACCCTGCGAGGCGAGGTGGCTTCCTGTTGAGGCGTCGGACCGGTGCCGAGCACTTGGCGTTCCCGCTCGCATCGTCGCGAGTGGGCGACCCCGAGGGCGTCGAGCGACGCCTCCTGGGCGCGACCGGAGCTCAGCGGTCGTAGACGTCGCGGCGGTGGCCGAGTGCGACCACGACGATGACGAGGACGCCGTCATCGATCGTGTAGATGACGCGGTAGTCACCGGTGCGGACGCGCCACGCGGGGCGGCCGCGGAGGGGCTTGGCGCCGGGCGGTCGCGGGTCTTCGCCCAGGAGGGCGATCACACCCTGGAGACGCTTGCGCTGCCGGGGATCCACTCCGCGCAGCGCCTTGACGGCCGCCGGACGGAGCTCGATGCGGTAGCGGCTCATTCCCAGCCGAGGTCGGCTTTGGCCTCAGCCCACGGGATGTTGGCGCCTTCGTCGGCCATCGCCTCGTCGAAAGCCTGGGCGTCTTCGGCCTCTTCGAGCGCGTCGAGCATCCGTTCGTATTGATCCGGGCTGACCATCACCGCTTCGGTCTTGCCGTGCTTCTCGACGAAGACGGCCTCGTGCTGGGCTCGGGCGATGACCTCGGGGAGTCTGCCCCGTGCATCCGTCACGCTGATGGTCACCATGGGCTTATTGTACATTTCTGTCTAGGAAATGTACAGGCGCGCCCGCCGCCCGCCGGACGGTCGTTCCCGACCGCCGGCTCGACGGTATTCCCTCGAGAGGGGTCCGGTCGTTACCTGTCTCGCGGCGGGCGGGCGGGCGCGGGTCTGCGAAAATCGAGGGGTGCTGACTGTCAACGCCTACGCTGCCCCCTCCGCCACCGAACCCCTCGTCAAGACCACCATCGAGCGCCGTGACCTCGGCCCGAGCGACGTGCTCATCGAGATCGCCTACGCCGGCATCTGCCACTCCGACATCCACACCGTGCGCGGTGAGTGGGGACCGATCGCCTACCCGCAGGTCGTCGGCCACGAGATCGTGGGCGTCGTCACCGAGGTCGGCTCCGCCGTCACGCTGCACGCCGTCGGCGACCGCGTGGGCGTGGGCTGCATGGTGAACTCCTGCCGCGAGTGCGAGAACTGCCTCGCCGGCGCCGAGCAGTACTGCCTGAACGGCAACACGGGCACCTACGCCTCCGTCGACCGCGACGGAACCATCACGCAGGGCGGCTACTCCACCCACATCGTGGTGGTCGAGGACTTCGTGCTGAAGGTGCCCGAGTCGATCCCCTACGAGGCCGCTGCGCCCCTGCTGTGCGCCGGCATCACCACCTACTCCCCGCTCGCGCACTGGAACGCCGGCCCCGGCAAGAAGGTGGCCGTCGTCGGCATGGGCGGGCTCGGCCACATGGCCGTGAAGATCGCTCACGCCATGGGCGCCGAGGTCACCGTGCTCTCCCAGTCGCTCAGCAAGCAGGAGGACGGGCTGCGCCTCGGCGCCGACCACTACTTCGCCACGAGCGACCCCGAGACCTTCACGACTCTGGCGAACTCCTTCGACCTCATCATCAACTCGGTGAGCGCGCCCATCGACATCAACGCCTACCTGCGCCTCCTGCGCCTCGACGGCACGCTCGTGAGCGTGGGCGCGCCGCCCGAGGCGCTCCCGGTGCAGGTGTTCACGCTGTTCGGCAACCGCCGCTCGTTCGCGGGCTCGGGCATCGGGAGCATCCGTGAGACCCAGGAGATGCTCGACTTCTGCGCCGAGCACGGCATCGCCCCCGAGATCGAGCTCATCGACGCCGCCTCCGTCAACGAGGCCTACGAGCGTGTGCTGCGCTCGGATGTGCGCTACCGCTTCGTGATCGACGCGGCGACGATCTAGTCCGCAGCTCCGGCCCGGGCTGCGGATGCGGGCTGGGCCGGAGCGTTCTCGGGGTGGTGCACGATCATCTCGGGGGCGCGCGAGACCAGCAGCCAGGCCGGGAGCACCGCGATGCACAGGAGCGGCAGCACCACCACCGAGCCCGTGACCGCCACGCCGACGAAGAGGGCGATCCAGCCGTCGCGCGAGATCGCGAGCGTCATGCCGAGCACCCCGGCCGCCACCGCGACGGGGAGCGGGATGCCGGGCAGTACTGCGTTCGCGAGCACCCCGACGGCCGCGCCGATGAAGACGGCAGGGAAGATGCGGCCGCCCCGGAACCCGGCAGCCGCGCTGATCACGAGGGCCACGACCTTCACCGCCACGATGAGCGCGAGCGTGCCCACGGTGAGCTGATCGCGTTCCCCCACGAGCTGGGCCATCTGCGACAGCCCCTTGAACAGGGTGATCGGGCCGCCGATCGCGCCGAGGACACCCAGGACGACGCCGCCCAGGCCCACGTACAGCAGGGGGTTGCGCAGCATCCGGAACGCCCCGTGCACACGGGGGAAGACGGTGGCCGCGAGGATGCCGAGCGCGGCCGAGACGGCGGCGACGACCACGGCGGAGAGCAGGTCCCATGGCACGATGGCGGTATACGCCGGCATGGCGATGGCGAACGAGGGATGCCCGAGGAACATCATCGTGATCGACCCGGCCGCTGCCGAGACCAGCGGAAGGAAGAGCTTGTCCCAGAGTGCTCCGGGCATCTTGAGGGCGCCCACCACCCCGGTGAAGACGAGGGCGGCCGCGACGGGGGTGCCGAAGAGGGCCCCGATGGTGCCGGCGGCCACGATCAACACCACGAGCTGCCTCGGGACCTTCGGGAAGAGCCGCCCGATGAGCCACACCAGGATGCCCGTGTTGATCGCGATGATCGGTCCTTCGGGGCCCAGACTCACGCCGCCGGCGAGGCCGAGCACGGTGACGAGCAGCAGCGACGGCAGCACCGTCAGGGCGGGTGCCGGGGCGATGAGCTCCGTGGTCGCGGAGTCCCGGCCGCCGTGCCCGGGCACGAGCCACAGCACGAGGCCCACGGCCACGCCCGTGATGGTGAGGATGGAGAAGATCCACCAGCCGGAGTCGGGGTCGATGCCGAGCGCATGAGGGAGACCGCTCCAGAGCCCGTGCTCGAGCAGCGCGGCGACCTCTTCGACCGCCCACAGCACGAGGGCGCTGACGACGCCGATGATGATCGCGGGCAGCGACAGCCGCACCAGGGTGCGGACGGTCGAGGCCGGTGGTTTGTCGGAGTCCGTCGGCCCACTCCGAGCGGGGCTCGCTGGGGGGCTCGGTGCCGCATCCGGGCTTCCTGCGGTGTTCGTCGACATGGTGGCCTCCCCGTGCTCGCTCGCTCCTCCGGCATCGCGATGCACCCAGCATGGCAGGCTCGGGGGCCAGGGCGCGGGCGCGGCGGAGCGGTCGTGTGGTCGGAGCGATGGGGCCCGAGTGGTGCGGCCCGAGCGGCGCGGCCCGAGTGGTACGTGGGGGTGCCTGGGGTGCGCGGTGCGTGGGGCGTGCCCGGTGTGCGCGAGCCGGATACGTGTCGCCCGGTCGGTCGGGTCGGTCGGTCTCGTCTGCTCCGGGCCGCGTCGGGCCAAGTGCGGTCGCGTCAGGCGAGGGTCAGGACGGCTCGAGCGCAGGCCTGTGACGCCGTCAGGTCCAGGCGCGGGCGCTGCGCTCGGCCCAGTAGCGCTCGGGCGGCTCGGCGAGCGAGGCGAGTCGCGCATCCGGGAGACCGGGCACCCGGGCGGCGAGGTTCTCGCGCAGCTGCCGGCGGGTGACGGCCCCGGTCAGCACGATGTCGGCCCAGGGATGCGCGACGGCGGCGCCGATGGCCAGCCCGTCGAGCGGCTGGCCGTCTGCGCCCGCCGCGGCCACGGCATCCGCTTCGTTGGGGCCGGCTCCCTCGGGGGTGAGGCGGCCGTTCGCGAGCACCTCTTTCACCACGACGAGCCAGCGGGCCTCGTTGGCGGCGGCGAGTGCTTCGCCCGCGGAGGGTTCGAGCAGGTTCCAGGTGGTCTGCACCGCGGAGAACGGCGAGTCGGGCAGGGCGAGGGCGCGTTCGATGACGGCGCCCTGCTCGGGTCCGCTGGTCGAGAAGCCCACGCGCACGCCGCCCGCCGCGATCTCGCGCAGGCGCTCGAGGAGCGGTTCGTCGGCGAGTGCCGGACTGTCGGGCGTGAGCGAGTGGATCAGGTAGACGTCGGGATCGGTGCCGAGCGCATCCTGGGTCTCGGGCCATTGGCGGTCGAGCATGGCGAGGCTGTGTTCTTTGCGCTCGTGTGCGGCGGCGTGCATCTGCCAGTCGCCGATGTACTCGTAGCCCCATTTCGAGCCGATCGTGAGCTCGTCGCGGCGGCCCGGATGCGCGGCGAGCCAGGATCCGAGGAACTGCTCGGCGAGCCCGTAGGAGCGGGCCGCGTCGACGTAGCGGAGGCCCAGCCACCAGGCGGCGTCGAGCTGGCTGTGGGCACGGGCGCGGAGGGCTTCGACGGAGCGGTCGGTGCTCGCGTCGGCGCCGAGGTCGGCCGTGCGCCCGGTGGTGATGTAGGCGGGCCGGCCGAGGGCGGCGAGCCCGAGACCGAGCCGGGACGCGAGCTCGCCGGCGGGTTCGGAGTCGGGGGCGGCGGCGGGGGTGTGTGCATCGGTGTTGACG
>SCNI01000099.1 GCA_005502775.1 Microbacteriaceae bacterium 3FA27C10
GTGCGCGCCCGCGTGGGGCGGGCATCCGGGGCCCTGGGCGGTGGTGCCCAGAGCCCCGGATGCGTGGTGCTACTTGTTGACGACCAGCTGGTTCAGCAGCGTGATCGCGTTGTTCCAGGCCGTCTGGCCGTCGGTGCCCGAGTCGAGCGACAGGGCGGAGGGGCCGAAGACCTGCTCCTGGATGACGGAGTCGTCAGGGCCCTTGTACTGTGCGACGACGCCCTTCGCGCGCTCGGCGAGGATCGTGCCGAGGGGAGCGCCGTTGAAGAAGGTCGACAGATCGTTCTTGCCGGTGACGGCGGGGTCGCTCTGTGCCTCGATGTTGCTCGGGAAGGCCCCGGCCACGGTGAAGGCGGCCGCCTGCTGCTTCGCCGCGGTGAGCCACTGCGCGAGCGCCGCGGCCTCCTTCGGGTGCTTCGACTGCGTGGGGACCGTCAGGAACGAGCCGCCCCAGTTGGCCGGGCCGCCGGGGAAGACGTTGGCGAAGTCCCAGCCGGTGCTGGCGTCGCCGCCGGCGGCGGTGACCTGGCCCTTCACGACGCCGAGCATCCAGCCCGGACAGACGAAGGTGGCGAAGGAACCGTCGGTGAAGGCCTTGCCCTTGCCCCAGTCCCACTGCGTCTGGCCCGAGGAGAGGCCGGCTGCGGCGCCGCCGGCGAGCTCGCTCCAGAGCGACTTGAGGTCGGAGTTGTTCTCGATGTTGAGCTTGCCGTCGCTGGTGTAGTAGCCCTCGGGCTGCTGGTTCACCATGGCGTTCCAGATGAAGCCCGACTGGTCGTACCACGGCTTGCCCGTGGCGGCCTTGTACTTCTCGCCGAGCGCGAAGTAGTCGGCCCAGGTGGCGTTCGCGCCGCCGAAGAGGGTCGCGACCTGGTCGCGGTCGGTGGGGAGGCCGGCGGCGGCGAAGAGGGTCTTGTTGTAGCACAGGCCCTCGGGGCCGATGTCGGTGCCGTAGCCGATGATGCGGCCGTTGGAGTCGGTGGCCTGCTTCACCTTCCAGTCGACCCACTGGTCGGAGATGTCCTTCGCGCCGTACTGCGAGAGGTCGGTGAACTGGTCGGAGACCTGCATCACCGCGCTCAGCCAGCCCTCTTCGACGGCCTGCACGTCGGGGAGCCCCGCGCCGGCGGCCTGCTTGGTCTGCCAGTCGGTCTTGGCGTTGCCGCCGGTGTCGATGTTGGTGGCCTGGATCTTGATGCCCGGGTTCGCGGCCTCGTACTGCGTGTAGAGGTCGTCGAGTCCCATGGTGCCGAACGTGGTGACGGTCAGCGTGATGGGGTCCGAGGTGCTGCCGGTTCCGCCGCCGGACGACGAGCATCCGGTGGCGAGCAGCGCGACCGTCGCGCCGAGGGCGACGACGGCGGCTGTGGTGCGTCGTGAGGATTTCACGGTCACTCCCTTGTGTGCGTGGGTGGATGGAAGGCTGTGAGAGCGCTCTCATTCGAAGACGTGAGAGCGCTCTCACGAACGAGTGAAACCGTAGGTCACGGTTCGGGCGTGTGTCAAGCGCGCACCGCATGCCGATTCGGGAATATGCCCCCACCTCTTCGCCGAGCCGTCAAAAGCACGTCCATGCGGAGGCATTTGGACGTCTTCGTGACGGCTCGGCGACGCGCGGGAGGCCTCGTGACGTAACAGAACTTCGCAAAGGGCGGTGGCGGCGGATGCGCGTGCGAACCTGAATCCCTGATCACACGATCTTGCACGGCCCGGCGATCGAGAGGAGCGGCGCGTGACACAGGAGATTTCCGGAGCGAGTCCGCTCGGATTCGCGACCCGGCAGGTGCACGCGGGCACCGCATCCGGAGCCGCAGCCGGCCGGGGCGGTGCGGCCGCCGACGGCATCAACGCGCGGGCCACCCCCATCTACCTCAGCGCCGGATTCGTGTTCGACGACTTCGACCAGGCCCGCGACCGCTTCGGCGGCGCCGAGGACGGCTTCACCTACACCCGCATCGGCAACCCCACGAACGCGGCCGTCGAGCGGCGCATCGCCGCCCTCGAGGGAGGGCGCGAGGCCATCCTCGTCGGCAGCGGCCAGGCGGCGGTCTCGGTGGCGCTGCTCGCCCTTCTCGGCGCCGGTGACCACCTCCTCTCGGCCACGAGCATCTACGAGGGCTCGCGGGGGCTCTTCCTCGACAACTTCGCGCGGCTGGGCATCGAGACCGGCTTCGTCGCCGAGGCGAACGACCCCCTCGCGTGGGAGCTCGGCATTCGGCCGGAGACCCGGGCGATCTTTGTGGAGTCGATCCCGAACCCCAAGAACGACCTCGTCGATCTCGCCCTCGTGGCCGAGGTCGCGCACCGGCACGGCATCCCGCTCGTGGTCGACAACACCTTCGCGACCCCCTACCTGCTCCGCCCGCTCGAGCACGGCGCCGACGTGGTGGTGCACTCGGCGAGCAAGTTCCTCGCCGGGCACGGAGCGGTGCTCGGCGGCGTGATCGTGTCGGGCGAGGGCTTCGACTGGAGCGCCGGCCGCTACGCCCACCTCGCCGAGCCCGCCCGGGTGCTGGGTGGCCGCAGCTATGCCGAGCAGTTCGGTGCGGACGCCTTCATCAGCTACGCCCGCGACGTGGTGGCCTCGCGCTTCGGGCCGACGCCCTCGCCGATCAACGCCTTCCTCATCCAGCAGGGCATCGAGACGCTCTCGCTGCGGGTCGACCGGCAGTCCGCGACCGCGCTCACGGTCGCGGAGTGGCTCGAGCAGCAGCCCGAGATCGAGTCGGTCGACTACTCCGGGCTGGCGTCGAGCGCCCACCACGAGCTCGCGCAGCGCTACCTGCCGAACGGGCAGGGCTCGGTGTTCTCGTTCACCGTCCGCGGTGGCACCGAAGCCGCGCGCGCCTTCTTCGACGCGCTCGGCTTGTTCACGCGCATGACGCACCTCGGCGACGTGCGCTCGCTCATCATCCACCCCGCGTCCACCACGCACGCCTGGCGCTCCGAGCAGCAGCTGCAGGAGGCCGGCATCTGGCCCGGGCTCCTCCGGGTGTCGATCGGGGTCGAGGATGCGGCCGACCTGATCGCCGACCTCGAGCGCGGTTTCGCCGCCGCGCGGGCCGCGAGCGGCGCCGCGGCCGCGCCCGTCGCATCGGGTGCACCCCGCGCGGCCACCGCATCCGGTGCCGATGCTCCGGTCGACCTCGCCGAGCGTGTGGCCTCGTGAGCCGGCTGCAGCACTTCGGCTGGTTCCTCTCCCGCGGCTTCGGGCCGCACGGCTGGGGGCACCCCTACTACGAGTGGAACCACCGCTGGACGAGCCCCGAGCTCTACCAGCAGTCGGCGCGCACGCTCGAGCAGGCCGGCTTCGACCTGGTGATCATCGAGGACGCGCTCTCGCTCGGCAATCCCGACACGCTCGACCTGCGCATCCGCAGCGCCTACGGCGGGCCCAAGCACGACCCCCTGCTGCTCGCACCCTACCTCTTCGACGTCACGCAGCACCTCGGCATCGCGCCCACCGTGAATCCGCTCGCCTACTCGCCCTACCAGGCGGCGCGGCAGTTCGCCACGCTGCAGCACCTCAGTGACTACCGCTTCGGCATCAACGTCGTGACCGACGTCGGCTCGAGCCGGCACTTCGGTGTCGAGCCGGTGGGCCACGACGCGGCCTACGACCGGGCTGAGGAGTGGCTCGGCGCCATCCGCTCGCTCTGGCACAGCTGGGGCCCGGATGCGCTCGTCGCCGATCCGCGCAGCGGCCACTTCGCCGACGGCTCGCGCCTGTCGGCCACCCGCCACCGAGGCGGGTACTTCGAGTTCGACGGCCCGCTCAACGCGCTGCCGTTCGCCGAGCTGCCCGGTGCCGGGGGTGGGGACCCGCGGGTGTCCGGCGCCGGGCGCACCGCCGCATCCGGTGACCCCGTCGTGGTGTCGCCCGGCGGCTCGGGGCGCGGTCTGAACTTCGCCGGGGAACAGTCGGAGGTGCAGCTCGCGCTCGCCTCGCTCGACGTGGAGACCATCCGGGCCTACCGCGCGAAGGTGCTCGAAGCGGCTCTCGCGCACGGTCGCACGGCGGCCGACATCGACATCCTGTTCGTCTTCAAGCCGATCCTCGCGGCGAGCCCCGAGGAGGCGCAGCGCATCGTCGACGCGTCGGCGCATCCGGACGACGCGGTGCTGGCGCAGATCGCCCTCGGCCAGTCAAGCGACCTCGAGACCGACCTCACGGCGCTCGACCTCGACAAGCCGGTCGACCCCGCGATCTTCGGCGACCACGTGTCGCGCGGCAGCATCAAGGGGCTGCTCGGCCGGTTCGACAGCTTCGCCGACGCGACCCTGCGTGAGCTGCTCACCGCCAAGGCGCGGCTCGGGCGCATCGCGTCGCGCGAGGGCTACGTCGGCACGGCCGAGGAGATCGCCGACTTCATCGAGGAGCTCGGGGAGGAGGCCGAGAACGACGGCTTCATCTTCTCGGGCGACCTGCACCCCGTGACCGTGCACCGGATGCTCGACGAGCTCGTTCCCGTGCTGCGCCGCCGCGGCATCCTCCGCAGCTCCTACGGTTCCGGCGGTCTCCGCGGCAACCTCCGCGACTTCTAGCCCGCCCCTCGCCCACGCAT
>SCNI01000009.1 GCA_005502775.1 Microbacteriaceae bacterium 3FA27C10
CTTCACGGTCATCGACCCGTCGCGAATGGCCCCTCTTCCCCGCGCAGAGGGGCCATTTGCGACTGCTCGATGGCAGGCTGGGGCGCATGGAGCAGCGCGCAGACGGCATCACCCTCTCGCACAACGTGGGCTCGGCGGCCGAGGTCGACGCGGCGGTCGAGCGGATGCGCGGGGCCGGCGGCAGCATCCGGAAGCCCCCGCAGGCGGCCGCGTTCGGCGGCTACCACGGCCGCGTCGCCGACCCGAACGGCGTCGTCTGGGAGGTGGCCTTCAACCCCGGCTGGAGCGTCGACGCCGAGGGCCGAGTGCGGATGGTGCCGGTGGAGTAGAGAGAGCCGCGAGCCGCGACAGGCGGGTCAGGCCGCCGAGGCGGGCGAGTCGGCGGGATCACCCGGCGCCGCGGCATCCGCCGGGCCCGCAGCCTCCGTCACCGTCGCGGTCGACGTCGGCTTCTGCCACGGCCAGCGGCCGGTGATCTCGAGCTCGAGCGAGAAACTGAGGAAGGTGCGGATGAGCACGATCGCGCCGAGCACGGCCACGCTCTCGAGAGTCGGGGTCACGGCGACCGTGCGGATGATGTCGGCGGCCACGAGCAGTTCGAGCCCGAGCAGGATGGCGCGTCCCAGCAGGCGGCGGAACTGCGTGTAGACCGGATGCCGGTGGCGCACGACCCTGGTGAGCGCGTTCCCGCCCGCGAAGACCGCGCCGATCACGATGGCGGCGACGCCCGCGACGTCGAGCACCTTGCCCACGACCTCGATGATCCCGTTGAAGTCCATGAGCGCCTCCGTCTGCGGCGCGGGCCGCCACTGCTGACAGCGTGGCAGGTGCGGTGCGCCCGGTGCAACGGAATGGCCGGCACGCGTGAGGCGTTGGCTTCTGCATGACCTCCACCGATCTCTCCACGCCCGCCGGCGCATCCGGAACCTTCGCCATCGGCGGCGACCTCGTCGTCAACCGCCTCGGCTTCGGCACCATGCAGCTCACCGGGCCCGGCGTCTGGGGCGAGCCCGCCGACCGCGCCGCCGCGATCACCGTGCTCCGCCGGGCCGTCGAGCTCGGCGTGACCCTCATCGACACCGCGGACGCCTACGGCCCGTTCGTGACCGACGCGTTGATCCGCGAGGCCCTGCATCCTTACGCCGACGGGGTGGCGATCGCCACGAAGGTCGGGTTCACGCGCCAGGGGCCGAACCGGTGGATCCCGGTCGGCCGCCCCGAGTACCTCCGTCAGCAGACCGAGCTCAACCTGCGCCACCTCGGCGTCGACCGCATCGACCTGCTGCAGCTGCACCGCATCGACCCGACGGTGCCGCTCGACGACCAGATCGGCGAGCTGGCGGCTCTGCAGAGCGAGGGCAAGGTGCGGCACATCGGGCTCTCCGAGGTGTCGGTGCAGGATGTCGAGGCGGCGCGCGCGATCGCGCCCATCGTCTCGGTGCAGAACCTGTTCAACCTCACGAACCGCTCGGCCGAGCCGCTGCTCGACTACGCCACGGCGAACGGCATCGCGTTCATCCCGTGGTTCCCGCTCGCCACGGGCAAGCTCTCGGGCAGCGGCACGCCCCTCGCGGAGCTCGCGGGCTCGCACGGCGTGGCGCCGAGCCAGCTCGCGCTCGCCTGGCTGCTGCGCCGCTCGCCGGTGATGCTCCCGATTCCGGGCACCTCGTCGGTGGCGCATCTCGAGGAGAACGTGGCCGCCGCCGCGCTCTCGCTCTCGCTCTCCGACGAGGAGTACGCGGCGCTCGACGCGCTCCGCTGAGGCGCGGTTCGTGCGATGACGGAGGAAATTCGGGGTGTTCGCGTGCACGACGTCGACGAACCCCTCGAATTTCCTCCGTCATCGCGGCCCCACGATAATGGGGGCATGCGACGCATCGAGGTCACGCCGCGGCCCGACTGGCGTGAGCGGTGCGACGCGGTGGGCTTCAGCTTCTACGACCTCGAGTCGGAGGGCGGCCGCCCCTACTGGAGCGAAAGCGCCGCCTACGTGTTCACGAGCGGCGAGATCGAGCTGATCGAGGCTGCCACGAAGGAGCTCTTCGACCGCTGCATGGACGCGGTCGAGCACGTCGTGCGCCACCGCCGCTTCGACGAGTTCGGCATCCCGGCGCGGTTCCACGAGCTGGTGCGGGCGTCGTGGGACGACGACGACCCCACCGTCTACGGCCGCTTCGACCTCGCCTACGACGACGGCGCCGGCGCGCCGGGCCTCGCGGGCCGAGCTGCGCCGCTGGGCGGCCTCCGCCCGCCGACCGTGAAGCTGCTCGAGTTCAACGCCGACACCCCCACCTCGCTCGTCGAGAGCGCCGCCGCCCAGTGGCAGTGGCTCGAGGAGCAGACGGCCGCGGGCGTCCTGCCCGCCGGCGCCGACCAGTTCAACGGCCTGCACGAGCTGCTGATCGAGCAGTGGGCGCACGTGCGCGCCGCCCGCTGGGGCCTCGCGCCCGGCGCCCGCCTGCATCTCGCGAGCCTGCACGACACCGGCGATGGCGAGCTCATCGTCGAGGACTTCGACACGGTCGCCTACATGGCCGAGACCGCCGCGGCCGCCGGCTTCGACCCGAAGCTGGTCTTCATGGAGGATCTCAGCTTCAGCCTCGAACGCGGCCTCTTCCTCGACGCCGACGGCGAGCCCGTGCGGCACATCTTCAAGCTCTACCCCTGGGAATGGATGATCGTCGAGCAGTTCGGCGGCTTCCTGCCGAACAGCCGCGGGGTGACGGCGTGGGTGGAGCCGGCCTGGAAGCTGCTGCTCAGCAACAAGCAGCTGCTCGTGGTGCTGTGGGAGCTGTTTCCCGGGCATCCCAACCTGCTGCCGGCGTTCGCCGAGCCGGAGAGCGGCGCGGATGCGCCGGGTGCGGACGCGAACGCCGGCGCGACGGCGGGGACCGGCCCGGAAGCGCTGTCCGCGCTCGCCGGGCGCGCCACCGTGCGCAAGCCGCGCCTCGGTCGAGAGGGCGCGAACGTCACCGTGCGCGACGCCTCCGGAGCGGTGGTGGCCGAAGCTTCCGGCGCCTACGGCGACGAGGGCTTCATCGTGCAGGAGCGCGCCCGCTTCTCCGACATCCGCGGCAAGACCGCGGTGATCGGCAGCTGGATCGTGGGAGAGACCCCCGCGGGCATCGACCTGCGCGAGACGAGCGGCCCCATCACGGGCGACCTCGCCGAGTTCGTACCGCACTACATCGAGCCGGATGACGGCGGGGCCGGCTCCCTGCAGACCGGCCACTGTGCCGCGCGAACCGCCTCGGATGCGGCGCCCGCCGACCCGGCCGTCGGTGCCGCCGGCCCGGGCGTCCGGGGCAGGATGGACCCGTGACCGCCGCCCGCACCTCCGCCCTCGCGCTCTCCGGCATCGCGGCGGCGAAGCGCGCCGCCGCGCGCCGGCCGGCCGTCGCCCGCACGGCCGCGGTCGTCTCGATCGCCGGCGCGGTGCTCGCGCTCTCCGGATGCGCGCCCACCGACGAGGGCATCGTGATCGAGGGCGCCGACGGCCAGAAGTACGTCATCCCCGACAACGCCGAGCGCCCGATGTACGACTCGAAGGAAGCCTGCATCGCCGACGTGACCGCGCAGATCCAGCAGCTCCAGGCCCAGGGCGAGACCATCGCCGACAAGCCCGAGGACCTGTGCGAGTCGTCGGAGGCCTACCCGCAGGCGCACTACGCGCATCCGTGGCTCGGCCCCATCATCTTCGCGGGCTCCCGCTGGAACTCGCCGAACGTGGCCGGCTGGTCTGGCGTGCCGAGCGCGGGTTTCGCGGCCCCGGGCGCGAAACTGCAACCGGATGTCGTCAGCCCGGCTCCCGCGGGCGCCGCGGCCGGCGAGCGGGCGCCCCTCAAGTCGGGCTTCGGCTCCTCAGGAAAGAGCGGCTTCGGCTCGAGCGTCGGCGGCTGAGAACGCCGAGCGCCGAGCTCCGATGACGCCGACGGGATGTCTCCCCTCCGGCCGATCATGAGCTAAGCTCATCGATGGGCCGGGAACCCGTCGATCGGAACTCAGCATGGTCACGCCATTCGCCACCCCACGGTCCTCGCGCTCGAAGACGCGCGCCGGGGCCCTCGCAGCAGTCGCAGCGCTCGGTCTGCTCGCCGCGATGTTCTCCCAGCCCACGGCGGCGCAGGCGGCGCTGGCGCCGGTCGCGGCCGACGACGACTACTCGGCTCTCCCCGGTGCGACTGTGGAGCCCACAGGCCTGGGCGTGTTCGCGAACGACACCGACACCGACGGCGCGTCGATGACGATCAAGCTGCTCACGATCCCCACCCGGGGAACGGCCACGGTCACCGGGCCGGGCCTCTTCCGCTACGAGCCCGAAGAACTCTTCACCGGAACCGACACCTTCACCTACTGCATCGTGTTCCGGGTCGACCCGTTGACCTGTCTCTCGGAGGCCGCCACGGTCACGATCGATTTCGAGACGCCGACCGCTGTCGACGACGCCTACTCGACGCCGGTGAACACGACGCTGACGGTCGCGGCTCCGGGCGTGCTTGCGGACGACGTCAACGTGATGGCCCCGATGACGGCGAAATTCGATCCGGTGCCGTACGGCACGCTCACGGCGGGCAATGGAGGGGCGTTCGGTTACGCTCCTCCGCCGGGTTTCCGCGGAACGCAGAGCCTCCGCTATTGCGTCGTCGCGAGCACCGCATCCACCGTCTGCATCTCGGCGTCCGCCACGGTGACGGTCCGCGTGGGGCTCGACGGGCTGGTCGCGAACGACGACCGCTATGAGACCTCGTCGGGTTCGGCCCTGACCGTTCCGGCTGCGACAGGGCTGTTCGCGAACGACCAAGGCGTGGTGGCCACCGACCGCATTCTGGCTGGCCCACCGCTGCACGGAACGATCGTCATCGGCGACGACGGGCACTTCACCTACAGACCGGCCGACGGCTTCGTAGGTAGCGACTCCTTCGAATACTGCATCTCGGCGGTCGCCAACACGAGGCCCTGTCTGTCCCACCTGGCGACCGTCACGCTCGACGTCCATCCTGTGGCGTTCCGCGTCGGCGGCGACGACCGCTTCGCTGTCTCCGCCGCGGTGTCCGCACGCACCTTCGCGCCCGGTGTGGCGGTGGTCTATGTGGCCTCCGGCGCCGTGTTCGCCGATGCCCTCTCCGGGGCCGCCGCGGCCGGCGCCGCCCATGGCCCGGTACTGCTCACCACCCGCGACGCCGTGCCCGCGGTGGTGCTCGACGAGCTCCGCCGACTGAGGCCGGCGAAGATCGTCGTGCTCGGTGGCACGGCGAGCGTCGGCGCGGCGGTCGAGGACGCGCTTCGCCCGCTCGCCCCCTCGCTCGACCGCTACGCCGGCGCCGATCGCTACGCGGTCTCGGCCGAGGTCTCGAAGCACGCCTTCGCGAGCAACGCCCCCGTCGCCTACGTGGCCTCCGGGCAGAACTTCCCGGATGCGCTCGCCGGCTCCGCGGCGGCCGGTCACCTCGGCGGCCCGGTGCTGCTGGTCACCCGTGACTCCGTCTCCGCCGAGGTCGCCGCCGAACTCGCGCGCCTCAAGCCGGCGCGCATCGTGGTGCTCGGTGGCCCGAACTCGGTATCGGCAGAGGTGCTCGGAACCCTCGCGGGGATCGCGCCGGCCAACCGCATCGGGGGCGCCGACCGCTTCGAGGTCTCCGCGGCCGTCTCGGCGAACACCTTCCCGATGGGCGCACCCACCGTGTACATCGCCTCTGGGGCCGTCTTCCCCGACGCCCTCTCGGGCTCCTCGGCCGCGGTGCTGCACTCGGCGCCGGTACTCCTCGTGACCGCCACCAGCGTCCCGGCTGCCGTGGCCTCGGAGCTCGACCGCCTCAAGCCCGGTCGCATCATCGTGCTCGGCGGCCCGAACACGATCTCGGAGGCGGTGCTCGCCGCGCTGCGCGAGCACCTCGTGGGCTGAACCATCGAGAAGTCGCATTGTGCCCCTATCCGGGTGGGATAAGGGCACAATGCGACCTTTCGATGTGGTGCTGCTACCCGAGCGCGGTCAGCGTCAGCGTCGCCTGGTAGCTCCCGTCGGAGACGCTCACCGGGAAGCGCAGGTCGAGCGCGGCCCCGAGCTTCGCCGAGCCCGCCACGTGACCGGCCGCGCCGCTGCCGAGCGTCGACGCCGTCGAGAGGCCGGTGCCGGTCTCGAAGCCCGACACCACCGGAGCGCCCACGACCGCGCCGCCGCCCGCCTCCACGAGCGTCGGCGTCCACCCGAGGTACGTGCCCGAGAACGAGCGGCTGCCGTCGGCCGAGCGGAAGTCGCTCACCTGCGCCGAGATCGCCCACTGCGGCGCCGGCACTCGCGTGTCGGTGACCCGCACCGGGTTGATCGAGCCGGTCGCGGCGAAGTGGTCGCCGTTCTGGACGGCGGTGCCGAGGTCGACGAGCGTGTTGGTGCCGTCGATGTTCCACACGAACTCGCCCGGCTCGCCGGTGCCCGCCTCCGGAACGGCGACCTGCACCTGCTCCGTGCCCGTGGCATCCGGGTCGGACGGCGACGCGTTCTCCGGCACCGCGGTCAGCACGGGGCGGCCGCGCCCTGTGTCGAAGGTCCAGACCGAGCCGAAGTCCCAGCCGATCGCCGCATACGTCGACGTCAGCGCGAGCTCGGCCGCGGTGCGGTTCGCCCCGTTGAGGTTGGTGGCGGTGCCGGTCGTGATGGCGGCCCCGTTCACCGTGGCGCTGTCGAGCGAGAGGTTGCCGGTGTACGTGGGCGTGCCGTTCTCGCGGGCCAGGATGCGCGCCCGCGGCGAGTTGGCGGTCTGCACCGAGCCGCTCACCACGACGTTGCCCGTCACCGTGGTGCCCGCATAGCCGTAGCCGGTGAGGATGCCGCCGTTCTGCACCTCCGCCTTCACGGTGGCGTTCACCACGTAGTTGTCCAGCAGCAGGCCGGAGGCCGAGTTCCACGCCGTGAGGCCGCCGGCCTCCCAGTTGGCCGTGACCCGGGCATCCACGGTGTAGCTGTTCTTCACCTGGCCGGTGTTCTCGGCCGCGATCGGCGCGGTGCGCCAACCGCCCGAGACCGTCGAGCCCGACACGAACACCTGGTCGATGAGCCCGTTGTTCGTGACGGCCACCACGGCGACCCGGGTCGACTGCACGTAGGCCCCGGTGACCACCGAGGTGGCGTTCAGGAACCCGAGCTGGCGGATGGTGCCGGAGTTGTTCACGATGAACGCCTTCGACTCCGCGCCGGCGACCTGGAGGCCGATGATCTTGTGGCCCGCACCCTCGAGGGTTCCGTCGAAGGAGGCGACGGGGGTCCAGGGCTTGGTGAGGGTGATGTCCTTCGTGAGGGTGAAGGTGGCGGAGGGATGCTGCGCGATGAGCGCGAGGTCGGCCTCGGTCGCGAGGGCGAACGGCCCGTTCGAGCCGTCGTTCAGCGGGTTGTCGATCGCCTGGGTCGTGATGCGGGCGAGGAAGCCGCCGCCCGAGGCCACCGTGGGCGTGAGCACCGTCGACGAGTCCACCGTGGTGGTCGTGCGGTTCATCGTGGTGCCGGCCGTCTTGTCGGTGTACACGTCGGCGTTGTACGCGGTGCCGGCCGGCAGGAAGCCGAGCGGGAGAGAGAGCGTGCCCGGGGCGGTGGTGCCTGCGGTCACGGCGATCCAGTACTCGCCGTCCGAGGTCTCGCGCACCACGCCGGCGAGGCCGCCGATGCTGCTCTGCGGCAGCACCCAGCTGCGCTTCCAGGTGGTGGGCAGATTCTTCACGACGTCGCCGACCAGGGCGTTGTACTGCCCGCCCGGTGCGATGTTCGAGGGCCGCTCGGAGAGCTGAAGGTAGGGCATCGAGTAGACCACGGTCGACGCCAACTGGTGCGACCAGGTGACGTTGCCGCCCGAGCCCGAGAGCAGGAACGGCGTGTAGTCGGCCGGCCCCGCCACGAGCCGGGTGAACGGCGCGAGCGTGTTCTGGTTGGCGTCGTAGCCCGACTGCAGGCCCTTGACGGCCTCGCGGCCGAGCTCGTTCGGGTAGGTGCGGTTGAGGCCGGTGGGCTCGAGGGGGTTGTGGTAGATCACCATGAGCTTGCGCGCGGCGGCATCCTTCGCCGTGTCACCGAAGAAGTTGACCTTCGTCTCGGTCTCGTCGAAGGTGTGGTCGATCTTGAGTCCCGCGATGCCGCTGGCCTTCGACAGGTCGAGGTAGGCGGCCCGGAAGTCGGGGTTCTGCAGGCTCTTCTGCGGGTAGCTGCTGCCGCTGCCGTAGCTGATGCCGCTCGTGAAGCTCGCGTCGGCACCGGCGCCGTTGTCGTAGTCGGTCCACAGCCACACGTCGACCGGGAAGGCCTTGGCCTTGCCGCGGGCGGCGAGTTCGGCGATCTTCGCGAAGCGGGTGGCCGTGTTCGAGCCCCACGAGGCATCCGTGAGATTGCCCTCGATGAGCACGCCCGGGATGCCGGCCTCCGAGGCCGAGTCGATCAGCGACTGGATGCCGGTGAAGCTCTGGTCGTTCGTGGAGAGGGTCGACCAGGAGTTCGTGCCGGGGCGGATCCAGCTGATGTCGCCGCCGGGGAACACCGACTGGTCGATCGGCGCGTTGACCGAGGTGACGATGTCGGAGTTCGTGAGACCGGTGAGGTCGGCCGCGATGGTGATGACGCGGAACGGCGAGTGCAGCGTGGCCGGCTTCACCGTGAAGGTACCCTGCCCGTTGTCGGTGGCCCAGTAGTAGGTCGACACCGAGCCGCCGCTCGTGGTGCGGAGGGCGATGGCGGGCCAGTCGCGAACATCCGCTTCGGTGATGTTGGCGAAGCCCGCTTTGCCGGGCAGCTCCACCGTGGGCAACACCGTGATGCTCTGCGCGCCCGCGTCGGCGAAGGACTTGCGGGTGAAGCTGTTCTGCAGGTCGTCGATGGTACTGGGGGTGGTGACCTGGTAGTCGAGCATCGAGGCCGGGTCGAACGAGAAGGTGGTCTTCTCGCTGTTCACGGTCTTGCCCGCGAGGCTCGGGTCGAGCACGTAACGCACCGCGATGCCGGAGTCGAAGACGCGCAGCTCGACCGAGACGAGGCTCTGGGTGGCCGTGCCCGCGCCGCTGCCGGTGCTGCGCACGAGGGGCAGCACGCTCGCGTTGTGGTGGTCGCGCGCGGTGTCGTGGAAGCCCATCAGCGGGTAGGACTCGTCGACGGATGCGGTGCTCGCGGTGCCGAGGGTGACGCCCGTTCCCCAGTCGGTGCCGTCGACCACGAGGCCGAGGGCCGAGGGCTTCACCACGGTGACGCCGCGCTGGGTGACGGTGTAGCTCAGGGCGCCGGCGGCATCCGTGGAGACCGTGGCGACGGTCTGGCCGTCGGGGCTCGTGACGGTGCTCGAGGCGCTGAGGTCGGCGGGGGCCGTGGGGGCGGAGGTCGGGGTCGGGCTCGGGGTAGGCGTGGGCGTCGTCGTGGGAGTGGCGGTCGGCACGTCGGGGGTGGTCTTCTCGGCGACAGCGGCGAGCTTCGGGCGGCCGCTGGTCGCATCCATGGTCCAGATGCTCGTGAAGTCCCAGCCGATGGCGGCGAAGGTGGCCTGCTGGCCGAGCTCGGCGGCGGTCTTGTCGAGGCCCTGCCGGTTGTCGGCGGCGCCGCCGGTGACGGTGGCCGTGCCGAGCTTGATGGTGTTCAGGGCCAGATTGTTGGAGTACGTGGCGCCGCGGCCGCCCACGCTCGTGTTGTTCTGGCCGTTGATGCGGCCGATGTTGTTGGCCGACTGGCCCGAGCCCTGGGTCGCGGAGCCGCTGAGGGCGACGGCGCCCGAGATGGTGGCGGTGCTGTAGCTGTAGCCGCTGATCAGGCCGATGTTGCGCGTGTCGCTCGTGGCCGTGACGTCGGCGTAGACGTTCGTGATGCGCTCGGTGCCGACGTTGTCGTTGCGCGCCGTGATGCCGCCGGTCTCCCAGCTGGCGTGCACGGATCCGGCGAAGTAGCTGTTCTGGATGGTGCCGCCGGAGAGGTTGTCGGCCACGATGCCGCCGCCACGCCAGCCGCCGTCGATGGAGCCGGTGACGTAGACCTGATCGAGGAGGCCGTGGTTGTTCACCACGACGGAGGCCTTCTTGGTGGCGGTGACCGAGGTCTCGGCGGAGGCGTTGCCCGTGATGCTGACGCCGCTGAAGCCGATCTTCTGGATGGTGCCGCTGTTGGCGTTGATCAGGGCGGCCGACTTGTCGGCCCCGCTCGTGGCCGCGTAGGCCTTCGAGCCGGAGTAGTCGACGGAGAGCCCGAAGACGGTGTGACCGGCGCCGTCGAGGGTGCCGGAGAAGCTGTCGATCATCTTCACGGGGGAGGTGAGGGCGATGTCGGAGGTGAGCTGGTAGCGGGCCTTGCTCGCCCCGGTGCCGGCGGTGTCGGCGTTGGCCGCGGCGATGAACGCGCCGAACTCGTCGGGCGTGCCGATGAGGAACGGGTCGGCGGTGGTGCCGGCTCCGGGGAGGCTCGTGTCGGCGTGGGCGAGGTAGCCGGAGCCGACCCCGGCGGCGACGAGGGTGGCCGCCACGGCGGCAGCGGCGGCGGCGATGCCGAGCTGCAGTCCTCGTTTTCGGGTCATCGGGTGGGTAGTCACGGGCGGATGTTCCTCTCACTGGGCGCACGGGTGCGGTGCAGAACGACATTCGTCGGGCAGGGCGGCGTTCGGTGGTCGCACGGCTGAAGGGATGCTCTCGGGGCGGTGAATTGTGGCCGACCGGCGGGCGCACTACAGGTGTCGGATGCCGGGTGGCGCGTCTCGGGCGCCGGGTCTCGGGCGTCGGTGGCGGGTGGGAGGATCGGGGCATGACCGATCCCGCCTCCGACGGCACCTGCCCCTGGGCCACCGGCTCGCCCGCCATGCGCGCCTACCACGACGCGGAGTGGGGTGTGCCCTCGCACGACGACCACTACCTGTTCGAGTTCCTCGTGCTCGAGGGGGCGCAGGCTGGGCTCTCCTGGTCCACCATCCTCAATCGGCGCGCGGGCTACGCGCGGGCCTTCCACGGCTTCGACGTTGCGGCGGTCGCCACGATGGGCGACGACGAGCTCTCGGCCCTCATGCTCGATCCGGGCATCATCCGCAACCGCCTGAAGATCTTCGGAACCCGCAAGAACGCGCTCGCCTTCCTGCGGGTTCAGGAGGAGTTCGGCAGCTTCTCCGACTACCTCTGGGGCTGGGTCGACGGCACGCCCGTGGTGCGGGCCCCGGATGCCGCCGGCTTCCCGGCCACCACCGAGCTCTCCGATCGCCTCGGCAAAGACCTCAAGAAGCGCGGCTTCACCTTCGTGGGCTCCACCATCGTCTACGCCTATCTGCAGGCGGTCGGCGTGGTCGACGATCACGTGCCGGGATGCCCGGCGAAAGCCTTGTAGAGCTGAGCATTACTCGGCTATGGTGAGACCTTCTCACGGATCGGAGTCTCATGAAGTCGCTCGGAGTTCTCGCAGCGTCGGTGCTCGTGCTGGCCGCGGTGCTTGCGCCGGTTGCGGCAGCAGACGCCTCGATCCTCAGGGCCTGTCCAGTCGCCCAGGATGTCCCGACCGGAGTTGAGCGAATTGGCGGCGCAGACCGCTATGAGGTGTCGGTCCACGCGTCGCAGGCAGCTTTCCCGGCCGGCGCACCCGTGGTCTACCTCGCCTCGGGCACCACATTCCCTGACGCGCTGTCGGGATCGGCCGTGGCCGGCGCGCAGGGAGGCCCAGTCCTGCTCGTGCCGAAAGAGGGGGTGCCGCCCGCCGTGAAGGCCGAACTCGTGCGACTCTCGCCGGCGAAGATCATCCTCCTCGGTGGTCCTCAGTCGATCTCCGCCGAACTCGAGCAGTCCATCGAACACCTGCCGGCCACCATCGAGCGCGTGGCGGGAGCCGACCGCTACGAGGTCTCCGCCTCCCTCGCCCGAAAGACGTTCCGCGGCGGCAGCCGCACGGTATTCGTCGCGTCGGGCGAGGGTTTCCCCGATGCCCTGTCGGCCAGCGCCGCGGCCGGCGACGCGGGAGGTCCGGTTCTCCTGGTGACGAAGAACGTGGTGCCCGACGTCGTGCTGGACGCGCTGCGCGAAGAGGTCCAGCTCCAGGACATCGTCGTTGTCGGAGGCCCGGCGACCATCAGTGATGCCGTGATCGCACAGCTCTCGGAGTTCGCACGGGTCACTCGAATTGTCGGCGCCGACCGCTTCGTGGTCTCCGCGGCAACGTCGGGATATGAATTCTGCAACAACCGATCGACGGTCTTCGTCGCGTCGGGGGCGGTATTTCCCGACGCCTTGGCAGGCTCGGCGGCCGCGATCTCCCACAACGGTCCTGTCCTCCTGGTATCCCAGGCTGCGGTCCCCGCGTCTGTGGCAGCGGAGTTGCGACGCCTCAAGCCGCAGCAGATCAAGGTGCTCGGCGGCCCGAACACGATCTCCGACCGACTAGTCGCCGACCTGGCGCAGTACTTGCGGCCCTGAGCGGAGGGCACCCGAAACGGGCGCGAAACACCCCACGGGTTAGGCTCGGGGCATGGCTTCCACGACTGAATTCTCTGTTCCGCAAGAGCGCAAGCTCGTCACCGAGCTGCCCGGCCCGAAGTCGCGAGCCATGCACGAGCGCCGCCGCAAGACGGTGAGCAAGGGTGCGGGAACGCTCGCCGACATCTACATGGACCACGGCGCCGGAGCCATCCTCGTCGACGTCGACGGCAACCAGATCATCGACCTCGGCTGCGGCATCGGCGTCACCACCATCGGGCACGCGCATCCGGAGGTCGCGGCCGCCGCCGCCGCCCAGGCGGGCAAGCTCACGCACACGCTGTTCACCGTCACCCCCTACGAGAACTACCTTCTCGTGGCCGAGAAGCTCGCCGAGATCACGCCCGGCGACTTCGAGAAGCGCTCGATCCTGGTGAACTCCGGCGCCGAAGCCGTCGAGAACGCGGTCAAGATCGCCCGCAAATACACCGGCCGCCGTGTGATCGCCGCGCTCGACCACGCCTTCCACGGCCGCACCAACCTCACCATGGCCATGACCTACCGCCCCTGGCCCGAGCGCGCCGGCATGGGCCCGATGCCGGGCGACATCTACAGCGTGCCGATCAGCTACCCCTTCCGCGACCCCGACGGAATGACGGGCGAAGAGGCCGCCGAGCGCACGATCGACTACATCAACACCCACATCGGTGCCACCGAGCTGGCCGCCCTGTTCGTCGAGCCCATCCAGGGTGACGGCGGCATCGTCATCCCGGCTCCCGGCTTCTTCAAGCGCCTCAGCGAATTCTGCACCGAGAACGGCATCGTGTTCGTGGCCGACGAGATCCAGGCCGGCATCGCGCGCTCCGGCGCCTGGTACTCCATCGAGCACCACGGCGTCGTGCCCGACCTCGTCACGAGCGCCAAGGGCATCGCGGGCGGCTTCCCGCTCGCCGCCGTCACGGGCCGCGCCGAGATCATGGATGCGGTTCAGCCCGGCGGCATCGGCGGCACCTTCGGCGGCAACCCGGTGTCGACCGCGGCGGCGCTCGCCGTGTTCGACATCATCGAGCGCGACGGCCTCATCGCCGAGGCCCAGCGCGTCGAGCGCGCGTTCTTCGCGCGCATCGGCGACTGGGCCGACCGCTTCAGCATCGTCGGCGAGGTGCGCGGCAAGGGCGCCATGTTCGGCGTCGAGCTCGTGCATCCCGGCACCAAGAAGCCCAACCCGGAGGCCCTCAAGGCCGTCATCCAGCACGCCGCGGCGAACGGCGTGATCGTGCTGGATGCGGGCAGCTGGGACAGCGTGCTCCGCTTCCTCCCGAGCGTCGTCATCAGCGAGGAGCTCATCGACGACGCCGCCTCGGTGATCGAGGAGAAGCTCGCCGAGCTCTCCGTCTCCGCCGCCGCGGCGGTCGAACTGGGCGAGCCGGCCGAGTGACGCACGGCGCGCCGACGAAGTACACCGCGCATCCGCTCTCCGGCGAGGCCACGTGGTCGCTCGCCGAGGGGGTGCTGTGGGATGCGCAGGCCGGCCGGCTGCGCTGGGTCGACATCGAGACGGGCACCGTGCTCTCGGCGCCCTTCGACGGCACCACGCTCGGGCCGGTCGCAGTCGCGCAGGTCTCGCTCGCGGGGGTGCCCACGGCAGGGGCGCAGGTGCCCGCGGCGCGCGTCGAGGCGCCGGGCACCACGTCGGAGTCGACGGCGTACGCCGGGGCGGAGGAGCCCCGGCGTCTCGCCGACGCGGCGCTTCCGGTGCACAAGGTCGGCGCCATCGGTCTCTGCGACGACGGGCGCCTCGTGGCGGCGGTCGACAGCTCGCTGGTGCTGGTCGACCCGCCGGAGTCCGTCGATCCGCGCGAGACGCAGGCGCTCGCCTCCGGATTCCTGCTCGCGGCACCCGGCCGCCGCCTCAATGACGGCGTGTGCGACCCTGCCGGTGGCTTCATCGTGGGTGCGCTCAGTGACTCGAGCGGCACCGGCGCCGCCGAAGAGCTCGTGGTGCGCGTGGTCCCGGGCCGCCGGGATGGCGCGGGCGGCCCCGCCTCGGTCACCGTGCTGCGCGACGACATCGAGCAGTCGAACGGCATGGGCTTCTCGCCCGACGGCCGCACCTTCTACCTCATCGACACCGTCCCCGGCCGCATCTGGGCGGCCGACTTCGACGCCTCGGGCGACCGCGGTGCGGCCGGCGACGCCGGCTCGCTGCCCACCACCGACTGGCGAGTGGCCTTCACCCTGCCGGGCGAATACCCCGACGGCATGCGCGTCGACGACGAGGGGATGCTCTGGATCGCCGTCTGGGGAGCCGGCGAGGTGCGCCGCTACCGCCCCGACGGCGAACTGCTCGCCGTGGTCGAGGTCGATGCGCCGTTCACCACCTGCGTGGCCTTCGCGGGCCCCGACCGCCGCAGCCTCGTGATCACCACCTCGAACCGCGACCACACGGCCGCCGAGCGCCTGGCGCGCCCGCACGCCGGCGGTCTGTTCGTCACCCGGGTCGACGTGGCCGGCCCGGAGCCCTACCGCTTCGGCTGAGTGACGCCGTCGCCACGGCACTGGCGCGACGGCCCTGATTTCGCCTACTGTTGTCGATGAACGGCATGGCTGATGAGGAGTCGTCGATCGGGGGACAGGATGCGCACACGGTCAGGAGTGACGGTCGTGGTCGCGATCGCGTTGGCCGCGATCCTCGCCGGGTGCGCATCCGCGGCGGCGGTGCACGTCGGAGGCGAGGCGCCCGACGCGATTGTGGCGGCCCCTGCACCGACGCCGATCGTCGCTCCCTCGGCGCCCGTGGACCAGGCCGAGTTCGGCACCGGTGACGCGGCCACCGACATGACGCTGCTGAGCAGCGAGGTCGTGAACGGCCTGCTGGCCGTGCGCGACTACGCCCCCACCGCGCATCCGGATGCCTACACCGATATCGGCAGCGGCACACGGGGCGATCCCGACGTGCTGCGCATCTACCTCACCGAGCTCGACCCGGTGGTCGAAGCCGATCTCCTTCGCGTGGCGGGAACGCCGCCGGAGAAGGTGCTCTTCCTGCAGTCGGTGTACTCCGCCGCCGCGGCGAAGCCGGTGGCGGAGAAGGTGACCGCGTTGTCGGAGGATTTGCGCTCGGAGGGAATTCAGCTCACCTCCTGGGGCATGGACACAGACGGGTACGTCGACATCTTCATCGAGGGCCACGATCCGGCGCAGATCGACCGCCTGTTCACCCTCTTCGGCCCGGCGGTGAAGTTCACCACCGACACTCTGCCCGCGGTCGCGTTGGACGGCGGATCCGCCGGAGCGCCTGCGCCTGCAGTGCCCTGACCGGTTCGGTTCTCGCGAGCGACGGTTCCCCGTCTCCTGCCGCCGTGGACGGCTCAGCCGCTCGCGGTCCCCGACCCTCCACCAGTTCCTGAACCGCCGCCGCCGGCTCCGGCGCCGGCGGCCGGGGCCGTCGACGTCGGGGTGGGCACGGGCACGACCGGGTCGGTGGTCTGCGTGGGAACCGGCGCCGGCGCATCCGTCGCGGTCGGGGTGGGTGTCGGCGTGTCGGTCGGCGTCGGCGTCGGCGTCGACTGGTTGTTCAGCGTCGAGCCGTTCACGAGCGTCCGGTCGGGGTCGGGGAAGTCGCCGCCGCCGAGCACGTCGTCGTTGCCGGTCATGACCGACCTCCAGATGCGGTGCCGAACCGTCGATCCGGTGTACCCGTTCGAGGTGATGTCCGAGAGCGAGACGTTGCCGGTGACGTTGCCCACCCACACGGCCGTGGTGGCCTTCGTGGAGGAGCCGACCATCCAGGTGGCCTGCTCGTTGTCGGTGGTTCCGGTCTTGCCGATGTGGGTGATGCCGTCGTCGGGGTCGGATGCGGTGGCCGTGCCGCTCTGGATCGGCCCGAGCATCGCATACGCCACGGTCGCCGCGATGTTCGGCTGCAGGGCCTGCTGGCAGTTCGCCGAGGGCGGGGTGATCTCGGCGCCGGTGGGGTCGACGATCTTGTCGATCGCGATCGGCGAGCAGTACAGGCCGTTCGCGGCGATGCCGGCGAAGGCGGCCGCCATGGTGACCGGAGCGATCTCGTTGGTACCGAGGATGGCGGCCGGGTAGGTCTCGAGCGGGGCGCCGTCGGCGCGGTGCACGCCGAGCGAGGTGGCGACGTCGCGGATCGCGCAGAGGTCCATCTTCTGCGCCATCGCCACGAAGGCGTTGTTCACCGAATTGGTGAGCGCGCTCTGCACCGACATCGTGCCGGGGCGCTGGCTGCCGTCGTTCGCCGGGCTGTAGGGGCCGCTCGAAGCGCCGCCGCAGGTGTTGGTGAAGGTCGAGGTGTCCCAGGTCACGGCGTTCCCGCTCACGCGGTCGCTCAAGGTGTGGCCCTGCATCAGCCACTCGGCGAGGGTGAAGACCTTGTAGGTCGACCCCACCTGGAAGCCCGAGGAGCCGCCGTAGTCGATGTCGGTGCTGTAGTTCACCGCGGTGACACCGGGGGAGGTCACGGTGGAGTCCTCGTTGAAGGTGGTGTTCTGCGCCATCGACAGGATGCGGCCCGTGCCGGGTTCGACGGTCACGATCGACGAGCCCAGGTCGAGCTCCTCGCTCGACGCCGGCACGTACTGCTTCATGGTGGAGTCGGCGTTGGCCTGCAGCTGCATGTTGAGCGTGGTGTAGAGCTTGTAGCCGCCCTGCTTGAAGTTCGACCAGCGTGCATCCGCGGTGTCGCCGAAGGTGGAGTCGTTCTTCACGATCCAGGTCACGTAGTCGCAGAAGTAGGTGGCCCCGAGGGCGGCGGCCTGGCATCCGGTGGTCGGCTGCGTGATGTTGGGCGTCACCGGGGTGGCGGCGGCCTCGTCGTACTGCGCTTGCGTGATGGCCTTCTGCTTGAGCATCGAGGCGAGCACGTCTTCGTTGCGCCGGGCCTCGTTGTCGGGGATGTTCTCGGCCTGGTCGATGCGCAGCGCGTTCGGGGCGTTGACGGTGGCCGCGAGGGTGGCGGCCTGCGCGAGGGTGAGGTTCGCGGCGCTCACGCCGTAGTAGTAGTTCGCGGCGGCCTCGATGCCGTAGACCGAGCCGCCGAAGTTCGCGATGTTGAGGTAGCCGAGCAGGATGTCCTCTTTGGAGTACTGCTTCTCGAGCGCGATCGCGAGGCGCATCTCGGTGAGCTTGCGGTCGAGCGACTCGGTGGTGGCGGCCGCATAGGCGGCGTCGCGCTCGGCCTGGGTGGGCAGCTGGGTGGCCTGTTGCACCAGGATGTTGCGCACGTACTGCATGGTGATGGTGGAGGCGCCGCTCGACACTCCGCCGGAGGCGACGTTGCCCACGGCCGCGCGCAGGCTCGACGCGATGTCGACGCCCGCGTGCTCGTAGAAGCGCGGGTCCTCGGTGGAGACGACGGCGTCCTTGACGTACTGCGAGATCTGGTCCCAGCCCACGTCCTGCCGGTTCTGGTCGAACACGGTGGCGAGGAGGGTGGTGGTGCCGTCGGTGTTCGTGCCGTAGATCTCCGACTTCTGGGCCAGCGTGGTGGGACGGATGTAGTCGGGCAGCGTGTTGAGCACGTCGACCGAGCGCGAGGCGTAGACGCCCGTCACGGCCATGGCGGGAACGGCCAGCACCGTCACGAGCAGGGCGGCGATCACGCTGAGGAGGAGGATCAGGCCGGCGGGGCGCGTGGTGCCGTCGACGGTGCGCTGGAACGCGGCGACGAGGCGCTGGGGTCTTTCGGGCATATGCACGAGGGTAAGGGCTGCTGTTCCGAAGAAGCTGGATGTGCGGCGTGCCGCAGGTGGAAGTCGGCTGAGCCACTCGCTCTAACATGAGATAAGATCAACTATGCGCTATGCCGGTCTTCGTCGTCGTCTCCTCTCGTTCACTCTCGCCTTCGCGGCCGTCGCCTCGGCGCAGTTCGCTCTCGGGGGGTCTGCTGCCCCGCCGGCTCGGGCATCGAGTTCGGTGGGAGAAGTCGAAGAGGGGTGCCCCGGTCAGGAGCACGACTCGAAGACGGGAGTCGGGCGCATCGGGGGTGCCGATCGCTACGACGTGGCCGCCGCCGTGTCGAGGGATGCGTTCGCGAGCGGCGCCGACGGTGTCTTCATCGCTGCCGGCGAGACCTTCGCTGATGCCCTCTCCGCCTCGGCGGCAGCCGGCTCGGTCCGTAAACCGGTGTTGCTCGTGACCCGTGACGCGATCCCCCCGGTGATCGCCGCCGAGCTCACACGCCTCCACCCGACCTGGATTCAGATCGTCGGCGGCCCGAACTCCGTGAGCGCCGGCGTGGAGGCGGCGCTGAAGGCCTTTGCCCCCAACGTGGACCGCTATGGTGGGGCCGATCGCTACGAGGTCGCTGCCACGGTCGCTTGGCGCACCTTCAGCATCGGGGCCGATGACGTCTACGCCGCCTCGGGTGCCGTCTTCGCCGACGCGCTGACGGGCTCGGCCGCCGCTGCGGCGCGCCTCGGGCCCATGCTGCTCGTGGGCCGCGATCAGCTACCCTCCGGTGCGGCCGACTATCTGACGCGACACCCAGCCAAGAGCGTCTCGCTCCTCGGCGGCACGGCCACGGTCTCCGATTCGGTCGCCCTGCAGCTGGGCGAGCTGGCGCGCACCAACAGGGTCGCGGGTGCCGACCGGTTCGACGTGGCCGCCGCCGTCTCCAGACGGCTGTTCTGCGTGGGAACCCACACGGTCTACGTGGCCTCGGGGATGACCTTTCCCGACGCGCTGTCCGGTGCGGCTGCCGCCGCGACGAACGGCGGGCCGATGCTGCTGGTGAGCAGAGACACGATCCCTCCGTCGATCGCTGACGAGCTGCGTCGCCTCCAGCCGACGCGCATCGTCGTGCTGGGAGGCACGGCGAGCATCTCCGACGCCGTGTCCGACCAGCTGACGGGTTTCCTCGCGCCCTGATCGCACGGCATCAGCGGTGTGCCGCCGTCGGCGGACAGCCGTAGGCTGCGAGCATGAGCACCAGCATCGATCTTCTCGAAGACGCCTACACCCGCATCCGAGACACCGTGCGCCGGGCCGCGGGCGGGCTCGAGCCCGAGCAGCTCTCGGCCAGGATCGACCCGGAAGCCAACACCATCGCCTGGCTGGTGTGGCACCTCACCCGCGTTCAGGACGACCACGTCGCCGGCGTCGCGGGCACGCCTCAGCGCTGGACGGAAGGCGGCTGGGAGCACCGCTTCGGCCTGCCCTTCGCTCCGGATGCCACGGGCTACGCCCAGTCCGCCGCCGAGGTCGGCCAGGTCGCCGGCCCTGGCGTCACCGCCGAGAACCTCGTCGGCTACCACGAGGACGTCTACACGGCCACCATCGCCTACCTGCACTCGCTCGACGACGGCGACCTCGATCGCGTGGTCGACACATCCTGGAACCCGCCGGTCACGCTCGCGGTGCGGTTGGTCAGCGTGGTCTCCGACGACCTGCAGCACGCGGGCCAGGCCTCGTTCGTGCGCGGCGTGATCGAGCGCCGGGCCTAGGGCCACACGCCTCAGAGTTCGAAGCGGGCCCGCTCCACGCCGTCGAGGGCGTGCCGGATGCGCGCGCGCATCTCCTCCGACATCTCCGGCAGCTCGTGGGCGGCGAACCAGCGTGCCTCGGTGTTCTCGCCGTCGGCCGGGAAGGGCTCGCCAGACTCGTAGCGCATGCGGAAGGTGATGTCGAGGTAGAGCGAGCGGTCGCCGTTCGGGTAGACCACCTCGGGGATGGTGTGCACCCAGGCGAGGTGTTCGGCGGTCGCCACGACGTCGGCCTCCTCGAGCACCTCGCGGGCGGCGGCGATCGCCGGTTCCTCTCCGGGGTCGACGATGCCGGTCACCGGCGTCCAGGCGCCGTTGTCACTGCGGCGCACGAGCAGCAGCTCCTGGCCGCGGGTCACCACGGCCGTGATGCCGGTGAGCCAGAGCTGGTCGTTGCCGATCTTCTCGCGCAGCGCGAGCACGAAGTCAGGGGTGGCCATGCGTCGAGCCTAAGGGCTAGGAGAGCTGATTCTTCTCGACCCAGGCGAGGTACTCGGGGGTGACGGTGCCCGTCACGTAGTCGCCCGTGAAGCAGCTCATCTCGAGGTCGTGCACGGTGCTCGAGCCCTGCGTGATGGCGGCCCGCATGTCTTCGACCTCCTGGTAGATCAGGTGGTCGGCGCCGATGGCCGCCGCGATCTCGGGGATCTTGCGGTCGTGCGCCACGAGCTCGTGCCGGGAGGGCATGTTGATGCCGTAGACGTGCGGGTAGCGCACGGGCGGCGCCGCCGACGCGAAGGTCACCTTGTTGGCTCCGGCCTGCCGGGCCATGTCGACGATCTCCTTCGAGGTCGTGCCGCGCACGATCGAGTCGTCGACGATCAGGATGTTCTTGCCCTTGAACTCGGTCGACATCGCGTTGAGCTTCTGCCGCACCGACTTCTTGCGCGCCGCCTGCCCGGGCATGATGAAGGTGCGCCCGACGTAGCGGTTCTTGTAGAAGCCCTCGCGGTACTCGACGCCGAGCTTCTGGGCCACCTGCATCGCGGCGGGCCGCGACGAGTCGGGGATGGGCATGACCACGTCGATGTCGCCCATCGGGGTGTAGCGGGCCACGGTGTCGGCGAGGTAGTTGCCGAGCCGCAGACGCGCCTCGTAGACCGAGATGCCCGAGAGCACGGAGTCGGGGCGGGCGAGGTAGACGTACTCGAACGAGCACGGCACGAGCCGCGAGTGCGGCGCGCACTGCTTGGCGATGAGCTCGCCGTCGAGCGTGATGAACACGGCCTCGCCGGGCGCGACATCCCGCACCACCGCGTAGCCGAGGCTCTCCATCACGAGCGACTCGGAGGCCACCACGTATTCCATCTGACCGCTCTCGAGCAGGCGCGAACCGATGGTGAGCGGGCGGATGCCGAACGGGTCGCGGAAGGCGAGAAGGCCGTGCCCCGCGATCATCGCGATCGTGGCGTAGGAGCCCTCCACCCGCTCGTGCACGCGCTCGACGGCGGTGAAGATCTGGTCGGGGTCGAGCGAGAGCCCGGTGATCTGCGACTGCAGCTCGTTGGCGAAGACGTTGAGCAGCACCTCGGTGTCGGAGTTCGTGTTGAGGTGCCGGCGGTCGATGCTGTAGAGCTCGTCGGTGAGCTCGCGCGTGTTCGTGAGGTTGCCGTTGTGCACGAGGATGATGCCGTACGGCGCGTTCACGTAGAACGGCTGGGCCTCCTGCTCCGCGGATGCGGTTCCCTGCGTCGCGTAGCGCACGTGCCCGAGGCCCATGGTGCCGAGCAGCGAGCGCATGTCACGCGTGCGGAAGGCCTCGCGAACCTGGCCCTTCGCCTTCACGATGTGGAACACGCTGCCCTCGGCGGTGGCGATTCCGGTCGAGTCCTGCCCCCTGTGCTGGAGCAGCAGGAGGGAGTCGTACACGAGCTGGTTGACGGGGTCTGACGAAACGATGCCCACGATGCCGCACATTGCAGCGATTCTACCGTGCGGCGGCGGGGCCGGTGCCAGTGCGTGGTGGGCATCCGGATGCCCGCCAGTGCATTCATAGGCGAACCCAAGCTTCGTGCAATGGCCCAGATAAGCAAGCTCCCTACTGTCGCACTGTCCGACACCCGCCCGCAGCCCGGCTGGGCCGATGAGGGAGCTCATGAAAATCGTCCAATTCTTCAAGCGCGTGCGCCTGCGCACCTGGATCATCGTCGGCGCCGCCGCCGTGATCGTCGTCGGGGGCGGCACCACGTGGGCCGTGCTCGCGCTCACCGCCGGCTCCGCCAGCGCCCAGTCCACCACCACCTCGATGAGCGTGGCCGCGAGCCTGGAGACCATGCAGAAGACCGTCGACGGAACGGGCACCCTCGCGCCGGCCGTGAACAAGAGTGTGGACTTCGCCGTCTCGGGCACCGTGACCGCGGTGAACGTCACGGCAGGCCAGACGGTGGCGGCGGGGGACACACTCGCCACCGTCGACACGCTCACCGTGCAGGCCGAGGCGCTCTCGGCGCAGGCCACGCTCGCCACGGCCGAGGCGAAGCTCGCGTCCGCCGAGGCGGCGGATGACGGAAGCACGGCGTCGGCCACCACGATCGCGGCCGACGAGGCCGCGGTGGCCGTCGCCCAGGCCGCCGCCGACAAGGCCGCCGCCGCCGTGGCCGACGCCACCCTCACCGCCCCGGTCGCGGGGCTCGTGACCGCCGTGAACCTCTCGGTCGGCGACACCGTCACGGGGTCGTCCTCGAGCAGTGACGGCGGCAGCGGCGCGGCTGCCGGCGCGGCGGGATCGTCGAGCGCCAGCGGTTCCTCGAGCTCGAGCAGCGCGCAGTTCACCATCGTCTCCACCGACGCCTGGACCGTGAGCGTCTCCGTGGGCGAGACCGACGTCTCCAAGGTCAAGGTCGGCAACCAGGTCACGCTCTCCACCACCGACAACACCTCCTTCTTCGGCACGGTGAGCGAGATCGGGCTGCTGCCGAGCACCTCGAGCGGTGCCGCGAGCTACCCCGTGACCGTCACGGTGACCGGATCCCCGACCGGCCTGCACGACGGCGTCTCGGTGACCGCATCCGTGGTCTACGAGAAGCGAACCGACGTTCTGACCGTGCCGAGCGCGGCCGTCACCACGGCTTCCGACGGCACGAAGACCGTCACCAAGGTCGACTCCTCGGGCAACCAGACCACCACCACGGTGACCGTCGGTGAGACGTCGGGTACCCTCACCGAGATCACCGCGGGCCTCGCCGAGGGCGACCTCGTGAGCGTCACCGTCTTCACCCCGGGTTCGGGCAACGGCGGAGGCGGCCAGGGGGGAACCGGCCAGTTCCCCGGCGGAGGCACCTTGCCGGACGGCACCACGTTCCCCGGCGGAGGGACCTTGCCCGACGGCACCACGTTCCCCGGCGGAGGGACCTTCCCGGGCGGCACCGGAACCGGAACCACCAGGACGAACCGTGGCTGACGCCCGCGAGCGAGCTCAGCTCTCCGGCCGACCGGCCGCGGACCTCGACGAACCCGTCATCCAGCTCCTCGGCGCCCGCAAGGTGTACAAGAGCGGCAGCATCGAGTTCGAAGCCCTGCGGGGCGTCGACCTCGAGATCCGCGCCGGCGAATACGTGGCCATCATGGGCCCCTCCGGCTCGGGCAAATCGACGCTCATGAACGTGCTCGGCTGCCTCGACACCCTCACGCACGGCAGCTACCGGCTGGCCGGAAACGACGTCGACGAGCTCGACGAGGCGGAGCTGGCGGAGATCCGCAACCAGCAGATCGGCTTCGTCTTCCAGCAGTTCAACCTGCTGCCCTCGCTCGAGGCCTGGCGCAACGTCGAGCTGCCGCTCGTCTACGGGCGGGTGCCGGCTCACGAGCGGCGGAAGCGCGCCGAGCGGGCGCTCGAACGCGTGGGGCTCGAGTCGCGCTTCGCGAACAAGCCCGGCGAGCTCTCCGGCGGTCAGCAGCAGCGCGTCGCCGTGGCGAGGGCGCTCGTGGGGGAACCCACCATGATCCTGGCCGACGAACCCACCGGAAACCTCGACTCCGTCTCCACCGAAGACGTGCTCGGGCTCTTCGACGAACTGCACGCGCTCGGCCGCACCATCGTGCTCATCACCCATGAGCTCGAGGTCGCTCAGCGGGCGCGCCGCATCGTGCGGGTGCGCGACGGGCTCATCCAGGACGACGACGGGGCCGATCCCGGCACCTCGGCGCGCGGAATCGAGGCTGCAGCATGAACTGGGCCGAGACACTCCACACCAGCTGGGCGGCCGTGCGCTCGCATTCGCTGCGCTCCCTGCTCACGGTCCTCGGCATCCTGATCGGCATCGCCGCGGTGATCCTGACCGTGGGCCTGGGTCTCGGCACCCAGAAGGACGTGAGCTCGCAGATCTCGTCGCTCGGCAGCAACCTGCTGATCGTGTCGCCCGGCTCGAGCACGAGCACGGCGGGGGTGCGCGGCGGCTTCGGCACCGGCACCACGCTGACGGCTTCGGATGCGACGGCTCTTGCGTCGTCGGTGAACGCGCCCGACATCGTCGGGGTCGCCGCGGAGAAGAACACCTCGCTCGCCCTCACCGCGAACAGCACCAACTGGACCACGACCGTGACGGGCACCACGCCTTCCTGGCTCGACGTGCGCTCGCGCACGCTGCTCTCGGGTTCGTTCATCACCGACGCCGACCAGGCCTCCGCGGCCTCGGTGGTGGTGCTCGGCTCGGAGACCGCGACCGAGCTGTTCGGAACCACACGGGTGGTGGGGCAGACGGTCAGCATCGACTCCCGCACCTTCGAGGTGATCGGGGTGCTGGCCTCCGCCGGATCGAACTCCTCGTCGAACCTCGACGACCTGGCGATCGTGCCCCAGTCGACGGCGGCGAGTCAGCTCGTGGGAGGGACCGGGAGCAGTTCGGTCTCGACCATCTACATCAAGGCGGCCTCCGACGCGCAGCTCTCCGCCGCCTATCAAGAGGCGCAGGCGGTGCTGCTCAACCTGCACTCGATCAGCGACAGCAGTTCGGCGGACTTCACCATCAGCAGCCAGAACGCACTGGTGTCCACGGCCACGTCGATCTACCAGACGCTCACGGTGCTGCTCACCGGCATCGCGGGTCTGTCGCTGCTCGTGGGCGGCATCGGGGTGATGAACATCATGCTCGTGTCGGTGACCGAACGCACCCGCGAGATCGGCCTGCGCAAGGCCCTCGGGGCGCCGCCCTGGGCCATCCGGCGGCAGTTCCTCGTGGAGGCCGCGATCCTGGGGCTCAGCGGCGGGCTGCTCGGCGCGGTGCTCGGCATCGGCGCGGCGTTCCTGCTGCCCGGAGTCATCGGCTCCTCGATCGTGATCTCGCCGGCTGCGGTGGGGCTCTCGATCGGCGTGGCGATCGCCATCGGGCTCGTGTTCGGGGTCTACCCGGCCACGCGTGCTGCCCGGCTCGCACCGATCGACGCCCTGCGGAGCGAATGACGCGCTCCGACGGCTCCCGGCCTCTCGGCTCCTCGTGAACGACAGCCCGCACCTTGCACATGACACACGAATTGGAAGACAGACAGAAATGACGCGAATGACCTCCACCCGCCTCCCCCGCTCCGTTCCCCTCCGACTCGGCCTCGTGCTCGCCGCGGCCGGGGTGCTCGCCCTCTCGGCGTGCGCCTCCACCACCGAAGCGGCCCCGGCACCGGCCGCCTCGGCGGCGCCCGGTGGTGCCCAGAACGCCCAGCCCGGCGGCGGCGTCTCGGGCACGATCGCCGCCATCTCCGGCGCGACCCTGCAGGTGCAGGACTCGAGCTCCCAGACCGCGGTCAGCTACGACTCCAGCACGACGATCACCCAGAGCGTCGCCGGAACACTCAGCGACGTGACGAACGGCGTCTGCATCACCGCCATCACGGGCGCGTTCCCGGGGTCGAGCACCTCCACCCAGCCGTCCACGAGCTCCGCCTCCTCGGCGGCTTCGGTGGTCACCATCGTCGCGGCCGTCGACGGCGCCTGCACCTCCGGTTTCGGTGGCGGCCCGGGCGGAGCGGGGGGCACCCCGCCGACGGACCTGCCCTCGGGCGTCATGCCGAGTGGCGCGCCTGATGGCGTCATGCCGAGTGGCGCGCCCGGCGGCGCATTCGGCGGCTTCGCCGGTGGGCTCGTCACGGCGGTCTCCGGCTCCACCATCACCGTGCAGAGCATGGGAAGCGACGGCACCGCCTCGAGCTCCGAGGTGACCGTCGACAGCTCGACCACCTACACCAAGACCGAGACGGCCGACTCCACCGCGCTCGTCGTGGGCGCGTGCGTGACGGCGCGCGGCGCATCCGACAGCAGTGGAGCCGTCGCGGCGACCTCGCTGATGGTGTCGACCCCCGGTGACTCCGGATGCTCGATCGCGGGCGGCCCCGGCGGCTTCGGCGGGCGCCCCGGCTCGGGCACCACGACGAGCGGGAGCTGAGATGAGCGACACCGACACGGGCAACGCTCCCGCGCTCGCCGCCTCGGCGTCGCCGAAGCAGCTCAAGGCGCGCCGGCGACGCAAGAAGCGCATCATCGCGGTCGTCGTCACCACCGCGGTGCTGTGCGCGTTCGGCGGCGGCACGGTGTTCGCGCTCACCCGCGGCACGGCGGCCTCGTACCGCACCACCGCGGCCGAGCTCGGCACGGTCGACGAGAAGCTCGCCCTCAGTGGCACCGTCGCGTCCGCCACGCGCAAAGACGTGGCCTTCCAGGTGGGCGGCACTGTCGGCACGGTCTCCGTGGCCGTCGGCGACACCGTCTCGGCCGGCCAGCAGCTCGCCACTCTCGACACCACTGACCTGGAGTCGGCCATCACCTCGGCACAGGATGCGCTCACTCAGGCGAACGACCAGCTCTCGAACGATCTCACGGCCCAGTCGTCGACCTCGAGCTCAAGTTCGAGTGCGAGTGCGGCGTCGGGCGCGTCGGGCATCTCGGGCTCGGTTCCGAGTGCGCCGAGCACCGGCACCGACGGGAGCGTGCCCGGAGGCTCGGGAAACCCGGGTTCGGGCAACCAGGGTTCGGCTGACCCCGGCTCGGGCGATTCCGGCTCGGGCGGCAGCACGGTCGACCAGGCCGCGGTCACCGCCGCGGTCGCGGCCGTCACGGCGGCGCAGCAGGCACTGCTCGCGCAGTACGCGACGGCCTCCGCCGCGCTCGCCAGCACCCAGGAGACCATCACGAGTTCGGATGCCACCTGCCAGCCCTTCCTGGAGGCCACACTCGATTCGCTGACCGGCGGATCATCGACCGGCACCGGAGGCGCCACGGGCACCGACGGTTCCGGCACCGGGGGCTCGGGCACCGACGGTTCCGGCACCGGCGCGAGCGGCACCGACACCGGCTCCGGCACCGACGGCAACGCGCTGCTCGACACCATCAAGGCCGAGCTCGCCGCCTGCCAGGGTGCGATCACCGAGGTGCAGACCGAGCAGACCGCGGTGAACACGGCCCAGAGCGCGGTGCTCACTCTGATGGATCAGCTCGACGCGGCGGTCGCCGCCCTCCAGACGGCGCTCGCCGGCACGAATACCATCCCCGGCGGCTCCGGGTCCACCGGAACAAGCACCCCGAGCGCCACCGGAACCGTGGCGACCACCTCGGCCGCCATCACCTCCCCGGCCGCCACCGGTGGTCTGAGCGGCGGCACCATCCGGCTCGCGTCGTCGGTCAGCGCTGCACCGTCGGCGACCGACTCGGGCGGGACATCCGGATCCGCCATCTCCGGCTCGGGCAGCGCATCCGGAATCGGCACGAGTTCGGCCACCATCACGGCAGAGACCATCGTGGCCGACCAGGCCCAGATCGACCTCGCCACGGCGAACCTCGCTGTGGCGCAGCAGAAGCTGACTCTGGCGACCTTGACGAGCCCGATCGCCGGCACGGTGGCGAGTGTCGCCTTCGTCGCCGGCGACACCGTGACCGCGGCGTCGACGACGGCGGTCATCACCGTGATCGGCACCGACGGCTACGTGGTGGACACGACGGTGACGCTCGCGAACGTCGGCAAGCTCGCCGTCGGCCAGAGTGCCGCCATCACGCTCACGAGCACCGAGACCGCGCTCACCGGCACGGTCAGCTCGATCGGCATGCTCAACGTGTCGACCGACTCGTCGACGCAGTCCTACGACGTGACCATCGCGATCGACAAGACCGACGCCACCCTGCTCAATGGTGCCTCGGCGCAGGTGGCCGTCGCGGTGGCGTCGCAGGACTCGGTGCTGACGGTTCCGACCTCGGCCGTGCACCGCTCCGGCACCAGTTACAGCGTCGACCTGCTCGTGGACGGCGTCTCGACGGCGACGCCGGTCGAGATCGGCGCGATGGGCGCGGAACGCACCGAGATCACCTCGGGCGTGGCGCAGGGCGACACCGTGGTGCTCGCAGACCTCAACTCCGACGTCACCGGCACGAGTTCGAGTTCGAGTTCGGGCGGCGGGCTGAGCGGGCTGAGTGGACTGGGTGGCTCGAGCACCACCACCGGCCAGTTCCCGGCCGGAGGGTTCAGCGGAGTACCCGACTTCTCGGGCGGGCTGCCGGCCGGCGGCTGAATCCGGCCGCCGAGACGCGGGATGTGGGGTCGGGGAAGCCCGGACCGGTTAGGCTGGGGCCGATCCGAGCCGGGGGACTCGCTTGCCGTCCGGCGGCACCCTCTCGATCATCCGAGCAAGGGGGCGCGCGTGGTGCGCAGAACGAGCCGCGGGGGCAGCGACCGGATGCCGGCCGGCCGGATGGCGAGAGGCCTGACGGTCGTCGCGGGGTTGGCCCTCGTCGCCACGGGGGTGCTGACACCGCTGGCGGCCGAGGCTGCCCCGGCGAGCGCACCGGGTGCGATCCGGGAGCCTGCGCCCGATCCTGCTCCTGCTCCGCACATGGGCGACTACCCCGCCGAGGCCTACGCCGCACCGGCCGCAGCGCTCCCCGACGATCTGGCGGCCGCCATCCAGTCAGAGCTCGGCGTCACCCCGGCGGAGTACCTCGCCGGGGCCGACGCCGCGGCCGACGCCGTTTCGGTGGTTGACGGGCTGAAGGCCGCCAGTGTCGACGTGCTCGGTTCGCGTATGGAAGGCACCGCCCTCGTCGTGAACGTCGCGAGCGCGGCCGATGTCGCTCCCGTCGAAGCAGCGGATGCCTCGGCCGAGCTCGGCGCACCGGCGCCGTTCGACGCCTCGCAGCATTCGTTCACCGCCCTCGGCGACCTCGTGGGTGGCCAGGGCTACTACTCGAAGAGCGGAACGGGGTCGTCGATCTACCTCTGCTCGGTCGCGTTCAACGGCTACGACATCGCCACGAAGGCGAACCAGTTCTTGACCGCCGGGCACTGCCGGGTCTCCGGAACGCTCGACAGCGGGCGGGTCTACGAGTCGAAGCAGAGCGCTCCCGGGCTGACGCCGATCCAGGCCGGGCCCGTGCTCGGCCAGCCCATCGACTCCACCGTCCACTTCGGCGACGAGCTCGACTACGGGCTCGTCTCCACCGACGCGGCCTGGAGCGCCGTTCCGCGCGTCGGCACCTGGAACTCGAACGCGGGGCCCGTCACCGCGGGATCGCAGCAGGTGCTGCGCGACTACACCCGGGCGATCGTCGGCCAGTCCATCTGCAAGTCGGGCCGCACGACCGGGTGGACCTGCGGAACCGTGCAAGCGGTCGACCAGCTCGTCGACGTGGAGGACCACTCCGGCCAGGGCGTGCAGGTGAACAGCGTCATCTCGTCGATGTGCGCGCTGCCCGGCGACAGCGGCGGGGCGGTGCTCTCGGGCGCCTACGCCATCGGCTTGCTCTCGGCCGGCGACTTCGCGTCGAGCTGCAGTGAGTCGGGCAAGTTCACCGCGGCGTTCCCGCTCGTCTCGGCGCCAGGCTCCGGCTACGGCTCGGTGCTCGGCGCGCAGCCGAGCTGGGAGCCCGCGGTGTCGGTGTCGGCGCCCACGAGCGCCGGCCTGAGCGGTGACCTCCCGCTCTACCGCGACACCGCGGTGTCGGGCACGCTCCCGGGCGGCAGCACCCATTTCACCGTGCACCTCACCGTCGACGGAGTGCACGGCTACGACATCCCGGTGGCCGGAAACGGCGCCTGGGCGGCGGACATCGCTCCCGACCTCGCCGACGGCACCCACAGCTACACCATGTACGCCACCTTCGGTGCGAGCGGCCAGTCGCGGTCGGCCGACACCAGCGGCTCCTTCCAGCTCGCGACCCGGCCCACCACCACCCGCATCGCCGGCGCCGACCGCTTCGAGGTGGCCGTGAACGTCGCCGCCCAGGAGTTCCCGGGCTCCGCGACCGCGCCGGTCGTCTACATCGCGACCGGCGCGAACTACCCCGACGCGCTCAGCGCCGGCCCCGCCGCGACCGTGCAGGGCGGCCCGCTACTGCTCGTCACCCGCGACGCGGTGCCCGCCTCGGTGGCGAGCACCATCCAACGGCTCGCGCCGACGGCGCCGGCCGCACCGCTGAGGATCGTCATCGTGGGTGGGGTGAACTCCGTCTCCGAGGCGGTCGCCGCCCAGCTCGGCGCCCTCGTGCCCGGCGCGAGCGTGGAGCGCCTCGCCGGCGACGACCGCTACGCCGCCAGCCGGGCGGTGGTGGCCTCGGCCTTCCCCTCGGCGCCGAGCGCCTACGCGGCGACCGGTGCGAACTTCCCCGACGCGCTGTCGGCCGGTGGAGCAGCCGGTTCCGCCGCACGCCCGGTGCTCCTCGTGAACGGCGGCGCCGACTCGGCCGATGCGGCCACGATCGGCCTCTTCCGTAGCCTCTCCACCACCAGCATCACGGTGGTCGGCGGTGTGAACTCGGTGCACCCGGGTGTGCTGCAGTCGCTCACGACGGTGCCGGCATCCGTCACCCGCATCGACGGCGCCGACCGCTTCGCGGCGTCGATCAACCTCAACCACGCCGCCTTCACCCAGGCCTCGAAGGCCTACCTCGCCACCGGCTACAACTTCCCCGACGCCCTCTCGGGCGGGGTGCTCGCCGGCATGACGGATGCGCCGCTGTTCGTGGTGCCCACCGAGTGCGTTCCGCGCGGCGTGCTGCGCGAGTTCGCCCGCCTCGGCACCACGCAGGTCACGCTGCTCGGCGGGCCGAACTCGCTCTCCGCGGCCGTCGCGAACCTCACGCCCTGCGGTTTCTGACGGCGGCGTCGGATGCGCGTGGCCGGCGGCGTGCATCCGGGGCGTGCATCGGGAGCGCGGTCTTCGGGCGGCGGGGTCTGCGCATCCGGCCGGCGTCCGCGACAATAGAGGCATGAGCAACAGTTACGCCGCGGCCGGAGTCGACACGGAGGCGGGCGACCGCGCCGTCGAGCTGATGAAGGCGGCGGTGCAGCGCACGCACGGCCCCGAGGTGCTGGGCGGGGTGGGTGGTTTCGCCGGCATGTTCGACGCCTCGGCGCTGAAGCAGTTCGCGCATCCGCTGCTCGCCACCTCCACCGACGGCGTGGGCACCAAGGTGGCCATCGCGCAGGCGCTCGACAAGCACGACACCATCGGGCAGGACCTCGTCGGCATGGTGGTCGACGACATCGTGGTCGTGGGCGCGCGGCCCTTGTTCATGACCGACTACATCGCCTGCGGGCGGGTGGTGCCCGAGCGCATCGCCACGATCGTGGCGGGCATCGCGCGGGCGTGCTCCGAGACCGGAACCGCGCTCGTGGGCGGCGAGACGGCGGAGCATCCGGGCCTCATGGGCGTCGACGACTACGACGTCGCCGGGGCGGCGGTGGGCGCGGTCGAGGCGGATGCGGTGCTCGGCGCCGAGCGGGTGCGCGACGGCGACGTGGTGCTCGCGCTGGCCTCGTCGGGGCTGCACTCGAACGGGTACTCGCTGGTGCGCAAGATCCTCGCGGATGCGCAGTTCGGCTTCACCTCCTCCTCGGCCGAGTTCGGTGGCGTGGTGGGCGAGGTGCTGCTCGAGCCCACGCGGCTCTACACCGGGCCGCTCGTGCGCGTGCTGGCGACGCCGGCGCTCGCGGGCGCCATCCACTCGCTCTCGCACGTCACCGGCGGCGGCATCGCGGCGAACCTCGCGCGGGTGCTGCCGCGCGGCTCGTGGGTGGAGGTCGACCGCTCGACCTGGTCGCCCTCGCCGGTGTTCCGGGTGCTCTCCTCGCTCGCGGGGTCGACGCTCGAGAGCGCCGAGGGCACGTGGAACCTCGGCATCGGGTTCTTCGCCGTGGTGTCGGCCGCGTCGGCCCCGGCCGTCACGGCGGCCATCGAGGCCGAGGGGATCGCCACCTGGCAGGTCGGCACGGTCTCGACGGCGGCGCGCTCGGCCGGGTCGCTGGCGGCCGAGGGCTTCGAGCAGGGCGCCAAGGGCGTCGACGGCGGCGCCGTGCGCCTCGTCGGCGCGTACGCCGCGGCCTGACCCCCGTCCGGCAGCCTCGCCTCCCCCTCGGCGAGAAGTCGATTCGACGCGCTTCCGGGCGTTCTCGGACGTCTGGGTGACGTCTCGACCCGCGAAACACGCGCGCAATGCGGGCGGGGGATGATCGGGGCATGCCCGACACCTCCGCAGCCGGTCCCCTTCGTGCCGCCGCGTCGCTCGCCCACCTCGACGGCAGCGCCATGCTCGCGGCCCTCGACGCGCGGGAGATCAGCGCTGCCGAGTTGCTCGAGCAGCACATCGCTCTCATCGAGGCGCGCAATCCCGAGCTGAACGCGGTGGTGAGCACCGACTACGCGGGAGCGCGGGCGGCGGCGGCCGAGGTCGACCGGCGTCGCGCATCCGGAGCCCGCAGCGGCGGCAGCGCGGGCACCCGGGTGGGCCTGTGGCTCGACGACCCGGTCGCTCCGATCGACGCCGAGACCCGGGCGGTGCTCGAGCGGTTCGCGCAGCGCCTCGAAGCAGCCGGATGCGCGGTGACGCCCCTCGCGTCGCCTCCCGTCAGCGGGGCGGCCGGCATCGAGCTCTTCGAGCGCCTGCAGGAGATCGAGCTCGCGCACGCGGCCGGGCCCGACGCGCCGCCCGTGCTCGTCGACCTGCGCCGGGTGTGGGGCGACTGGCAGGAGCAGCGCCGCATCGCCGCCGCGTGGACGCGCGTCTTCGACGAGGTCGACGTCGTGCTCGCGCCCACGGTTCCCACGGTCGCGCCGCCGCATTCGACGGTGCCCGCCGGGGAGCGGATGCTGTCGCTCGATGGCGCGCCGCATCCGGCTGCGGACGTGGTCGGCGCGTGGAGCCGGCTCGCGAACGTGGGTCGCGGGCCGTCGACGGTGGTGCCGCTCGGGCGGGGTGGTGCATCCGGTCTGCCGGTGGGGGCGCAGCTGATCGGGCCGTACCTGGAGGACTTCACGCCGCTGCAGTTCGCCGTGCTGCTGGAGCGGGAGGGACTCGTCGCGTTCGAGGCGCCGCCCGGCTGGTGAGCGGCGCTCGGGGTGCGTGGGTGCGCGCGCCGCTGCGGCGGCCGCTCGCGCGGGGCTCGGCCCGCCGCGTGCACACGGCGGCGAGGGGGCTACGCTGTGCGCATCGGGAGGCGCCGACGCCCCGCGATGCCGTCGTCACAGGGAGGAGTCACCCGTGCCCGCACCCGTCAGCTCGGTCGAGGCCGTGGAGCACTTCGACGCGCTGGCCGCCGAGCTCGGCGACCCGGCCATCGCCCGCGGTCGCATGATGGGCCGCCTCACGCTCACCCGGGCCGGCACGATGTTCGCGTGCCTGAACGGCGACGAGCTCGGACTCAAGCTCGGGGCGGGAACACCCGAGCACGCCGCGGCGCTCGCCGTGCCGGGTGCCGAGCTCTTCGATCCTTCGGGCAAGGGGCGCCCGTTCCGTGGCTGGGTCAGCCTGCCGCTCGACGCTGCCGAGCAGTGGCTGCTCGTGGCCGGTGACGCGCTCGCCTTCGTCGCGGCCGACGAGTGACGACCAGCTGTCGAAAGTACTTTCCATTTTGGAAAGTTAATGTGAGGATGGAATCACAGACCGTCGAACGAAGGTGACCATCATGAACGAGACCGGCCACGGCATCCTCACCCCCGCATCCGCCCGCGAACTGCTAGGCGCCGCCGGCGCCGGGCGTGAGCACGGCGATGCCCTCGTCCGCCGCGCCTGGATCGGGCCCGCCGTGAGCGTGGTGATCGGCCTCCTGATGGGGGCGTTCCTGCTGGCGGCGGTCTACCTGTTCCCCACGGCGACTCCGCTCGAGGCGGCGGTGCTGAGCGGGGGATATGCGCTGGGCATCGTGGCGGCCGTGACGGCCTACAACCTCGGGCGCCGGGTGACGCCGGCGGGATGGCTCCGGCGCTACGAGAAGGGGCTCGTGATCTCGTGCGGGGTGTTCTTCGTGGCGCTCGCGCTGTCGTTCCTCGTGGGGGAGCGGTCGCCGGCGCTCTGGCTGCCGCTCGCCGTGGTGACGGCGCTGCCGATCGCGCTCGCCGGAACGCGGCGGACCGCGCGATGACGGCGACGGACGCGCCCGGCAACGGCTCCACCGGCTCCATCACCTCCGCCGCGGCGGCCGTGACCGCGGCCCCCGGTACCGCCCCGGCCGCCGGCCCCACCCTCGCCGCCAGCGCCCTCAGCGCCGCCGAAGGTGATGGCTCCCGGCACTCCCACCCGCGCCACCGTGTCGACGAGCTGCTCACCTCGCCGGTGCGGCTCAGCCTGGTCGCCGCGCTCAGCCGGGCGGACGAGATCGAGTTCGGGGTGCTGCGCGACCGCATCGAGGTGAGCGACTCGGTGCTCAGCAAGCAACTCGCACAGCTCGAGGCGGCCGGCTATGTCGCGGTGCGCAAGGGCTATGTGGGCAAGCGCCCGCGCACCTGGCTCACGCTGAGCGCCGAGGGCCGTGTGGCGCTGAACCAGCACCTGGCCGCCCTCGAGGCCATCGTGGCGGGGGAGTAGCGCGCGACCCGCCTCAGAGAGCGGGGGTGCCAGGTCGCGCCAAGTGCTGCGACAGCTCGTCCGCCGGGCCTCCTGCGCGACCCGGGCGGGATGGCCGAAGTCGGCCAACCCGGGCCGGCCCGCCAGAGCCGCGCAACCGAGGGCGGGGCGCCGGGCTGAGTCAGCTCGCGGCGCCCGGCACACCGGCGCCGGCCGCCTGCTCCGCGGCGAGGTTCGCGCGCAGCAGGAGGGTCACCCAGGTGCGGTAGGGCGCCCAGCCCTCGCTCAGTGCCGCCAGCTCCGCCGCATCCGGAACCGCGTCGAGCCCGTACGCGAGCGCCACCGCGGGCCCGAGCCGACCCTCGTGCAGCGGTGCGTGGTCGGGGTCCCCCGCTCCGCGCAGCAGGATCAGCTCGGCCGAGAAGGGCCCGATCCCGGGCATCGCCCGAAGCGTCTCGAGCGCCTGCTCGCGCGGCATCGCCCTCAGCCGGGCGCTGTCGACCACGTTGCGCCGCGCGGCCTCGCCGAGTGCGCTCAGCCAGTCGATCTTGGGCCCGGTGAGCCCCCGGAACCGGCCCGAGCCCACCCGGTGCCCGAGCCCCGCCAGCACGGCCGGCGCCGGGAACGCGTGGTGCTCCACCCCGTTGATCACCACCGTCTCGCCGAGCTCCGCCGCGAGACGCGCCTTCGTGGCGGCCGCCTGCTCCATGCGCACGCGCTGCCCGATGACGGCCCAGGCTGCGGCTTCGTACCACGACCAGAAGCACACCGGCCGGAGCCCCGGGTAGCGCTCCTGCAGCCGGGCCACGACCCGGTCGTGCTCGCCGAGCGCCGAGAATGCGCTGCCGTCGACGTCGAGCGAGAGGATGCGCTCCACCTGCGCCCGCGCGGCCGAGAGCTCCGGCCGCTTGAGCGGGCGCGCCGAGTAGAGGTGGCCGCGCACCTCCGGCCCGTGCTGCTCGAGGCTCACGCCGACGGTCTGCCACGAACCCTCCAACGCGAACGCGAAGTCGAGCGTGCCGGGGGATTCGGCCTCGTAGGCGGCGGGGGCGAATCCCTCGAGGAAGCGGATGCTCGACTCGAGCGAGAACGGCCCCCGCGCGGTGATGGTGAAGGAGCCGCGCGCGACCGGGCGCGCCCCGCCGGTGTCGTGCGCATCCGCCATCTCGGCCTCCCGTGCATTCATCATGGACGACGCCGCCGACATCCACCACCCCGCCCCGCGCGGGATCCGGCTCGTGCGAGCCACGAGGCACCGCATCCGGGTAGCCTGGACCGATGACCACTCCAGCTCTCGCCCACCTCTCCGGCGGCCCCCTCGACGGCCAGACCATCGCGCTCGACGACGGCGCCCCCGAGGAGCTCGTGCTGCCCTACAGTGAGGGCCAGCTCGTCTACCTCCTCGTCGCCGACTCCGACGGCGCCGAAGGCCCGGCCACGGCGCAGTACCGCTTCAACGAGGTCTCCGAGATCCTCGTCGAGGGCAAGTACGACGAGCACTGACGCCGCTCGCCCCGCGCGCTCTCCCTCCGGACGGAAGGAGATTCGAGGGGTTCATCGACGAAAGTCGCCCCTGAGCGCCGGATCTCATTCCGTTCGGCGGGCACTCCGCGGGGTCTGACCCAGGAACTGCGCGAAGCGCCGCGAGAAGTGGGCGTAGTCGGCGTAGCCGAGCTCGGCCGCGAGCGCGCTGAGCTCGGTCTCGGGATGCGCGTAGAGCGTCGTCGAGGCCTGCTGCAGCCGCCGGCACTCGATCAGCCACTTCGGCGTGACCCCCACGCGGGCGCGCACCAGCCGCTCGAGCGAGCGCGTGCTGAGCCCGAACCGCTCGGCGAGCTCGGCCGCGCGCAGGATGCCGGGGTCGCTCTCGGCGGCCGCGCACACCCGGTTGACGAGCACGCCGTCGTCGGTGATGCCCAGGGCGATCGGCAGCAGCCACGCCCGGAGCGCCCGCACCAGCGCCCGTCGCGCGGATGCCGCCTCACCGGCGACGTCGTGCGCGGAGGCCGCGACGACTGCGGCCTCCGCCGCGTCTCCCATCCCGCGCGTGACCGCCACGAGCGGGGCGCCGGGCAGCGGCTCGGCGGTGCCCACGAGCTCCACTGGCGGCGTCGCGCTCAGCAGAGGCCCCGCGGCCGGCCGGAACAGCACGCCCACCACCCAGGACGTCCCGCGCAGCTCCTCCACGAACAGGCGCGGATCGGGTCCCGCGAGTGTCGCTTCCCCGGGCCGGAGGATCGCATTGAACGCCGGATAGCCCAGCACCCGCTGCGGCCGCACCTCGCCGGCCGGCACCGTCCAGCGCGCCACCCACACGTGCCGCACCAGCTGCTCGAGCCCGGCGCCGAGCTCGAAACGGTCGAAGGCGACCTCGGCGTCGCCCGGGTTGAGGTGTCCGGTGGACACGGGGTCGGGCATCCGTTTCTCCTTCCGCGTGCCGCTGTCGCATTTGTTCAAGACCGGCCGGGGCCGATGCTCCTAGCTTGGACGCATGAGCACAGAATCCACCACGCCCACGACACCGCCCACCCCCGCGAACGGCGAGCACACCACGAACGGGATGCCGCACGGCTCCACCTCGCTCACCCCGCACCTCGTGGTGACCCCGGCCGCCGCCGCGCTCGAGTTCTACCGCGACGTGTTCGGCGCCACGATCGTCGACGTCACCCGTTTTCCGGCACCGGAGGGTGGATCGGATGCCGCCGGCGCTCCCGCTGAGATCGTCGCCCACGCGGTGCTCGACTTCGGCTCCGGGATGCTGACCCTGAGCGACCCCCTCGAGGCCTACGGTCTGGTGGCCGGCGACCCCGCCCGCGGTCACGACTTCTCGATGGCCCTCTACCTCCCCGACGTCGACGCGGTCACCGCGCGAGCCGCCGCGGCCGGCGCGACCGTGCGGGAGCCCGCCACCACCTTCGTGTCGGGCGACCGCTTCTCCTCGGTGCTCGATCCCTTCGGAATCCGCTGGTCGCTGATGACCCGCGTCGAGGACCTCTCGCCGGCGGAGAGCGCCCGCCGCGTCGCGGAGTGGGCGGCCACCCAGGGCTGAGACCGGCGGCTCGTGCCCGCCGCGCTTGCCGCGCGCGGTGTGACCCGGCAGAGTGGGGTGATGTCGAGGCTCGGAGACGCGATCGAGGGGCTCCGCGACCCCCATGCCCCCCTGCTGCACGTGGCGGCCGACACCGGGCAACCGGATGCCGGCGGCGGTGCCCACAGGCCCGGCGCCTTGCCCGCCAAGAAACCAGTCGCCGTGATGATCCACGGCATCGCCTCCTCCTCCGCCACCTTCGTGTACGTCATGCCGCTCGTCGAGGCCACCCACCGCGTGATCGCCATCGACCTGCTGGGATTCGGCGGCTCGCCCGTGCCCGAGCATGCGGAGTACACGCTCGAGGAGCACGTGGCGGCCATCGCGCGCACCATCCGCTCCCTGCACCTCGACGAGCCCTTCGTGCTGGTGGGCCACTCGCTCGGCTGCCTCATCGCGGCCCGCTACGCGGCCACCCACGAGTCGCACGTGTCGAAGCTCGTGCTCGTGGCACCGCCCGTCTACCTCACGCCGCAGGAGATCGCCGACCCGCGCTCGCGCCTGCGCATGCAGGGCTACCTGCAGGCCTACCAGTACTTCCGCGAGAACAAGGAGTTCACCATCGCCCGCGCCGCCGTGGTGTCGCGGATGCTGCCGGTCGCCCACGTCATGGAGATCACCGAGCAGAACTGGGTGCCCTTCGTGAAGTCGATGCAGCACTGCATAGAGCAACAGACGGTCATCAGCGACCTCGCCCGGGTCGACCGCCCGGTGGAGGTGGTCTACGGCCGCTTCGACGAGTTCCTCGTGCCCGGCAACCTGACGATCATCGAGAAGATGCGGGGTGTCACCACGCACGTCGTCAACGCGAGCGACCACATGATCCGCAAGCCCATGGCGCGTGTGGTGGCGAAGGCGATCGAGGCGCCGAGCGCCGTGCCGGGCGGCTCGGGCGGGTAGCCCGGCGCCGGCCGGCCCGGCCCGCTCAGCGTAGGGGCGTGAAGCGCAGCGCGAGCGTGCGCGCCTGCGGGCGCAGCGCGTACTCGGGCCACACGTCGGGGCCGCAGGCGCGGGAGCCGAGGCCGTTCTGGGCGGCGTCGATCCAGAGGTAGACGTGCTCCGAGGCGGGCAGCTCGTGCGGGTGCCGCGCCGCGTCGACCTGCTCGGCCGTGTGCCGGCGGAGGGTGAATCCAGGTCGGCGGCCCAGCGCATCCGGAGCCGCGTCGATGCGAAGCCAGGGCTCGCCGCCCTCGAAGAGCACGAGTTCGCGCAACTCGCTGCGGTGGCCGCTCTCCTGCGGGCGGGCGTACTCGACCACGAGGTCGTCGACCGCCGCCGAGTACCGCCCGACGAGCGCCGATCGCCGGCTGTCGGGGTAGGACTCGCGTTCACCCGCGCCGAACCACTCCGCCCGGTCGACCGTCGACGGCAGCGCGAACCGCACGCCGAGGCGCGGCCAGCGGATGCGCCAGTCGCCCATCGGCTCGAGGTCGACGCGCAGCACCGCGGAGGTGCCCGCCGGGTCCGTGCTCCAGCGTTCCTCGGCGCGCAGTGCCTGGTGCGAGTCGGCGGCCGCGTAGCGCATGCGCCGGTGCGAGCCGTCGGGCGTGCTCAGCTCGGTGCGGGCCGCGAGCCGGTCGAGGCCGGCACGCCGCCAGACGGAGGCGTCGGAGGGGGCGCGCTCGCCGCGCCACGACTGCTGCGGGTCGACCGTGTCGTAGGAGCCGAAGCCCTCGTCGCTGAACGGATCGCCGCCCTCGTCGTTGTCGGTGGGCGCCCGCCAGAGCTCGGCGCGAGGGCCCTGCACGGGGAGTCCGCCGAGCGCGGTGAGCCGGCCGCCGGAGAAGGTGGCGGGGGCGGTTGCTGGGGCTGATGCGGCGGTGAGCGCTGCCGCGGAGGCGGCCGGTGCGGGTACTGCAGACCGCGCGGCGTCGCCCTGGGCGGCGCTCGCGGTGTCGGCGTCCGCGGCGCGCACGGCCGCGGACTCGGCCACGCCCGCTGCGGCGACGACCGATCCGGCTTCCGAGGGCAGGCCCGCGCCGACGCTGCGCGCCCAGGAGGGCACGGCGGCGGCACCGGTCGGCGCTGCGAGCACTTGCTGGGCGGACGAGACGAGGTGCCCCGCTGGGGCCCAGGCGGTGTCGTGCGCGAGCACGGCTTCGACGGTCAGCCACACCTCGGCGGGAGTCGTGGCCGGGGCGGCGACGGCAGCCGGGGCGGCGGGCGCACCGGTCTCGGCGCTCGACGCGGCACTGCGGCCGGCCGCGTCGGCAACGGCGGCGGCGATCCCGGCCGGCACGGGCATCCGGATGCTCGACCCGGCCACCACGGAGACGCCCGGGTCGAGCATGCCCGCGCCCACCTCGTGCCCGTCGCGGGTGACGCTCCAGCGGAGCGCGATGTCGCTCAGGTCTGCCGAGTGGCGGCGGTTCTCGACGACGATCGTGGGGCGCGCGTCCGAGGGAGCCGCAGCCGCGGCATCCGTCGCCAGGCCGGCGATCCCGGCGAACCCGCCGAACCCGCCGAACCCGATCCGCACCGGCGCCACCACGTGCTTCCACTCGAAGAGCGCCGGCGAGGGGGTGCCGTCGCTCAGCACCATGCCGTCCATCACGAAGTTGCCGTCATGCACTGCCTCACCGAAGTCGCCGCCGTAGGCGTAGAAGGGCGTGCCTGAGGCGTCACGGTGGCGCAGGCCGTGGTCGCGCCACTCCCACACGAAGCCGCCGTGCAGGCGTGGGTGGGCGTCGACGAGATCCTCGTACTGGTCGATCGCGCCCGGGCCGTTGCCCATCGCGTGCACGTACTCGCAGAGCAGGAACGGCTTCGACCGCTGCCTGGCCGACTCGGCGGCGGTGCAGCCGAGCAGCAGGGCGGTGTCGTCGTCGCGCCCGATCGAGCGCGTCTCGGGAATCGCGCTGTACATGCGCGAGTAGACGTCGGTGTAGGCGCCGGTGTAGTCGCCCTCGTAGTGCACCGGGCGCTCGGGGTCGCGTGCGTGCACCCACGACGACATCGCGGCGAGGTTGCTCCCCGTGCCCGACTCGTTGCCGAGCGACCAGATGACGATGCTCGGATGGTTCTTGTCGCGCTCGAGGGTGCGTTCGATGCGGTCGAGGTAGGCCTCGCGCCACTCCGGGTCGTCGCTCGGGTTGTGCAGCCACGACTCGTCGGTGCCGCGCTTGTCGAAGGCGTGCGTCTCGAGGTCGCACTCGAGGATCACCCAGAACCCGAGCTCGTCGGCGAGGTCGAGCAGGCGCGGATGCGGCGGGTAGTGGCTCGTGCGGATCGCGTTGACGTTGAACCGCTTCATCTGCGCGAGGTCTTCGCGCGCGAAGACCTCGTCGAACACGCGGCCGCGCTCGGGGTGGGTCTCGTGGCGGTTCATGCCGTGGAAGACCACGCGGCGGCCGTTGACGAGGAAGCGATCGCCGCGGATCTCGACCGTGCGGAAGCCGAGGCGCAGCGCGATGCTCTCGGCCGCCGTGGAGACGGTGGCGTCGTAGAGGCGGGGGAGCTCGGCCGACCACGGCTCGACGTCGGCGACCTCGATCGGGGCGACGGCATCCGGGGTCTGCCAGGTCTCGTCGATGCCGAGTTCGGGCACCCGGAGGGTGACGGGGAAGGAGGCGCCACGGAGTTCGACCTCGATGCGGCCGAGGCCGCGGGTGTCGGGGGCGTGGGTGCCGGCGGTTCCGGATGCCCGGGTCAGGGTGGGCGCATCCGTGCCGGTCGCGAGGGCGGGTGCGGGGTTCGCCGGGGCGGTTCCGGTGAAGCCGGTGCGCACCCACACGTCGTCGATGCCTCCGATCGGCCGCAGCTGCAGGGTGACGGAGCGGAAGATGCCGGGCAGCCACCACTGATCCTGGTCTTCGACGTAGGTGGCGCCCGACCACTGGTGCACGCGCACGACGATGAGGTTCTCGCCGGGGCGGAGGGCGGCGGTGACGTCGAACTCCTGGGCCAGGCGGCTGCCGCTGCCGACGCCGATCTCGATCCCGTTGATCCAGACCGTGTAGCGCGATTCGACGCCGTCGAAGCGGAGGAGCACGGGGGCGTGCTGCTCGGCGGCGGTGCTCAGCCAACCGGCCGGCAGGTCGAAGGTGCGCCGATGGTCGCCGGTGGGGTTCGCATCCGGAACGAAGGGAGGGTCGAGCGGGAACGGCAACTGCACGTTCGTGTAGATCGGGTGCCCGTATCGGCCTTCGCCCTGCAGCACCCAGTGCGAGGGGACGGGCAGGATGTCCCAGCCCGAGTCGTCGAAGTCGGTCGACGCGACGCCCTCGAGGGCTTCGCCCGCGGGGAGGACACCCTCCGCGCCGGGCTGCCCGGGTGCGGCGGGGAGCAGGCGGAAGCGCCACTCGCCGTCGAGCGAGAGCGTGGGCGCGTCGCTGTGGAGCCAGGAGCGCGCAGGGCGGCGGGCGCCGTGGCCGGGAGCGGTGTCGGTGAGGTAGCTGAGCTGGGGCACGGCAACACGCTAACAGCAAAATCGAGTGACTACTCGAAAAAAGCTGATGATCGCCAGCATCCCTCGGTCCGGGTGGGTTACTCTGGCGTCGATGCGAGGTTTCGAGTGAGTCAGAACGGCGATCCGGGTGGGCATGAGCGTCCCCGCGAACGGTCGGTCGACGATGACCGCGGTCGCGGAAGTACTCGCGGCGGCGAGGCTTCGCCGCCTCCCACCCGCCGCGGGCCCGGTGCGAAGTCGGCCGAGCGCCGCCAGGCGATCGTGGAGGCGGCTCACGCGGTCTTCGCCGAGCGGGGCTATCACGCTGGGTCGTTCCAGGAGATCGCCGACCGCGTGGGCATGAGCCAGACCGGCCTGCTGTACTACTTCCCCACCAAGAGCGGGCTCCTGCTCGAAGTGCTCGACCGGCGCGACGCCGTGTCGGCGGGGCGCGTCAGCCAGGAGGCCGCGCGTGGCGTGGCCGCAACCGAGGCGCTGTCGAACGAGCACGTCACCGACGCTTCCGAGGTCCAGCCGGCATCCGCCCCGGGGGCAGGCGGAACCGACGTGGGTCCCGTCCCGGACGCCGCGCCGCGCGCATCCGGCTCGGAGTTCGCCGAGGGTGTGCTCACGCGCGCGAAGGCCAATGAAGCCATCCCGGGAGTCATCGAGCTCTACACGGTGCTCTGCGGTGAGTCGGCCACGGAAGGTCACCCCGCACGTCCCTACTTCGTCGGACGGTTCGAGGGCCTGCGCGCCAGCTACACGACTGAACTGCGTGCGCTCGGCGAGCAGGGTCGATTGCGCCCCGGCGTCGACCCCGAGCGCGCGGCGGCATCGCTCATCGCCCTCTGGGACGGCATCCAGCTGCAGTGGCTGCTGGACCCGACCCGGGTGGACGTGGTCGCCTGCCTTCGCGACTACCTCGAGCTGCTGCTCGAGCCGGCGCCGCGCCCGGTCTGACGCCCGAGCCGGTGGTGCGAGCTCATCGCGGGCCTCCCTGTGCCGAGCTCGCGATCGACAAGTCCCAAATGGCCCCTAATTGCGCCGCGTAGGGGCCATTTGCGACTTGTCGATTGGAGGGTGTGGGCTTGAAGGGGCACGCCCTACGCGCGGGTGCCGGTGAGTCGCTCGAGCAGCTCGCGATAGCGCAGCACCGTCTGCTCGACGATCTCGGGCGGGAGGAGGGGCGGAACGCCCTCGCCGTCCCAGTTCGCCGCGAGCCAGTTGCGCACGATCTGCTTGTCGAAGCTCGCGGTGCGGTCGCCGGAGTCGTAGCCGGCGGCATCCCAGTAGCGGCTCGAGTCGCTCGTGAGCACCTCGTCGGCCAGCGTGATCTCGCCCGTCTCCGGGTCGCGCCCGAACTCGAACTTCGTGTCGGCCAGAATCACCCCGCGCGCCTCGGCGATCGCCGCCGCCCGCCGGTAGACCGCGAGCGAGAGTGAGCGCAAGGCCGCCGCCACCTCGGGCCCCACGAGCTCCACGGTCTTCTCGAAGCTGATGTTCTCGTCGTGCTCGCCCATCGGCGCCTTGTAGGCCGGGGTGTAGATCGGCTCGGGCAGACGGTCGCCGTCGGTGAGCCCCGCGGGCAGCGGCACGCCGCACACGCTCTGCGAGACCTGGTATTCCTTCCAGCCGCTCCCCGAGAGGTAGCCGCGCACCACGCACTCGATCGGGAACATCTCGAGCGACTTCACGACCATCGAGCGCCCGGCGATCGCGGCAGGCACCGGGGGAACGGATCCGCCCACCCCGCCGACCTCGTCGCCCTCCTCCACGAGGTGGTTCGGCACCTCCGCCAGCTGGTGGAACCACCAGCGGCTGAGCGTCGTGAGCAGTTCGCCCTTGCCCGGGATGCCCGGCTCGAGCACGTGGTCGAACGCGCTCACGCGGTCGCTGGCCACCACGAGCAGGGCGGCGGGGCGCGCATCCGGAGCCGAGGCATCCGGAGCCGAGCCGGCCGCCTCGGCGGGCACGTAGAGCTCGCGGACCTTGCCGCTGTAGAGGTGCCGCCAGCCGGGAACCGGCGCCGGCAGCGCGGGCGCGCCGGCCGAGGCCGAGCCCGGCGCCGGGGCGCCGCCCGGCACCACCCGGGCGGCGATGTCGCTGCGGTACTGCGATCCCTCGAGGTGGATGCCTTCGAGCACCCCGTAGACCCGGTCGCGCGCGGTCGCGAAGTCGGGGGCCGTGGCCACCACGCTGAGCACGCGGCCGCCGGTCGCGCGGATGTCGTCGCCGTCGCGATCGGTGGCGGCGTGCATCACGCTCACCCCCTCGGCGCCGACGGCGTGCTCGAGGCCCGTGATGATGCGGCCGGTGACGGGGGAGCCGGGGTAGTTCTCGCTCGCCAGCACCACGGTGACAGCCACCTCGTCGCGGAACGAGGGCCGGGCGTGGTCGCCGAGCGTGCCGGTGGCCGCGGCGAACAGCAGGGCGCCGAGGGGGCTCTCCAGGCGCGGCAGCACCACCTGGGTCTCCGGGTCGCCGAAGCGCGCGTTGAACTCGATCACCCGCAGCCCCTTCGGCGTGAGGATGAGGCCGCAGTAGAGCAGTCCGATGAACGGGGTGCCCTCGGCGGCGAGCTGCCGCACGGTGGGCAGCGCCACGGTGTCGATCACCTCGTCGACGAAGGCCTTCTCGCTGCCGAACTGCTCGTCGAGCCAGGGCAGCGGGGAGTAGGCGCCCATGCCGCCGGTGTTGGGGCCCTCGTCGCCGTCGAGCAGGCGCTTGTAGTCCTGCGCGGGGGAGAGGGGCGCCACGTCGTGGCCGTCGCTCACGAGGAAGAGCGAGATCTCCTGGCCGTCGAGGAATTCCTCGATCAGCACCTCGCCGTGCTGGAGCCAGTGCCGGGCGTGTGCGGTGGCCGCGTCGAGATCGGTGGTCACGAGCACGCCCTTGCCGGCGGCGAGCCCGTCGGCCTTGACCACGTAGGGAGCGCCGAACTCGGCCAGCACGGCCTCGGCCTCGGCGAGGGTGCCGGCGTTGCGGGCGCGGCCCGTGGGCACGCCCGCCGCATCCATGATGCGCTTCGCGAAGGCCTTGCTGCCCTCGAGCGCCGCGGCCTCTCTGCCGGGGCCGAACACCGGGATGCCGCGGGTGCGCAGGGCGTCGGCCACACCGGCCACCAGCGGAGCCTCCGGGCCGACGATCACGAACTGCACGTCTTCGGCGATCGCGTACTCCGCCACCTCGTGGGGGCTCTCCGCGTCGAGCTGCACGGTCGGCACGTCGGCGGCGATGCCGGCGTTCCCGGGAGCGGCGATGATCTCGTGCCCGGCGTCGTCGCGGAGCAGAGCGGTGATGATGGCGTGCTCGCGCGCGCCCGAACCGAGGACCAGGATTTTCACCCTCCTAGCCTAGGCGCTCACCCCCTGCCCGGCTCGATCCGCGAGCCCGGGGCACCGGGGTAGCGTGGAGGCATGGGCAAGGCACGGATCTCCGAGACCGAGGGCGCCGCGGCGGTCGCGGCCGCCACGGGCGACTTCGACTCCGCGAGCCGCGACACCCGCGCCACGGCGGTGCGCTACCTGCTGCAGGTGCTCGCGGACGCTGCCGTCGGCAACTCGGTCGAGGTGCGGGTGCCGCCCTTCGGTGCCGTGCAGTGCATCGAGGGCCCCGGCCACACCCGCGGAACCCCGCCGAACGTGGTGGAGATGGATGCGCGCAGCTGGCTCGAGCTCGCCACCGGCACGCTGACGTGGGCCGAGGGCATCGCGACGGCGCGCATCCACGCCTCGGGTCAGCGCGCCGACCTCACGGGCTACGTGCCGGTCGCGGTGTAGCCGCCTGGCGTCGGCCGGGGGTGCGTGCCGCGACGGCGCGGGCTCTCCTCCCGCATCCGCACGGGACGTCCAGCCGGGTGCGCGAGAATGGAGGGGTGAGTGATCAACCCGACCCCGCCGCCGACCTCGACGCCATGCCGGTCGCGGCACCCAGGGGCGCAGAGGCGACCGAGTCGTCCGTGCCCGTAGCATCGCCGGCCGTCGAGGTCGTCGGTTCCGAGACGTCCACGGTCACGGTGCGCCGGGCGCCGCGCTACTACCGCTTCATGATGGTCGGACTCGGGGTGGGCCTCGTCATCACCGTCGTCCTCGTGCTGAGCTTTCCCACGCAGAGCGACTACAGCGCGCTGCAGGTCATCGGCTTCGTCGGCCTGTTCATCGTGGCCATCTGCGTGGGGCTCGGTGCGCTCGTGGCGATCGCGCTCGATCGCGCCAGCCGCAAGCGTGCGCGCACCGTCGAGGCGCAGCGCATCGAGGAGCACGACCCGACGGCTGCGGAGTAACCGGCCGCCCAGATCCTGAGCGTGCGGAACCTAGGCGCGCTTCTGCTCGTCGGTGGGCTCGAGGGTGTCGTCTTCGTCGTCGTCGTCGATCCACTTCGAGTAGTCGGGCTCACCCGACTGACCCGTGAGTTCGCGCTCGAGCGCCGAATAGTTCGTGTCAGGACTGAAGTACTTCAGCTCGCGCGCGACCTTCGTGTGCTTTGCCTTCTGACGGCCACGCCCCATGCGAGACCCCCTCACGATTCGGGCCGGGGGAACATGCCGCCCGGATGAGACGAATAACTACGAAAACTTGCGTCAGTTTAGCACGCAGGACCCTGGCGGCCCTCAGCGCACGGCCAGCCGAAGCGGCGGGCCCGGGTGAGGATGCGGTGGTGCGACTCAGCCGCGGGCGCGGTCGCGTGCAGCGACGGCCTCGGCGTGCGGCTTGCGCTTCACCGGCCGCACGGGTTCGCCCCGTCGCTCCTGCCCGGGGAGGGGCCGGGAGCGCTTTCCGTAGAGGATCTCGGAGGAGTCGAGCAGCCACGGAACCAGCGCGATCGTCACGCCGTGCACGAGCATCAGCTTCTTGCGGATGCGACGGGCCTTGTGGTTGTGCAGGATGGTCTCCCACCAGTGCCCCACGATGTAGATCGGCGTGTAGACGGTGACGACCTCGGAGCCGTGCTCGGCCCGGTGCTTCATGATGTACTTCGCGAGCGGCACGGCGACGTCGCGGTAGGGCGACTCGATGATGTTGAGCGGCACCTCGATGTTCATCCGCTGCCAGTCCTCCTCGAGCTTCGCGGTCTGCTCCTCGTCGATCGAGAGGTGCACCGCCTCGATCGAGTCGTGCCGCGCCGCGATGGCGTAGTCGAGGGCTTTCAGCACCGGCTTCTGCATGCGGCCGACCAGCACGATGGCGTGGTCTCCGGAGGCGCCGAAGGTGGTGGTGGGGTCGACCTCCACCTCCTTGTTGACGTCGCGGTAGTAGCGGTTCACGCCCATCATCAAGAAGAACAGCACCGGCATGATGGCGAACACGAGCCAGGCGCCGTGGGTGAACTTGGTGATCGTCACCACGATCAGCACGACCGCGGTGAAGACCGCCCCGACGCCGTTGATCGCGAGCGAGCGGATGACGGCGCCGCGGTCGGAGGTGCCCTCCCGGAGCACGCCGAGCCAGTGCTTCACCATGCCGGTCTGCCCGAGCGTGAACGACACGAACACGCCGATGATGTAGAGCTGGATCAGCTGGGTGAGGTTGGCTTGGTAGACGATCAGGATGGCGGTCGCGGCCAGCGCGAGCACGATCATCCCGTTCGAGAACACCAGCCGGTCGCCGCGGGTGAGCATCGCCTTGGGGGCGTAGGAGTCCTTCGCGAGTACCGAGCCGAGCAGCGGGAAGCCGTTGAACGCCGTGTTCGCGGCGAGCAGCAGCACCGCGGCGGTGGCGGCCTGGATCACGAAGAACATGATGCTGTTGTTGCCGAACACGGATGCCGCCACCTGCGCCATCAGGCTGCGCTGCGGGGTCGTGGCGCAGTCGGCGAAGCCGATCAGGTGGCAGGCGTCCTCGGCGTAGTGCACCTGGGAGATGAGCGCGAGCGCGGTGAGTCCGGCGAAGAGGCAGATGGCGATGCCGCCCATGAGCACGAGGGTGCGCTGGGCGTTCTGGATCTTCGGGGTGCGGAACGCGGGGACCCCGTTCGAGATGGCCTCGACGCCGGTGAGGGCGGAGCATCCGCTGGAGAAGGCGCGCAACAACAGGAGGATCATCGCCGCCTGCGTGAGCTGCTCGGCCTTCACGCCGAAGTCGGCCGACTCCGAGACCGGAGCGTCGCCGAACAGCGTGCGCACCAGGCCGATGACGACCATGAGGGCGACGCTGCCCACGAAGACGTAGGTGGGGATCGCGAAGGCCTTGCTCGACTCGCGCACGCCACGGAGGTTGACGGCCATGAGGATGACGACGAAGCCGACCGCGATCTCGACCCGCCACGGGTTCAGCATCGGCAGGGCGGAGATGATGTTGTCGACGCCCGAGGCCACCGACACGGCCACGGTGAGCACGTAGTCGACGAGCAGCGCGGAGGCCACCACGAGGCCGGCCTTCTCGCCGAGGTTCTTGTGGGCGACCTCGTAGTCGCCGCCACCGGAGGGGTAGGCCTTCACGAGCTGCCGGTAGGAGGCCACGACCACCACGAGCAGCAGCACGACGGCCGCCGCGACCCAGGGGGCGAAGGTGAGGAACGAGAGCCCGCCGATGAGCAGGATCATGAGCAGCTCCTGCGGGGCGTAGGCCACCGAGGAGAGCGGATCGCTCGCGAAAATGGGTAGGGCGAGACGCTTCGGGAGGAGCTGACCCTCGAGCTTGTCGCTCGGCAGCGGATCGCCGATCAACCAGCGTTTCGCTGAGCGGGTTTCATTAACCACGAGTGAGAACACTACTCCCGGCGAAGGCACTGTCAAGTTGAACCGTGCGCCGTTTATTCCCGCGGATTGTCGCCGTCGCGAAAAACGCCGCACAGCGCGCTGTCGCGGTCTGTGCGGCGTTCTCCCAGTTGCGGTGCAGCCGGCTGGATGGCGGGCCGGAACGACCCGCCTCCGTCACTCGTCGCCGGGGATCTCGCTGTCGGTGTACTCGCCCGATTCGGGCTCGGGAACGTTCACGTCTTCCCCCGCTACGTCGGTGTACTCGCCGTCGCGCTCGCCGCGTTCTTTCTTCTCGGTCATGAGATCCTCCTCGATAGTCCTGGCCGGTGGTCCTGTGGGCGAAGCTACCACTCGCATCCCGCCCGGGCTAGGGCGTGAACGGATGTGCACGGCGGCGGTGGAGCGCTAGCTCTCCCGGCGCACCTCGCCGGCGTCCTTGTCGGGGCGCCAGCCGCGCCAGGAGGGCTGGCGGAGCCGCTCGGCGCCTGGCTGGCCGCTGCCGGTCCATTCGGCGAACTCGACCTCGCCCACCAGGCGCGGGGTGACCCAGACGGCGTCCCGGGCATCCGGCGCCGGCACCTCGTCGAAGGGCGAGGTCTTGCGCTCGAGCCTCGCGAGCCGGGCGGTGATGGCGTCGAGCTCGGCGTCGCTGAACCCCGTGCCGACGCGGCCGACGTAGTGGAGCCGGCCGTCGGCATCCGGAACCCCCATCAGCAGTGAGCCCACCTGCCGCTCGCGGCGGCCCTTGCCGGGGCGCCAGCCGCCGATCACCACCTCCTGGGTGAGGTGGTGCTTGATCTTGAGCCAGGCGCGGGAGCGCCGGCCGGGGGAGTAGCTGCTGTCGTGGCGCTTGGCCATCACGCCCTCGAGGCCGAGCCGGCGGCTCGCCTCGATCGCGTGCCGCAGGTCGCCGTCGAAGGCCGGCGGAACGTGCACCGGGCCCTCGCTCTCGGCGACGGTCTCGGCGAGCAGGCGGCGGCGCTCGTCGTAGCTCTCCGCGAGAAGGGAGCGGCCGTCGAGCTCGAGCAGGTCGAACACCATGAGCTCCACCGCCGTCTTCGCCCGGGCGGCTTCGACGTCGCGCGAGCGTGTGAGGCCCATGCGCTGCTGCAGGCGGCCGAAGCTCGGGCGGCCTCGGCTGTCGAGGGCGACCACCTCGGCGTCGAGCACGAGCGAGCGCTCGGGGAACGCGGCGGCGAGGGCCTCGACGATTTCGGGGTAGGTGGCGGTCACGTCGTTGCCGTTGCGCGTGTGCAGCGTGACCGTGCCGCCGGAGATACGCACGACGGCGCGGATGCCGTCCCACTTCATCTCGAAGGCGAAGGACTTCTCCTCCTCGCCCGTGAAGTCGATGTCGGTCTCGGCGGCGAGGGTGGCGAGCATCGGCTTGAGGGCTTTGCCGATGCCCGGGCGACGCGCGAGCGCGCTCGACGACGGAGTGTCTGGCCGATCATCCGGAACGACGGAGTCCGAGTCCGCGGCATCCGTTGTCCTCCGTCGGCTTGCGGCCGGCTTCTGCTCGGCGGGCAGCATCCGGTGGATGAGCCAATTCTTCTCCGAAGCCTTGTCGCCGCCCTTCCCGGTGTGGATGAGCACCACCCGCCGCGGGTCGCCGAGCCCGCCGGAGGGCTGCCCGTGCAGGGTGACGATGATCTCCTTGCCGTCGCGCCACTTCTCGAGCTCGTACTCTCCGAAGTCCCAGATGAGCACCTTCCCGGCGCCGTATTCCCCGGCGGGAATGTTCCCCTCGAAGGTGCCGTACTCCATCGGGTGGTCCTCGGTCTGCACCGCGAGATGGTTCACCCCGGGGTCGTCGGGCACGCCTTTCGGCAGCGCCCACGACACGAGAACCCCGTCGTGCTCGAGCCGGAAGTCCCAGTGCAGCCGCCGGGCGTGGTGCTCCTGCACCACCCACGAGCGGCCTCCGGTGTCGCGCGGAGTCGCCGCCGGCACAGGCTCAGGGGTCTTCGCGGCGTCGCGCTTCGAGCGGTAGACCGTCAGGCGGTCGTGGCCGGCGGCGGCGTCGCCCTCGGGGCCGGGATGCGCTTCCGGCTGCTCATCGGGCCCCCGGTCGGAGTGCCACACCCCGCCGGGCGCGTCGATCGACCCGGGGGCCTCGGCGCTCTCGGCGAGCGGGTCGGCACGGGTCGTCATGCGCGAGAGCACCTCGTCGAGTTCGAGCTGCCGCAGCTCCGGGGAGTCCAGCTCCTCCCAGGTGCGCGGCACCGCCGCCGTCGGCCGCAGCCGCCCGCGCAGCGAGTAGGGGCAGATCGTGGTCTTGTTGGCGCTGTTCTGGCTCCAGTCCACGAGCACCTTGCCCTGCCGCTTCGTCTTCTTCATGTCGCTGACCACGAGCGAGGGGTGGTCGGCCTCGAGCGCTCGCGCGAGCTCGTGCGCCACCGCGGAGACCTGCTCGGAGCTCTGCTTTCCGTCGAGCGCCGCGTAGAGATGGATTCCCTTGCTGCCGCTCGTGACCGGCACGGGCTCGAGCCCCATGTCGTTCAGGATGCGCTTGGCCAGCTTCGCGACCTCGACGCACTCGGCGAGGCCGGCGCCCTCGCCCGGGTCGAGGTCGATCACGAAGCGATCCGGATGCTTGGGGCGGCCGTGCGCATCCACCCGCCACTGCGGCACGTGGATCTCGAGCGCGGCGATCTGCGCGAACCAGGCGAGAGTCGCGGCGTCGTTGACGAGCGGATACACGTTCACGTGGTCGGAGTGCTGGATGCTCACCCGGCGCACCCAGTCGGGCGTGCCCTCGTCGAGGTTCTTCTGGAAGAACACGGGTGCGTGCCACTCGGGGGTGCCCACCCCGTGCACCCAGCGCTTGCGGGTGGCCGGGCGGTTGCGGGCGTGCGGGATGAGGAAGGGGGCGATCTCGGCGTAGTAGCGGAAGACATCCGCTTTGGTGGTTCCGGTCGAAGGGTAGATGACCTTGTCGAGGTTCGAGATGCGCAGGCGATGGCCGCCGACCGTCACGGTCTGCTCGCCACTGCCTTTCGGGGCCATGGCACAATCCTCCACCCGAAACGCCCGCCTCTACCCGAAATGCCCGGTCGCGCGGTCTAATGGAGCATGAGATCGATCTGGAAGGGCGCCATCACCTTCGGGTTGGTCAACGTGCCCGTGAAGGTGTACAGCGCCACCGAGGACCACGACATCTCGCTGCACCAGGTGCACGACGCGGACGGCGGGCGCATCCGGTACCAGCGGCGGTGCGAGATCGACGGCAAGATCATCGACTACGCGAACATCGCGCGGGCCTACGACGACGGGGAGCGCACCGTCATCCTCTCGAAGGACGACCTCGCCTCGCTGCCCGAGGAACGCAGCCGCGAGATCGAGGTGGTGGAGTTCGTGCCGAGCGAGCAGATCGACCCGATCATGCTCGACAAGAGCTACTACCTCGAGCCCGACTCGGCCTCGCCCAAGGCCTACGCGCTGCTGCGCAAGACGCTCGAGACCACCGACCGCACCGCGATCGTGCACTTCGCACTGCGGCAGAAGACCCGGCTCGGCGCTCTGCGGGTGCGGGGCGACGTGCTCGTGCTGCAGTCGCTGCTCTGGGACGACGAGGTGCGCGAGGCCGCGTTCCCCGCGCTCGACGAACCCACCCGGGTGTCATCGCAGGAGCTCGACATGGCGATGTCGCTCGTCGACCAGTTCGCCTCCGACTTCGCGCCCGAGAAGTTCACCGACGACTACCAGGAGCAGCTGCGCACCCTCATCGAGGCGAAGCTCGCCCAGGGCGATGCGATGGACACCGACGAGACCTTCGGGCGCACCCCCGGCGAGAGCGAGGGCGGCGGCGAGGTGCTCGACCTGATGGAGGCGCTGCGGCGCTCGGTCGACAAGAGCCGGGGCGCATCCGGGGGCGACGCGGATGCCGGCGCGGCCCCAAAGAAGAAGGCCCCCTCCAAGAAGCCGGCGGCCAAGTCGAAGGCCAGCTAGCCCCGGCCGCAGCACCCGTCACACACGCCCTACGACGCGGCGAATCGCCGCAGCTGTTGATACACGGCATCGGAGATCGTTGCGGTGCCGCCGAGCACGACGATCTGCGACGGATTGAGGCGGTCCAGTTCCGCAGCAACGGTCGCAGGGATCTCGTTGGGTGTGACCAGCAGCACCGGTGCACCGTTGGCCGCCGCAGCAGGCGACCCCGAGAGGGCGTCGGGGAAGACGAGACCGGATGCGATGAACACCGTCTTCGAACCCGACGGGAACGCGGCAGCGGATGCGGCCGCGGAGACACCGAAGCGGTCAGCGGCGGTGAGCCGTGTGGTGGGGCGGCTTGCACGCAGCGCCTTCTCGACCTCGGCCGACACGGTGTTCGGGCCTCCGAGGATCACGAGCCGGCCCGGACTCAGGCGGGTGAGTTCGTCGGTCACCGCGCTGGGGATGCTGTCTTTGGTGACGAGGAGGACCGGCGCGCCGTCCTTCGCCGCGATGGCCGAGCCCGAGAGGGCGTCAGGAAATACTGCGCCGGAAGCGATGTAGGCCACGGGGATGCCGGACGTGAAGCCGTCGCGAGAGATGGCGGCCGACACCGCGTAGCGGTCCGCGCCTCCGAGCCGGTCGACCACGGGGGAGTAACCGCCGAGCGCTCGTTCGACGCCTGCGCTGACGGAGTTCATTCCGCCGAGCACCACGATCCGCTTCGGCTTCAGTCGTGCGAGCTCTGCCCCGATCACGGTGGGGATGGTGTCGGCGCCGACGAGCAGCACGGGTGCCTTACGCGATCCCGCCGCCGCCGACCCCGAGAGGGCGTCGGCGAACGCGCCGCCTGACGCCACGTAGACGACGTCGACCCCGGGCAAGAACTCGGCGGACGAGTTCGCCGCGGACACGTCGAAACGATCCGCGCCTCCGCGCCGCGTGAGCACGGCTGTCGAGTCGAGATTCACGACGGTGACGCTGTTAGACCCGCTCGCCGCAATGTACGCCCGCCGATGGTCCGCGTCGACAGCCATGCCCTGCAAGCCGTATCCGTAGTCGTCCTTGCTGCTCCGGGTGATCACCATGACGACCCTCGAGGAGTCGGCATCGATCACCGTGATGCGGGTCTCGGCTTGAACGTAGACCTGACGTCCCTCGGGGTCGACGACCACTCCGTCGGGGCCATCCCCGATGCCAGTGGCGAGGTCGTGCGGTATCACGGCGATGACCGTGTTCGTTCGGGTGTCGATGATGGAGACTGTGCTGGATCCCTCGTTGGTCACGAAGGCGTGGTGGCCTACTTCGTCCACAGCTACCTTGCGCGGACCATGCCCGATACCGCTGGTCGTGCTGGCGGGTATCACCGTGATCACGCTGCTGGTCTGGGTGTCGAACACCGAGACCGTGTCATCCGTATTGTTCGTGACGTAGCCGCGATGCAGAGCGGTGTCGATGGCGAGGCCGAGCGCGAAGGTGCCGATACCGTTCGCTGAATCGTGAGGAATCACGGAGACCACCCGATTCGTCGCCGTGTCGATGACGGAGACCGTCCCGTCGTCCAGGTTCGCGACGAAAGCTCGATCGACCTCGGGGTCGACCGCCACCGCTTCGGGCTTCTGCCCGATTCCGTGGGCCGGATCGTGAGGGATCACCGCGACGACCCGATTTGTCGCCGTGTCGATGACGGAGACAGTGTCCGAGTTGTAGTTGGTGACGTAGACCTGGTGATGCTCGGAATCGATCGCGACACTGCTTGGTCCGAATCCGATGCTGGTGGGGCCGTTCGGCACAGTGTCGATCACACGATTCGTGCGGGTATCGATCACGGAAACCGTTCCGTCAAACGTGTTCGTGACATACGCCTGGGCGGTTGTCGCATCGACGGCCACCGCCACAGGAGTGGGGTCTCGCCGGGTCGGCGAGGTGATCGGGATGCTCGCGGCGACGAAGGTGGAGGCTGACGCGGAGGGTGCGGTGATCGGGGCGACCGCTCCACTGGCAACCAGCACCGCCGTGATCGATGCGACGATCACCCTTCGAGAAGATGAGAACATCTCGATATATTAGCAGAGCAATGCTCAACGAAGTGAGTGGGGCTACGGGGCGGCGACGGCCTTCTCGCGCGCATCCTTCTCCTGGGCCGCGCTGAGGAGGAAGACGCCGCTCACGGCCACCGCGCCGGCCACGACGAACGCGAGCACCGCCCACAGGGGAGCTCCGGCGGCCTCGCCGAGGATGGTGATCCCGAGCACCACGGCCACCACGGGGTCGATCACCGTGAGGCCCGCCACCACGACCTCCGGGCGCGCCACGGTGTGGGCCACCTGCACGAAGTAGATGGAGAGCCCGCCGGCCACGGCGATGCCGAGCACGCAGAAGAGGGTGAGCACGGTCGCCGCGTCGAACATGAACTCGGTGCTCAGGACGGTCTGCACCCGCCCGATCACCGTCTTGCCGAGGGTCGCCACGAAGCCGGTGAGGAGCCCGCCTGCGAGCACGTAGACCATCGGCGGGATGGGCCACTGCCGCAGCCGGGAGAACAGGAACACGCCCCCCAGGGCCGCGAGCACCACGGCGAGCACGATGAGGATCGCGACGAGCTGCGTCTCCTCGATGGCGTGCTGCTGGGCGACGAGCGCGGCCACCGTGACGAACACGCCGACGCCGGCGATGCAGATGAGGATCGAGCGCGTCACCCGCCGCGAGGGCGCCTTGCGGGTGGTGACGACTGTGAGCAGCGCGGCGAACACCAGCGCCGTCACGCCCACCGGCTGCACCACGATGAGCGGCGCGAGCGTCAGGCTCGCCAGCTGCACGATGATCGAGAGTCCGAACGCGACGCTGCCGAGGAGCCAGGTTCCGTTCCGCAGCAGCCGGGTGAACTGCTTGGCCCCGAGAGCGGAGTCCGCCGTGGAGCGGGCGGCCACGGCGGCGACCCCCCGCGACTGCAGTTCGTTGCCCACGGCGAGCAGGGCCGCGGCCACGACCGCGAGGCCGATGCCGGCGAGCGGCAGCGAGGTGAGGGTGACCGTGGCGGGTGTCATCCCGTGAACCGCCTGTTCCCGCGCATCCGCATGTGTCGACGTTACCCGATGTGCGGCGGTTCGGCCCGCCCCGGCCGAGCGGGCCCGGGGGCTCCGTGGGCGCCGTCGCGCTCACAGTAGAATTGTCGCTGATCCATGCGCGAGCAGCCTGCCGCGCGGAGAATACCGGAGCCTCTCACATGCCTGCATCCCGTCTTGATTCCGTCATCGCCCTGGCCAAGCGCCGCGGCTTCGTCTTCCCGACGGGAGAGATCTACGGCGGCACCAGGTCGGCCTGGGACTACGGCCCCCTCGGCGTGGAGCTCAAGGAGAACATCAAGCGCCAGTGGTGGAAGTTCATGGTGCAGGGCCGGGACAACGTCGTGGGCCTCGACTCCGCCGTCATCCTCCCCCGCCAGGTGTGGGAGGCCTCGGGCCACGTCGAGGTCTTCACCGACCCGCTGGTCGAGTCGCTGCACACCCACAAGCGCTACCGCGCCGACCACCTGCTCGAGCAGTACGAGGAGAAGCACGGCCACCCGCCCGTGAACGGCCTCGCCGACATCCGCGACCCCGACACCGGCCAGCCCGGTTCGTGGACCGAGCCGAAGAACTTCTCCGGCCTCATGAAGACCTACCTCGGCGCCGTCGACGACGAGTCGGGCATGGCGTATCTGCGCCCCGAGACCGCCCAGGGCATCTTCGTCGACTTCAACGCGGTGCTGAACTCCAGTCGGCAGAAGCCGCCGTTCGGCATCGGCCAGATCGGCAAGAGCTTCCGCAACGAGATCACCCCCGGCAACTTCATCTTCCGCACGCGCGAGTTCGAGCAGATGGAGATGGAGTTCTTCGTCAAGCCCGGCGAAGACGAAGAGTGGCACCAGTACTGGATCGACCAGCGCTTCCAGTGGTACGTCGACCTCGGCATCGACCCCGAGAACCTGCGCCTGTTCGAGCACCCGCAGGAGAAGCTGTCGCACTACTCCAAGCGCACCGTCGACATCGAGTACAAGTTCGGCTTCACCGGATCGGCCTTCGGCGAGCTCGAGGGCGTGGCGAACCGCACCGACTACGACCTCTCGACGCACTCGAAGGCATCCGGAACCGACCTGAGCTACTTCGACCAGACCACCGGCGAGCGCTGGACGCCGTACGTCATCGAGCCGGCTGCCGGCCTCACGCGCTCGCTGATGGCCTTCCTGGTCGACGCGTTCCACGAAGACGAGGCGCCCAACACCAAGGGCGGCGTCGACAAGCGCACCGTGCTGAAGCTCGACCCCCGGCTGGCCCCGGTGAAGGCCGCCGTTCTGCCGCTCTCGCGCAACGAGGCCCTCTCGCCGCTGGCCCGCACGCTCGCCGCCGACCTGCGCAAGAACTGGAACGTCGACTTCGACGACGCCGGCGCGATCGGCCGTCGCTACCGCCGTCAGGACGAGGTGGGGACGCCGTTCTGCATCACCGTCGACTTCGACTCGCTCGAGGACAATGCGGTCACCGTGCGCGAGCGCGACTCGATGGCCCAGGAGCGCATCTCCCTCGACCGCCTCACCGGCTACCTCGCCGAGCGCCTCGTCGGCGCCTGAGGGCACATCGACCGGTCGCAGATGGCCGCTATCCCGCGTGGGTAGCGGCCATCTGCGACTGATCGATGCCATATGCCCCGTGGGGCATGCAGGGGCTGCGAGGTCAGGATGCTGTCGCGACGAGGCGGTCGAAGAGCGCCTCGAAGGCGGGGTCGGTGACCTGCAGCTCGGGATGCGCGTCGTGGTGGTCGAGCATCTCCCGGGCCGCCGTGTGGAACGGGATGACGGGCGCGAAGTCGGGCACGAGCGCGCGGATCTTCGTGTTGTCGAAGACCACCGAGTGGGCGCGGTCGCCGAGGTGCTCGCCCGCCGTGTGCGGCGCCGCAGCCTCGATCGCGGCGCTCGTGACGTAGCGGATGCGCGGGGTCGCGCCCGCCGCCGCCCCCATGATCGCGAAGATCTCGTTCCAGGTGTAGACGAAGTCGGAGGTGATCTGGAACGTGTCGCCCAGCGCTAGCGGGTTGCCCAGCAGACCGACGAAGCCCCGCGCGAAGTCGTCGGCGTGGGTCAGCGTCCAGAGCGAGGTGCCGTCGCCGTGCACCACCACCTCGGCTCCGCGGCGCATCCGGTCGACCACGGTCCAGCCGCCGAAGAAGGGCAACGACCACTTGTCGTAGGTGTGCGAGGGCCGGATGATCGTGGCCGGGAACGCGCGCGAGCGATAGGCCTCCACCAGCAGGTCCTCACAGGCGATCTTGTCGCGCGAGTACTGCCAGAACGGGTTGCGCAACGGAGTCGACTCGGTGATCGGCAGGCGGGAGACCGGCTTCTGGTAGGCCGACGCCGAGCTGATGAACACGTACTGCCCGGTGCGCCCCTCGAAGCGGTCGATGTCACGCTGCACCTGCTCGGGAGTGAAGGCCACCATGTCGGCGACCACGTCGAACTCGCGCGAGCCGAGCACCGCATCCACGGCCTCCGCGTCGGCGATGTCGGCGGTGAGCACCTCGGCTCCGGGGTGCGGCGCGCGCCGCGAGGAGCCGCGGTTGAGGAGAGTCACCTCCAGGCCGCGCTCGATCGCCAGCGCGCTCGCCGCCGCTGAGATGATGCCGGTACCGCCGATGAACAACACCCTCGTCGAAGTCATGGAGAGCACCCTAGCGCGCTCCGCGCGACTAGCGGGTCGGGGTGGGCGCCGCTCGGCACCCACCCCGACCCGCGTCGAGCCGGCGGCCCGCTCAGCTGAGGGCGGTCAGCGTGAGCGTCGCCTGGTAGGTGCCGTCGCTCACCTCGACCGGCAGCTTCAGCTCGAGCGCGGCGCCGAGCTTGGCCGACCCGGCGGCGTGGCCGGCCGCGGCGGAACCGAGCGTGGCGGCGGCGGTGAGACCGGTGCCGCTGTCGAAGCCCGAGGCGACCGTGGCACCCGCGACGGCGTCGCCGCCGGCCTCCACCACCGTGGGGGTCCAGCCGAGGTACTTGCCCGAGAAGGACGTCGACGCCGAGGTGAAGTCGCCGACCTGGGCGCTGATCGACCACACCGGCGCGGCGCGACGGGTGTCGGTGACGCGGATCGGGTTCATCGAGCCCGTCGCGGCGAAGTGGTCGCCGGTCTGCACGGCGGTGCCGAAGTCGACGAGTCCGTTGGTTCCGTCGATGCTCCAGACGAACTCGCCCGGTGCCGCCTGCGGAACGGTGACCTGCACCTGCTCGGTGTGCCCGTCGGCCGCCGGGGTGGTGAAGGTGCCCACCGGCGACCAGTTGCCGTCGACGCCCACCCGGTAGGAGTACGCGGTCTCCAACGCGAGGCCGGTGAGGGTCGCGGTGCGGGTGAAGACGCCGCCCGTGGTCGAGCCGGTGGCGGCGATCACGCCGGCGGTCGCCGGGAAGGTGTCTCCCGTGACCTCGGCGGAGGGGGCGAACTGCACCGACTGGGCGCGGTCGGCCGAGGTGGTCCAGCTGACGACCCGCTCGCTGCGGTCGGCGCCGGCCGCGGTGGTGATGCCGGAGTAGCCGGCGGGCACCGCGATGACGGGCGTGAGCGACTTCAGCACCAGGTAGGCGTCGCTGCTGCTCGAGCGGTCCTGGTAGAGGGCCACGGCGAGGGTGTTCGTGCCGGCGTGGAGCGCGGAGGCGGGGATGGAGAACGTGGAGCTCACCGGGTCTCCGCCGCTGTTGCCGGCGTAGGTGAGGTTCTTCTGCGCATCCGGAACCGCCTCGACGCGCGAGTCGACGAAGCCCGCGACCTTGGTGCCGTTCACGAAGATCTGCACGGCGTCGTCGTAGGTGATGCTGCCGGTGAGGCTCTCGACCTGGCTGAGCTGACCGGCCGTGATGTCGATGCCCGTGCGGAAGTGGAAGGTGGGGATGTCGACCTTGGTGGCGGCGGTCGGGTCGACGTACTGGGTGAGCACCGTCGTGACGGGGAACGCCGAGCCGAGGTTGGGTGTGGCGGAGCCGTTCTTCGCGCCGAAGGGGCCGACGCCGGTCTTCCAGGCGGCGTCGGAGAAGGCGCCGGTGGTCCAGACCAGGCGGTCGGGATTGCCCGCGGCCGGGTCGGTGTTGTTGTCGGAGTACTTCCAGCTGGTGCCGGAGCCGGCGAAGCTGCTCGGCAGCGTCTCCGCGGCGGAGGCGGAGCTCGCGGTGAGCGCGCCGGCGCCGATCGCGCCGGCGGCGACGGCGAGCACGGTGAGCGCCGCGGCGACGCGCGCGGAGCGGCGCCGGGCGGTCGCCACGGGGGTGAGTGATCTGGTTCTGGACATGGGGCGGCAGGCCTTTCGGGTCTGAAACGGGCGAGGGTTCGCCCCTCCACCCTCGGTGCGGGCAGTGAACGGATGTTGAATCGCGCGCGCTGGAGATGTTGCCGGGAAGCCTCGGGGACGTTCGGCTTGACATCCCCGGAAATCGGAGGTTATGGTGTTGAAACGTTTTACATAGAACGTTTTAGATGACCACCAACAACGAGGTTGACCCGATGTCAGACACCCCTTCCTCCGCGAGCGAGTTCGCGTTGAGCGCCAGCCACATCACTCGCCGCTACGGCGCCGTCGTCGCCCTCGCCGACGCCTCCATGCAGCTGCGCCGCGGTGAAGTCATGGGCCTCGTGGGCGACAACGGAGCCGGCAAGTCCACGTTCCTCAAGGTGCTCTCGGGGGCGGTCGTGCCCGACGGCGGCGACATCGTCGTCGACGGGAACCCGGTCACCTTCCGCCGCCCCTCGGATGCGCTCGAGGCCGGCATCGAGACGGTCTACCAGGACCTCGCGCTCGTCGACACCATGTCGGCCGTGCAGAACGTCTACCTCGGCCGCGAGGAGCTCTCGAAGAACCCGTTCCTGCGCCTGCTCAACGTCGTGAACGACGGCGGGATGCGCAAGCGCTCACGCGAGGTGCTCAGCGAGCTCGGCGTCGGCATCCAGTCGGTCAACGTCTCGGTGAAGGGCATGTCGGGCGGCCAGCGTCAGTGCCTCGCCATCGCCCGCGCCCTGCTCTGGGGCCGCCAGATCGTCATCCTCGACGAGCCCACCGCGGCCCTCGGCGTGCGCGAGTCGGCCCAGGTGCTCGAACTCATCGGCCGCCTGCGCGACCACGGCGTGAGCGTCATCCTGGTCAGCCACAACATGCAGCAGCTCGTGCAGGTCGCCGACCGCGTCACGGTCATGCGCCTCGGCCGCACCATCGCCACCCGCGATGTGGCCGACATCACCCCCGAAGGCATCGTCGGTCTCATCACCGGCGCCATTCCTGCGGACGTCTCGACGCCCGAGGACAGCGCGACCGTCGTCCACTGAGTCTCCCGGCTCACTGACGACCCGCGCGCCCACACCACCACCATCACCCAGCAATCCCCACCCATTCTCACTGAGGAGAACACTGCAATGACGCACTTCACCCGCGGGCGCCTCGCCCGCCTCGGCCTGGTGGCGGTCGCCGCCGCCAGCCTGATGCTGGCCGGCTGTTCGACGGTCGGCAGCACCTCCGGCGCGAGCACCGACAGCGCCACCGACAGCACCTTCACCGTCGGCTTCGCCGTGGGCGGTCAGCCCGACGCCGACTGGCAGGACCTGCAGGGCGAGGTCGCCAAGGGCCTCGCCGAGCAGCGCGGCTGGAACTTCGTCGAACTCTCGAACGACAACAGCGAGGCGACCGCCACGAAGAACGCCGACATCTTCATCCAGAAGGGCGTGAACATGGTGATGATGTTCAACGGTCAGCCCTCCGCGAACCCGGTCATCGCCAAGAAGTACGCCGACGCGGGCATCCCGGTCGTCACCTTCGACATCGCGCAGCCCGGCTGGTACTTCGTGGGTGTCGACAACGCCACCGCCGGCACCGACGGCGGAACCGCGCTCGGCAACCTCGCCAAGTCGAAGTGGAACTGCCAGGTCGACCTCGTGATCTCGGCCGAGGGCACCGCCGCCGGCCAGATCAACACCTGGCGCACCGGCAACGCCCGCGACGCCGTGAAGAAGGTCTGCCCGAACATCCCCGAGGCGAACTACGTCTCCTACGAGGCCGACGGCAACCTCACCACCTCGCTCGCGAACGCCCCCGGCGTCTTCGCCGCTCACCCGGATGCGAAGAACATCCTGGTCGTGGGCCTCAACGACCAGGCCGTGGTCGGCGCCCTCCAGGCCGCAACGCAGCTCGGCCGCGACGGCTCGATCATGGGCTGGGGCCAGGACGGCGGCCTGATCACCGGCGCGAACGTCGACCCCCACCTCGCCGGCAGCGTCATGTACTTCCTCGAGGGCTACCCCGCCGAGGCGTTCAAGATCGCCGACGAGATCGCCGCGGGCAAGGCCCCGGCCGTGAAGGACACCGGAACCGACCCGGCCGCCAGCGTGCAGCCGTGCCCCGTCACCGCGGCCCAGGCTGCGGCCATCCCGAACATCAACGACCGCGTGTCGCAGCTCGCCGCCGCCCCCCAGGGCACCACGGAGTACGACCTGTTCTGCAAGGCCTGATCGTTCGAGAACTGATCGCCCCCTCCTGATCACCTGGTGAATCCCGCGCCCGGATCAGCCCGAAACGGTACTGGAAACATGACCACATCACTCATCACCCCGGCCGATCCGGCCGCGCCCCAGAGCCCGGGCGGCGCCAAGCTGCGCCGCCCGGACTCCCGGGGGCTCCCCGTCAGCGCCCGTGACGCCCTCAGCATCACCGGCGTCTGGGCCCTGCTCATCATCGCCACCACCATCGTGCGGCCTGACTTCCTCTCCACCCAGTCGCTGCTCGCCGTGACCTTCACGATGTCGATCTCGGGCATCCTCGCGGTGTCGCAGGCGATCATCGTGATCTCCGGCGGCCTCCTCGACCTGAGCCTGCCGGTGTCGCTCATCCTGAGCGCCTGGGCGACGGTGACCGCCCTCAACAACGGGCTGCCCACCGCCGTCGCCATCCCGATCGGCATCGTCACCGGCATGGCCTGGGGCGGGCTGAACGGCCTCATCGTCGTGTTCGGCAAGCTCAACCCCATCATCGTCACCCTCGCCACCGGCTTCGGCGGCCTCGCGGTGATGCTCATCTTCTTCAAGTCGGCCCAGATTCCCTCCACCAGCGAGCTGCGCCTCTACGGGCTCGGCCGCTTCCTCGGCCTGCCGAACATCTTCTGGCCGATGCTCATCGTCATCGTGCTCGGCGGCCTCGCCTTCGCCTACACCCGCTGGGGCCGCCGCCTCATCGCCGTCGGCGGCAACCCCTCCGCCGCCAAGGCGCGCGGCATCAACCTGCGCCGGATGCGCTTCGCCAGCTTCATCGGAGCCGGCGCGGTCGCGGGCCTCGCCGGGGTCATGTTCTCGGCGGTGACGCCGAGCTTCACGCCCGCCGCCGGCGCGAGCTTCCAGCTCATCGTGATCGGCGCCGTCATCCTCGCCGGCATCAGCCTCTCCGGCGGCAAGGGCAACCTGCTCGTACTGGTGCTCTCGGTGGGCTTCCTCGCTACCATCCCCACCTCGATCGCCTTCTTCGGCCTCGCTCCAGCCTGGGCGCTCGTGTTCCAGGGCGCCCTGCTGATCATCGCCGTCGGCATCGACGGCTACCGACTGAAAAGGACGGCGCGATGACCGCCACCGCACCTACTCTGTTCGACGACCCGGTCGTCCCGCCGCTCCGGCGCATCCTCAACTCGTTCCGCGGCCCCGTGGGCAGCATCAGCGCCACCCTCGTGGTGACGCTGCTGGTCGGCCTGATCTGGGTGGGCCCCTCGTTCTTCTCGCCGTCGAACATCCAGATCGTGGGCGTGAGCGTCGCCATCCCGCTGATCGTGGGCGTGATGGCCTCCTTCGCTCTGCTCGCCGGCGTGGTCGACCTCTCCATCGGCTCGATGGTGGGCTTCGGGGCGGTGGTGTTCAACCAGCTCGTGGCCACCGGCATGAACGCCTGGCTCGTGGCGCTCATCACCGTCGGCGTCGGCGTGGTCGTGGGCCTCACCAACGCCTTCGTGATCGTGCGCTTCGGCGCCGAACCGCTCGCCGTGACCCTGGGCATGCTCACCCTGCTGCGCGGTCTCTCGCAGGTCGTCGTGGTGAGCGCCCCGCCGTCGACCCTGATCGAACCGCTCTACAACGTGACGCAGGGCGCGATCGCCGGGTTCCCGACCCTGCTGCTGATCGGCATCGGCGTGACCCTCATCGCCGCCGGCATCGTGTCGAAGACGCGCATCGGCCGCAAGGTGCAGGCCGTGGGCGGCGACGACCGCGCGGCGGCCCGCGCCGGCATCTCGGTGTCGAAGGTGCGCGTCATCGCCCTCGTGGCGAGTTCGGTGGGTGCCGCCGTCGGCGGCATCCTCTACGTGGGTCAGCTCGGCTCCGCGTCGAACGTGCTCGGCACGGGCCTCGAGTTCCAGATCTACGCGGCGCTCATGATCGGCGGCTACTCCATCACCCGCGGCGGCGTCGGCAACCCCATCGGCGGCCTGCTGGGCCTGCTCGTGGTGGCCGGCATCACGAACATCCTGAACGTCACCTTCACCGACCCGAACTACCTCGACCTGATCACGGCGATCATCCTGGTCGCGGCGGTGCTCGTCGACCGGTTCCGCGGCGGAGACGCGTTCGAATGACCCTCACCAGTGTTCTGCCGGTGCGCGCGTTCGGCCGCACCGGCATCCCGGTCTCCGCGATCTGCGTCGGCACCGCGGCCTGGGGCACCTCCTCCCCGGTGCACGGCGTGACGGTGCCCGAGGCGGATGCCGTGGCCACCGCGCGGCACGCCTTCGCCGGCCCCGTGAGCATCCTCGACACCGCGAACAACTACGGCGACGGCGAGAGCGAGCGCCGCATCGGGCTCGCGGTGCGGCAGGCCGAAGCCGAAGGCGACGGGCCGCCCGCGGGCTTCACCATCCAGACGAAGCTCGACCGCGACCCGGTGACGGGCTCCTTCGACCGCGACCGGATGCGCGCCTCGCTCGCCGAGAGCCTCGACCGGCTGGGCCTGGACTCGCTCCCTCTTCTCTACCTGCACGACCCCGAGCACATCGGCTTCGACGCCGCGATGGCCCCGGGCGGCCCGGTGGAGTCGCTGCGGATGCTGCGCGACGAGGGCTTCGCCCGGTTCATCGGGATCTCGGGCGGCCCCGCGAGCATGCTCGAGCAGTTCGTCGACACCGGGTTCTTCGACGCGCTCATCACGCACAACCGCTACACGCTCGTCGACCGCACCGCCGACCGGCTGCTCACCCGCGCGAGCGAGGCCGGGCTGGGCGTGCTCAACGCCGCCGTCTACGGCGGCGGGATGCTGGCCGCATGGCCCCGCACCACCGACCGTTACCACTACGCGGCGGCTCCCGAGCAGCTGCTCGCCGCGGTCGACGCCATGGGCGCCGCCTGCGAGCGCCACGGTGTGCCCCTCATCGCGGCCGCGACGCAGTTCTCCACGCGCGACCCGCGCATCCACTCGACCGTCTGCGGCGTGGTCTCGCCCGCGCAGCTCGACGAGGCGGTGGCGAACGCCTCGCTCGCCATCCCCGAAGAGCTCTGGGACGAGCTCGAGAACCTGGTGCCGACCGAGGAGACGTGGATCCGTGACTGATACCGCGTCTCCGCCCCGGCTCCGGCAGCCCGCCTCGAGTGCGAGCACGGCGGGCCTGCCCGGCCCGGCCGGTCGCGTTCAGGCGGCCGTGGCTGCGTTCGCCGCCCCGCCCCTCGCCCTCTCCGCCCGCTCGTCCGCCGCGCCGGCCGCCCACGACACCAGGCCCAGCAACAGCGCACATCGTGCGGACGAGTCGTACGACTCGACGCCGTGGCCGAGGGCGTCGTACGCGACGCGCGCGCCGCTGGCCGTGGTGCGCCGCCAGACCAGCGGATGCGCGAGGCCGTCTTCGGTGTGGAAGGCCAGAACGTCGGTGGCCGGGTCGCGCTCGAGCGCGGTGTACCGCTCGTCGTACACGACGAAGTCGGTGAGGCCCGCGGCGGCCTCGCCGTCGGCGGCCTGCACGAGCGCGTGGCCGATCTGCGGGTGCATGGTGACCCCCGGCACCCAGCGGCCGCCGGCGAGCTCCGCCCAGCGCGGGTCGTCGCCGAAGGCCAGCGCCGAGGAGTGCAGCGCCACGACGCCTCCGCCGCGCCCGGTATGGGCGAGCAGCGCGTCGACGATGGCGGAGGAGTCCACCGGTTCGGTCGCGAGGTCTCCGCTGACGTTCACGATCACGAGTCCCGCGCCGTCGAGCGCCGCTGCCACGTCGTCGTCGGTCGTCACCGCGGTCACGCGTACCGCCGTGAGCTCGGCACCGTCGGCGCCGGTGTCGGTGTCGGCCCAGGCCTCGCCGAGCACCTCCGCCACCCGTTCGCTCGTCGCGTCGAGCGCGTGCCAGGGGTCGGTGTGCGCACCGGTTCCGGTGAGGATGACGATCTCGGTCATGCGTGCGGACTCCTTCGTTCGCGAGTCAGCATGCCGTGCCGTAGCGTTCGGTGCAAACCCGGCCGCGCCGAGCTCCGGAGGCCGGTCGTGAGAGCCACTTGGGAGGGACTGACCCTCGAAGCCATCGACCACGAACTCGTCTGGGCGGGCGCCGGGAGCGCCGCCGCCACGCGTGAGCCCCTCGGCTCTTTCTCCGACGCGCACTTCGTGCAGGAGCCGGCGCGTCGGCTCGTCTCGGGCTACCTGATGGTGGAGGCCGCCCCAGGGGCCGAGGGTTTCACGATCAGCAGCCACGGGCATCCGGTGGGCGTCATCTCGACGGATGTCGACTCCGCGAGCGGTACCGTGATCACGGTGGGACTGGCCGGAGACATCGAGCTCGAGGAGGGCGTCGTGCGATCGAGTGCGGGAATCGCCCTGGTGGCCGACGCGGGCACCCAGCTGCGGGCGGTGGCTGCCGCCGACCCGGCCGGGCGACCCGGCGCGATCGTCGCGCGCGGAGCATCCGGAACCGGCTGCGGCCTCACCCTCGTCCACGGCCCGGCCGCCGTCAAGGTCGAGAACCGGATGCGGCTCCTCGCGAGCCTCGAACGCGTGGGAGGCCGGCATGGTTGACGTGGGCATCCGCGAGGTGGCGGCGCTCGCCGGCGTCTCGGTGAGCACCGTCTCGAACGCGCTCAACCGGCCCGAGCTCGTGTCGCGTAAGGCCGCGGCGCGCGTGACCGAGGCCATCGAGACGCTCGGCTACGTTCCGAACGTGGCCGCCCGGCAGCTTCGCGCCGGCCGCAGCAACGCCATCGGCATGGCCGTGCTCAACATCACCAACCCCTTCTTCTCCGACGTCGTGCTCGGCGCCGAGGAGGTGGCCGAGCTCGCCGGCTACTCGGTGATCGTGGGCAACAGCTACGACTCGGCCGAGCGGGAGGCGCGCTACCTCGACCTGTTCGAGCGGCAGCGGCTCGACGGCATCCTGATCGCGCCCGTGGGCGAGTCGCTCGAGATGCTCGACCGCTTCCGGCGGCGCGACGTGCCGGTGGTGCTCGTCGACCGGGTCGACCACGACGGCGTCTTCCCCTCGATCTCGCTCGACGACGTGCTCGGAGGCGTGCTCGCCACCACGCACCTGCTCGAGGGCGGCGCCCGGCACATCGCCTTCATCGGTGGGCCGATGCGGGTGTCGCAGATGAAGGAGCGTCTCGAGGGCGCCCGCCGCACGGTGGAGGCGGCCGGGGCCCGCTTCACCTTCATCGAGACCGAGACGCTCAACCCGCAGCTCGGCCGCGAGCTCGGCGACCGCATCGCGGCGCTGCCCCTCGAGGACCGGCCCGACGGCATCTTCGCCGGTAACGACCACCTGGCCCTCGGCATCCTGCAGCGGCTGATCGGGCACGGCATCTCGGTGCCCGGAGAGGTGTCGATCATCGGTTACGACGACATCGACTTCGCTGGAGCCGCCGTCGTTCCGCTCACCTCGGTGCGGCAGCCGAGCCACGACATCGGCGGCCACGCGGCGAAGCTGCTGCTGCAGCAGCTGGCGCCCGTGGAGGGCTTCAGCCTGCGCACCCGCTTCGAGCCCGTGCTCGTGCCGAGGCAGTCGACGCGGCACTGACGGGTGGCGGGCCGTCGCGCCCGCCTGCGCCTCCTGAAGCCCTGAAGCCCAGAAGCCCAGAAGCCTGAAGCCTGAATACCTGGCGACCGAACCCCTATCCCCTGAACGAGAGACAGCATGCACTACGGCGGAGACTACAACCCCGAGCAGTGGCCCGAGGAGGTGTGGCACGACGACGTGCGCCTCATGCGCGAGGCCGGCGTGACCATGGTGACCGTGGGCGTGTTCTCCTGGGCGCGCATCCAGCCGGATGAGCACAGCTTCGACTGGGGCTGGCTCGACCGGGTGCTCGATCTGCTGCACGAGAACGGCATCGCCGTCGACCTCGCCACCGCCACCGCGTCGCCGCCGCCGTGGGCCTCCACCGCGTATCCCGAGATGCTGCCCCAGGACGAGAACGGCGCCGTCTACTGGCCGGGCAGCCGGCAGGCCTATGCGCCGAGCTCGCCCGTGTACCGGCGCCTCGCCGCGCGGCTCGTGACCGAGCTCGTGGGGCGCTACGCCGCGCATCCGGCGGTCGCGATGTGGCACGTCAACAACGAGTACGGCTGTCACCTGCACTACGACTACTCCGCCAACGCCGCCGTGGCGTTCCGGCTGTGGCTGGCCGGGCGCTACGGCTCGATCGACGCGCTCAACGAGGCCTGGGGCACCCTGTTCTGGTCGCAGCGCTACGGATCCTTCGACGAGATCGTGCCGCCGCGCAAGGCCCCCTACAGCCACAACCCCGGGGGAGTGCTCGACTTCAAGCGCTTCACCTCCGACACGCTGCTCGGGCTCTTCCGGATGGAGCGCGACATCATCAAGGCCTCGGGCGCCGCCCAGCCCGTCACCACGAACTTCATGGGCTTCTTCCCGCCCGCCGACTACTGGGCGTGGGCTCCCGAGCTCGACGTCATCAGCGACGACAACTACGCCGACCCGAACGACCCAGAGTCGTTCCGCGGCGCCGCGTTCACGCGCGACCTGATGCGCTCGCTGAAGCCGGGCACCCCGTGGATCCTGATGGAGCAGGCCACGAACTCCGTGAACTGGCGGCCGAGCAACGCCCCGAAGGCGCCGGGCCAGATGGCGGCGCTCTCGATGCAGGCCGTCGGCCGCGGGGCGGACGGCATCAACTTCTTCCAGTGGCGGCAGTCCCGCCGCGGCAGCGAGAAGTTCCACTCCTCGATGGTTCCGCAGGCCGGGCTCGAGACCCGCACCTGGCGGGAGGTCGTGGCCCTCGGCGAGACGCTCGGCCGGCTGCCCGCGCTGCCGGCGGGCGCTGCGGGCGGGAGCGGGGCATCCGTGGCCCTCGTCATCGACTGGGAGAACCGGTGGGCGCTCGAGAGTCCCGACCACCCCGTGGTGCTCGACTACGCGCAGCTCGTGCAGCGGTGGTACTCGGCGCTGCACCGGCAGAACGTGGCCGTCGACCTCGTGCACCCCACGAGTGCGCTCGAGGGCTACGCCCTCGTCGTGGCGCCGCAGCTCTACCTGCTGGGCTCGGCGGGAGCCGCGAACCTCAGCGCCTTCGTGCGCGGAGGCGGACACCTGCTCGTGTCGGCGTTCAGCGACGTGGTCGACGAGACGGATGCGTTCCGCGAGGGCGGCTTCCAGCTCGGGCTCCGCGCGGTGCTCGGCGTGGCGGTGGAGGACTTCGGGGCGCTCGTGCTGCCGGCCTCGGCCGCGCGGGCCGCGGGCGACTCGGCGGGGGACGCGGGGCTCGCGGGCGTCGGCGCAGGCGGCGCGTCGGCTCCCGGCGGCGCACCCGGCGAGAGCCGCGCGCCCATCGACACCCCGTTCGGCGGCCTCACCGGCGAGTACTTCGCCGAGGAGCTGCAGCTGCTGGCGCCCGGTGACTCCGGCGAGCCCGCCGAGGTGCTGGGCCGTTACTCCGGAGGCCGGCTCGCCGGGCTTCCCGCACTCACCTCGAAGGCCACCGGTGCCGGGCGCGCGCACTACCTCGCCACCATCCCTGACGACGACGGGATGCTCGCGGTCACCCGCTGGGCCGCCGGTCTCGCGGGCGTGCAGCCGGTTCTCGACACCCCGAACGAGTGGGTGGAGGCGGCCCGGCGCGGCTCCCTGATCACGGTCATCAACCACGGCACGGAGCCGGTGGAGGTGGCGGTGACGGGCGTCGACGTCGTGAGCGGAGCATCCGTCGTCGCGGTCTCGCTCGAACGCTTCGGCTGGGCGCTCGTCGACACGGCGCCGGTCGCCGCAGCTCCCGCCTCCGGCGCCCCCGGGCCCGCCGCATCCGTCCCCGTTCCCCGCACCCAGGAGCTCTCGTGAAGTACACCCGCCTCGGCCACTCCGGCGCCACCGTCAGCCGCATCGCGCTCGGCACCATGAACTTCGGGCCGGTCATCGGCCCGGAGGAGTCGTTCGGCATCCTCGATCTCGCGGTGGAGAACGGCGTGAACTTCATCGACACCGCCGACGTCTACGGCGGCGGCCCGTGGGGGCCCAACGAGGGGCAGAGCGAGGAGATCCTCGGCGACTGGATGCGCGAGCGCGGCAACCGCGACTCCCTCGTCGTCGCCACCAAGGTGCAGGGGCCGATGGGCGACGGGCCGAACGACCGCGGGCTCTCGGCCGTGCACATCCGGGCGGCGGTGGACGCCTCGCTCCGCCGCCTCGGCACCGACCGCATCGACCTCTACCAGATGCACCACATCGACCGGGAGGTCCCCGTCGACGAGGTGCTCGACGCCTTCACCACGCTCGCCGCGCAGGGCAAAATCGTGTACCTCGGCTCGTCGAACTTCGCGGGCTGGAACATCGCGCAGTACCGCGAGCACGCCGAGAGCCGGCGGCAGCTGCCGATCGTGACCGAGCAGTCGGTGTACAACCTGGCGCAGCGCACGCTCGAGCTCGAGGTGGTGCCGGCCGCTCTGAACTACGGGATGGGCCTGCTGCCCTGGTCGCCGCTCGCCAGCGGCCAGCTCGGCGGAGTGCTCAAGAAGGCAGACCGCGCGCGCTCGAAAGACCTCTCGCACCTGGGTTCCCGCCGGCCGCAGATCGAGCGGTACGAGGCCTTCGCCGAGGAGAACGGCGTCGACCCGGCCGAGCTCGCGCTCGCCTGGCTGCTGCACCAGCCCGTGGTGACGGCGCCGGTCGTGGGGCCGCGCACGGCGGCGCAGCTCACCGGGGCGTTCGCGGCCCTCGAGCTCTCGCTCGATCAGGCGCAGCTCGACGAGCTCGACCGCATCTGGCCCGGACCCGGCGGGCAGGCGCCGGAGGCGTACGCCTGGTGAGTCGGGTGAGCGGGTGCGGCGGCGGCCGGCGCTGTGAGCGCTGAGCTGCCGGGGGCGCCGGCGCGGCCCGGGCGGCCCGGCCGACCCGGCCGGCTGCCCGCGGCCTTCTTCGTGACGCTCGGGTTCATCCAGGCGCTCTGGCCGCTGACGATGGACCTCTATCTGCCGGCGTTCCCGCAGATCCAGGCCGAGCTCGCGACGAGCCCCTCGCTCGTGCAGTTCACGCTCACGGGCGCGTTCGTGGGAATGGCGTGCGGACAGCTCGTGGCGGGGCCGCTCTCGGATCGCGTGGGGCGCATCCGGCCGCTCGTCGTGGCGCTCGTGGTGTACACGGTGGCGAGCGTCGCGTGCGCGATGGCGCCGACGGTGGGCGTGCTGATCGGGTCGCGGCTCGTGCAGGGGGTGGGCGCGGCGGCGACCGCGGTGATCATCCTCGCCATCGTGCGCGACCGCGCCGAGGGGCCGCTGATGGTGAAGCTGCTCGCCCGGCTGCAGCTGATCAACGGGGTCTTCGTGGTGGCGTCGCCGGCGATCGGCGCGCAGCTGCTGCGGCTCACCGACTGGCGCGGGCTGTTCTGGCTGCTCGTGGTCTACGGCATCGTGCTGCTGCTCGCCGCGCTGGCCGTGCTCGCCCGGCACGAGACCAACCCGCTCGCCGTGCGGGCGCTGCGCACGGGGGCGCGGTTGCGCGACGACTACCTCGCCCTCGCGCGCGACCGGCAGTACCGGGCCGCGGTGGGGGCCGGCGCGCTGCAGTGGGCCGCGATGATGAGCTACATGGCGTCATCCGCCTTCTTGTTCCAGGGCATCTTCGGGCTCGACGCCACGGCCTATGCCATCGTGTTCGGCGGCCACGGGGCACTCATGATCGCCGGCGCACAGCTGAGCGCGCGGCTCGCGGGGCGGATGAACGTCACGGCCGTCGCCCGCGGGGGAGCGGTGGTGCTGTTCGGCTTCGCCGCCCTGCTGCTCGCCGGCCAGCTGTTCGCGCCGGGCCTGGGCCTGCTGGGCTTCGTGCTGCCGTTGTTCGCCTTCACCACGACCTTCGGCGTGATCTCGCCCACGCTGCAGAGCAGCGCCCTCGCCCACCACGGGCCGCGCGCCGGAGCAGCGGCCTCGCTCGTGGGCGCCACGAACATGGTGGCGGGCGCGGTGGGCGCGCCGATCGTCGGGCTCTTCGGGGTGACCTCCACGGTGCCGGCCGCCGCCGTCATGACGCTCTGCGCGGGCCTCTCGGCCGTCGTGCTGCTCGTGGGCTTCCGCACCCGGCGCCCGGGTCGCGACAGGTAGAGGGCCGAGGCCTCAGGATGCCGGGGGCGTCCAGGCGGAGACGGCGTCGAGACGGGCGACCTCCTCGGGGGAGAGGGTGACGCGCCCGACGGCGAGCAGGTCGGCGACCTGCTCGACCCGGGAGGCGCTGGCGATGGGCGCGACGATCGTGGGCTTCGCCACGAGCCAGGCGAGCGCCGTGGTGGCGATCGAGGCGTCATGACCGCGGCCGATCTCCTCCAGCGCATCCACGATCGCGAGGCCCTGCGGGGTCACGTAACGCCCGGCCGCTTTCGAGCGCACCGTCTCGGAGTTGTCGCCTGCCGAGCGGTACTTGCCGGTGAGGAAACCGCTCGCCAGCGCGTAGTACGGCATCACGCCCAGGTGCTCGCGCTCGGCGATCGGAGCCAGATGGTCTTCGAAGTCGTTGCGGTGCACCAGGTTGTAGTGCGGTTGCAGGGCGACCGGCAATGCGTATCCGTTGGCCGTGCAGATCGCGATGTAGGCCTCGATGTTCGCGGGGCTGAAGTTCGACAGCGCCGTGTAACGCACCTTGCCGGCCCTGACCACCGCGTCGAACGCCGCCGCGGTCTCTTCGAGCGGGGTCTCGGGGTCTTCGAAGTGCGCGTAGTAGAGGTCGATGCGGTCGGTCTGCAGGCGGGCGAGCGAGGCATCCGCCGCCGCCTGGATGTTCGCGGCCGAGAGTCCGGGGAACTCCGGATGCCGCGACACCTTCGTGGCGATCACGGTCGCGTCTCGCGAACCGCGGCTCGTGAACCACTCGCCGATGAGGGTTTCCGACTCGCCGCCCTTGTTGCCGGGGGCCGCCGCCATGTAGCTGTCGGAGGTGTCGATGAAGTTCCCGCCGCCGGCCGCGTGGGCGTCGAGGATGGCGAGGGAGGTGTCGTGGTCGGCGGTCCAGCCGAAGACGTTGCCGCCGAGCGAGAGAGGGAAGACGTCGAGATCGCTGAGTCCGATACGTGGCATGTCTTCGACGCTACTCCTCGAATCGGCGCGGGCCGGCGCGCGGGGCTTGACCTTGACGTGGCGTCAACTTCTATCGTGAAGGGAACGGAGCGGTGACGCATCCCGACGGAAGGAGCATCCGATGGACTGGTCGATCCAGGAGGTCGCGCGCCTCGCTGGCACCACGAGCCGGACGCTGCGGCACTACGCCCTGCTCGGCATCGTGGAGCCCAGCCGGGTGGGTGCGAACGGCTACCGCTATTACGACGAACAGTCCCTCGTGCGACTGCAGCGGGTGCTGCTGCTGCGCGAGCTCGGGCTCGGGCTGCCGGCGATCGCGCAGGTGCTCGAGCGCGAGACGGATGCACCCACCGCGCTCCGTGCCCACCTCGAGTGGCTGCGGGCGGAGCAGGGCCGGCTGAACCGGCAGATCGCCTCGGTGCGATCGACGATCGACACGATGGAGAGAGAAGGAGAACTCATGCCGGAGAACATGTTCGACGGTTTCGACCACACGGCTTACGAGGCCGAGGTCACCGAGCGCTGGGGTGCCGAGGCGTACCGGAGCGGTGACGAATGGTGGTCGGCCAAGACGGCTGCCGAGAAGAAGGAGTGGCAGGATGCGCAGGCCGGCCTGGCCGCCGACTGGCGCGCGGCGGCCGAAGCCGGGCTCGACCCGGCCGGCGCCGAGGGGCAGGTGCTCGCCCGGCGGCAGTACGACTGGCTGGCGAGTGTGCCGGGAACCCCGCGCGACGCATCCGGTGGTCTGGCGCGGGAGTATCTGCTCGGGCTCGGCGAGCTGTACGTGGCCGACGAGCGCTTTGCCGCGAACTACGGCGGGGCTCCGGGGGCGGAGTTCGTGCGGGATGCGCTGGTCGCGTTCGCTGAGGCGTCGCTGTGAATTAGGTTGTGCACAATTCTATTGCGTACAATACAAACATGACCGACAGTGCGACCGACACCGTGACCGGCTCTACGGGCGCTGCGGGGGCCGGCGTGGCGCCCTCGCCACTCGACTCGATGCTGTGCTTCGCGCTGTACTCGGCGTCGAACGCCGTGGCGCAGGCGCACCGCGCAGCGCTCGCGCCGTGGAACCTCACCTACACGCAGTACGTGGCGCTCGTCGAGCTCGCGGTGTCGCCGTCGGGTCTGGCCGTGAGCGAGCTCGGCCGCCGTATGAGTCTCGACTCGGGCACCCTCTCGCCGCTGCTTCGCCGCCTCGAGCAGCGTGGGCTCGTGCGGCGGGAGCGCCGCTCGAGCGACGAGCGCGTGGTGATCGCCTCGGCCACGGAAGCGGGGCGGGCGACGGTCGACGAGCTGGCGGAGTCGATCCGCTGCCTCAACGCGGGATACGGACTCGAGTCGATGGCCGACGCCGGCTCGCTCGTCGCAGCGCTGCACCGCATCGCCTCGGGCATGCACGAGGTCACGGCCGCCGCGACCGCGGGCGAGCTGCTCGCCGGGGCGGAGCCGGGTGGATCCGCCCGCGCCGCCGCCACCACTGGGACCGCCGCCGCGCCGGCCTCTGGCGTGGGGCCCGCATCTGTCACGCCCGAATCCGGTGCCCTCGCTGCCGGTGCCACTGACTCCGCCTCGACCGCGTCCGCGCGCGGCATTTCCGCGTCTCCGCAAGCAGCGCGCGCATCCGGTGCCGTAGGCCCCGCATCCGATACCGCCGCGCCCGCATCCGGTGCCACTGATTCCGGCGCGGCCGCGCCGGCGCGCGGCGCTTCCGCGGCAGCCGGCGCCCCGCCCGCATCCGGGCCCGGCGCACCGCCCGCGCACCCCTGAGTCTCGGCGCATCCGGCGCCGATCACCGATCGTGCGCGCCACGGGCCGTCCGGCCCGCACGGGCGCGCGGTCACGACCCGAAAGGCATTCCCATGGAAGCCCTCTACACCGCAGAAGCCCTCGCCACCGGAGCCGGCCGCGACGGCCACGTGCGCACCTCCGACGGCCGCGTCGACCTCGACCTCGCTATTCCGCAGAGCATGGGCGGCTCGGGCAACGGCTCGAACCCCGAGCAGCTCTTCGCCGCCGGCTACTCCGCGTGCTTCCACTCCGCGCTGCAGATGGTGGCGCGCTCGCGCAAGGTCGACATCAGCGACTCCGCCGTGGGCGGGCGCGTGCAGATCGGCTCGAACGGCCAGGGCGGCTTCCAGCTCGCCGTGCTGCTCGAGGTCGTGCTGCCCGGGATCGAGCACGACCTCGCCCAGGAGCTCGCCGACGCGGCGCACCAGGTGTGCCCCTACTCCAACGCCACCCGCGGCAACATCGAGGTCACCATCTCGGTCTCCGACGACTGAGCGGCGCCACCTCCTGCCGAGACGTCGCAAAGTGCCCCCATTCCGCGTGGAGAGGGGCACTTTGCGACGTCTCGATTCGGCGGCTCGATGTCGAGCGGGGGCGCTCAGCGCAAGGGCTTGCGCATCTGCAGCTCGCGCTGGGCGCGGTTCAGGGGGTACGGGATGCTGACCCCCGTCTCCACGAAACCGCGCTTCGCGTAGGCCGCGCGGGCCCGCGCGTTGAGCTCGTGCACGTCGAGGGTGAGGCTGTCGCCGCGCAGGGCGGCCCACTCCTCGATGCGGCCGAGCAGCGCATCCGTCACCCCCGCCTGGCGCCCGCGGAAGCCGGGCGCCACGTAGACGCCGTAGAGATACGCTCCGGATGCGCCCCGCGGCACCTTCGACATCATGGTCGCCACCCAGCGCCCGCCGTCGGCGATCGCCACGACCGTGATCGACGCGTGCGACGAGCCGTCGCGCGCCCACGACCGCCACTCCGCCTCGCTGCGGCGGTGCCCCTGCTCGAGGGTCTCGAGGTAGGCGAGCGGGGTGTCGGCGAGCATCTCCAGCCGCAGCGCCCGCACCTCGCGCCAGTCGGCCTCCTCGGTGCGGCGCACGGTGAAGCCGCGCTCGCACTCGTGCGCCGCCGCCTCGCCGCTCCCGCCCATGCTCCCGACCCTACGCGGTCACAGAGCCGCCGAGCACTCAGAAAAAGCTGCAATTCACGAGGAGTGGCGCCATATACGGCGCCACTCCTAGCTATTTGCAGCTTTTTCTACGCCCTCGAGATGACCGCCCCGGTGACGCCCGAGACCACGAGGTCGGCGCGCGCCATGGTCGACTCGATCAGGAGGGCGTTGCGCCCGTCGACCGACTCGGCCCAGTCCAGCGCCGCCTCGGGTGAGCGGCCGCCGAGCTCGTGCCGCACCACGAGGCGCGACACCCGCACAGCGTCGGGAGTCTGGCAGAACCAGGCCTCGGTGAGCAGTCCCCTGATGCCGGCCCAGGGCCCGTCGTCGACGAGCAGGTAGTTGCCCTCGACGATCACGAGCTGGGTCTCGGGCTCCACCGCGAGCTCGGCCGCGATCGGCTCCTCCACCCGGCGGTCGAAGCTCGGTGCGAACACGGTGTGGTCGCGCTCGACCAGGATGCGCTGCAGCAGCGCCGCGAAACCCCAGCCGTCGAAGGTGTCGACGGCGCCCTTGCGGTCGAGGCGGCCGAGGCGGCGCAGCGTCGACTCGGCGAGATGGTAGCCGTCCATCGGCAGGTGCATCGCGAACGGCGCACCGGGGCCGCCGGATGCCGCGCTCAGCTCGTTCACGCGCGCCGCCAGCTGCACCGCGAGGGTGGTCTTGCCTGCGCCCGGGCTCCCGGCGATGCCGAGGACGGCGCGGTGCCCCGGCATGACGAGCGCGAGCGCGCGCCGGGCGAGGGCGTCGAAGGTGTCGGGGTCGGGCGTCTCGGAGAGCGGCACGGGTTCCCTCGATGGTCGTCGGATGGCGGGGCGGGTGCGCCGCCGGCGCAGACCCATCGTTCCAGAGCTCGCGCCGGATCGCCAAGCGGCTCGACGCGAGGCTAAGCCCGCGGATCGGCGGCGGCGCGGTGTTCGAGGAGTGCGCGGGAGCGGGCGTCGGTCGTGAGCGAGATCGCTTTGGCGAAGGCCGCATCCGCCTCGCTGGCGCGGCCGGCGCGTTGCAGCAGGTGGGCCCGGGTGGCCCAGAGCGGCTGGAAGCGCGTGAAGGCGGCGAGTTCGGGGCCCTCCAGCGCGGCGGCGACCCGATCGAGGTGCTCGAGACCGGCCGCCGGTCCGTCGACCTCGGCGATCGTCGCGGCGAGCGAGACCTGGGCGCCGAGCGTCGGCGCCACCCTCAGCAGGGCCTGGTTCAGGATGCGCAGAGCGGCCCAGTCGGTGCGCCCGGTCGTCCGCCGCGCGCAGTGCACCGACTGCATGGCGGCCTCGAGCTCGAAGCGGCCGGCTGGCACGCGGCCTGCCGCGGCTGCCGCGGGTGCGCCGGCTGCCAAGGCGGGCTCATGCGGCACGCGCCGAGCGCGCCGGAGTGCGTGGGCCTCGAGGAGGTGGCTCTCGCCGCGGTCGATGAGGGCGGCATCCCAGCGGCGGGTGTCCTGCTCGTCGAGCGGCACGAGCGTGCCGTCGGCGCTGACCCGTGACGGCGTGCGCGCCACCGAGAACTCGATCAGGGCGGCGAGCCCCCGCACTTCGGGCTCCCCAGGCAGGAGTTCGGCCAGCGTCTCGGCGAGGAAGAGGGCCTCGCCCGCCAGCGAGTCCCGCACCGTGGGCCCGGCGACGCGCATCCAGTCGATGGCGTAGGCGCCGTAGACCGCCTCGAGCACGGCCGGCAGCCGGGCGGGCATCGCGGCGCGGTCGGGCACGGCGAACGGGATGCCCGCGGCCCGGATGCGCCGCTTCGCCCGCACGAGCCGTTGCGCCATCGCGGGCGCCGGCACCGCGAAGGCCTCGGCGATCTGCACGGCCTCGAAGCCGAGCACGGTCTGCAGCATGAGTGGCGTGCGCGCGGCCGGGTCGATGGCCGGATGCGCGCACACGAACAGCAGTTCGAGCCGCTTGTCGGGGATGGCGTCGAGGTCGATCGCCGCCGGGTCGAGTCCGGGGTGGGATGCGTACGCGGGGCCGGGGCGCCGCGATCCGTCGGCCTGCGGCCCGTCGGGGTCGAGGAGCGCGTCGAGCGGAATCGAGGTGCGGACCGCCGCCGAGCCGAGCCGGTCGCGCTGGCGGTTGCGGGCGACGGTGAGGATCCACGCGGCCGGGTTCTGCGGCACCCCATCGCTGGGCCAGCGCCGAAGCGCCTGTTCGAAGGCGTCGGCGAGCGCGTCTTCGGCGCCCGCGATGTCGCGCGTGGGCGCCGCGAGCAGCGCCAGCAGCCGGCCGTAGGTCTCCCGGGCGAGCCGCTCCGCGGTCGCGGCGGCCGCCGAAGGCGCTGCGGGTGGCGGGATTCCCGGCCCGGCGTCCGACTCGCCGCCCGGCCGACCTCCCGCCCCGGCGGCTCCAGTCACCCGACCGGCTGCCACTGTCCCTCGGCGAAGCTGATCGCCGACGGCCTGATCTCGAGCACCCCGTACTGCGCGCCCGGGCACCGCTCGGCCCAGGCGATGGCGGCGTCGAGGTCGGGCACGTCGATCAGGAACACTCCCGCCAGCTTCTCCTTGGTGTCGGCGAACGGGCCGTCTTGCACCTGCAGGCTTCCGCCGCGCAGCATCACGGTGGTCGTCGCGGCCGCCGGCTCGAGGATCTCGGCCGCCAGCAGCACGCCCGCCGCCTCGAGCGCCTTGCCGTACTCGTCGAAGGCCACGCGGAACGGGGCCATGTCTTCTTCGGTGACGCCCGCATCCTGGGCTTCCTGGTTGATGAGGAGGAGTGAGTAGCGCATGAGATGTCCTTCCGGTGATCGTCAGAGTAGTCACCGCGGTCGGCGACTTCTACGGTGATGACGATCCGGCGCCGCCCCGATCGACACCGCGGATGCGCCGTGTCAGCATGGAGGGCATGACCGCAACGCTCCACATCACCGGCGACGACGCATCCGACGCCCTGCTCTCGGTCGATCCGCTGGCCTTGCTCGTGGGCATGCTGCTCGACCAGCAGGTGCCGATGGAGACCGCCTTCGCGGGGCCGAAGAAGATCGCGGACCGTCTCGGCTCCTTCGATGCGGCGACTCTCGCCCGCACCGACCCCGACGATCTGCTCGCCGTGTTCAAGCAGTCGCCCGCGGTGCACCGCTTCCCGGGTTCGATGGCGGGCCGGGTGCAGGCGCTCTGCGCGGCGATCGTCGAGGACTGGGGCGGCGACGCCTCCGCCCTCTGGGCGCAGGGCGACCCCGACGGCCCCACCGTGCTCGCGCGCCTCGAGGCGCTGCCCGGCTTCGGCGAGCAGAAGGCGAAGATCTTCCTGGCCCTGCTCGGCAAGCAGTACGGGTTCACGGGCTCCGGATGGCGGGCCGCCGCGGGCCACTACGGCGACGAGGGCTCGTACCGCTCCGTCGCCGACATCGTCGACCCCGCCTCGCTCACGAAGGTGCGCGAGTTCAAGCGCGCCGCCAAGGCCGCCGCGAAGTCCGCGAAGGCCTGAGTCCCCCCGCCCGCACGGACGCGCGAGCGCGAGCGCGAGGCCGGAGCAGACGCAGGCTCAGGCCGCAGAGAGGGCCGATGAGCGCGGCGAACACGAGCGTGCCCACGCCGACGTCGCCGCCGAGCAGCCAGCCCACGAGCAGAACGCTGCCCTCCACGAGGGTGCGCGCGAGCCACAGCGGCAGGCCGAACCGGGAGTGGATGCCCGTCATCAGCCCGTCGCGCGGCCCCGGTCCCAGCCCCGCGCCGATGTAGACGCCGCTCGCGAAGGCCAGCAGCAGCATCCCGCCCGCGAAGTAGGCGATCTGGGCGACCAGGCCCGCCGGCGCCGGCAGCAGCCACACGCCGAGCCCGATCACCGTGCCCACCACGAACACGTTGAGCACCGTGCCGAGGCCGGGGCGCTGGCGGAGCGGAATCCACAGCAGCAGCACCGCGAGGCCGATGAGGTTCGTGAGCAGTCCGATGTTCCAGCCGCTCAGGCGGGTGACGCCCTGGGCGAAGACCGTCCAGGGGTCCACTCCGACGGCCGCCCGGATCATCAGCGCGTCGGCCACCCCGTAGAGCACCAGGCCCACCATCAGGCGCAGGATGCGAGACGGCAGCCGGCCCGTGACCGCCGGCACGGGTGCTGCCGCGCCCGCGGTCGACGCGGCAGCGCTCGTGCGCGGAGAAGACGGAGACAAGGAAAGAGCCACATCCGCATCCAATCTCATGATTGGCCTGCCGACAAGACGCCAATATCGCTAAAGTGGATGCATGTCAGATGCCCGCATCGGAACCCGCGCCCTCATCGCCCTGCTCGGAGACTGGCGGCCCACCGCATCCGGGCCGTCATATCTGGCCCTGTTCGACCGCATCCGCCTGCTCGTGCTCGACGGCCGCATCGCGGGCGACACCCGGCTGCCGGCCGAGCGCGACCTCGCGCAGTCGCTCGGCGTGAGCCGCACCATGGTGTCGGCGGCCTACCGCGAGCTGCGCGACGCCGGCTACACGCACAGCGTGCGCGGCTCGGGCAGTGTCACGCGCCTGCCCGGCCGCGCGCCGGTGGGCGGGCAGGACGTGGGCGGCGACTTCATCGACTTCACGAAGGCCACGCTCACCGCCTACCCCGGCCTGGTGGCCGCCACCCAGCGTGTGATGGACGACTACGCCGTCGAGCTCGGCGGCACCGGCATCGACCCCTTCGGCTCGCTCACTCTGCGTGAAGCCGTGGCCGCCCGCTACACGGCGAAGGGCCTGCCGACCTCGGTGGAGCAGGTGATGATCACCATCGGCGCCCAGCACGCGATCTTCCTGTTGGCCCGCACCCTGCTCGGCCGCGGCGACCGGGCTGTGGTGGAGCTGCCGAGCTATCCGCACGCCTACGAGGCGCTGCGGGCGAACGGCGCGCGACTGGTGCCCGTCACGGTGACGGCGGCCGGCAGCGGCGCCGCGCCCGACGGCCTGCACGGCTGGGATGCGGCGGGCCTCGAGCAGGCCTTCGCGCGCACGAGCCCCGCGCTGGCCTATCTCATGCCCGACTTCCACAACCCCACGGGCGAATCCATGCCGGCCGAGCTGCGCGCGCAGGTGCTTCGGGATGCCGCGCGCCAGGGCTCGCTCGTCATCGCCGACGAGACCACGAGCGAGCTCGACATCGACCGGCCCCAGAAGTATCTGCCGTTCGCCGCCTACGGCGACCAGGGAACCGCGGAGTCGGCCATCCTGATCGGCTCGGTGGCCAAGACCGTGTGGGCGGGGATGCGGGTGGGCTGGATCCGGGCCGAGCCCGCCATCATCCGCAAGCTGGCCGGCGCGCGCTTCGCGGGCGACCTCGGAACGCCCGTGCTCGAGCAGCTCGTGGTGGCGGAACTGCTGCGCGACTTCGAGCCGGTGCTCGCGCTGCGCTCGCAGCAGCTGGCGGCCGGCCGCGACACGGTGCTGCGGGTGCTGGCTTCGCGTTTTCCCGAGTGGCAGGCGCCGCGGGTGCACGGCGGTCTCGCCACCTGGGTGAATCTCGGGGCGCCGGTGAGTTCGCAGCTCGCGCTCGGGGCGCGGTCGCACGGGCTGCTCGTGACCGCCGGGCCGCGCTTCGGGCTCGACGGGGCGTTCGAGCGGTTCCTGCGCATTCCGATCGGGCTCGCCGAGACCGAACTGGAGCGCGGCATCGAGGCGCTCGCGGTGGCGTGGGGCTCGGTGTCGCAGGGGCCGATCCCGCCGGCCGACCTCTACGCGCAGGTGGTCTGAGGCTCCTGCTCGTCGGGTTCGCACAGCGCCGCGGGCTCCGGATGCGCCGGGCGTCGTCGGGCGCGCACAAACGGCGTGGGCGGGTGGGCGCCGCGAATCTAGGCTGACCGCATGAGCATCGACGACGAGCCCACCGCATCCGACGCATCCGGGACCGCCGCATCCGGGACCCCGGCATCCGGAACCCCCGCCCGCAGCCGCCTCGTGGAGTGGGACGACCCCTTCATCGGCGTCGCCGCCGCCCCCACGATGTCGGGCCTCGACTACCTGCGCGCGATGATGGCCGGCGAGCTGCCCCCGCCGCCCATCGGCAAGCTCATGGGCATGGACCTCGTCGCGGCCGAGGTCGGCTCCGCCACCTTCACCTGCGAGCCGAACGAGTCGCACTACAACCCCATCGGCATCGTGCACGGCGGCCTGGTCTGCACCCTCCTCGACTCGGCGGCCGGATGCGCGGTGCAGTCGACCCTGCCCGCCGGCATGGGCTACACCTCGATCGAGCTGAAGGTCAGCTACCTGCGCCCGCTGCGCCACGACAGCGGCCTGGTCACCTGCGTCGGCACGGTCGTGAAGCCCGGCAGCCGCGTGGCCTTCGCCGAGGCCGCGGTGACGGATGCCGCGGGCAAGCTCATCGCGACCGCCACGAGCTCGCTGCTCGTCTTCCCGCTCGAGCGCTGAGCGGGCCCGACTCGCGCACTGGGCGGAGGCTGCTGATGCCCTTCAATGCACTTTGGTGAGGCGTGGGACTATTGACAATAGTGGAGGCCAGAATTGGACAACGGCATGCTTGTGATTGGTTGTGTTACAGCCCTCGTCGGAGTTCTGTTGATCATCTTTCGTAAGCCTCTTGATCGCGCACGCGACTCACAACTCGAGAGCCTGGGTGAGCACACCGAACTTAGCGTTCGCATGCTCCGCGCTTCAAAATCCACGATCATCGCGGGGGCTCTGTTCATCCTGTTTGGCATAGCCGCGGCAGTTCTCGCATTCTTCCCGATCAACAACAGCTAGTCATGCATGCTCCGGCCGATCCGAGGCAATGCACTTCAGGGCTTCTACGCGGAAGGCAGGGATGAAGGTGGTAATTCTCGGCATTGTGCTCATTTGCATCGGAGTACCTACAGCTGTGCTCCTTCGTCGTCGACACGGTCAGTGCCTTCGCGAAAATGAAGCGCCCGCGACAAGTCTCGCGAAAACTATTCCACTGGCCCAGTCAGCATTCGTTGGGGTCATACTCGCAGGCGTCGCGTTGGTGCTCTACGGCCTATTCCTCTGAGGACGCTGCAACTGGCAGGAGCGGCCGCCAGTGAGACGATTGTGATTCCGCGAGTGACCAATCTGTCGGCACCTTCAGGAGCCTGTAGTTGGTCGACCAGTGGAACCGATTGAAACGCCATTGACTCGGCTTGCCCGCGTGCTGCGGCGCATGTTGCTTTCCTCGGCGTGGTCACGGTATTCGCTGCGCAGGGCTCAGACCACCTCGACGTGCAGCACCAGGGCCTCCTCGGGGGCCAGGAGGGGCATCGGCAGGCCCGCCACGGCGAGCGACCGCCCCGACGCCACCACTGACCCGGCCGCGAACCACGGCGGCGGCGCATCCTGAAGGAAGCGGGGCGCCGCGCCGAGGTCGACGGGCGTCACGCGGTAGTGGAGTGCGGGGTCGAGCCCCGGGAAAACGGTAGGCGCAGGCACCGCGTCCCGCGTCGATCCCACCGAGACCACCGCGAACAGCGCGGATGCGCGGTCGGGCGCCACGACGCCGTGCACGAAGCGGGCGGAAGGCTCGGGGGAGTCGCCGCGCACCACGACACCGCTGTGCAGCACTCCGCGGAACCGCTTGTAGGCGGCGATCCAGCGCACCACAGCCGCCCGTTCGGCATCCGTCGCCCGGGTGAGGTCCCACTCGATGCCCGCGTGCCCGAACAGTGCCGTCGCGAAGCGGAAGGCGAGCGAATGCGTGCGCCCCGTGGTGTGCGCGGTGGCCGCCCCGAGGTGCGCGCCGAAGTACTCCGGCGGCACGAGCAACGACGTCCAGCGGTAGATCGCCTGCCGCTCGAGCGGGTCGTTCGTGTCGCTCGGCCACACGCGGTCCACCCGCGTGAGCACGCCCAGATCGACGCGGCCGCCGCCCGAGGAGCACGACTCGATCTCCAGGCCCGGGAAGCGCGCCCGCAACTCGTCCATCAGCCGATACGTGGCCAGCGTCTGCAGATGCGCCGACCCGCCGAGCTGGTCGCGGTTCTGGTCCCACTTCAGGTACGCGATGTCGTACTCGTCGAGCAGCGCCGAGAGCTGCCCGAGCACGTGCGCGAACGCCGCCGGGTTCGCCAGGTCGAGCACGTGCTGGTGGCGCCAGGTCAGCGAAGAGGCATCACCGAGCACCCACTCCGGATGCACCCGCGCCGTCTCCGAGTCGAGGCTCACCATCTCGGGCTCCACCCAGAGCCCGAAGTCCATGCCGAGCGCGTGCACGTGGTCGATGAGCGGATGCAGGCCGCGCGGCCACTTCACCGGATCGACCACCCAGTCACCCAGCGCCCGCCGATCGTCGGTGCGTCCGAGCATCCAGCCGTCGTCGAGCACGAACCGCTCCACGCCCGCCGCCGCCGCGGTGTCGGCGAGCTCGAGCAGGCGTGATTCCGAGTGGTCGAAGTACACGGCCTCCCAGGTGTTGAGCAGCACCTTGCGCGGAACGGCGGGGTCGGTGGGCGACAGCGACCGAGCGAAGGGATGCAGCCGGGCCGTCAGCCCGTCGATCCCGGCCGACGACCACGCGGCTACGAGCCACGGCGACTCGTAACTCTCGCCGGGCCCGAGCACGAGCTCGCCCGGTTCGAGCAGCTCGCCGCCGCCGAGGCGCTGCTGCCCGGTGGCCTGCGCCTCGGCGAAGAGCTGCTTGTCGCCGCTCCACGCGAGGTGCACGGCCCACACCTCGCCGCTGCGGAAACCGAAGCCGGGCGTGCCGGCCATCATCACGAAGGGGTCGTCGTGGCCGGGGCGGCCGTGGCGCGTCTCGCGCAGCCAGGTTCCGTGGGCCAGCTCGCGTCGTTGCGGCTGCCGCTCGCGGGGCCAGCGCCCGGAGAAGTCGAGGATCTCGCGAGCGCGGCCGGGGAGCGGCAGCGCCAGATCGAGGGAGGCGAGCGGCGTGGGCGCCGCGCCGTCGTTGTGCACGGCGGCGCGCATCCGGAGCACGCCGTCGGCGGTGAGGTCGAGGTCGAGCGTGACGCGAAGCCCCTCGGATGCGCGGTCTGCTACGGCGGCGAGGCCACCGGATGCGCGCCCCTGCGAGAGCGTGAACCGCACCGCGTTCGGCGACGGCTCCTCGACGTCGGCCAGCGCGAACACCGGCGCAGGGAAGGCCCCCGTGAGCGACGGCCGGCCCGACCAGCCCTCGGCGAGCCCGGCGAGCAGCGACGGCCGCAGCGGCACGTCGATCGAGCTCGGCCCGACGGCGGGCACCTGCGACTCGGCGAAGGCCACGGCCTCCGCGGGGGTGAGGGCGCCGAGATCGGCGCCCCAATGAAGAACGGCGGGCACCTCCGTGCCGCGGGCGTCCAGCAGAACGCTGGAACCCGCGGCACGGAGGTGGATGAGGCCAGAGGTCACTGCACCACGGGGATGCTCTGCGCCTTGAGGGCGGCGATCGTCTTGTCCTGACCGGTCTTCAGCGCGTCGCTCAGCGTTCCCGTGCCACCCAGCACCTGGCCGAAGCCGTCGGCCACGTCGGCGTAGGTCTGCGTCATCGTCGGGCCCCAGGTGAAGTCGGGGTTGACCTGGCTGGAGGCCTTGGCGAACACGTCGTAGATCTTCTGGTCACCGTAGAACGGTACGCCGTCGGCCAGCACCGGCAGCGACAGGCCGGCCTTCGTGGCGGGGTAGAGGTTCGCCTCCTTGTTGAGGGCCGTGAGGGCCTCGTCGGAGGTGTTCAGCCAGAGAGCGAACTGCGCGGCCTCGTAGGGGTGCTTCGAGCCCTTGAGCACGGCGGTCGACGAACCACCCCAGTTGCCGGCGGCGTTGTCGCCCGCCTTCCACTGCGGCATCGGCGCCACGGCCCAGTCGCCGGAGGTGTCGGGCGCGCCCGAGGAGATGGAGTTGGCGCCCCAGACGGCCGAGATCCAGGTCCAGTCCGAACCGGTGTTGTAGGCGTTGTTCCACTCGTCGGTCCACGCGGGCACCTTCGACACGAGGCCGCCGGAGATCAAGTTCTGCCAGTAGTCGGCGACCTTGGTGGACTCGGGGCTGGTCAGCGAGACCTTCCACGAACCGGTGGAGCTGTCGAACCACTGACCGTTCGCCTGCCAGACGAGACCGGCGAACCAGTTCACGTCGTTCTGCGGGAAGTTCGTGATGTAGCCACCCTGCTGACGGATGGCGGCGGCGGCCGTGGCGTACTCGTCCCAGGTGGTCGGCACGGGGATGCCGGCCTTCTCGAACAGGTCCTTGCGGTAGTACATCGCCATGGGGCCGGTGTCCTGCGGGATGCCGTAGACGGCGTTGTCCTCGCCGAAGGTGACCTGGTTCCAGGTCCAGTCGATGAACTTGCTCTTGCTGTCGAGCACGTTCGCGCAGGACGCGATGTTCTCGAGGCCGTCCTGCACCCGGAAGTTGGGGAGCGCGTCGTACTCGATCTGGCCGAGGTCGGGCGCGTTGCCGGCGGTGATCTGGTTGAAGAAGTTCTTGTAGGTGCCGCCGTTGCCGTTCGGGCCGGTCTGCACGGTGACCTGGATGTTCGGGTTCTCCGCATTCCAGAGGTCGACGACCTTGTCGATGCCGGGGATCCACGACGTGAAGCTCAGTTCGACCTTTCCGTCGGACGGAGCGCAGGCGGCGGCGCCCGAACCGGAGGTCGAGCCTCCGGAGGAGGCGCATCCGGTGAGGGCGATCGCCGAGGCGACACCCAGCGCGACGATGCGCATGCTGCGAGTGAGGTGCATTGCTTTCCTATCTCTCTTCGGTGATGGTGAGGGGATTGAGGTGATGGTGTTCGGGTCTGGATGCGGCGAGCGGGATGCTGCCAGCCGGCTACTTGAGGCTTCCGCTGCCGAGTCCCGACTGCCAGAAGCGCTGCAGGCTGAGGAACGCGATGACGAGCGGGATGATCGAGACGAAGGCGCCGATGATCACGTAGGTGCGGATCTCGGGGATCTGGTTGACCTGCGAGTTCCAGGTGTAGAGACCGAGGGTCACGGGGAACAGCGACTCGTCGCGCAGCATGATCAGCGGCAGGAAGAAGTTGTTCCAGATGGCCACGAACTGGAACAGGAAGATCGTCACGAGGGCCGGGGTCATCAGGCGGCGGGCGACCGTGAAGAAGGTGCGCACCTCGCCCGAGCCGTCGATGCGGGCGGCCTCGAGCAGCTCGTCGGGCACGCTCGCCGAGGCGTAGATGCGGGCCAGATACACGCCGAACGGGTTCACCAGGCTCGGCAGGAACACCGACCAGAAGGTGTTGGTGGCGCCCACCTGGCTGAAGATCAGGAACAGCGGCAGCGCGAGCGCGGTGGCGGGCACGAGCACGCCGCCGAGCACCACGTTGAAGATGAGCTCGCGGCCGGGGAAGCGGTACTTCGCCAGGGCGTAGCCGCACATCGCCGAGATGACGGTTCCGATGAGGGCGCCGGCGCCGGCGTAGAGAACGCTGTTGAGCATCCAGCGCAGGTAGATGCCGTCGTTGTAGGCGAACAGCTGGCCGATGTTCTGAAAGAGGTTGAAGTCTCCGAACACCAAGCCGTTGGTGTTGCCGAACTGCTCGCGTGTCTTCGACGCCGAGGTGAACAGCCACCAGACCGGCAGCAGGAAGTAGACCGTCGAGACGAGCATCACGATCATCGCGGCGGTGCGCGACATGAGCTTCTCGCGCGGGGCCCGTGCTCGGCCTCGTGCTCGGCCGGTGTATGGCGCGCTCGGGGTGTTGGGTGCGCTCGGCGTGCCCGATGCGCTCGGGGACAGGACGGGGGCGCTCATGCGTCGGCCTTCCGCTGGGTGAACTTGAGGAACGCGAACGACATGGCGAAGGTGGCCAGGGCCAGCACCACCGACATGGCGGCCGCCAGGTTGACGTTCGGTACGGCCGAGGTGGCGTAGACGGCCATGTTCGGCGTGAAGGTGCTCGACACCGAGCTGGTGAAGCTGCGGAACACCTGGGGTTCGGCCAGGAGTTGCAGGGTGCCGATGATCGAGAAGATGGCGGTGAGGGTGATGGCGGGCACCACGAGCGGGATCTTGATGCGCAGCGCGATCTGCAGCTGGCTCGCCCCGTCGAGCTTCGCGGCCTCGTAGATCTCGCTCGGGATCGCCAGCAGCGAGGAGTAGATGATGAGCATGTTGTAGCCCACGTAGACCCAGGTCACGACGTTCGCGATGGCCCAGAGCACGAACTGCGGCGAGAGGAACTCGAACGAGCCGGTGAGCGCGGTGAACGGCGAGAGGTTGGGGGAGTAGAGGTAGCCCCACATGATCGCGGCGATGACGCCCGGCACGGCGTAGGGCACGAAGTACGCGAGGCGGAAGAACTTCTTGCCCTTCACGAGCGGCGAGTCCAGCAGCAGGGCGAGCACCAGGGCGAAGCCCAGCATCACCGGCACCTGCACGACCCCGAACAGCAGCACGCGGCCGACGGATGCCCAGAACGCCTCGTTCTGGAACACGGCGACATACTGCGTCAGCCCCCCGAACACCTCCACCGGCGGCCCGAAGGTGCCGTCGCGCTGCACCACGAGCAGCGACTGGTAGACGGCGTAGCCGATCGGCAGCAGGTAGAACAGCGCGAACAGCACGCCGAAGGGCGCCAGGAAGAGCAGGATCGCCCGCTTGTGCTTGACGAGCGGGCGCGCCGATCGTGCCGGCTTCGCGGGTTTCAGGACGGGCCGTGATTCGGCCAGCTCGGCGGTCGTCACCGGAGTTCCCTCACTTCTTCTCGATCGGATTCGCGGATGGCATCGGGGGTCGACTCCGCCGTCGGCCGGGCAGGGGCCTGCGTGGCCAGGCGCACCACGCGTACGGCGCCGGCCGGCACCACGAGCGTGCCCGCGATGTCGCCGCCCTCGATCAGCTCGGTTCCGGTGGCCGGGTGCAGCGCATCCGTGTCGCCGTGGTTGATGACGAAGAGGTAGGAGCGTCCGGATCCCTGCCGCACCACGACCTCGAGCTCCGAGCCGGCGAGGGCCGGATCGAGGGCGACCCCGGCTTCCGCGGCGGCCCGGGCCAGGGTGCGGGCGAGCGAGGCCTCGTCGAGGTTGGACGCGAGGTACCAGGCGGCACCGGCGCCGAAGACGTTGCGGGTGACGGCGGGTGTTCCCGGCAGCGGCCCGTCGAGGTAGGAGGCCACGACCTCGGCGCCGCGGGCGTGCAAGCGCTCGGTCCAGATCGTCGCCGTGGCGCCGTCGTCGAGCGCCACGGTCTCGCCGGGGTGCAGGGGGAAGAACTCCTCGGTGAGAACGCCGAGCAGCTCGCGGAACGCGCCGGGGTAGCCGCCGGTGCGAACCCGGTCGACGCCGTCGGTGATGCCGCTGAAGAAGGTCACCACCGCGTGGCCGCCGGCCGCGACGAAGTCGGACACCGAGGCCGCCTGCTCGTCGGTGACGCTGTGCAGGGCCGCGACCACGACCATCCGGTAGCCGCCGAGCTCGGCGCCGGGCGCCACGATGTCGACGGTGACCCCGGATGCGCGGAGCGCGTTGTACGCCCGGTGCACCTGCTCGAGGTAGCGCAGCTCGGTGGTGGGGTGCGAGTCGAGGTCGGTGATCCACCACGGCTCCCAGCCGAAGACGAGCGCGACCTCGGCCACCACGCGGGTGCCGACGACCTCGCGGAGCCGCTCGAGCGTGCGCCCGAGCTCGACCACGTCGCGCCAGACGGCGGTGTCGGTGCCGGCATGGGGGAGCATCGCCGAGTGGAAGCGCTCGCTGCCCTGCACCGAGGCGCGCCACTGGAAGAAGCTGATGCCGTCGGCGCCCCGGGCGACGTGGGTCAGCGTGTTGCGCAGCATCTCGCCCGGCGTCTTCGCGATGTTGTGGGGCTGCCAGTTGACGGCGCTGGTGGCCTGCTCCATCAGCATCCACGGCTCGCCGCCCGCGAGGCCGCGGGTCACGTCGGCCGCGAAGGAGAGCTCGGCGGTGGGCTTCGGCAGGCGGTGGTCGAGGTAGTGGTCGTTGGCGATCACGTCCATCTCGGCGGCCCAGCCCCAGTAGTCGAGGGCCCGGATGTGCGCCGTCACCATGAAGTTCGTGGTGACGGGCGCCGCACTGTGGCGGCGCAGCACGGCGGCCTCGGCGCGGTACTGGTCGAGGATCTCGTCGGAGGAGAACCGCAGGTAGTCGACCGCCTGCGCCGGGTTGCCGGTGGAGAGCGTGAGCATCGGGGTCTGGATGTGCTCCCACGCCGCGTAGCGCTGGCTCCAGAACGCCGTTCCCCAGGCCTCGTTGAGGGCGTCGAGGGTGCCGTAGCGCTGTTCGAGCCAGGCGCGGAAGGCGCTCGCCGACACCGGGCAGTAGCAGTGGGCGTTGTGGCAGCCGAGCTCGTTCGAGACGTGCCAGAGCTTCACGGCCGGGTGCTGGCCGTAGCGCGTGGCGACCTGCTCGACGAGCGCGAGCGAGCGCTCGCGGAACACGGGAGAGCTCGGGCAGTAGGCCTGGCGGCCGCCGAACGCGCGCCGGGTGCCGTCGGCCGTCATGGGCAAGGCATCCGGATGCTCCGCCGTGAGCCACGGCGGAGGCGAGGACGTGCCCGTGCCGAGGTTGATGCCGATGCCGTGCTCGTGCAGGATCTCGACCACCTGGTCGAGGCGGCCGAAGTCGTATTCGCCGGGCAGCGGCTCGAGCTGCGCCCAGCCGAAGATGTTGACCGCCACGAGGTTCACGCCGGCCTGCTGCATGAGGCGGGCGTCTTCGAGCCAGGTCTCCGGCCCCCACTGCTCCGGGTTGTAGTCGGCGCCGTAGGTGAAGCGAGGCAGCTCGGCATCCAGGAGTTCGGAGACGGGCGTCTTGCTCACGGGTATCTGCTCCTCGGGGCGGTGGCGGGCGGGGCTGCTCGTGACCCTCGAGGCTGCCGCTCCGTGGCTGGGGAGCGACTTCTGTGAACGCTCCCAGTTCGGGCGTCGACAACTCCTCTTCGAGAGTCTGTGAACGCTCCCAGAGTAAACAGCCGCGCTCGGCGCTGTCAACTCCGATGTCGTTCGGGTGTCGGGTCGGATGTCGGCGGCGGGCATCCGGGGCGCCGGTAAGGTGGCCTCATGGCCGCCAGACGCACGCCGAGCACGAGGGCGACGATCAACGACGTCGCCGCCCGGGCGGGGGTGTCGCGCGGCACGGTGTCGCGGGTTCTGAACTCCGAGGTCTATGTCTCGGAGGCGGCGCGCACGGCGGTGGAGGCGGCCATCCACGAGGTGGGCTACGTGCGCAACGCGGCGGCCCGCAACCTGGTGACCCGGCGTTCCCAGGCCGTGGGATTGATCGTGCACGAGCCGCACTCGCTGTTCCTCGAAGACCCGAACATCGGCAGCATCCTGCTCGGCATCAACTCGGCGCTCTCCGAGGCCGACTACCAGCTGGTCTCGCTCGTCATCGATTCCGATCGCGACATCGCGCGGGTCGCCGAATACCTCACCGGCGGCTTCGTCGACGGCGTGGTCATCATCTCGGCGCGAGCGGGCGACCCGATCGGGCACGTGATCGCGGAGTCGGGCATCCCTGCCGCGTTCGTCGGGCATCCGATCGACATCGAGGGCATCCCCTACGTGGGCATCGACAACCGCTCTGCCGCCCGCGCGATCACGGAACGGCTGATGGCCACCGGCCGCCGCCGCATCGGCATGATCGCGGCGGGTCTGGACCGCGACTCCGGCCAGGACCGCCTGGCCGGGTTCACCGAGGCTCTCGGCGACCGCTTCGACGCCGAGCTCGTGGTGGAGGTGCCGCTGTACTCCTACGGGAGCGGGGTCGACGGCATGCGGGTGCTGCTCGAGACGCGACCCGACCTCGACGGCGTGTTCGCGGCCTCCGACGCCCTAGCGGCGGGAGCGCTCGACGTGCTGCGGGAGGCCGGGCGCTCGGTGCCCGCCGACGTGGGTCTCGTCGGCTTCGACGACAGCGCCTGGGCGGTGCGCACGCAGCCGCCGCTCTCGACCGTGCACCAGCCGGCGGGAGCGCTCGGGCGGCGCGCGGCCGAGCTCGTGCTCGCGCAGCTGCGCGGGGAGGACGTGGGGCTCGGCGGAACGTTCCTCGACACCGCGATCGTCTGGCGCGCCTCGGCGTAGCCCGCCGCCCGCCCGCCCGCCGAGACTACGGAGTTCCGGGCCGACACGCCGAGCCAAGTCCGTCGTTTCCGTTGATCGGGCGAAAGCTCCGTCGTTCCGGTTGCCGGCAGCCGGGGGTCAGGCCGGCGTGAGCAGCTCGGCGACCGGCACGACGGTGGCGTAGCTGTCGCTGAGGGCCGCGAGGAAGGCCGCGTGCACGAGAGCGCCCGGCACCGCCTGGCCGCCGAACTCGAGGTCGGGGGCCGCGCAGGCGTCGGCTCCGACCGTGACCGTGAAGCCGAGGTCGGAGGCGGCGCGCACGGTGGCGTCGACGCACATGCTCGTCATCATGCCGATCACCACCAGGTCGAGGCCGCCGGATGCCGCGGCCGCCGCCTCGGCCTCCAGCGCGCGCAGGCGCCCTTCGAGCCCGGTGCCGAGGAAGGAGTTCGGTGACTCCTTCTGCAGCACGGGCTCGTCGCCCACGGGGGCCGCGAGCGGGTGGATCTCGATGCCGGGCGTCCCCGGCCGGAAGAAGGTCGCATCCGGAGCATCCCACACGTGCTGGATGTGGATGACCGGCTCGCCCGCCGCCCGGAACCCGGCGAGCAGCTCGGCGGCCCGCGAGGCGGCCTCCTCCGAGCCCACGAGCGGGAACGCCCCGCCCTCGAAGTAGTCCCGCTGGATGTCCACGACCACGAGCACCCGGGAACGGGGAGTCGGGTTCTCTGCTGAGGTCACCCCTCCACGCTACCGCGCCCGGCACCTCCGTGCGCCTGGCCGCCGGAAACGAAGGAGATCGGGCGCGGAGCCCCGAAACGACGGAGAAGGGCACGGCGAGCCGGCCCACACCTCCTTCGTTGTGAGGGGGGCGGAGTGAGCTAGAGGGCGGTGGTGCGGTTCTCGCCGACGTCGGGCTCGTGGCCGGTCACGGCGGCGGCCGCGATCTTGAGGGCCGTCACGAGGCGGGGCTGGTCGGTCGACCAGAACTCGGCCGACTCGGCGTCGACCCGCAACAGTGCGACCGAGGGGTCGTCCTTGCCCTCGGGGAACCAGGCCTCGACGCCGGCCGACCACAGCTCGTCGATCGTGGCCCGGTCGTGCACCACGCTCGCCGTGCCCGAGATCGACAGGTAGCCCTTGCCCGACTCGAACGCCGCATTGACCTTCGGATGCGCCGCGATCTCCGCGGTCTTCTCGCTCGGGTCGGGGGTGAAGAACCAGAGCACGCCGTCGAACTCCTTCTCCTGCACCGCGAGCGGCCGGGAGTGCAGCTCGCCACTCGCCGTCTGGCTCGTCACGAGCGCCACCTTCGCTGCCGAGATGAGCTTCGCGATGGTCTGGATGTCGTCGTCGTGCGTGTTGTCCGTCATGCGGCCGACCCTACGCTCGCGCGCGCGGGGCGCAACGAGGTCGCAGGTGGCGTCCAGCATCCGGCCGCCGGGGTGCAGCTCAGACCTTGGCGTCCTGCTTCGGGAACACGACCTTCTGCACGATGATGATGGCCGACGCCGCGATCGGGATGGCGACCAGCGCGCCGAGCACGGAGCCGAGCGTTCCGCCCGCCACGGCCGCGATCACGACGATCGCTCCGGGCACCGACACCGCCCGGTTCATGATGCGCGGGCTCAGGAAGTAGGCCTCCACCTGCATGTACACGACGTAGTAGATCGCGGCCACGAGTGCCGTGATCGGCGAGGCGAACAGGCACACGAGCACGATGATGATCGAGCCGGAGAGGGTGCCGACCAGCGGCACCAGAGAGGCCAGGAAGGCCACGAACGCGAGCAGCGCGGGCGCCGGCGCCCCGATGATCGACAAGAAGATGAGGCTCAGCACGCCGTTGATCGCCGCCAGGCCGATCTGCCCGACCACGTAGCGGCCCACGGCGCCTGTGATGTCGTCGGTGAGCGAGGCGAAGGACGCGCGCTTGTTGGCCGGCACGAAGCGGTAGGTGACCTTCTTCATGCTGCGCAGCGAGGCGAGGAAGTAGAGCGTGAGGATCAGCACGATCACTCCGCCGGTCGCCCCGCTGGCGATGCCGGTGCCCACGGCGAGCAGGCCGCCGCCGAGGGCGAGCAGGTTGTTCGGGTCCTGGAAGAAGCTCCCGGCGTCTTGGATGGCCTTGTTGACGTCGACGAAGTTGCCGATGAGGCCCTGCAGCCCCGTCACGAAGTCGCTGTGCGTGACCTGGTCGACGATGTCGCTGAAGTTGGTGATGAAGTACGAGGCCTGGTTCACCACGATCGGGATGACGGCGAAGGCGAGCCCCACGAACACCAGGATGACCGCGGCGAAGACGATCACGATGGCCAGCGGGCGGGGCATCCGCTTCTCGAGCCACGACACCAGGGGGTCCAGGCCCAGGGCGAGGAAGAGCGCCACACCGATGTAGATGAGCACGGTGCTCAGCTGCGTGACGATGCCGCCGATGAGCAGCGAGAGCAGCACGCCGAGGCCTCCGACGAGCCCGATGCGGAAGGCGTTGACGTGCACGCCGGGGCCCACGGTGTCTTCGGTGAGCGCGAGATCGGCGGTCGGTGCGGCCACCGATTGCTGACGATGGGGCTTCTTCTTGAACACGGCCGACCTCTCTCGTTGTGAACGCAACCCTAGCCGGAGGGGCGCGGAGGCGCTCGCCGTGCGTTAATGGGCAGATGGGAAAGCTGCTCTACGGCACATCGGGCATCGAGATCGAGTTCGACGACCGCACTCTCACGCACCTGCAGATCGTCATCGCCGCGAAGCTGCGACGCAAGGAGAGCTTCTTCTTCTCCTGGAAGGACGACCCGGCCATCGGCGACGGCCGGTCGAGCATCTGGCTCGACTCGGCCATCCCGCTCTACTTCAAGTTCGCGGGCGGCCGCGTGCCGTCGATCAACCGCGAGTGGCTCGACGTGCTCACGGCCTCGTCGAACCGCAGCGGCGGCCTGCAGTTCACCGAGGAACCCGGCTCCCCCGCCGCGGGCAACGGCAACGGCCACAACGGCAACGGTCACGGCGGAGCATCCGGCCCCGCCACCGTGCGCTAGGGCTTGTCAGACACGCCCTAGCCGGCGAGGGACTCCTCGAGCGCGGCCTCGGCCGCCTCGAGCGAGGGGTAGGTGCCCAGGTGGCGGCCCGTGCGGCCGGTCACCACGAAGCCGTGCACCCATTTCTCGGTGACAATGCCGAGCGGACGACCGGAGGAGTCGGATGCGACCCACAGCCCGGATTGTGCGGTGCGCCAGGCGATGGACGGCGCAGCCAGTGTTTCAGTCATGGTTCTCCCTTGAACTCGACTGACGGAAGCATACCTCCCGAACCCGACGACCGACCCCGTGCGCACCGAGAGACATGGGCGGCGGCCCGGCCCCGTCAGCGAGCGGTGCTCCCGGGCGGATCCGGTTCGAAGCGGTACCCCATGCCCGTCTCGGTGAGGATGTGCTGCGGCCTCGACGGGTTGGGTTCGAGCTTCTTGCGCAGCTGGCCGATGTAGAGGCGCAGATAGCCGGTCTCGTGCACGTTCGGTGTTCCCCAGATCTCGGTGAAGAGATCGGCGTGGGTCAGCAGGCGGTGCGGGTTGCGCACCAGCAGCTCGAGGATCTTCCACTCGGTGGGGGTGAGCCGGATGGCGTTGCGCTGGCCTTCGCGCGTGATGACGTGCGCGACCAGGTCGATGGTCACGCCGCTCAGGGTGACGACCGGCTGGCTGACCGCGACCGGGGAGCGTCGGGTGAGGGCCCGCACCCGGGCGAGCAGCTCGTCGATGGCGAACGGCTTGGTGACGTAGTCGTCGGCGCCGGCGTCGAGGGCGTCGACCTTGTCGGCGGCGTCGGTTCGGCCGGAGACGACGAGGATGGGCAGCTGCGAGTAGCCGCGGACGGTGCGGATCACTTCCATCCCGTCGAGGCGGGGCATGCCCAGGTCGACGATCAGCAGGTCGGGCGGATGCGTGGACGCGGCGGCGATGGTGCGCATCCCGTCGTCGGCGGTGATGATCTCGTGCCCCTGCGAGCCGAGCGTGACCCGGAGGGCGCGGAGGATCTGCGGGTCGTCGTCGGCGATCAGGATCCTCACGCGGTGACCGCTTTCAGGGTGATCACCATCGTCGACCCGCCGAGCGGGGTCTCCTCGAACTCGAGGGTGCCGTTCATGCCTTCGATGAAGCCTTTCGAGAGGGCCAGCCCGAGTCCGAGGCCCGCGGTGTTGTCGGTGTCGCCCAGACGCTGGAAGGGCACGAAGATGTCTTCCCGGCGGTCCTCCGGAACGCCGGGGCCGCGGTCGATGACCCTGACCTGCACGGTGTCGTGGAACGCGGATGCCGCGATCACGACCTTGTGATCGGCCGGCGTGTACTTGAGCGCGTTCGAGAGCACGTTCACGATGACCCGTTCGAGCAGGCCCGGGTCGGCCTCCAGCTGGGGGAGGTCGTGGGGGATGTCGAGGTCGACCGTCTCCGGGCCGACGCCGAGCTCCTCGAGCGCCGTGGGCACGAGGTCGTCGAGGTCGACGGGCTGGAGGGTCACGGCGAGGACGCCGGCCTGAACCCGGCTCACGTCGAGCAGGTCGGTGAGCAGGTCGGTGAGCTGCTTGAGCGAGGTCTCGGCGGTGTCGAGGAGTTCGTCACGATCGGCGTCCGTCAGCGTCGACCCGGGAGTCCGCAGCCCGGTCACCGCGGCGGTGGCTCCGGCGAGCGGTCGGCGGAGGTCGTGCCCGACGGCGGCGAGGAGCGCGCTCCGCACCTTGTCGGCGGCCGCCAGGGGAGCCATCTCGCGGGCGGTCTCCTGGAGGTCGGCGTGCTCGAGCGCGGAGGCGAGCTGCGACACGATCACCCCGAGCAGCCGCCGGTCGGACGACTGCAGGGCCCGGCCGTGCAGCTCGAGCACCGCCTGGTCGTTGATCGGCACCCGGTCGACGGCGCCGTCCGTGGTGGCGCCGTCTGTCGTGGTGCCGTCCGTGGTGGGCCCGTCCCCTCCGGCGCCGGCCCCGGCGGGCTCGCCGTCAGTGGCGAGCACGCGGTCGCCGATCAGGATGCGCACCCCGGTCAGCCCGAAAGCCTCCCGGGTGCGCGTCACGAAGGCCTGGAAGGCATCCTGGCCGCGCAGCACCTCTCCGGCGACGCCGGCGATCAACTCCGACTCGGCGGCGGAGCGCCGGGCCGCCCGGCTGCGGCGCGCGGCCTGGTCGACGACGATCGAGACCAGCACGGCGATCACCACGTAGAGCACGAGGGCGAGCAGGTGCAGCGGTTCGTCGACCGTGACCGTGTAGAGCGGATCGACGAAGAAGAAGTCGAGGGTGAAGCCGCTGAGGATCGCGGCGAACAGGGCGGGCCAGATGCCGCCGACGAGCGCGACGATCACGACGAGCAGCTGGTAGCTGAGCACGTCGGAGGTGATGGAGTCGTCGTTGCGGAACGAGGCGAGCAGCCAGGTGAGCAGGGGGCCGCCGACGAAGGCGAGCAGGAAGCCGTAGACCCGGCGGCGCAGGGTGAGCGAGCCGTGCGGGTGGGGGAGCGAGAAGCGGCTGCCGGCTGCCGCGTGGTTGACGATGTGTACGTCGATGTCGCCGGACTCGCGGATGACCGTGGATCCGATCCCGGGCCCGGTGACCAGGGCGGCGATGCGGCTGCGCCGGCTCACCCCGATGACCAGCTGGGTGGCGTTGGAGGCCTTCGCGAACTCGACGAGCGCCACCGGGATGTCGCTGCCGACCACCTGATGGAAGCTCCCGCCGAGGCTCTCCACGAGGGAGCGCTGGGCGGCGAGGGCGCCGGGGTTCGCCTGCCGGAGGCCGTCCTGGCTGGTGACGTGCACGGCGAGCAGCTGGCCGCCGGCCGAGCGGGCGGCGATGCGTGAGCCGCGCCGCAGGAGCGTCTCGCCCTCGGGCCCGCCGGTGAGCGCGACGACGACGCGTTCGCGCGCCTCCCACTTCTGGCCGATGCCGTGCTCGGTGCGGTACTTCTGCAGCGAGGAGTCCACCTCGTCGGCGAGCCAGAGCAGCGCGAGTTCGCGCAGGGCGGTGAGGTTGCCGAGCCGGAAGTAGTTCGACAGCGCGGCGTCGATGCGCGCCTCCGGGTACACGACGCCCTCCGAGAGGCGGTCGCGGAGGGCTTGCGGGGCGAGGTCGACGACCTCGATCTGGTCGGCCTCGCGCAGCACCGCATCCGGGATCGTCTCCCGTTGCGGCACTCCGGTGATGGCCTGCACCACGTCGTTGAGCGACTCGATGTGCTGGATGTTCACGGTGGAGATCACGTTGATGCCGGCATCCAGCAGCGTCTCGACGTCTCGCCACCGCTTCTCGTGGGCGAGACCGGGGGCGTTGGTGTGGGCGAGCTCGTCGACGAGGGCGTATTCGGGCGCGCGGGCGATGACGGCGTCGAGGTCCATCTCCTCGAGCTGCACCCCGCGGTGGGAGACCAGGGTGCGCGGGATGATCTCGAACCCCGCGGTCATCGCCTTGGTGGCGGCGCGGCCGTGCGTCTCGACGACCGCCACCACCACGTCCTTGCCCAGGGAGCGCAGCCGCCGTCCTTCTTCGAGCATGGCGTAGGTCTTGCCGACGCCGGGGGCGGCTCCGAGAAGAACCCGGAGCCGCCCCTGCTTCATCGCGCCCTCCGGGCGGATCGGAGCGTCATCGGCCCAGCTGGCTCAGGGCCACGTTCAGCTGCAGGACGTTGACCGTCGGCTCGCCGAGGTAGCCGAGGTCGCGCCCTTGCACGAAGCGGTCGACCAGTCCCTGCACGGCCGCCTGGTCGAGGCCCCGGGCTTGGGCGATGCGGGCGACCTGCTCGTCGGCGTACGCCGGGCTGATGTGCGGGTCGAGGCCGGAGCCCGAGGTGGTGAGCGCATCCACCGGGATGTCGGCCTCCGACACGCCGTCGCTCTCGGCGATGGCGGCCTTCCGGGCTTCGATCGCGGCGATGAAGTCCTCGTTCTCGGGCCCGTAGTTCGAGCCGACCGAGGCGCCTCCGTCGTAGCCGGCCGCGGAGGGCCGCGACTGGAACCACTGGGGCAGGGCGTTGCCGTCGGCGTCGGTGAACGACTGGCCGATCAACGACGAGCCGACGGGTGCACCGTCGACGGTCACGACCGAGCCGTTAGCCTGAGCGGGCAGGGCGAGCTGTCCGACGCCCAGGATGGCGACGGGGTAGGCGATGCCGAGCACGACCGTCGCGACGACCATGTACCGCAGCGCGACCCAGTAGGGGCGGGCGAACCCGCGATTGGTAGCCATTTCGTTGTCCTGTTCTTTCTAGAAGCCGGGGATGAGGCTGACGACGAGGTCGATGATCTTGATCCCGATGAACGGGGCGATCACTCCGCCCAGCCCGTAGATGAGGATGTTGCGGTTGAGGATGCGCGAGGCCGACATCGGCCGGTACTTCACGCCTCGCAGGGCCAGCGGGATGAGCACGACGATCACGAGGGCGTTGAAGACCACCGCGGAGAGGATCGCCGACGCCGGCGAGTGCAGGCCCATGATGTTGAGCAGGCCGAGCCCGGGGAACACCGCGGCGAACATGGCCGGGATGATGGCGAAGTACTTCGCCACGTCGTTCGCGATCGAGAAGGTCGTCAACGCTCCGCGGGTGATCAGCAGCTGCTTGCCGATGGCCACGATGTCGATGAGCTTCGTGGGGTCGGAGTCGAGGTCGACCATGTTGCCGGCCTCCTTCGCGGCCGAGGTGCCCGTGTTCATGGCCACGCCGACATCCGCCTGCGCCAGGGCCGGGGCGTCGTTCGTGCCGTCGCCGGTCATGGCGACGAGGCGCCCGCCCTCCTGCTCCTTCTTGATCAGCGCCAGCTTGTCCTCCGGGGTGGCCTCGGCGAGGTAGTCGTCGACTCCGGCCTCGGCGGCGATCGCCTTGGCGGTGAGCGGGTTGTCGCCGGTGATCATGACCGTGCGGATGCCCATCGAGCGCAGCTCGGCGAAGCGGCTCGCCATGCCCTCCTTCACGATGTCCTTCAGGTAGACCACGCCGAGGATCTCGGCGGGGCCGTCGGCCGACTTCACGGCGACGACGAGCGGGGTGCCGCCGAGCTCGCCGATCGCGTCGGTCTGCAGCTGCAGCTCGTCGAACAGCGAGCTGCCCGCCGTGCCGGTCTCCCGGGCCCAGGCGGTGACGGCCGAGCCGGCGCCCTTGCGGATCTGGCGGCCGTCGGCGAAGTCGATGCCGCTCATGCGGGTCTGTGCGGTGAACGGCACGATCTCCCCGTCGACCGACGAGGGGCGGTGGAAGCCCTGCTGCTCAGCCAGGTCGACGATCGATTTGCCCTCGGGCGTCGGGTCGGAGAGCGAGGAGAGCGCGGCCGCATCGCGGAGGGCGACGGCGTCGACCCCGGTGAGCGCCCGGAACTCCGAGGCGCGGCGGTTGCCGTAGGTGATCGTTCCGGTCTTGTCCATCAGCAGGGTGGTGACGTCGCCCGCCGCCTCGACGGCGCGGCCCGACATGGCCAGCACGTTGCGCTGCACCAGGCGGTCCATGCCGGCGATGCCGATGGCCGAGAGCAGGGCCCCGATGGTCGTCGGGATGAGGCACACCAGCAGGGCGACCATCACGGCGATCGAGGGGGCGGCATCCGAGTACCCGGCGATCGGGCCCAGGGTGAGCACCACGATCAGGAAGATGACCGACAGGCTGGCGAGCAGGATGTTGAGGGCGATCTCGTTCGGCGTCTTCTGCCTCGAGGCGCCCTCGACGAGGCGGATCATGCGGTCGACGAAGGTCTCGCCGGGCTTGGAGGTGATCTTCACCACGACCCGGTCGGAGAGCACGCGGGTGCCGCCCGTGACCGCGCTGCGGTCGCCGCCGGACTCCCGCACCACCGGGGCGGACTCGCCCGTGATGGCCGACTCGTCGATGGAGGCGATGCCGTCGATGATGTCGCCGTCACCGGGCACGAGCTCTCCGGCCACGACCACCACCACGTCACCGAGCTTCAGGTCGGCCGAGGCCACCGGAGACGTCGTGGCCCGCAGTGCAGCCGGGTCGCCGCTCGCGTCGTAGCCGACGACCCGGGCGGCCATGGTGCTCGTGCGAGTGGCTCGCAGGGTGGCGGCCTGGGCCTTGCCGCGGCCCTCGGCCACGGACTCGGCGAGGTTCGCGAACAGCACCGTCAGCCAGAGCCAGACCGCGATGGACCAGGTGAAGGCCAGCGAGGTGGCCTGAGGGCCGGTCTCGGCGGGCAGGAAGGGCTGGGCGACGGCGATGATCGTGGTGAGGGCGGCGCCGATCTCCACGAGGAACATGACGGGGTTGTGCCACATCTCGCGCGGATCGAGCTTGCGCAGGGCCCCCGGCAGCCCGTTCGCGAGCTGGCTGAGGCTGAAGGTGCGCGCACCGGGCGTGTGCTCGGCGGCGGCGGGTCGGGTCGACGGCTCGGGTGAGCTGGTCGGGGTGATGGTGGACATGCTGTCCTTCCTGGACATCAGACGAGCCCTTCGGCGAGCGGTCCGAGTGCGAGCACGGGGAAGTAGGTGAGAGCGACGACGATCAGGATCACGCCGAGGAGGAGGCCCACGAACTGCGGGCGGTGGGTGGGCAGCGTGCCGGCGGTGACCGGCACCCGGCCCTGCGAGGCGAGGGAGCCGGCGAGGGCGAGCACGAACACGATCGGCACGAAGCGGCCCAGCAGCATCACCACGCCGAGCGCGGTGTTGAACCACGGCGTGTTGGCCGTGAGCCCGGCGAACGCCGAGCCGTTGTTGTTGGCCGCGCTCGTGAAGGCGTAGAGCACCTCGGTGAAGCCGTGCAGCCCCGGGTTCCAGATCGAGGTCGTGGTGACGTCGTCGCGGATGGCCGGGATGGCGAAGCTCAGGGCGGTGCCGACCAGCACGAGGGTGGGCGTGGCGAGGATGTAGAGGCTCGCCAGCTTGATCTCGCGCGGGCCGAGCTTCTTGCCCAGGTACTCCGGGGTGCGGCCGACGAGCAGCCCCGCGATGAACACGGTGATGATCGCGATGATCAGGATGCCGTACATGCCCGCCCCGATGCCGCCGGGCGCGATCTCGCCGAGCATCATGTTGAACAGGGTCATCATGCCGCCGAGCGAGGTGAAGCTGTCGTGCATCGAGTTCACGGCGCCGGTCGAGGTGATCGTCGACGTGGTGGCGAAGAGCGTCGACGCGGCGATGCCGAACCTCTGCTCCTTGCCCTCCATCGCACCGCCCGCGAGCTGCGGGCCGGTGCCCGACCCGATGATCTCGAACGTCGTCAGGGCCGCCACCGAGACGAGGAACAGGGTGCCCATCGCCGCGAGGATCGCGTAGCCCTGGCGGTTGTCGCCGACCATCTTGCCGAAGGCGCGCGGGAGCGAGAACGGGATGGCGAGCATCAGCACGATCTCGAACAGGTTCGTCCACGGCGTCGGATTCTCGAACGGATGCGCGGAGTTGGTGTTGAAGAAGCCGCCGCCGTTGTTGCCGACCATCTTGATGGCCTCCTGGGAGGCCACGGGTCCGCCCGGGATGGTCGCGGTGCCACCCGTGAGCGTGGTCACGTCGGTGAAGCCGTTGAAGTTCTGGATGACGCCGCCGGCGATCAGCACGATCGACGAGATCACGGCGAGCGGCAGCAGGATGCGGAACGTGGCCCGGGTGAGGTCCACCCAGAAGTTGCCGAGCGTTCCCGTGCTGCGGCGCGAGAAGCCGCGGATCAGCGCGATCGCGACGGCGAGTCCCACGCCGGCCGAGACGAAGTTCTGCACGGCCAGACCGGCGATCTGCACCGTGTAACCCATCGTCACCTCAGGCGAGTAGGACTGCCAGTTCGTGTTGGTCACGAAGGCGGCGGCGGTGTTGAACGACAGTCCTTCGGGAACCGCGGGCAACCCGAGGGAGTAGGGCAGAACGGCCTGGAGCCGCTGGATGGCGTAGACGAAGAGCACCCCGAGGAGCGAGAACGCGAGCACGCTGCTGAGGTAGGCGCGCCAGCTCTGCTCCCGGGCCGGGTCGACGCCGACGACGCGGTAGAGACCGCGTTCGACCTTGAGGTCCTTCGTGGACGTGAAGGTCCACGCGATGAAGTCGCCCAGAGGGCGGTAGATCACCGCGAGGATGATCGCGAGGGTCGCCAGCTGGGCGACGAGAAGCCATGCTTCCATGTCAGAACTTCTCCGGCTTCACGAGGGCGACGATCAGGTAGGCCACTCCGGCCACACCGAGCACCGCGGCGACGAGTTCGAGAACGATCACAGCTTCCCGACCCCCCAGGCGACCAGAGCGATCACGCCGAAGACGGCGAGGATCGCGACGATGTAAACGACGTCGAGCACTGTGTTCTCCATCCGACAGGCGCCCAGGGTGGGCGCACGGGTACGGATGATGATCATGCTCGCCGGATCGGGGCCGATCGGGCGTCCTAACGACTTACTGACGCCCGACCGCCCGCACGGCCGGAAACCCATACAGAATCCTGTCGCCGCACCCGCGGGGTCGTGCCGGGATGAGGATTCCCGTCAGGATTCGGGGCGTCGGCGCTCGTATCCCGTTAGGAACCCTCCACGCGCTCCCGTGGGCGGCGTAGACCTTCTTCCGTGACTCTCACCAGCATCCTTCCCACCCTCCGCGCCAGCATCCCCGACCCTCTCGCCATCGACCGGTGGCCGGAGTGGACCCACCCGACCACCACCGATGTGATCGTGTCGGGCGTCTCGCTGCTGCGGCTCGTCGACATCTGCGACACGCCCTGTGTGCACAGCGCCGCCGCCGTCGTGCCCGGAACTCACGGGCGCCCCTCGGACACGGAGCAGGCCTCCGTCGTCGTCGCCCGCGTGACGTCGATCGAGCGCCCCGGGGTGCTGACGCTCGACGCCGAGCTCGGTGCCGCCTCCGCGTGCCTCGAGGAGGCGCGGATGATCGGGCGCGTCTCGACCCGGCGCAGTCGCCCCTTCCAGCTCGGGAACGCCGTCGTGGCGCTGCCGGAGGACCTGGCCGTCGGCGACCTGATCGTCGTGCCCTGTGCCGGGTCGATCAGCTGCCGCCAGCTGCGGGCGGGGGTGGCGTCATGAGCATGGTCCACACCCTCAACTGGTACCGCCGTCACCACATCGAGCATCCCGACCTGGCGCTCTGGCCCCGGGCGGCCGCGGTGACCCGCGACGACGTCACGATCGCCGGGGAGTCGATGACGGCAATGGCCCGGGCTGCAGGGACGCCCTGCACGCGGGTCGCCGAATCCGCCGCGAGATCCTGGTCGGCGGCGGCCGGGGAGCGGCATTGCGCGGTCGTCGTCACGACCGTCGAAGCGGTCACCGTCTCGCCCGCCGGCGACGGCTACGACCTCTGGGTCGACGCCGACCTCGACGGCTGCGAACCGCTGGAGAGCACCTTCCGGCTGATCGGCCGGCGCTCGCGGGCGCAGGAGGCCCTCTTCGTGGCGCGGCCCTGCCGTCGCTATGGTGACCTGCAGTGCGTGCTGCCCGTCGACGTGCAGGCCGGAGACCTCGTCGCCTTCGTCATCGCGCGGCCCGTGGCACTGCACGACATCCGCCGCCGCCCCCTGCACCCGGAGCGGCTCTACTGACCTCGAACGGAACGGCCACGGCTCTGAGCTGCCGGCCCGGCTCAGCTCAGCAGCTCAGCTCAGCTTGCGGCGGTACAGCGCGACCGCGGCCAGGTAGGCGACCACCAGGATGCCCACCAGCCACGCCAGGGCGATCCAGATGTCGGTGCCGACCGACTGCTGGGCGAACAGCGCGCGGAGGGTGTCGACGATGCTCGTCACCGGCTGGTTCTCGGCGAACCAGGCCACGGGCCCGGGCATCGAGTCGGTGGGCACGAACGCGGAGCTGATGAAGGGCAGGAAGATCAGCGGGTAGCTGAAGCCGCTCGCCCCGTCGATCGACTTCGCCGACAGCCCCGCGACCACCGCGATCCAGGTGAGTGCGAGGGTGAACAGGATGAGGATGCCGGCCACCGCGAGCCACGCGCCGACGGATGCTCCGCTCCGGAACCCGAGGATCAGTGCGACCCCGGTGACGATCACCACCGATACGAGGTTCGCGGCCAGCGAGGTGAGCACGTGCGCCCAGAGCACGCTCGACCGGGCGATCGGCATCGACTGGAAGCGCTCGAAGATGCCGCCCTGGAGGTCGAGGAACAGCCGGTACGAGGTGTACGCGACGCCCGAGGCGATCGTGATGAGCAGGATGCCGGGGAGCATGTAGTCGACGTAGGAGCCGTCGTAGCCGGTCGTGATCGCCCCACCCAGCACGAACACGAACAGCAGCATCAGGGCCACCGGGGTGACCGCGGTGGTGATGATCGTGTCGGGGCTGCGGAGGATGTGGCGCAGCGAGCGGCCGGTCAGAACGCCGGTGTCGCCGAGGACGTGCGTGGTCATCGGTGTTCCTTTCGTGAGGGCGCCGGATCGGCCGCGCCGGACGGGGCGTCGGCGGGATCGGCTTCAGGGGCCTCGCCGACCAGGGCGAGGAAGACCTCCTCGAGGGAGGGCTGCTTCTCCACGTACTCGACCGTGGCCGGGGGCAGGAGCTGCTTCAGCTCGGCGAGCGTGCCGTTCTGGATGATGACGCCCCGGTGCAGGATGGCGATGCGGTCGGCGAGATGCTCGGCCTCGTCGAGGTACTGCGTGGTGAGCAGCACCGTGGTGCCCTGCCCGGCGAGCTGCTTCACCGTCTGCCACACCTCGAGGCGCGCCTGCGGGTCGAGCCCCGTGGTGGGTTCGTCGAGGAAGATCACCGAGGGGCTGCCGATGAGGCTCATCGCGATGTCGAGCCGGCGGCGCATGCCTCCCGAGTAGGTGGCGGCGCGCCGGCCGCCGGCCTCGGTGAGTGAGAACCGGGCGAGCAGCGCGTCGGCGATCGCCCCCGGATTCTTCAGGTGGCGGAGCCGGGCGACGAGCACGAGGTTCTCCCGCCCGCTCAGCACCTCGTCGACCGCGGCGAACTGGCCGGTGAGGCTGATCGACTCGCGCACCTCGCCGGGTGACGTGGCGACGTCGAAGCCGTGCACGCTCGCGGCTCCGCCATCCGCTCGGAGCAGGGTCGACAGGATGCGCACGAGCGTGGTCTTGCCGGCCCCGTTCGAGCCGAGCAGCGCGAAGATCGTGCCGGGCGCCACGTCGAAGTCGACGCCGCGCAGCACGGGGACGTTCGAGAACGACTTGGTGATGCCCCGCACCCGGATGGCGGGTGCGGGGGACTGGTGGTCGGACATCTGCCTACTCCCCCTGCCTCGGTGACCGTCAGGCCTCGGGGGCCGCTTCGTCGATCGCGGCGGTGAGGCGCCGGCGCTCCTTGTCGATCCACTGGACGCTGGAGTAGGCCCGGGCGAACTGCTCGGCGAACTCCACCGGGTCGTCGCCGACGATGTCGCGCACCGCGGTGCCGTCGAGAGCGGCCCGCTCCCAGAGGTCGGCGTGGTCGGCCACCATGGTGACGAGGGTGTCGCCGTCGGTGATGCCGCCGGAGTACATCAGGTAGCGGCTGATCGCCTTGGCGGCGGCCCGGTGGGGCTCGGGGAGCGCGTCGATGCGCGCCACCGCCTGGCGGTACTGCTTCTTCTGTTCGAGCGATCCGGTCAGGACCTCGATCCACTTCGCAGCCATGTCACTTCTCTCCTTCGTGAGTGTTCGGTGTGTTCTCGATCTGGTGGTGGAGCTGTTCGATGCGCTCGGCGAGGAAGCTCCAGCTCCTCCAGAACTCGTCCAGGTAGTCGCGCCCGGCCGCGTTGAGCGAGTAGACCTTGCGGGGCGGGCCCTTCTCCGACGCGACCTTCGTCACGTCGACGAGGCCGCGCTGCTCGATCCGCAGCAGCAGCGCGTACACGGTGCCCTCGACGATGTCGGAGAAGCCCTGGTCGCGCAGTCGCGCCGTGATCTCGTAGCCGTAGGCCGGCCGGCTGGCCAGGGTGGCCAGGACCACGCCCTCGAGGGTGCCCTTGAGCATCTCGGTCATCTGTTTGGCCATCGGACCGCCTTACTACTCGGTGTTGCTGACTACCAGTAGATAGTAACGCCGACTACCGGTAGATAGCAAGACTGAATACCGAAGGGGATGAGCCTGCGGCTCGGCCCTCGACTCGGACCTCGACTCGGCCTGCGGCTCGACCCGCCCACCGCCGCCGAATACGCTCTAGTGCAAGTGCCCCGCGTCGCGGCGGCACGCGGGCTGGAGGAGTCGCAGGGTCATGATCTCGTCGAGGCGCTCGTGCAGGGCCGCGACCTCGGGATTCCCGGGGAAGCGCGCGTGAAGCGCGGGCGGCTGCGCGTGCTGCTCGGGGCGGCGCCGGGCGTGGGCAAGACCTACGCGATGCTCGAGGAGGGACGGCGGCTGCGCGCGGCCGGAAGAGACGTGGTGATCGCGGTCGTCGAGACCCATGGCCGGGCCGGCACCGCCTCGATGACCGCGGGGTTCGAGATCGTGCCGCGGAGGCGCATCCGGCACCGCGGTGTCGAGCTCGAGGAGATGGACCTCGACGCCGTGCTCGCCCGGGCGCCGCAGATCGCCCTCGTCGACGAACTTGCCCACACGAACGCCCCCGGTCTCGCCCACGAGAAGCGGTGGAGCGACGTCGAGGCGCTGCTCGACGCGGGGATCGACGTGCTGTCGACCGTGAACATCCAGCACATCGAGTCGCTGAACGACGTGGTGCAGGCCATCACGGGGGTGCCGCAGCGGGAGACGATCCCGGATGCGGTGCTGCGCTCGGCCGATCAGATCGAGGTCGTCGACCTGGCCCCGCAGGCGCTCCGCGACCGCCTCGCCGAGGGGCAGGTCTACCCGGCGGCGCGGGTGGATGCGGCGCTGTCGAACTACTTCCGGCTCGGCAACCTCACCGCCCTGCGCGAGCTCGCACTGCTCTGGCTCGCCGACGAGGTGGACTCCTCGCTGCAGAAGTACCGCGCGGAGCACGGCATCGGCGACAAGTGGGAGGCGCGCGAACGCGTGGTGGTGGCGCTCACCGGCGGGCCCGAGGGCGAGACGCTGCTGCGGCGGGGCGCCCGCATCGCGGCCCGCTCGGCCGGCGGGCGCCTGCTCGCCGTGCACGTGACCGCGCAGGACGGGCTGCGCGAGCCGAACCCGGGCGCCCTCGAGGCACAGCGGATGCTCGTGGAGAGCCTCGGCGGGAGCTTCCATCAGGTGGTCGGCGACGACATCCCGTCGGCCCTCGTGGAGTTCGCGCGGAGCTCCGACGCCACGCAGCTCGTGATCGGGGTGAGCCGGCGCAGCCGCGTCGCGGCGCTCGTGACGGGCCCGGGGATCGGGGCGACCGTCATCCGGGAATCGGGCGACATCGACGTGCACATCGTCACGCACGCGGCGGCGGGCGGGCGGCTGCGCGTGCCCCTACCGGGCGTCGGCGGCTCGCTGAGCGTGCGGCGGCGCGTCTACGGCTTCGGGTTCGCGGTGGTGGCGGGGCCGCTGCTGACCTGGCTGCTGACGGCGCTGCGCAGCGAGCAGTCGATCACCACCGAGGTGCTGGGCTACCAGCTGCTCGTGGTGGTGGCCGCGCTCATCGGCGGCATCTGGCCGGCCTTGTTCGCGGCCGTGCTGAGCGGGTTCACGCTCGACTTCTTCTTCGTGGCGCCGCTGTACACGGTGACCGTGGCCGATCCATTGCACCTGGTCGCGCTGCTGCTCTACGTGGTGATCGCGGTGCTCGTGTCGATCGTGGTCGACCAGGCGGCGCGGCGCTCGCGGCGGGCCCGGCGCTCGGCCGCCGAGGCGGAGCTCGTGGCGACGGTGGCGGGCAGCGTGCTGCGGGGCGAGGACGCCCTGCAGGCGCTCGTCATGCAGACCCGGGAGGCGTTCGGGCTCGTCTCCGTGCGCCTCGTGCGCGCCGGGCGGGTGCTCGCCGAGGCGGGCGCCCCGGCTGAGGCTGTGCCGCTGGTGGCCGTCCCGGTCGTGGCCGGCACCGGCGAACCCGCGGTGGGGGTGGTCAGCGTGACCGTCGACGACGAGACCGCGCTGGAGCTGCGCGGGCGCGCGCTGCAGGCATCCGATCGGCGGTTGCTCGCCGTGATCGTGGTGCAGATCGCGGCCGCGCTCGAACATGCGAACCTCGAGGAGACCGCGCGGGAGATGGCACCGCTCGCCGCCGCCGACCGGGTGCGCAGCGCTCTGCTCGCGGCTGTCGGGCACGACCTGCGCCGGCCGCTCGCGGCGGCGACCGCCGCCGTGACGGGCCTGCGCGCCGAGGTGGCGTCGGGCGCGTCGGGTGCGCAGGGCGCGCGGGTTGCGGGCGGTGACGGCTCTGCGGTGGAGGCGCGGGAAGCGCACGAGCACGGAGAGCTCACCGCCGGCGAGCGTGACGAACTGCTCGCCACCGCCGAAGAGAGCCTCGCCACCCTGGCGCAGCTGCTCACCGACCTGCTCGACGTGAGCCGGCTGCAGGCCGGGGTGCTCGGCGTCTCGCTCGCGCCGGTGGACTTCGACGACGTGCTGCCGGCCGTGCTCGACGAGCTCGACCTGGGGCCCGAGCAGGTCGATCTCGATGTTCCGGGCGCCCTGCCCGAGTTCCTCGCCGATCCGGTGCTGCTCGACCGCGTGCTCGTGAACCTGCTGTCCAACGCCCTGCGCTACACCCCCGAGGGCGAGCGCGTGCTCGTCACCGCCAGCGCCTTCGCCGGGAGCGTGCAGCTGCGGATCGTCGACCGTGGCCCGGGCATCCCGCCGGAACGGCGCGACGAGGTCTTCGTGCCGTTCCAGCGCCTCGGCGACACCGACAACCTCACCGGTCTCGGTCTCGGTCTCGCCCTCTCGAAGGGCTTCGTGGAGGGCATGGGCGGCACGCTCGAGGCCGAGGAGACCCCCGGCGGCGGGCTCACGATGGTGGTGACGCTGCCGGTGGCGGCGCCGGGCGACCCCGCCGGGCCGGTCGCCTCCACCCCGCCTCACGAAAGGACCTCCCCGTGAAGATCCTCATCGCCGACGACGACCCGCAGATCCTCCGCGCGCTCCGCATCACCCTCGGCTCGCAGGGCTACGACGTGGTCACGGCGGCCGACGGGGCGGCGGCCATCCGCCTCGCGGCGGCCGAGCATCCCGATCTGCTCATGCTCGATCTCGGCATGCCCGCGCTCGACGGCCTCGCCGTGATCGCGGCGGTGCGCGGCTGGTCGCCCGTGCCCATCCTCGTGGTGTCGGGCCGCACGGGTTCGGCCGACAAGGTCGACGCCCTCGACGCCGGCGCCGACGACTACGTCACGAAGCCCTTCGCGATGGACGAGCTGTTCGCCCGCATCCGCGCCCTCACCCGCCGCACCATCACCGGCCCGGGCGGGGCCACGGATGCGCCGAGCGTGTCGTTCGGGGGCGTGACGGTCGATCTCGTGGCGCGGCAGGTGACCCGCGACGGCGACCGCAGCGCCATCCGGTTGACGCCGACGGAGTGGAAGATCCTCGACCTGCTCGTGCGCAACCCCGGGAGGCTCGTGACCCACCAGGAGCTGTTGACCGAGGTGTGGGGCACCGACCGCGTGAAGGAGACGGGCTACCTGCGCCTGTATCTCGGGCAGCTGCGCAAGAAGCTGGAGCCCGACCCCGCGCATCCGCACCACCTGCTCACCGAGGCGGGCATGGGCTACCGCTTCACCCCCGAGCCGCCACTCGAAACCCCCATCGACCCGTCGCATTCGGCCCCTCAGACGCTCGAGTAAGGGCACATTGCGACTTCTCGACCAGGGGGGGAGGGGGGCTACCCCTCGCCGGGGATGAGGAGGCCGGACTCGTAGGCCATGATCACGAGCTGGGCGCGGTCGTGCGCGGCGAGCTTGGGCATGATGCGGTTGACGTGCGTCTTCGCGGTCTGGGGCGAGATCACGAGCTGCCGGGCGATGTCGGCGTTCGAGAGCCCGCGGGCCACGAGCAGCAGGATCTCGCGCTCCCGCTCCGTGAGCAGCGCGAGCTCGGCGGGCTCGGGCAGCGTGCGCGGCTCGGGCGGGGCCGTGTAGCGCCGGATCAGCGTCTTCGTGGCGCGGGGCGAGAGCAGCGCCTCGCCGTCGTGCACCACCCGGATGGCGTGCATCAGCTCGGCTGCATCCGTTCCCTTGCCGATGAAGCCCGAGGCGCCGGCGCGCAGGGCGAGCAGCACGTTCTCGTCCTCCTCGAAGGTCGTCAGCACGACGATGCGCGTGCCGCTGAGGGAGGGGTCGGCGCAGATCGCCTCGGTGGCCTGGATACCGTCCATCACGGGCATCCGGATGTCCATGAGCACCACGTCGGGGTGCAGCTCGATGACGCGTTCGAGGGCTTCGCGCCCGTTCGAGGCCTCGCCGACCACCTCGAAGCCGGGCTCGTTCGACACCAGCTCGGCGACGGCCGTGCGGATGAGGGACTGGTCGTCGGCGAGGAGCACGCGGATCATCGGCGGGGCCTTTCTG